>NZ_OY776488.1:0-633750 GCF_963675635.1 uncultured Pseudodesulfovibrio sp. | reverse complement strand
TACATGGCACACATCATGTCTTCCTGAGCCCGCATGGTTCCGCCTGTCCCCATGGCCACCAAGGTTACCAATTCCGGTTCCCGACTGCGTATATACTTCACGACGGCATCAGCATTGACAAATGAGCCTACAATAACCTCATCCCCTAAATCACATGCAGCCACAATTCCCCGTGTTCCTGCATTAGTGGAGTGCACCAGGGTCTCTGACGAAATATCCATGTTTTCAATCAAGGTTGGAGAATTCCCATAATCGAAATCAGCCACAGGTATGTTGTCTTGTTCCCCGATGACCTTACCGTTACGGGCAGCAGCGATCTCACGGGCCAACTCAAAACTGTCAGTGGCAAAGTAGTCCAGTACACCGCTATTCACGACGAAACACCCGACCGTACTTGATCGAAAGACATCAATGACAACGATCAGGCCTTTGGCTCTCTGTAAACCACCCAGACATTCGACAACATTTACGTTCATTATTATTACCTGTCGTAAGATTTTACCTTAGGGACGTTTTTTCACACGCCGCTTGATGTCGCGTCAACTGTTTGCACTATTTTTTTACTCCTTGCAAAAATAGTAGGCATAAATATGCAATTACCAGCATACCCCCATTGACGAATGAAGCGCGTCATTGTACCCAACGCGCATGAAAAAAAAACGTGTACTCGTCACTGGTGGTTCAGGATTTCTTGGCTCGCACATCTGCGAGCGCCTGCTAGAAATGGACCACGAAGTTCTCTGTCTAGACAATTTTTTCACAGGCAGTAAAGCCAATGTCCTACACCTGCTCGACAACCCGTATTTTGAAATAATCCGGCACGATGTAACCTTCCCTCTCTATGTGGAAGTCGATGAAATATACAATCTTGCCTGCCCGGCATCTCCCATTCATTACCAATTTGACCCAGTGCAGACCACCAAAACGAGTGTTCACGGCGCCATCAATATGCTTGGGTTGGCAAAAAGAGTTAAAGCAAAAATTTTCCAGGCGTCGACCAGTGAAGTTTACGGCGACCCCAAAATCCATCCACAGCCTGAGAGTTACTGGGGGAACGTCAACCCTAATGGCATTCGTTCCTGCTATGATGAAGGCAAACGGTGTGCCGAGACACTCTTTTTCGATTACAATCGACAGCATGGACTGCGCATCAAGGTCGGACGCATTTTCAATACATATGGTCCCCGAATGACCATGAACGATGGTCGCGTTGTCTCCAACTTCGTAGTCCAGGCACTCCGCGGTGAACATATCACCGTATACGGCGATGGTCAGCAAACCCGCAGCTTTTGCTATGTAGACGATCTGGTGGAAGGCATCATTCGCTTTATGAAAGACACTCCAGACGATTTCACCGGCCCCATGAACCTGGGCAATCCTGGCGAATTCACTATTCTTGAGCTAGCCGAAACAGTCATTGAAATGACTGGATCAAAATCCAAAATCATATTCAACCCCCTGCCCATGGACGACCCCATGCAACGGCGTCCCGACATCAGCCTGGCCCAAAAGGCCACTGGATGGGAACCACAAATAGACCTCAGGTCCGGGTTGATAAAGACCATCGAATACTTCGACAATCATCTCAAATCGCTATAAAAAAAAGGCCGGAGCAAACACTCCGGTCTTTTTTTATGCTTTTGCCTCAATTTATTTTCCGACCAAACGCTTTTCTATCATTTCAATAAACGGCTCCAACCCGGATACCACGTCCTCTGGCCAATCCAGAGGGTCTGGCCGATCCTCACCGGCCACTTGCAGGACAAGCTCAGCCATGGCCGGGGCATCAGCCGGATCAGGGAAAATCCATTTTTCCGGCAGAAAATAGGCACTACCATTCAGCCTACTGGACAAAGAGCGGCACCCGCAAGCCATGGCTTCAAGCACAGCATTGGAACATGCATCATAAAAAGTCGCCAAAATGAATATATCCGCAGCACGATAAAAAGCGGGCATGTCATCTACACGCCCTAAAAACCGGACCCGGTGTTCCACACCAAGAGCTTTGGCCTGACGTATATATTTATCGGGTTTTCTTCCTCCCGCCACATGAAGAACAAACCTTTCTGGAAGCCGTGCCAGCATGTCCACAAGATAGCGGATACCCTTGAGCGCAAAATTAGTGGCCGCGGTGGCAATGACCACCTGATCATCCCTGATTCCGCAACCAGCCCGAAGCCGAAGTCGTTCCTGCTCGCCCACCTGCGAAAAACGGGATAGATCAGGTCGGTTATAAACAACGTCAATATCTGCCGCATTCAAATGTGGATGCGACTCAACGATCCAATCCCGCACAAGGTGAGACACGGCCACAATACTCGGAGTCCGCTGCATACGAACCTTGTCAAGATAATGAATAGCCCAATTGGCTGGCGAACATCTTCGACGCAACATTTTAAAAGACCGAGCAATACCCATGGGCCATGCTTTTTGTGAAAGTTCCCAAAACTTGGACTGCGGTCCGCCGCCTATGCGCAGAATATCCTGACGGATTGTCTTTCCCATCCCGAACACGAGGTCATAGTTGCCTTTTTTAACGGCCTTATCTGAAGCATAGGCAAACCAAAGCACCTTGATGAACCGGAACACGCCAAATCGCCCCAACTCAACGGGGGTAACCCCATCCGGCGGCTCTCCGTCACATCGTGCACAGATAAAGTCGACGTCATGCCCTCGTTGTGCCAAGGCCTCGCTCAATCGCCAGGCAAAGGCTTCTGCCCCGCCATAGCGGCTCAATTTAGGCATGGTTACGGCTAATCGCGCTGTATTCACGGTGTTTGTCATAAAAATATTTTTATCCGATTTTCGACTGGGTGAATCCCCGCACGATTGCCCCGTGAGGCAAAGCAGGCTATGCATTCAAAAAAACGCAACAGGAGCATCATGTTTTTTTCCACTCTGCCCGTTGATCTCAACCTTTTTCTTCTCATAAACCAGCATTGGCGGCTTGGTTTATTCGATACCATCATGCCCATCCTCTCATCCATGCCTGCATTATTGGCTCTGCTGGGCATTGCTCTTGCCTGGGCCATATCCAAGGGAGGCAAGAAGCAGATCATATACTTTCTTATTCTTTTCGCCGGAATGGGACTGGCAGACTTCTCTACAAAAATCATCAAAGATGAAGTTCACCGAGTCCGCCCCCTCAACGCCATTGCCGGAACATATTATGTTGAGGACGGAGAATGGCGTAACCGTCCTTCAAATTTTGTCCAGACCAAGGAACGCGGCACATCCTATCCGTCAGCCCATTGTGCCAACACCATGAGTCTCGCCCTGCTCTCCTTGCTTCTGTGGCCTTCACTCAAGAAATGGCCACTATTCCTTCCGCTCGCAGTGGGGTATTCCCGGGTATATCTCGGCAAGCATTACCCGACGGACGTCCTGGCTGGATGGCTCACTGGAGTCATTGTCGCCGGGATTGTCTGGTTGCTTTGGAAAGAGCTTAAGCGACGATACATGCCGCCCGATCCGTCTTAATCTTCTGATTCAACCAGAGGTTTGGCGTCTCTCCTGTACCGGCTGTAGACACGAATTCCCAACCATCCAGATACCGCAAAGAGTACAATGCTCATCCCCACGGACAGGGCTACGCCCATAGCGGACTCTCTATTCATACCAGACCCAAACAACGCAAAAATAAAATTCTGTGGAATATACCCCAGAGTGGAGCCAAGAATAAACGGCATAAGAGGAATTGAGCTGACACCTGCAGCTAGATTGGTGATCAGATTGCTGCCCAGTGGAAACAGGCGGATGGCAAGTGCGGTGTTAAACGGCTCGTGTTGCAGGAACTGATTAACCTTTCCCACACGATGGCCCAGTTTTCGCTGAACCAGATCACGACCCCCCATCCGTGCATACACTGCCGCAATGGCACACCCCAACCCGGATCCAACCGTAGCCAGCAATGTACCGCTCAAGGCGCCAAAGGCAAAACCGCCAAGAAAACCAATGAGCTGACGAGGGAGCCCCACAGCTGTAAAGGCCGCGCCAACACCAAGAAAAATGATGATGGAAAGTGGCCCGTTACCAAGAATGTGATCGTTGAACCATTGTGTATTTGAAAGCATATCGCCCAGACCGATGGCCCGAGAGAGATATACAGCCAGCCCGAGTCCGGCCAGCATCACCAATCCCTTTATCAAGGATTTCATGCTTTTCATGGTAGAATTAGTGTTTTCTTTGGTCATTGCCTTGTCGTTGTAGCAAATAATAAATGATCAGCAAGCAGATCTGGCCGAGACAGAACAATGGGTCACGTTGCACTATGCCGTAAATCAAACCCGCCACACAGGATGCTCCAAGTATTCCCGCAGCCGGAAGCGACAAGGGGTGTACTCTTTTCCGCTGCATTCGTAAAACACTGATTCGAACGAAAAAGCCCCCTTGCACAAAGACAACAAGGGCCAGGAGCCACCAATAGGCAGGCAGTTGCATAGATTATTTCTTCTCTTTAACCGTGTAATTAAAATGGCGATTGATAAGCCACTTGACACCGATCAAATCATAAATACCCGCCATAGCCCGGTCCAGCGTCCCATATTTTGACACCCCTGCTGCCCGTTCCCGATGATTAACCTTCACTTCTCTGATACGGACTCCCTGCATCTTCATTAAGATAGGAAAATATCGATGCATGTTCTTAAATCGGGGCAATTTGAGAAGAAAATCGGTACGCATGACCTTGAGAGAACACCCTGTATCATGCACACCGTCATCCATGATGCCATCACGGATGGCGTTAGCGATCTTTGAGGATATCCGCTTGATAAAGGTATCTTTCCGTTTGGCGCGCCAGCCGATGACCATCTCGCACTCGTCGCCGAACGCGGCCAGCATATTGGGAATATCAGCCGGATCGTTTTGCAGGTCAGCATCCATAGTCACCACGATATCAGACTCAACAGCATCAAACCCTGCACAGAAAGCGGCGGACTGCCCACGATTTTCTGCAAACGCCACATAACGGACTTCAGCAAAATCGTCAGCAAGCTTCCTTATAATGGAAAGGCTGCTGTCGGTACTGCAATCATCGACAAATATGGCTTCCCAAGGCCGCCCAGTGGCGTCAGCCGCCGCTCGTATCTCTGCAAAGAGGGATTGCAGGTTGTCTTGCTCATTGAAAACCGGCAGGACAACCGAAAATTTTTCTGTATTGTTCATAGGGTGATGATGTACGGAATTCGAAGCCGCTTGTAAACTTTTTGCTGTGCATTTCACCGCCTGCCAACGACTTTTCTCGAGTTTTCGTCCTTTTATTTAATTAACAGAAAATAGGTGTTGACAAAAACACACCATCAACCTAGAACCTCTTTCTCACGTGTCGCGGGGTGGAGCAGTACGGTAGCTCGTCGGGCTCATAACCCGAAGGTCGTAGGTTCAAATCCTGCCCCCGCTACCAAAGAAATCAAACGGTTACATCTAAATGGATGTAACCGTTTTTTCTTTTAAGTGTTGACAAAAGGTTGCGATACACCTAGAACGTCTTTCTCACGTGTCGCGGGGTGGAGCAGTACGGTAGCTCGTCGGGCTCATAACCCGAAGGTCGTAGGTTCAAATCCTGCCCCCGCTACCAAGGAAATCAAGCGGTTACATCTGAATGGATGTAACCGCTTTTTCATTCTTTTCCGCTAGATACCTACCCGGCAGTTTTCTCCCAAGCCTCCTTGAAAAAAACGCACACATCCTTGAGATGGCGTATGCATCTCATAAAACAACTCACAACTCTTCATTCTGAGCAAAAGCGTATCCCAAGCCACCAGTAAACATCGTAAACAGATGGACTGACTGAAGCCAAAGGAATACTATAGAGGCAAGATCCCTTCCCCCTTATTCAAACGAAAACAATTTCCTTTTCTGCGGCATCAAACAAACAACTCTGGCGGCCAATATGCGCATATTAATCATTCCCGCAATACTTGTTCTCTCATTTATCGTGTATCTTTCTTTTTCAAACCCCAACATGATTGTTGTTTCAGAAGACTTGATACTCAACGACATCTCCAACCAGACTCGCGAAGCAATCCAAGGTAAAGATTTCTGGACGCATCAGCTGAGTGAGGTGAAGCGACTGAAACGACAACTCGAAGAAGACCTTGATTTCAACAGAAAGCAAAAAGAAAAGTATGCTGCCTTATTACAAAAAGCACAATTACGAGAAGACGATATAACTACCAATTTGTTGTCCCCTGCGCAGAAAGAAGCACTCTGGGTGACAAAGGAAGCAAATCTCACCATGCAAATAGGCGTCATCAACAGGCAGTATGAACACAGCAGACAGATCTACACAGACGATTCCCCAGAACTCAACAAACTCATGGAAAAGATACAAGGTCGAATCAAAACTCTGAACTAAAGCGGAGTGGCATGTGCGAAAGGCAACGTCATTAATTCGCCATGAGATATTACAGGCCAATCAAAAACCACTTTACAGTTTTTTTCTTACGGCAATTTTTACCCAACGCGATGCCGTACTATATAAATATGATGAATTGAATTTAGTCAGGAATCAGGCTCCGAAAGTCGAAGTTTGGACTAAACGAATATTACATTATAAATCAAACTGTTACATCATAATATGTGTGACAGTTTTATATTACCCATGCCCATAATTTGAACAGATATCATCGTACAAATGAGAGATGCCACCAGGAGAGACCCAAAATACAGTCTCTTTTTTGGCATTTTTTTCGCAAGGGAACGCCAAAAAAACTAGGGGAAAAGATTCTTTCTGAACCGGATCTGATTTATCGCTCATTCCTACTCCTATGGTGTACCATGACTACAACAATTTTTATTCCTGTCGAAGAATATGCTGAACTGCTTCTTAAAATCAAAACTGCCAACCTTCCAATCCGAAAAGCCAAACCTTGTAGGGAAGTTGACCTTACTTCGCTCCAATGCGTCCTCCTGTCATTTGAAGGAGTGGATACAACCACAAGAACACCTTTTGCGTATCCATTCATAACCACCCTTCTCCGTGGAGAATTCCGTCAGCCACTCTATTATTTGGAAGATGTTGATTGGATATTCCTGGGTGGGGACAAGGATACATTCGTCAATTTACTGGATCAACATCTCGTCGCCACGAAAGGTGACATTACTCCTGTCCCTTTCCAGTCACTGACGAACACAGTCCCTCAAACTCCTGTGGTTGGCGAATACCATGTTACAATCCCTCGCAATACAAAGAATTATAATGAGAATGACTGGAGTCAAAAAAAGGAAATATTCAAGGAGACACAACCATCTGACTGGAACCAAAAATTCAAGGCGAACACGAACAGTTTCGAGCACCTTGTTACAAAATTTACAGCCCCTCATCTTCAACGCTCTCCAGAAGTCATTGTCGACCTGGGCTGCGGCCTTGGGAAAACGACGTATGGTTTGGCAAAAGAATATCCTGACGCCCAAGTGTTTGGACTTGAGTTGTCAGATTCCGCACTTGAAGTAGCTATTAATTCCTTCACTGCACCGAACCTGAAGTTCCTCAAGCATGACATATCGTCCCCTTTGCTCTTCGATGAAGGGTCAATAGACCTTTTGATCAGCATTAATGCCTTGGCTTATGCCAAAAATCAGCGCAACAGTGCCAACGATATTTTCAGGAAGCTCTCTCCTGACGGCATTTTCTTCAACCACAGTCGAATTGGATATTCACATGATTTCTGGGAATTCCCCTATAGTCTTGTCTGGCCAATCATTTTCCAAATCTACCCTGAAACCTGGGCCGAAAGCGCACAAGAAAATGGGTACAACACACATATGTTGCCACCGCAACTCAGTCGCCGTCTAACCCCATGGAGTTTTGCACACCCACGGTCAGAGAAGACATGCACAGCGCTCGATCAATGCAGCCTTCGACTTCAAGAACATGAAGTAAATGAGTATCAGCCCTGCATTACCCACGCCCTCATGCTCCACTCACGGCATGTGGAAGACAATATGGAACACCACGTATGCAGCGGCAAAACGCGAAGCGATGTGCTCAACCATTGTCTCACGAGCTTGGACACAATGCCCAATTTTGTCCAAGAGACATCGCTGGCAAGTCGACGAGAAAACGTCGAGACACTCCAATTGAACCCGATAGGCATAGATTATTGCAAGCGCATTGTTCACTGTGATGTTCCTTTTTAAAACAGAATGACCTTTATATTTGAAGGAACCGCCTGTAACCGGTTCGCTTTATAGAGGAGCGCGACTTTCTCTGAGATCAACGGCAAAAGCCATCATATCCAGATGGATATGATGGCTTTTGCCGTTTTTTGTAGACCGCTCAAAAAAACAGGAGACTTCGACAGCCTACTTCTGAACTGTCTGCAAGAACCTGACAAGCGTACGGCAAATGACTTGATCGTATTTCCGTTCGTTTGTGACGAGTTCAGCAGCAGCATTGATAGGAGAAATACACGAACGATAGGCACAATCCGTAATCATGGCACAGTAGGAATCAGCCACTGCCGCAATTCGCCCTAACTGCCCGATATTTTCTCCCTTCAACTTATTGGGATACCCGGTACCGTTAAGTCTTTCATGGTGCTGAATGACAGGCTCGACAATCTCCGCCCGGGTAAGATTCAACTTACCAAGAAGTTCCACTCCAGCATTAGGATGTTCACGCATGGTACGTCTTTCGGAGGTGGTAAGCTGTTGTGGCTTGCTGAGCATCAAGGGCGAAAGCCGCGACATTCCGATGTCGTAAAGTAAAAACCCCAAAGCCACGACTTCCAGCGTTTCAAGCGTGATGTCTCCCTTGTTCAATTCGACATATATGGCCAGCGCAAGAATTGAAGCATTAATCCGGCGTCGCTCAACAGAAAGATCTGCGTGCACGTCCCTGACCAATTGGGCAATTCGTTGTGGATTCTGAATCAGATATGCGCAAAGAGCTTCAACAGCCCGCTGCAAATCCGCGAGGTGGGCTCCCAACAAATGAGCATACAGTGCAACCTGCCTCCGATTCAATTCATGAATGAACAAACCGGCTTTCTCTTCCCACGTCAGATTCGGGTCATCCAGTGCCGTATCAAGGTTGCACGCCACACAGTCAGTGTACTGTTCGATTTGATTACGGGAAAAAAAGAGCAGCCCCTTTTCACTCAAATCACGAACTTTCACTCGTAAATGCCTGTCAACACTCCGCCCTACAACATACAAAGGCGACAGCACTCGAATATCCTCTTTCCAATGAAAGAGATTCACAGGATATTCCTGACGAGGAAAACAATCCAGAATGTTTGGATCTATCTGATTGTAATCTTCAGTACTTATACCATCCGAGCAATCAATTTCTTTGACGCCCAGCATATTTTCCTTAATTGCCATAACCCTCTGCCGAATCTGAAATCACATTACCCGATACACGTCCGCAAATAGATAAAGAGATCAATGATGAAAAATGGTTGAGACTTGGAACATTGATTTCGTAAAACCAACCTAAATTTCAATTTTCAGGATTAAACACGAAACTCAATACACTACAAATTAATGTAACATCAAGAAAATCAACACATCGAAATCGAAAGGCTATATTCAACTACATCCATAATAGAAATAAAAAAAGGTCCAATCGCAAGATTGGACCTGAAATTTCAGTCTATGAAACCGGGGGTTAAATGTACTCTGGCGAATCAATGATATGTTGAATGGTATCAATGACAGAATCATATCCATCCGAGAGAGAACCCAGGGACAATCCATGATCTACTGGGAGTGAAGTCGCACTAAAAAGGCTGACAGCATACACTTCGTCACCAAAAGTGCTCAGATTGTCACTGGAAAAAAGCTGCTCTGGAGTCAGAATATTAAGCAGGGAAGAAGAGTCGTCGGCACCGTCGGGCACCATGAGCGGTTCAAGCCATTCACTCGGTGAAATGGTGCCACCCTCTTCATCACTTGTCATGGAGTTGTCCATATCGCTGCCAGCAGCTGTCTCAATGGAATTCCCTGTGTCATTGAAGGCAAAAAGATAGATATTCCCCGGCACCTCTTCTCCACCCTTCAACTCAAACGGAGGGAGGGCATCTTCCTGGGCCAGCGTCAGATAATTCTTTATGACAACGGCCCCTCCGCTATCGCCGGTAAAAACAAGGTCATTACCGTTACAGGAAAAAACGACTTCGGAAACAAAGAAGTTGAATTTGACAGGCACTTCAGAAGAAACCTGATACTCGACAACCTCTCCTGCTTTAGGCAGAGAAACTTCGAGAGTTGATGTGGAACCGATCTTGTCCGCCATAAGATCCTCCTAGAGCATTTATAGAAAAAATCTTAAACCGTTCATTCCATACTGCTTAACTCAAAATAACCGGAATTGATCTTTTTCGTCAAATAAATAAAAACTTATAACTCAAGTATTTATATTGTGGACAACTCAAGACCAATGAATAAACTCACCGCAAAGGGTTCATCGACGACAGCACTCGGCTAACGGATTTTAAGATTGTTAAAAAAACTTTTCAACAGCCTTATGTTGAAAAATAAAAGCGCTTCACATGTACCCCCCCGACGTATTCACCGACGTCAAACTGACAATCATTTGATTTTTATGCAAAAATAAAACCAAATAAAATCATCAAAAATATTTTCGCATTTGCCTTTGTCCCTGTTGAAACTTATTATATGTATATTTCTTCAACCATTGTCGGACGTTCATAATCATGATCACATTCACAGACACAGTTATAGGCGCTCTGGAATTCACTGTCCGTTGGGAATCAAATGGTATTCTCCACGAGGAATGGTTTCTTGGGCGGAAATTTAATCCCGTTAACGATGTGTTTCCACGCGGAATGCGTGAAGCATTGGAAGGGAAACAAGCCGGAGAGTCGGTAACGCTTTCCTACGAACCACGCATGTGCATTCCCCGCCACAGAAAAAGCCTGGTCCAGACTATTGATATAGGACGCATGCGGCCTAAAACCGTCCAAGGCAATCCCATTATCCCCCGTAAAGGGCGGTTCTACCCACAGGGGCATATCAACGGTTTACTTGATGTCTATCCGGATACCCTCACTCCTTTTCGCCTGATCGAACTGGAGGAGGATACTTTTACCGCAGACCGCAATCACCCTTTGGCGCAGATTCCTGTCGCGATCACCGCCACCATTCAATATATGGAAGAACGGGAAACCGGCACATACGGGTCTCTTTCCCACTGGCGCGAAATACTATGCGACTGGGGCCCAGGCATGCAGACCATGTATGACGACAACCCCACAGATTTCTTCCATTCCGCGTTCTTTGACCGAAAAGATTCTGGAGAAGCCCTGTTCGCTCCACCGGCCGTGGACGCCACTGCAAAAAAGAACCTCGAAAAAGCATACTCCAGGTTTATCAAACCGAATATGCGCGTCCTTGACTTCTCCATGGGCACAGAACGACCGCAGGGGAAATTCGATGCGGCGGTATGCAGCTTTTCAGTCGAATACATGCATCGCCCCGTGGATATCATCAGGTATGTCAGCCATTTTTTGGAAGCGGGGGCTCCCATTATCATCGGATTCTCAAACACATTTGATGAGTCGAATGTCATTCAGGGGTGGACAGAACTCCATGAATTCGAGCGTATGGGACTGGTGTTGGAATACCTGCGATTCACCAACCTCGACAATGAGGCAGGAACCCTTTCCTTCCGCAATGACTGGCGACAGGAGGACGACCCGCTTTTCCAAAAGACCAAAGGCATTAGCGACCCGATATACATCGTTTACGGACACAAGCCTAAATAACAAAAAGACCCCGAAGGACAGCGCCTCCGGGGTCTTCATTTTTTTATATACCGGTCCTAGTCGTCCAGCTGAATGTCCTTGCCTTCCAGTACGCGATTCATATTGCGTACCGCGCACATCTTGCCGCACATGGAGCAGGAGTCCTCATGTTCAGGCTTGGAAGATTCACGGAATTCACGAGGACGCACCGGATCCATGGCGATATTGAACATACCTTCCCAGTCAAGAGCGGCGCGAGCCTTTGACATTTTATCATCCCAATCACGTGCGCCAGGGTATCCCTTGGCGATATCGGCGGCATGGGCAGCAATACGGGTTGCGATGATACCCTCTTTCATGTCTTCGAGAGTGGGCAGACGCAGATGTTCAGCCGGTGTAACGTAACACAGGAAGTCTGCACCCGACATCCCCGCAATGGCACCGCCAATGGCAGAGGTAATATGGTCGTACCCGGGAGCAACATCCGTCACGATAGGACCGAGCACGTAAAATGGAGCACCATGACACAGCCTCTTTTCCATCATCATGTTGCCGGCAATCTCACCCATGGCCATGTGGCCTGGACCTTCGATCATGACCTGAACATTACGTTCCCAGGCGCGCTTGGTCAGCTCTCCCAGAGTGATGAGCTCTTCTACCTGACAGGCGTCAGTGGCGTCGTGCAGACAACCGGGTCGACAGCCGTCACCGAGGCTCAAGGTAACGTCGTACTCTTCGCAAATGTCGAGCAGGCGATCAAAATGCTCATAGAACGGATTCTCGGCATTGTTGATCTCCATCCATGTAAACAGCAAGGAACCGCCGCGCGACACTATATTTGTCAAGCGCTTGGCACTCTTGACCTTTTCAGCGGTATGTTTGTTCAATCCGCAGTGAATGGTCAAAAAATCAACGCCGTCTTCAACATGTCGCTGCACAACCTCAAAAAACTCATCGACAGTGATGTCCTGCAAGTTCTTGTCATAAAAACCCACTGCGTCATAGATGGGTACAGTGCCGACCATTGCGGGAGACATCTTCACCAGTTTCTGACGAAATTCCTGGGTCTTGCCGTAACAGGACAGATCCATGATCGCTTCAGCTTTAAGATCCAAAGCGGCCTGAACCTTAGCAAGTTCCGGGTCAACGTCACTACAATCCTTTGAAATACCCAGGTTGACGTTGATTTTGATACGCATTCCTTCGCCGACAGCTTCGGCATCCAGATTGGTGTGATTCTTGTTAGCCGGGATAATAACAGTTCCCCTGGCCATACGCTCCATGAGGTCCTCGATGCGGATATTTTCCTTACGAGCCACGGTTTCCATCTGGGGGGTGACGATACCTTTACGGGCAGCGTCCATCTGAGTTGTATATGAGGCCATGATTACTCCTTCGCCGCTTCAATCTCATGACGAAGCGCGTTGATTTTTCCATTTATATTTTCTTCACCGACAATTTCAGTCACCAATGCCACGCAGGATGCGCCACGCCGGATCACTTCGCCGATGTTATGTTCCTTGATGCCGCCGATAGCTACGAACGGGATATCCACATTATTGACGACATATTCAAGATATTCGAACCCCACAGGGTCAACGACATCTTCCTTGGTGTACGTCTTGAAAATAGGCCCGACACCAATGTAATCAGCACCGCGTTTGACTGCATCACGTGCTTCCGCCGGACTGTGGGTGGAAAGTCCAATAGCCATCTCATCTCCCACCAGTCGCCGCACGGCTTCCACAGGCAGATCCTCCTGCCCGATATGAACGCCGTCCGCACCAACCAATCGGGCCAGTTCGATATCATCATTAACGATAAACGCGGCTCCAGCCTGACGAGTCATGTCTCGAATAACAAGACATTCCTCATACTTGGCACCCATCTTCTTTTCCTTTTCGCGGTACTGGACCAGCTTGATCCCGCTGTCCAGCATCTCCCGTACCACATCAATATTGGACCGCCCCAACGAGAATTTCTCGCCGGTCAGGCAATATATGTCCGTATCAAGAATGTTATGCCGCGTTATTTTCCGCATCATCACTTCCCTCCTTCAACATCGTATTGATTCAGGAAGTGACTGAGTACCACATCCGCCTGCTTGGCGGCGGCAATCCCCACTCGCGGAGACAAAGGCGGATTTTCATCCGTACACTCAGTCACTCCGTCGCCGATGAGGTAGAAGTTATCGCGCACCTTGCGCGTAATCATGGCATCACTGTTCCCTGTGCCGCCCATCCCTGAAGCTGCCACGACAAGAACACCTTTGGGGAGCATGGTTTCCACCAAAGCCTTTTTGGCTTCCGGATCATCAAAGGCTTCGACCACCACATCACATTCAGCAAACAGTTCCGCCATATCCTCGCCTGTCACCCTGCCGATGCACGACTCCAGGTCAAGATCAGGATTGATGGCAAGCATGTTGGCAGCCAGGGCTTCCACCTTGTATTCACCCACCTGCTGCGCCATGTACGCTTGACGGTTGAGATTGGAAGGCTCGACTTTATCGAAATCAACCAGCACAAACCGTTTGAACCCGGAACGCACCAGATGCACGGCACAATTGGACCCAAGCCCTCCTGCCCCGGCTATGCCCACGGAGACCGTCTGCAAAAAGGCCAGACGGTCTTCACCCAGATAGGCGGCTATACCTTGTTCAGTCCGATTCATGCGTGAGCCTTTACCTGCAACTCAATGGGTTCCCAGTCTTTAAAGATCGGCTGGTACCCACACCGGCGCAGCATCTCACACATTTCATCCACACTCCGGGTATCGGCTATTTCAAACTGTCCGACCTGCTCGTTATCCTGCGTATGTCCGCCCACAGCAGTAGTGACGCCGGCAGACATTTTGGTCACGCCAAGCGGCAGGATATTCTCACGGAATTCAGCGGATTCACGGGTTGAAACGGTGATGCCAAGACGCGGCAGAAACAGTCGCAAAGCGAGCATGTACTGCACCAGATCCCTGTCATCAGCAATCGATGCAGGCTGATATTCACCCGCATGAGGCCGCATCCTCGGCGGAGATACGGAAATATCCACCTCGGGATATTTGTGCATCAGATACGCCGCATGCAACCCTGTGAAAAAAGCATCCAGATGCCAGTCTCCCAGACCAAGCAACGCGCCAATGGTGACGACACGCATTCCGGCCTGACAGCCCCGCTCCGGGGCATCCAACCTGTATCTGTAGTCTTTTTTCGGACCTTTGGGATGCAGCGTGGAGTACAATTCTTCATTGTATGTCTCTTGAAACATGGTCAATCCATCAGCCCCGGCAGCAACCATACGGGCATACTCGTCCCGATCCATGGCAAAGACCTCAATAGACACAGAAGGGAAATAGTTCCGGAGCACTCCCATGCATTCTTCAAGGTAATCCACACCGGCCTTGGCCGGAGCTTCACCTGTGAGAATAAGCAAATGCTTGAGCCCTGTATCAGCAATGGCCTTGGCCTCCACTTCCAACTGTTCCAAAGTCAGTTGATCGCGAGGGATATTGTTCTTGCAGTTAAAACCGCAATAAACACAGTGATTGGAGCAATAATTGGACAAATACAAGGGCGTGAACAGCTGTATGGCTCGCCCGAAGTTTTGAGCGGTCAACCGACTTGCCTTTTGCGCCATTTCTTCAAGGAAGGGCACGGCGGCAGGACTCATGAAGTTGAGAAAGTCTTCTGCTGTCGGGGTCATTTTTTTCAGTGACCGACAAACATCATCCGATGTAACAGCCAGAAACCGTTCTTTAAGGGAGGCAGTCGTATACTCTGCCAGCACGGGATAGAAGCTCACGTTACTCACCGCCCAGGAAACCCGTCAGTGGGGATGAAGCATCAGCATGTAATTTCGTAGCCCCCGGCCCGGACAGATAGGCTTCACGCCCTGCCTTGACTGCACGACCAAAAGCTTTTGCCATCATGCGAGGATCTGATGCCGTGGCAATAGCCGTGTTAACTAAGCAGGCATCCGCACCCATTTCCATGGCTTCACACGCCTCTGAAGGACGACCGATACCTGCATCAACAATAATGGGAAGGTCGATTTCCTCAATCAGAATACGAACCATTTCTCGGGTCTTCAGCCCACGATTGGTGCCAATCGGCGCCCCCAAAGGCATAACGGCAGCGGCACCGGCATTCACCAGGCTCTGGGCTACATACAGGTCTGCGTTAACATAAGGGAAGACCACGAAGCCTTCCTTGGCAAGAATTTCCGTGGCCTTTGCCGTTTCATAACCATCGGGCAACAGATACTTGTTATCAGAGATGACTTCGATCTTGATCCAGTCTCCACACCCCATGGCACGTGCCAACCGGGCGATACGCACAGCTTCTTCTGCGGTGCGGGCACCGGATGTATTTGGCAGCAACTGCATGTGTTTCGGAATGAAATCCATGACATTGCCAGTTGTTGATTCCAGATCAATCCGCCGCAAGGCAACAGTGATGACCTGCGAACCCGATTCCTCGCAGACGTCGGGAATAACCGAGTCATCACCATATTTTCCGGTTCCGGTGAACAGTCTGCTCTTCAGCTTCACGCCACCAATTTCAAATATATCTTCACGCATGATTCTCTCCTAACCCCCGCCCACAAAACGGAGAACCTCCAAATGGTCCCCATCATTGAGCGAAGTGGTACCGAAGTTTTCACCGGGCACAATGTCACCATTTCGCTCTACCACGACAACTTGCGGCGAAACATCTTTGCTTTCGAGCAGAGTGAGGATCGTCATCCCCTCCGTCACATTCACTTCCTTGCCATTGAGAACGACAACCATGAGCATCTCCTTTGCATTCCCGGCCATAAAAAAAGCGCTCACCCAAGAGGGGCAAGCGCGGTCTGACGGAATATCAGTTGCAACCAGCTTCCCTACGGCGGGATTAACCGCATCAGGTTCAAAGGGTAGGACAAATCAGTCCATCTCAGCCCCAGTGACGGGGCTCCCCTAGCTGCAAAAAGGGTATGCCTTTTGCCTCCTCCTGTAAACCCCCTCTCGTCAAAAACTACTATATCGATAAAAAGCCTAAAGTTTTCGTAAGCATCAGCCGATATAGCAGCCGTAACGACAATAAAAACAGGGGAAATTTCTCATGTTCTCAACCATGTTTCAGGCTACAGGTTTCAAGCGCGCACTTGACCTATGCAAACAGGGTAAACTTGATGAAGCGGCGGTGCTTCTCAAGAGTCTTCAGGATGAATTCCTGGCAGTCTGCGAAGAGAATGAAGCGCTCAAGGAGCAACTGTCAGAAGTAGCCGATGTTCTCGATCTGGCTGAAAAAATCCAGTTCGACGGGCAAAAATACTGGCTTACGGATGAAGGAGAGAAAAAAGGACCATTCTGTCAAGTGTGCTATGACCGCGACGGCCTGCTAGTACACCTGCACCAGCATGAAAACCACTGGGAATGCCAGAGCTGCCATGGACTCTATTTGATTCCACGAGACACTCAAGCAGAAACCCGGAAAAAGCCCCTTCTCCGAACAACATTAAAAAAAGCCATCCCCCTCTTTCTTGAGCAGGAAATGGTTTAACGCTCTTCGCACAAGAAAAAGCCCTCGCCAGGACATCCTGACGAGGGCTTTTTCTTGTGCAGCTGCTGAAAAGCAACTCACGACAATAAGTATACACGCTATAAAAGTTCTTCCATTCAAGGGGAACAGAATCAATGAAAAACTCAAGAGCTCAATGCTCACACGAGGCTATTGCATCAAACTCATTTCATTCCACTATGGACATCTCACCGACACCAACGTAGCGCTTGACGATTGAATCATATTCGCTACTGCCACTTTTCGATGTCTTTTTAAGATTTACCAGTTCCTCGTTGAAACGTTTGATAAGAACAGGATCAACATCTTTAGAAAAAGCGTAATAAAGCTGGATATTACGTAGGACATAGACCATTTCATATTCGTCAGAATCCATACCCAGCTCTGCAAGTATACGAGGTGCTGCGATAGAAGATTGGGTGATAAGGTCCACTCTTTCCAGCTCAAGCATCTCAAATTGCTGTCTATTGGTGGGCAGGGAGACAATTTGACCACACCCTTTGCCAAGAGTGTTGTGTAAGAAATCCGCCGGCGCACTGTTTCGAATTGTGCCGACGACGTACTTGGACAAATCTTTGATGCTTTTTATACGGATTTTCCGACTTTTTTTGGCAATCAAACCGGAAGAAACAGAATCAAAGGGGCCGACCCATTGATACTTATCTCTTCGTTCCGGGGTCATAGCTAACGCAAAAACCAGCTTTGATGGGGTGTATTGCACATCGTGCACAGCACGAGGAAATGGAATGAATTCCAGTTTTTTCTTCAGGATAGGACAACCTGCCCGCTCGGAAATTATAAGGAGTGCATCCACGGCAATTCCATGAATTTCGCCGGTTTTGTCCTGGTAATTAAAAGGGGGGAGCTGTCCTATATACCCGGTTAGTTCAGGGCAATCGACTGCTTTTGATTCTTGTGTGAACAGAAGAGCCATGCCAAAAAGAATTGCTACGACTGTCAAAAAGAACTTTTTATTTAAATGAAAAGCCAACAGTCAGCCTCCTGTCGAGACAGAACATAAGACTCTGCTAGCCCATTTAATATACACATTAAACACTCTCTCACCCCCAAAAAAAACGTAGAAAGCATCCCGATTTTATTGTATTTTCATTTGGCGTAACACGAAATACCAAAAGCCTGTTCGTCAACAGCACTTCAACAGTGCAGGTGCATCCAATCCATCTTAAAATCGGATGCATTCTATCCTGCGTATGCTCTAAAGAAATCGGGTGCCGAGCAGCGTCGCTTCCCGTACCCATATTTCAAGCAGTTCCTTGTCGTCGAATTTGATAACCCCGTATGCCAGATCCTCGACGTCCATGCCTGGAAGATATATCAGCACAGCCACATTCTTCGTTACTCGGCGATTTTCCTTCCACAGGGTCGTCGCAAAATCCTTAATA
The DNA here is from genome assembly GCF_963675635.1 of uncultured Pseudodesulfovibrio sp. Taxonomy (NCBI): domain Bacteria; kingdom Pseudomonadati; phylum Thermodesulfobacteriota; class Desulfovibrionia; order Desulfovibrionales; family Desulfovibrionaceae; genus Pseudodesulfovibrio; species uncultured Pseudodesulfovibrio sp. The sequence goes on along the minus strand of NZ_OY776488.1, from coordinate 615,076 downwards.
GAATCACGTGTCGGCTTCTTCGAGGTAGACAAAAACACCTTGAGAGTAATCCACGATTCACCAAGCTGGCGGGTCTCGGACTTTTCAAGAACACGATATTTGTAGCCGTGGGCCGTCTTGTCAGGAGTTGGGTCAGGCTTTTTTGTTTTGGTAAAACCACTCCGATCAATAGTCATTGTCGTTTGCCCACTCCCGGAAGACTTTGGAGTCGACGCTGCCACCGCCTCCGGCCGAGGGGCGGGAGAAGCCTTGGACGTTGGCTTTGTCGATGCAGTCGACGCAGGCCCAACAGACAGAGCGAGTTCGCGCGACTGGTCAGAAGCGGTCCGTGTGCCCTTATCCACGATAGATTGCAAAGCATAACCGATAGCCCGATCCTCCACGAGAACCAGCTCATTCTGAGCAAATACTGCATACCAGCCATGCTGTGTCAGTCCGACCTGAACCGTATCCCCTGGTTTCAAAGTCTTTGCCAAAGGAGAGCCGGTTGTTCGATCATCGTGAATATTAATCAACGATGTTGCAGTGACAAACTTAGGTTTTGGAGCTGAAAGAGGTGCCGTAGTCGAATTATTGGAAGCATTATCACTCACCGTCACCTGACCATCAGTAACTTCATCGGGCTCAGTCACCACAGGTATAGTATCGGCAACCGTTGCCGTTTGGGTCTTTTGCGCTTTTGCTGTCTTGGCCAACGACTTCGCAGTGGCTGGCTTGAAGTAGGCGACACTACTGTATCCGATGCCATTCAAGTGAGATCGAATAGTCGCATCCTGCGAGAAGACACGAGCCCATTCACCATCCGGAAAATCAATACGCACATGGGTCCCGGCCTTGAGTGTCGTTACTTTTCTGCTTTTGACATCCGGCTGAACCCGAACATTCAAAGCACGATACGTATATACCAACTCGCCCAATTCCCTGGGTTCATAGCGTGTACGCTTCTTTTTGAGATATTTCACATTGGAAAAGCCTATGGCAGCAGCTTCGCTGCCATTGGTTGCGCTCGGCTCATATATTGCGACCCAGCCGTCCTGAAGATGATCGATTCTGACTTCCTGTCCCGGATACAGATTACCAATCCATTTAGCCTTGGGAGAACGGCCATCACGCAGGTTCAACGGTCTGTCCGTGTAACGGATTTCACCAAAAGCAAAAGCCTGTACCCCTGTCAATAAAAGTAGGCTGACAACGGTCGCCGCAATAATCTCTTTAGTTCGCATTCTTCCGTCCCTGTTCCATCATCGAATTGAGTTCATGGATGACACGATCCGTAATATCCATGGAATCAGCTACAAAACCAACTATTTCCGGGTCCGTCAGAATCATGGTAAACCCCATTTCTCTAGCAATGTCCCTCAGGAGGGAATCAGCACGTCGCATAACGAACTGAATAAGCCGCCGCTCTTCACTCTGGATTTCCATATTGCTGTTTTTTACGAGACGCTCATAATCACGAACGGCCAGTCGCATTTCCTCTTCCTTGGATTGCTGCTCTGTCACGGACATGGTTTCAGCCTTGAGGCCTTCCTGCAGCGACTCAACAACAGCCAAAGACTCCCGGACTCTCCTGTCCTTCTCTCTACCGAGCCGAGCCAGATCCTCTTGGGCAACTCTACCGATCTTTGATTCATTGATAATCCGCTGAGGATTGACGAATCCCACTTTGGATGTCTGGGCCAGAGCCGTTCCGCCCAAAAGCACGACCATGCCGAGCATGATCATCAGTATTTTCATTCTTTTCATGAGGATGACTACCTTGTTATCTCATATAATGAGGCAATATATCTGAAAATGCACATCCTTGTCGACCACTTACAATGTCGTCAAAGGATCAAGGTCAAGACTGGTACGAACGGATTTCTGATCTGGGTTTACCGATGCCATATGCCCGTAGAGTGTCCGCACCTTGGCCCAGTCGTCAGACTTGAGCAAACAGTTGAACCGCTTACGGCCCCGCAGCATGGAAAGTGGCGCAGGGGCTGGTCCCAGCACATCAATACCAAGTTTCCGACCATACTCATGCAGGACTTGAGCGAACAGTGATACCGAAGCCGGACCATCCTGATATTGAACCGGAAAACTAATACGGACAAGGGCCATCCGGGAAAACGGCGGGTATTTGAACATGGAGCGCCGGGATATCTCTCGATCAAAGAATCCGGCGTAATCCCCAGCCACGATTTCAGTCCAGATAGGATGCCCAGGATTACGCGTCTGGATGAGGACTTTTCCAGGATTATCTCCACGCCCGGCCCGTCCGGCCACCTGGACCAACAATTGAAATGTCCGTTCCGTAGACCGATAATCAGGCAGATTCAGGCCGAGATCTCCGTCAGCAACCACGACGAGTGTGACATCCGGGAAGTGGTGCCCCTTGGAAATCATCTGAGTACCGACGAGAACCTGAGCCTCCTTGCGCCCAAAAGCGCCGAGGATTTCCTCCATCCGTTCCTGACGTCGTGTAGCGTCTCTGTCAAGACGCAACACCTTGGTTCCTTCGGGGAGTTGTTCCTGTAGTACTTCTTCCAGCCGCTCAGTCCCTTCACCCATGGGAACAAAACTCGATCCCCCACACTTCTTACAAGTCAAAGGGTAGGAATATGTCAGACCACAATAGTGACAAACAACCCGTTGACGCCCCTTATGGTACGTCATTCCCACTTCGCACTCAGGACAGCGCACTGTCTCCGTACAGTCGAGGCAATACATAAGTGGTGCATATCCACGCCTGTTGAGCATGACAATGACCTGTCCCCCGCCTTTGACAGTTTCACTGATGGCCTCTTCAGTGGCTGGGGCCAACAATTTGCTGCCCCCCTTTATATCAGTGATGTCGACCAGTTCAACGCCCGGCAAAACGCTGTCGCCAACGCGCTCTTTCAACGCAGACATGGCAATAAGCCCCTGCTTGGCGGCATGAAACGTCTTCACGTCTGGAGTGGCAGACCCAAGCAGAAGCAACGCCTTGCTTAATCCGGCTCGAAACCAGGCGACTTCCTTGGCGTGGTACGCCAGTCGTTCCTCCTGCTTGTAGGACTCGTCATGTTCCTCATCAAGCACCACCATTCCGAGACTCGGCACGGGCAGGAAAAGAGAAGACCGAGTACCGATAACAATCACCGGACCCGCTTCGATGGAGAGTCCCTTAAAAGTCCGTTCCCGTTTCTTTGGACTCTGATAGCCATGATAAAAATACGTCTGCGCCGCTGGGAATCGTTCTTTCACTGTTCGATATAATTGACAGGCCAGTGCTACTTCAGGAGCCAGGAGCATGACGGAACGACCATTTTCCAGGCATTTACGAGCCATCTCGAGATACAGCACAGTCTTGCCGCTACCAGTGACTCCGTGAACAAGGTGCGGCCCCCCCCCGTTCTCCATGGTAGACGTCATGGCACACATGGCGACCTGCTGTTCGTCGGTCAGCGTGTATTCACACTCATCACCACAAGGTTTTACGGAACCGCCTTCGTCCACTTCGGCCAACGAATCTGCCGTCAATTCTCCCGTGCGAACAATGGACACTCCCTCCAGCTTGGCAACCGCCGCCGCAGTCCAATCGCCCAGAGCGTAGCGCAAAGAATACATACTTTGCGGGCCGTTTTCCAAGAGATATTCCAACAGACGCAACTGACGTTTGGCATTAGGCCTGACCGCCCATGGAGGATCGGATTCAAGCGACACAAATCGCTCTTCTGCTTCACGCTTGGCATTGACGCGTACCCGCATCCTTCCGGCAAGCCACAATTCCATAAGCGCAAGGGTGTCCGCCTCATCCAATCGACCAAGGTCAGTCGGACGAATGGAACCGGGCAATTTACGGTTGGACATATGCTTGTCCACCCGAAAAGTGACTGCCGCCGTACGCAACCCGCGAGGCAAGGCAATCTCAAGAATACGCCCGACATTGACCATTTGGCGCGCCGCAAGATTCACAGCCATGTCAACATACTCATCGCTGAGAAGCTTGGTTCGCTCCAAAGGCCAGATCATCGGCTTGACCTCTACCCCATCCGGAGCCTGATCAGCAGGACCGACAACAATCCCCACACGATGTGATTTGCCAAAAGGAATGATCACCCGCTGCCCGGCAGAAAGGTCAGGAAAAAAGGAAGGTCGCTCATAAGTCCACGCCTCATAGGGCGGACTGACGAGCGTTACCTGCCACAGATCGGCCATGAATGCCGCCTATTGACTTGAAGGATAACGGAAGGAATTCCGCAAGAAATCGAAGGGTGCCGGAGGTTCCGCACACGGAATCGGACTCAAAGACTCTTTGACGTAGATGTCTTCACTATCCGCACCATTGATTGCAATCCATTTGACAGCGACTTCAAGAGACGTTCCGGCCACAATGACGACAATCTTTTGCGGAACACTGTATCCAGCCACGGTCTTGTGATCGAGAAATTCCACAGAGGTCAACCCTGCACCAGTCACATAACGCACCAAAAGTGGCGTCAGATCCTCGTTGTTGAGCCGGACCGCCGGACTCGCATCATCACCGGGTTCCGCTCCCAGCATGAAACACGGCTGCTCGCTACAAAAACCATAGTTGCGAACATCCACAGCCACGCCCCACTGCTTCCAGGTCTCCAACGGATTCGGCGGCATCCAGACGAACAACGGCGATAACGCAAACGACCCAGGAGTACATGCAGTAGTCATATTTCCATTGAGTCCAACAGCCGCGGCAGTATCACCGGCCTGCCATTCCTGACGCCATTTCCCACGGGAATACCACACATGGACTTCCACGCCAGAATGCTCAGGAAAAGTCATCTTCGCTTCCCAGGACCGAAGAGGGCCGAAGTGTTTCTTCAAAGCCCCAGTCAACTCCTCATCGTCAGGAGTAAACGCAGTCGCCGGCAGTGCGGCAAACACGACGAGGAGAATCACTCCTATGACACACCAAGGCTTCATCATGCACCTTTCCCGCCACAGGGCAGCAGTTCCAACAGCCGTTTCACGAGATCATCCCGCAGTTCTTCGTCATGAAGAGCAAAATAAATATTTGCGGTCAGGTATTCCACCCAGTCACCAGCATCGAAACGCTGACCACCGAGTTTGACAGCTATAAGCTTGTCCTGATCCGCCAATCCCTGCAATGCGTCAGTCAATTGAATCTCACCGCCAACACCGGCTTTCTGGCCTTCAAGGATATCAAATATCTCTGGTAGCAGCACATATCGCCCGATAATCGCCAGGTTGGACGGAGCCTCTTCCTTGGGAGGCTTTTCCACCAGACTGGTCACACGATACGTACCATTTCCCAACTCTTCACCTTTGATGACACCGTACCGACTAACCTTCTCTTCAGGTACTTCGATAACACCGACCACAGCTTTGCCTGTGGCCTTGGCCGCACGGAGCAATTCACCGATTCCAGTGTTCACGCCAAACATGAGATCATCACCAAGCATGACGGCAAAGGCTTCATTCTTGCAAATTTCACGGGCCGAAAGGACAGCATGTCCCAGGCCGAGCTGTTCTTTTTGCCGTACACCGATAACATTGACCAAAGAGGCGACACGTCTGACTTCCTCAAGCAGCTTGGTCTTCCCAGCCCGTTCCAACAATTGCTCAAGCAAAAAGTTCCGGTCAAAATGGTCTTCAATGATGGTCTTGTTCTGGTTGGTGATAAACACCACATCGGTCAGCCCCGCATCGATGCCTTCCTCCACGATGTATTGCACAATGGGCTTGCGGAAAATGGGCAGCATTTCTTTAGGGACATTCTTAGTGGCCGGAAGTGAGCGAGTACCCCAACCAGCGACAGGGATAATGACTTTTTTGATTTCCATTGGACCTCCCTTAAAAAAATCTCTTATTTCAAATGCTTTTCGCAGACTTCAACAATGTCGGCTGCGTACAGCTCAACCTTGTCTCCGTCCGGTCCTTCAACCATGACACGACACACAGCCTCTGTACCGGAATAGCGTAACAAAACACGACCCTTGCCTTTCAGAGCAGCCTCGACTTTACCCACGGCTTTCTGCACCTCAGGAGCATCACCAAACGGAATTTTTCGTTTCACATGCACATTCCTGAGAACCTGTGGAAAAGGTTCTATCAAACCGGCCAATTCCGAGAGCGGCCTGTCTTTTTCCCGCATGAGGCGCAACAACTGCAACGCAGCCAGCAGACCGTCTCCGGTCGTGGAATGGTCCATGTAAATGAGATGCCCTGATTGTTCGCCACCAAGTATAGCCCCTTCGCGGCGCATGGCCTCAACCACGTACCGATCCCCCACGTCTGTCCGTAGCAACGTCCCTCCATGGTCCTTCATGAACAGCTCAAGAGCCATGTTGCTCATGACCGTCGCCACAAGCATGTTCTTGGGGAGTTTGCCCTTCTCCAGAAGTTCCAAGGCGGAGAGAGCCATAATCTGGTCACCATCCAGAATACGACCATTCTCATCACATACGATAAGCCGGTCAGCGTCACCATCCAAAGCAATACCGATGTCGGCTTTTTCTTCAATAACGACACTGGAAATCACTTCCGGGTAAAGCGAACCGCACTTCTGGTTGATGTTCAACCCGTCGGGTTCAACACCGATTCTGACAACTTCGGCTCCCAGCTCCTCAAGCACCTTTGGAGCAACGCCATAGGCCGCACCATGGGCACAATCAAGAACGATCTTGAGGCCGTCCAAAGTAAGGCTCTGCGAAAAACTATTCTTCAAATACACAATGTAACGGCCAGGTGCATCAGTGATACGATGTGCACGGCCAACGTCTTCGGCGGCAGGGTAATCCCACTTTGTGTCAGGATTTAAGACCAATTCACTGATCTCGTCTTCCACCTCATCAGGAAGTTTGAAACCGTTATGATCAAAGAACTTGATGCCATTGTCCATAAACGGATTGTGTGAGGCGGAAATAACGACACCGAGGTCCGCACGCATGTTCCGTGTCAAAAAGGAAATGGCTGGCGTCGGCATAGGACCGACCAAAAACACATCCATACCGTTGGCACACAGCCCACTCGTCAGCGCAGTCTCGAAAACATACCCGGAAAGGCGGGTGTCCTTGCCGATAACCACGCGATGATGTTTATGTCCATTGCGAAAATACTGACCGGCCGCCAGGCCAAGCCTGAGCGCGATTTCCGGTGTCATGGGGAATATGTTTCCCTGCCCGCGTAGGCCGTCAGTACCGAAAAGCCTCTGCTTCATGGATTACTCCAAAATAACGTCATTAAGACGATCTATTGCTTTTTCAAAAGAGTTGTTACGGTTTCCGGATTCTTCTTTTCCAACCGGCACCCGTCAGGAAGAATGACGTCATAGTCCAGATCATATTTGCCAGGTGTCATTTCACTTGCAAACAGAAGACTGACTCCAACATCCTTACGATATTCATTGTCACGGAAGAGATAGATCGGCCCTTCGATCAACAGGCGTACGAATTTCTGCGAGACCGATGCCTTGTATCCCTCTGGAGCGTGTACTTCAAGCGGGACTTTAACCCATATTTGACGAGTCTGAGGCGCAAAGAAGGCTTCTACCCGAACCTGGCCAGGAGACGCTTCTATCTCCGGCGCAAGCTCAAGCCCGACATCTTCAGCCCAGGAGGTTGGAACATCCTCAGGAAAATCTTCCTTCATGACTGCGCGAGCCTTGGATATTTTACGCAGCACGGTTTCAGGTCCGCGTACGACAACACGAGTGGGAACTGCGGTAATCTCCTGCAAAGTGTAATCAGGATTCAGGTCTCCGGCCCAAGCTGCTTCGACTTCGATTTCCTTTGAAACCCGGCGATCAACTGTAAGCTTCAAACGATTCGGTTTGACCTCAATGATTTCATATGTGCTTGGCAGAGGAATGTTGGACGCATCGATGTCCACGACCTGGATACCTATCTTCAGATTACTGACATCAACATGATATGGTAGATTTTCCGTTGCAAGGTTACCAACCAACCCTTTGGGGCCGCGAAGACGCACTTGGATTTTGTCCACAAGTCCGTCTTCAATGATGAGCCCTTCAGGAGGGTTGGTCATGACAACCGGCATATCTACCCATGACTCCACGACCTCGCGACCTGTTACCAGAAACCAGGTAAAAACGGCCAAAGCCAAAGCTAATATCGCTGTCTGCCAATTTCTCATATTATCGTCCCAGTGCATTCCTGAGCACACGCATCAGGCGGACTTCATCCAGACTGGTCGTCAGGCGTCCGTTCATGGCCACCGAGACTTCACCGCGCTCCTCAGAAACAACTACGGTGATGGCATCGGAGCCTTCGCTGATACCGAGTGCGGCCCGATGCCGTGTTCCGTACATGGGCTGCCCCCGCAACTTGCTGGACAAAGGCAAAATACATGCAGCCGCAACCACCCTGTCACGACGCACTATAACGGCTCCGTCGTGCAAGGGAGTTTCAGGCACAAAAATAGTTTCAAGAAGCTCTGTATTCACCTTTGCATCCAACTCGATACCGCGCTCAATGATGTCACCAAGCGGCATATTCTTTTCAATAACAATAATTGCGCCGGTATTGCTTTCGGACATGCTCATAACAGCACGAATCAATTTTTCCAACGTATCGTCACGAACCTGGGATTTTGTCCAGAATCGCTTGGTACCAACGCTTGCGAGAGCCTTGCGAATGTCCGTCTTGAACAAAATGACCACAATGAGAAATATGGATGTCAGGAACTCTCCGAGCAGAGTTTTGAGAGTATACAAATTGAACAGATCGGACACGTAGTAGATCACCAGCACGACAACCATTCCATAGAGAACGGCAGCAGCTCTGGTACCCCTTACGAGCACAATGAGATTATAATAAATGAAGGCGACCAGCCCTATATCGAGCAGGACCCTCCAAGTGATCTGAATTCCGAAAAGCTCAAACATATCTTTGACTACGCTAATTCACGAACAATGGTCAATGTTTGCTGTGCAAGCGCAACCTCATGCACACGATGAATGGGCACACCCCTTGCCGCCAATACTGCCGTGGCCGCCTGGGTCGCATTTTGCCTCTCCCCCACAGCCAGCCCGAGAAGCCCCTGCCACAGTGACTTGTTGGACAGTCCCATAAACACAGGAAAACCCAACCCCATGATTCGCTCGACATTTCTTAAAATCAAAAGATTTTGCTCCAACGTCTTACCGAAACCGATGCCGGGATCAAGGGTCACACGATCCATGGGTAATCCGACCTTCTCCAGCATTGTCAGCCGTTCTTCGAAAAAAGACAACAGTTCACCAACCACGTCATCATATCGAGGTTCATCCTGCATATCTTCGGGACGACCAAGAGAGTGCATGAGGACATATCCCGGTTTATATTCGGCAATGACATCAAGGAGTTTTGGCTCAAAACGAAAAGCAGAAACGTCATTGAGAATATCGGCTCCGGCTTCCAATGCGCTGGCTGCAACCTTGGCCTTGTATGTGTCAATGGAGATCACGGCCTGAGGGGCGGCTTCTGCCAACCCGCGAATAACCGGAATGACTCTCTCCAGCTCTTCGGCCTCTGACACTGAAGCGGCATAAGGACGGGTGGATTCTCCGCCCACGTCCAGAATATCCGCCCCCTGCCGCGCCAATTCCAGACCGTGGACCACACCGGAATGCGCATCACTATGTGTACCGCCGTCATAAAAGGAATCCGGTGTCACGTTCACAATACCGGCAATAAAAAAGGGGGCCGGTCCCAAGACCCTGCCCCCCTTCAATGTCCAAGTTGTATCAATCATCGTCATTGTAATCCGATTATTGAACCTTATTTTCTCCACCGTCTCCATCAGGACCTTTGCTTGCATCCTCATCTTCAAGGATGAAATCTTCACCCTTGTCGTCAGATTCTTCACGGACAGGCTTGTATCCGGGACCCGACTCTTCGGTAGCACGACCATCGGCCGTATACCCACCAGGAGTCCCAGTCGAAGAGGAACCGTTTGAGGAGGAACCATTGGCGGGCTCCATGGGCGGCAATTCCTTGCCTTCCATGAGCAGATCAATATCTGCGCCGGTTATGGTTTCGCGTTCGAGCAAAGCCTGCGAAATGGCCTCGAGAGCTTCGCCGTTCGCCTTGAGCAACTCAGTCGCTTTTTCATAAGCCTCATCCACGAACCGGCGAACTTCGGAATCAATCAGCTTGGCTGTATCCTCGCCGTAGTCCTTATTATGGATAAGTTCCTTACCCAGGAAAACCTGCTCCTGATTGTCGCCAAAGCTTATGGGACCAAACTTTTCAGACATACCCCACATGCAGACCATGCTGTGCGCGGTCTTGGTGGCGCGTTCAATATCATTGCTCGCACCCGTGGTCAGTTGATTGAGAACGAGTTCTTCAGCCACACGGCCACCCATGAGAACGGCCATGTTCTTGAGAAGGAACTCCTTCGAATAGTTATGCCGATCTTCACCGGGCAACTGCATGGTTACACCAAGGGCACGACCACGCGGAATAATGGAAACCTTATGCACTGGATCTGTACCGGGCAGCAGTTTTGCCACCAGTGCATGACCCGCTTCGTGGTATGCGGTTGTCCGCTTTTCTTCATCGGAAAGAATCATGGAACGACGTTCACGTCCGCCCATCATGACCTTGTCCTTGGCCTCTTCAAAATCACTCATGTCCACGCGGTCCTTACCAAGCTTGGCAGCACCGAGAGCGGCTTCGTTGACAAGGTTCTCAAGATCCGCACCGGAGAAACCAGGGGTTCCACGGGCAATAACTTCAAGATTAACCTCGGGAGACAATGGCGTCTTGCGGCTGTGAACTTTGAGAATACGTTCGCGACCACGAAGATCGGGATTGGGAACAACCACCTGACGGTCAAAACGTCCGGGCCGAAGCAAAGCCGGGTCCAGAACATCAGGACGGTTGGTGGCAGCCACCAGGATGACGCCTTCGTTCGATTCGAAGCCGTCCATCTCCACGAGAAGCTGGTTCAAAGTCTGTTCACGCTCATCATGCCCGCCGCCGAGACCGGCGCCACGCTGACGGCCAACGGCGTCGATTTCATCAATAAAGATCAGGCAGGGAGCGTTCTTCTTGCCTTGGGCAAAAAGATCACGCACACGGCTTGCACCAACGCCAACAAACATTTCTACAAAATCAGAACCGGAAATGGAAAAGAACGGGACACCGGCTTCACCGGCAACAGCTCTCGCCAGTAGGGTCTTACCCGTACCGGGTCCACCGACAAGAAGCACACCCTTTGGAATGCGACCGCCCAAGCGGGTGAATTTGCGGGGCTCACGCAGAAAATCAACGATTTCTACAAGCTCTTCCTTGGCTTCGTCCACACCAGCCACATCTTCAAAAGTGACCTTTGTGGTCTCCTCATTGATGAGTCGGGCCTTGGATCGACCAAAGCTCATTGCACCGCGTCCACCGCCACCACCACCCTGCATTTGGCGCATGAAGAAAATCCATACACCAATAAGCAACAGCATGGGGAACCAGGACAAAAGCATGGTCAAATACCATGGGGACTCTTCAGGCGGCTCCGCATTGACTTCAACGCCCTTGGAAATGAGCGTGTCGATCATCTTCGGATCGTCCGGAGCATAGGTCTGGAATTTCTCACCGGATGTTTTCAAGCCAAGGATCTTCGAACCCTGGATTTTGACTTCAGCGACGCTGCCGCTGTCTACCATCGACAAGAACTCACTGTATGACGGCGTGTCCTTGGGAATAGGCGGTTGGTTAAAGAGGTTGAAAAGGACAACCATCAAAACAAAGATGATAGCCCAAATGACAAGATTTTTCATATGGTTGTTCAAAGGAGATTCCTCCGTATAGTCTCAGATACAATCCGTCACAAAAACGGACTCATTATCGCTGTCACTACAATGCAGGGTCTAGAATAATGCTCCTGCATGAAAAATCAAGAGATACTGCGAAGAAATCCCTTTATTTCACCCATCACACAGTTTCAAGCCAGACTTTCAAAGTATCAATCTGGTGTGCCACAGACTCTGGACCGGTCCCACCTGGGGACGTTCGCCTTTCAATGGCTGCCGCGTAATCCAGGACATCATAGACATCCTCACCGATGTCCCCGGAGAATTTCCTAAGTTCCGCAAGCTCCAGATCTTCAATGCCAACGCCTTTCTGTTCAGCATGGGCCACCACAGCACCAGTGATATGATGCGCCTCGCGGAACGGCATACCCTTGGCGGCCAGATAGTCAGCCAGTTCTGTTGCGTTGAGGAAGCCCCTCTTCACGGTGGCCGCCATCTTTTCAGGCACGAATTCGATCTGTTTAAACATATCGGCCATAATGGCAAGCGATGCCGAAACAGTCTTGTCTGCGTCGAAAAACGGTTCCTTATCCTCTTGCATGTCCCGATTGTAGGTCATGGGCAAGCCCTTGATAAGCACGAGCAGCCCCATAAGGGAACCGACGACACGCCCTGTCTTGCCGCGCATGATTTCACAGGCATCAGGATTCTTTTTCTGGGGCATGATGGACGAACCCGTTGAATACTGGTCCGGCAATTTCACATACCCGAAATTCGGATTGGCCCAGATAATGATTTCCTCACACATCCGGGAAAGATGCGCCATGACCAGACTTCCTGCAAAGACTGCTTCAAGTACGAAATCACGATCAGAGACAGCATCCATGGAGTTGGCAAAAATCTCGCGTATGCCGAGATCATCTGCAACAGCCTGCGGATTCACCGGATGGGTCGTCCCTGCAAGCGCAGCAGCTCCAAGCGGCATAACCCGCACACGCTTGAGACAGTCGGTCACCCGCTCATAGTCACGCTTGAACATCTGGCAATAGGCCAGCAGATGATGCGCCAAACTCACGGGCTGAGCGGGCTGAAAATGTGTACAACCGGGAAGCATGGTGTTTCTATGTTCCTCGGCACGCGCTACGAAAACGTCAACAAGCGCAGCCAAAGCCTGTTGCCAGCCCTCAAGGCGAGCACCGACATGCAACCTGAAGTCGAGTGCCACCTGATCGTTACGGCTACGAGCAGTGTGCAGCTTGCCGCCCAACGGTCCGATGATATCTGTCAGCCGAGACTCGATGTTCATGTGCACATCTTCCATCTCGGTCTTCCACTCAAAATTACCAGACTCAATTTCAGCTCTCACCTGATCCAGACCGTCACAAATGGCCATGGCCTCGCCTTCGGTCAGGAACCCCTGTTTGGCCAGCACACGAGCGTGGGCCTGAGAACCCCGAATATCTTCGGCATAGAGGCGTCGATCAAACGATACTGACTCCGAGTACGCTTCCATGGACGCGGCGGTTCCTTCTGCGAACCGCCCGCCCCACATTTTTTTATCTGCCATAGATTACTCGCAGGAATCTTCGGAGTCTTTGCCGCCCCATTTGGACTGCTGCATCCGGCCTTTCAGCCTGAGACCCACCAGCTTGATGAATCCTTCGGCATCGGCCTGATCGTAAATATAATCTTCCTCAAAAGTAGCCAATTCAGGATTATACAGTGAGAAAGGAGACTTGCGACCTAAAGGCACGCAGTTGCCTTTATACAATTTGACCCGCACTGTACCAGTGATTTTCTCCTGGGACTTGTCGATCATGGCCTGCAACGCTTCACGCTCAGGCGAGAACCAGTACCCATAGTACACCATCTCGGCATACTTGGGAATGAGGCTATCCCGCAGATGCATCATCTCGCGATCCATGCACAACCCTTCAAGGTCACGATGAGCGGCAGCCAAAATGGTGCCGCCCGGGGTTTCGTACACGCCACGGGATTTCATGCCCACGAAACGGTTTTCGACCATATCCACACGACCGATACCGTGCTTGCCGCCGAACTCGTTAAGCTTGGCAAGCAGGGCCGCCGGTGAATATTTGACATTATTGATGGCAATAGGATCACCGGCTTCAAAGTCGATAGTAATTTCTTCCGGCTCATCCGGACAAAGCTCCGGCGGCGTGATGTTACGGTAGCAGTCAGGACCAGGCGCATTCCACGGATCCTCCAACTCGCCTCCCTCAAAAGAAGTATGCAGCAGGTTGGCGTCAATGGACCACGGTTTCTTACGGCTTACCGGAATGGAAATATTATTTTCACTTGCGAAATTCATGAGATCGGTACGAGACTTGAGTTCCCATTCACGCCACGGGGCAATGGTCTGCAACCGAGGGTTGAGGGCCATAGTAGCCAGCTCGAAACGAACCTGGTCGTTACCCTTTCCGGTCGCACCGTGAGACACAGCCTGAGCGCCTTCCATCTCGGCAATCTCAACCATACGCTTGGAGATCAACGGTCTGGCAATGGCGGTACCAAGCAGGTAACGGCCTTCGTACAAGGCGTTTGCACGGAACATGGGAAAGACATAGTCACGCACAAATTCTTCGCGCAAATCCTCGACATAGGCCTTGACTGCGCCGGTGGCGAGAGCCTTGTCTTCAATGCCGTCCATTTCTTCGCCCTGACCAAGGTCTGCGGTCATGGTCACAACTTCGCAATCGTAATTGTTCTTGATCCACTTGAGGATGATGGATGTGTCCAGTCCCCCGGAGTAGGCCAAAACTACTTTATCAATCTTTTTCATGGTATATATCTCACTTATCTCGACTATTTGTATATCCATTCAAGAATGGCTTTCTGCATATGCAATCTGTTTTCGGCCTGATCCCAGACAATGGAGGCCGGACTTTCAAATACGTCTTCCGAAACTTCTTCGCCCCGATGAACAGGCAGACAATGCATGAACTTGGCATTATCAGCAGCTCCGGCCATCAGGGCCGCATTGACCTCGAAACCGGCAAATGCGACTTCGCGCTTCTTCTGCTCTTCTTCCTGCCCCATGGATGCCCAAACGTCTGTATTGACGTAATGCGCACCGCGCACAGCCTCGGCGGGGTCACGGGTCATGATGATCTTTGCCCCCAGCCTTTCTGCATTTTCTACGATACCCTTATCAGGCTCGTACCCCTCAGGACACGCCAGCGCTAAAGTGTATCCGAAAGTAACAGCACCGTTGATGAAGGAATGTGCCATATTATTACCATCACCAACCCAAGCGACCTTGATCTCTTCCAGATTCGGAGTGCGCTCATACATGGTCAGCATGTCGGCCATGATCTGACAGGGATGGTACTCATCTGTCAGGGCATTGACCACCGGGATATCACCGTATTCGACCAGGGTTTCCAACTTTTCCTGGCCGAATGTTCGCACGATGAGACCATCCGCATATCGGGACAGAACCCGTGCGGTATCCTTGAGCGGTTCACTGCGACCCAGCTGGGAATCCTTGGAGGTAATAAATACCGGATCTCCGCCGAGCTGGCGCACGCCCACCTCAAAAGACACTCGGGTCCGGGTGGATGCTTTCTCAAAAATCAGAAGCAGAGTCTTGCCAGCCAGGAGATCGGTGCGGACTTTATTGTCCTTCATCTCCTTGGCTCTGAGCAGAACTTGCTTGGCCTCATCCTTAGGGATGTCCAGAATGGTCAAAAAATGTTTGGGCATCGTACGTTTTCTCCATCTCGATTGCCATTAATAGGGAAAGAGCAGGAGTGTGTCCCATATTATTATGAATGTAAAGGAATTTGGAAGAAGGAAAAACGGTAAAAACGAAGTGCGCCAAGGCTTCCGGCCTATGCTGTCGGCCTGAAAAACCAGTTCCGAATACACCTGCCCACGAAATGCAAGCATGTTGAATCCCATGAGGCAGTCATGGGGAACCAATTCGCCGAGAACGGAACTCTTAACAATCCTTTTTTACTCTTTTGTACCAATAGCACGCAAATGAGACAAAACGAACAGCAGATCAGTCAAAAATCTTTTATCAAAAAGAACAGAGAGTTCTAATGATCTTTAAGCCACTCGTAAAACTGACTCAGACTCAAACTACGACTGGCCGGTCCACTTCTAACATAAAACTCTTCACCCTTCTTCATATCCAGAACGGCCGGAACCGGAGCCGGGATGCAATGAATACGCAAGACATCCTGCCCATGAACAGGGATGATCGCCGCATCAATATATCGCGAAAACTCCGGGCCAATATGTTGATTGACCAAATTATTGAAATGAAGAAGAGCATGGTCCCCAGTCCCGAACTGATCTTCTGCAAACCCGGTGACAGTCCCATCATCTGCCACTCCAATCAATAATGTTCCACCATCCGAATTCATGAAGGCGGAGACGGTTTTCAGGCTGGCGTGTTCTATTTCACGTCCGTTCTTTTCTGACTTGAGATTGAATCTGAGTGTCTGCTTGAATTCCAAACGTCCATTTTCACCCGATGCGATCAAGGCAAGCACATCATCATCGTTTTCAGCGGCCTCCCGCCGCAAACCAAGGGCTTCAATGCGACTGCGATTCCGATGCAATATGAACAGTATCAAAGCCGCGGCGACAATCAATATGGTCGCTCCCGCCTGCAGAAAAGTGTCACTGGTCAGCGTAGAGACCACGTTCCGCCGGGGCACAGCCACACCCAAAGACATGGTGTCACCAAAGATTGAAAGCGGTAACGCGTAAGTCCACCAGACTTCACCTTCGACAGTAAACGGGAACGGTGTCCTCGGCACGTCACCAACGGCAGCCAATCCGGAAACGGCTTTGGAAATAACAGAATCAGTAATCTCTGTAGCAGCAAGAGCCCTGCTTGTAGGGTTGCTTCCTGTTTCTCCGGCTCCCAGCCCTGTTACAGGCAACGCTGTTCCATTGTTCCAGTATAAGAAAACTCGTTCTGCTCCGCCTCTTTCTGCGCCACCCAGTTGAGAGACCACACCAGAGACTGGGAATGCAAAAGAAACCATGACCTTTCTTCCCTGCACGGTCTCCATCAGCGAAGACGCCGACACCAAAGATTCTCGAGCATTAAAAGCACGACTGGCACTTCGCCAGTTAACCTCTCCTGGTTTAAGATAGGAAAATTCGTCAGACAATACACGATCTACCGAGGCTCTATCCAAAGCCCACCCGTTGAAAGCGGTGTCGATTGTCCCATCACCTTTGAACATGGTCCATTTCATCGACGAATGATTGTCCTCACCGGGTACACCCTCCACGATTCCCATACCGCGTCTTGCAAGCATGTACTTCAACCCTTGCCCGTCACTGACCAGAATCGCTTTTACTGTCGAGTGCTTGGAAAACAAATCACGAAATTCCTTGCGCAAAGTCTGAGGCTTGAGACTGGAAAATGTCCCGTCACTGATTTCATCGTTTGAATTCCTGACGGCATTGAGCAAAACCGTAACAGCACCGGACAACCCCCGAGCCGAGCTTTCCACAGCAACCATGGCCGCATCACGGCGAATTTCCCTCACCCCCCAATAGGCCAAAGTTCCAACAGCCGCCACGACAAGAATTACCCCGTAAAAAACAAGTTGGTAGAGTTCCTTCCCGCGTAGATGCTTCACTTTCGCCATACTTATTCTCCACTATCCATTTCGCCGTATTCAAGCAGCACTCGGTCTACCGCTCCATCAGTCAGGTCAAACATTTCATCGCTATGATCAAAACCTGCGAGATGCAGTAATCCATGCGCCAGTAATCGCGCCAGATGTTCCAGTGGTTGCTGACCGTACAATTGGGTCTCACGCGCCAAAGTATCAACGGACAACACGAGTTCCCCAAGGGAACTGCCGTCTTCATCTGCAACAACCATTTCCACGCCTTCCTCCCCTGCATCAGGAAAGCTGAGGATGTTGGTCGGCCCCGTACAACCAAGAAACTCCGCATTCACCAGAGCGATTTCACGATCATCAACCAGTGTCAGGGAGAATGTTCTTCCTTCCAGCCCAAGAGACTCAAGAAGAATAGCCGACAATGTCTCCAATTCCCGTTTGGATAAGGGAAATTGAGGATCGAGCCTTACTTTGCTGACAATCCTGACCGCGCTGCCCATGGAATTACTTCCCACTCGCTTCATGAACGTCATAGGCCCGAACAATCCGGCCTACCAAAGGATGGCGGATGACATCATGTTCATCAAAATTCATAAATTTCACACCCTTGACACCACCTAATATCTTCCGAGCCTGCAGCAACCCGGACTTGGCATGAATAGGCAAATCGATCTGGGTGACATCACCCGTAATAACGGCTTTGGAACCGAATCCAAGACGGGTCAAAAACATCTTCATTTGCTCGGGCGTGGTGTTCTGCGCTTCATCCAGAATGATGAAAGCGTCGTTAAGCGTCCGTCCTCGCATGAAAGCCAATGGCGCAATCTCTATGATACCCGCTTCCTGATAGTCCTGTACCTTGGCAAAATCGAGCATGTCATGCAGTGCGTCATACAGTGGCCGCAGATACGGATTAATCTTTTCCGCCAGATCACCCGGCAAGAAACCAAGTTTTTCACCGGCTTCGACTGCCGGACGCGTCAACACGATGCGTTTGACTTCACGCCGGGCGAGTGCGCCCACAGCCATGGCAACCGCCAGATACGTCTTGCCCGTCCCTGCCGGACCAATGCCGAACGTCATATCGGAGTCCTTGATGGCGTCCAGATACTCACGCTGATTCAACGACTTGGGAGACACGGTTCGCTTGCCGGAGGTCGTATAGACATCACCCTTGAAGACCTCGCCGACATCAGCGGTCGGTTGACGCTCAAGTATGCGACAGGCAAAATCCACATCCTGCGGATGCACGGATTTGCCCCTTTGGATCATTGTATAGAGTTGTGACAACACCTGACTGGCAAGATCAGCCTTGGCTTCCTCCCCTTCGGGTGCATCAATAACCACCGCATTTCCGCGACTTTCAATGGTCACACCAATGCGTTCGCCGAGCAATTTCAGGTGCTGATTATGCGGCCCGAAAAGCTGGCTCGCCATATGTCCGTCGTTAAATTCAAGTTTGGTGGAAGACAGAACCTTCTCCTCCGGTTATTCTTTGATGCGCAGAAACATCCACTTGCACGCCCTGCGCTCGAGAAAATTAGCAATTTCATACAAAGCCGCACCCATCATACTCATACCCAAAATACCTGAGAACATGGTCAGATAATCCATGGCTCCCCAAGCATCCATTATCATATAGCCCAGCCCTCTGGTCGTGGCAAAAGATTCTACAAAAAAGAGTACCGCTACGGCCACGCCTGTCCCCAGACGCAGGGCAGTGAACCCATGCGGTAACGCCGCCGGAAGCAGCACCTCACGCAGCACATCCATGCGAGAGCCACCAAGAGACCGGACAGAATCAAAATATTTCGGATGAATGGAGCGCACGCCATCCCGGGTCGTGACAAGTATCTGATACCCGAGGATCAACCCGATCATGGCTATCTTCGCACCGTCGCCCAACCCCAGCAGGAGCAGAAACACCGGCAGCAATACAATTTTCGGAATGGGATATGTCAAAAAAACAAATGGAGCGAATACAGCGTCCACCCGCTTCATACTTCCCATAAGTAACCCGAGAGGAAAGGCCGTGCCCCACGCAAGTATCATTGCCATAACCGTACGATACCCGCTGACAAAAAAATGTTCCCAGAACTCACGGGTTATCATGGCCGCTAAAAAGGCCAGAAAAGCATCTTCCGGATGCGGCAATATGACACCACCCATCCCTATTGCTGCGAGCTTCCAGAGCACGCCGATAGCGAGAATGACCAGTCCATATCGCAGACATGCTTTGCACAGGCCTACCATAGATCCTCCACAGTATGCCTGAGTTCTTTCAGGAGAGAAAAGCACGCCTCGGTGTCACGGATGGACGCATCGCCGAATCCGGGGTTATCAAACACCGCCACAGGGCTGGCCGGACGACCTGACATGACCATGATCCGTTTGCCGAGCACCACAGCTTCTTCCAGAGAGTGCGTGACCAGAACAAACGGCACCTTGCGCACCTTCCAGACGTCGAGCAAGGCTCGTTGCAACCTTTCACGCGTCAGGGCATCCAGCGAGGAAAAGGGTTCGTCCAGCAGCATGAGGCGGGGTCTTGTAACAAATGCACGGGCAATGGCTACGCGCTGCTGCTCACCACCACTCAGATTGGCAGGATAATCATGGTCTCGACCGACAATGCCCACCTCGGTCAACTGTTCACGGGCAAGGGCCAAACGTTCTTTCCTGCCCACTCCCTGCACTTTAAGACCAAGGGCTACATTGTCTATAACATTGCGCCACGGCAAGAGACCATAATCCTGCAAAATAATTGAAATATCAGAAGACGGCGCATCAATTGAACGTCCTTCAAGCAAGGCACGCCCCGTATCGGGCGAAGCCAGTCCGCTCAGCAGATAAAGCAAGGTCGTCTTGCCGCAACCGGAAGGCCCGACAACAGCCAAAGTCTCCTCCTGCCCGAGAGAGAAGGAAACATTTTCAAGAACGGCCTGCCCGTCATACAATTTGCCCAGATTTTCAGCCGTCAGCATACGCTATGGGATAACCGGAGAGAGTGCTGTCTCATCCGGCACTTTAACCTTGAGCAATCCCTTTTCAACCATCCATGTCTGGACTTCATTCAGTTCGGCAGCAGACGGCAGTGAGGGCATGGGATACGGGTATACCGGGAACTCGGACATCAGCGGTTTGGGAATACGGCAGGTTTTTGCCATGAGA
Source organism: uncultured Pseudodesulfovibrio sp. (assembly GCF_963675635.1). Taxonomy (NCBI): domain Bacteria; kingdom Pseudomonadati; phylum Thermodesulfobacteriota; class Desulfovibrionia; order Desulfovibrionales; family Desulfovibrionaceae; genus Pseudodesulfovibrio; species uncultured Pseudodesulfovibrio sp. Next base: position 594,574 of record NZ_OY776488.1, on the reverse strand, counting down.
GGACGATACGTTTCCGGCGAATCAGCCAGACGTTGCACAGCCTCTTTATATGCCAATATGAACCTGGCATATCCTTCGGCATCGTCAGCAAAATATTTCTCGTGGAGACAAAGAACTGTCAGAGGCATATCGAGTTTCTCGGCGGTTGCCAAAAGGCCGCCGCCCTTGAGACGGGCCAGAGAAAGCAACGGCTCAGGCAGCAAGGCGCTGTCCACCTGATCTGTCATGAGCATTTGGAGCCGAATGGGAAGTTTCTTAATTTCAATTTTGGAGAAATGACCACGATTAACCCCAAGAGCGTCTTCCATCTTGTCAGCGAGATATTCCATCACGGTTGACTTGGATAAACCGAGGGTACGGCCTTTCATGTCGCCTAGATCACGATCCTTGTTGGCCGGAGACAACGCGATGCCAAACATGGGATAGTCGGGTGTCGTACGCCAGGAAGTCAGGGCGATACGCATTGGTACTCCCTGATTAATGAGCAGATACGTTGCGACGAGATCGCCGAAATACCCATCAAGCTGACCGGCCTGCATAGCAGTGTCGCGCTCCAAAGCAGACGCAAAACGGATCAACTCCACATCGATACCGTATTTTTCAAAAAGGCCGTCCTGAACGCCCACCTGCAAGGGCAGCGTGTCGATGACCGGAAGAATGCCGAATCGAATCTTCATATTTTCCGCGTGAGCGGATACATTCATTAACAGCAGCAAGGCGATGGCTATACAGATTTTTTTCATTGATATCTTCCCTCTTGGTTTCGACGATGCCTTTACCATGCACAAAAAAGAAAGAAAAGGCGAAGAGGTGCCCCCCTTCGCCCATTATTTACCACTTCAGAAATACTGCTACGACACAGTAATCCGCTCGCTAAACTGTTTTCTGAGAAAATCTCTCAAGGCCTCTTCACTCTTTGTGGCCTCAACCGGCAGATATTCAAAATTATACGCATACATAATTGTCATTTGCCATCTGGTATTCACATTTCGCGTGACCAAATACACGAGATATCCTCGTCCTGTTGCAGTATATCCCTGCTCAGACAGGTACTTTGCAACAAGATTATTGAGTCCATGTTCTTTCAGATCGTAAAATCCGAAATTTTCACTATACTCTTTTCCATCAATCGAAATCTTATTTCCATCCATCGCCTGCCACCGCGCTCGAGATTTGGCACTCTTTTTTCTTATAAAGACGCAAACTTCAACAGGGATTTTATCGGTTGGAGCAACAACATACGTATCGACAAATGATTTCACATCAGCCGACGCATGAAAAGGCTGACATACAGGACCGCTACAGCACGCACTCTCATTCCATGTAGGACTGCCCGTATACACAAAATCATCCGTCATGGAGTACGAAGGACTACCGGAAGCCCTATAAATTTGCGGGTTAACTTGCTTGCCGTTGCAACCGCATAACATCAAAAGGCAAACACAACTCAAAAGAACGCTTGATCTCATGGAACACACTCCGAAATGTATTAATTTCGGATAGGACTTATCACATATTTAATATATTGTAAGAAGCTTAATTTAAACAAAAAACATACTCAACCAGTATAAATCCCCCTCTTTGACGACACGAAGAGAGGGATATCGGGCTAATGATCGTGGGAATGGGGGCGCATGAAGCTCCACGCAACCAGAAGCAGGGTGATTACAGCGGAGGTAACTCCAAGCCAATGCGGGGTTACTTCGGTTACTTCACCGACCACTGCCGTAATATCCAGCCCGAGGGCGGTATATAGCAGATCAGTGGCCCAAGCCAACATCAACGAGCAAACCACAATAGACAAGACATACATCCCTGCTGCCCGCTTGCCTAAAGTCTTGAGCATAACCGTGATCGTCGCACCATTGGTGGCAGGACCGGCAAGCAAAAACACAAGGGCTGCGCCTGGGGACAATCCCTTGAGCAGCAAAGAGGCCGCTATGGGCGTCGATGCCGTAGCGCACACGTACAGCGGCAAGGCCACGACCAGCATGACAAGATATGACAAGAAGCCAGTCCCCACATACTGATCCAGTGCATCAGACGGCACCACAGCGGAAATGATCCCTGCGATGACCACACCGACCAACAACCAGCGTCCGATATCAGCGATCATCTCTCCAAAGGCATAGCTCATGCCCAGTCGAAACTTGGCACCTATGCTCATTTTTTCATCAGTACTGCAACGGTCATGACCACAACCGCACCCTCCTGTTGCACACCCTGCCAAAGGCTCAGCCACATTCGCCATCGGCAGTGGTTCCTTCCTGTCAGGAAAGGCGTTAACAAGAACACCTGCAAAAACAGCGGTAATAGATGCGGCAACAGGCCGGATGATTGTCATGATCGGATCAATGAGCGCATAGGTCACCGCCATTGAATCCACGCCTGTTTCAGGAGTGGAAATCATGAAGGCCGTTGTCGCGCCCTTGCTTGCACCCTGGCGACGAAGCCCCAATGCCGTGGGCAAGACACCGCACGAACACAATGGCAGGGGAACGCCTATGATTGCCGCCTTGAATACAGAGCCCACAGACTTTTTACCAAGATGACGAGCCATATATTTATCAGGCACAAAACCCTTGAGCATCCCAGCTACAAAAAAACCAAAAAGAAGATACGGCCCTGCATCCACAAGAACATGCCAGGACTCATAAACAATATTAATAATCATATTCAACATAGCGAAGACTCTTCAATGGTTAAAATGTTCATACATGAGCAAGTATTCATAAGTGATGGCAAAAAAAAGAGGACAGGGGCTTTTACCCCTGTTCCCTGACATGCTCGAGCCCCTGGCTGACCAGATTACGCACATGGTCATCATCCAGAGAGTAAAAAACGTTCTTTCCTTCCTTGCGATAACGAACCAGCTTTGCTGCCCGGAGCAATCTCAGTTGATGAGAAATCGCCGACTGGGACATGTCCAGAACTTCAGCAAGTGCACAGACACACAACTCTCCAACAGACAAGGCATAAAGAATACGAACGCGGGTATAATCACCCAGAGCCTTGAACAATTCTGCAAGAAAGAGAAACTCTCTTTCGGAGAGCATCTTTTCCTTGGCTGCTGCCACATTTTTCTCGTGTTGCTCAGTATCACTACAGGCTACATTGGACATATTCTGCCTCACATGAGTATTTGTTCATTTGTAGTTAGAGTACGATCTGCTCATACGTTTGTCAAGTGGATTTCATACCACAAAAAGAAGAAATGTGACTCCTGAAGGCACAATAGACCTCCAGGAATCACAAATAGTTAGTTACAAGTCGGATTTTATCCAAGCCCGAGTTTGTTTAAAGTAAGCTTCTTGCGCCCGGAATTTTCCAGGATATCAACAATAAGATCCGCATGTTCCAATCCGGCTTTTCGGACCTCATCCAACAATCCGTCAACAATTTTATCCTGATCAAGATAATTGAAAAACACGTCACGGATATCGCGCAATTCAACCAAATGATCAGCCCAGCCCATGCCCTCCTGATACAGCATCTTGGCCGATACAAATGAAGCAAGTAATGCAAGTTGATGCCCACGAGGAATATCATTCACAATCCGATCTCTATACTTCTCGGCAAACACCGCCGGACAATACGACAAAAGGACTTCAACAAGTTGCGGATCATCCGCCACCCTGTCCACGGAATCGTTCAACACTTCGGCCACCCTGTCTGCAAGTGAGTTGATTGACTCGGACAGCTCAAAAGAAAGCTGGGTGATGGTCCGCTTTCCACCGGCCAACTTGAACTCCCGCATGAGCACTCGGGCTTCGGACCGAGCACGATCCCGCAGAATGTCGATCAGCTGAGCCACATATTCATCCTTGATTTCCAGGAACTCTTCTTCGCTGAGAATGAGCCCGGCCAGAATTTCATAGGAAGAACAGATAACGCCGGTCTTATTGGCCGAAGGGCCAGGAACAGCCAGAACACCGGCTTTCTCCATCTCGGCACGGGCCTCGGCAGAGATAAAGATATTTGCGCCTTCCACCAGCCCCCGTGCTGACGGAGTCCCATCTTTTTGCAGGAATTCTTTCCAGTTGGACATATTAATTGTGTCAGGACGTCCACCAGATGGAATAAAGATATCCGCTACCGCCGTATTGTGCAGCGTGTTGCGAATACGGGTTCCTTCCGGTTCATCCGTGGATACAACAAATGCACCCTCACCCGTCAGTTTTGATTTATCAAAATGAGAGGCCTTGAAATTCCCATCCATGAGGCGAAGAAGCTCAGCATGATCCATACCATCAGGGTCATACGCTGCGCCGTGCCCATCAGTCATGGCCACGATTTTGGCATTTTCACCATAATCGCGCATGAGGAATCGCATGACATTGGACGCCACATCGCCAGCTGGTCCGCCGGTTATCTTAACCGTAAAGGACTCATTATCCGGGTCAATGCCAAGAGTACGCAGTAATTCATCGGCGAAGACGATAACGCCCTCGGATGTCACACCGTATTCCTTGTGCGCGATACCAGCCCCGGGCTTGGAACTCATGAAGGCGCTCGGCCATTTGTACCCACGGAGTTCTGCCCGCGCTGCAATCCATCGAATGTGATTCGGCGTGATATTTTCGTCCGGGCCGAGGAAGATGATCTCTTCGCGTCCCAGATAATCCACAATACCGGGCTGAACCAAACCGTCTACCCCTTCAGGAATAACCAGCAGATCCAGGAACGAATCCACCATGGATTTGACGGCCAGATCGATATCCCCTTCCGGACCGAGAAGAATAACGGCTTTTGAACCACCCTCGGGAATATCCTTGTTCTTGAACTGCTGGGCTGAAGCCAGCTTGGTCACTTCGTCAAACAACCTGTTGGACTCCATCTCGAACTCTTCCTGACTCCATGTCCGCACCACACGGACACCGCCACGAGCCGTATCACGATACCGCACCTGGAAGGCAAAGCTGTACGGACCATGGAAGCAATACACGCCAAATGGTCGTTCCTCTCTTGGCATGGGCGCAAGGATCAGCGGATCAAGTCGGAAACTCAGGCCGAGCTTGTGTTCCAAGTAGTAATTCGTCCGCAAGGTATAGCGGAAAAATTTATAGATATAGGTCAGAATATCACGATGAATACTGTTGCCGACATCCCGGATGGCAGCACGTGCAATCATGCGCTTCTCAGCCATGACAGCTTCTCTGTCTCCGACAAAAGCCGGATTGAATCGTGTCTCAAAATAATCAAAGAGTTTCTGTGCCACGTCACGGTGTTTGAGAATAACGTAAACAATTCGACTGGAGGTATAGGCATGCAAATCCTTCTTGATGAGAAACTGATGCGCAAACTCTCCTGCCGCCTGCATAAGCATGACCTGTTCCAGTTCCCACCCCTCTTCGTAGGCCAGAGCTTCCAGACCATGTGGTGCAAACCATTTGGTCATTTCAAGCTGACGCTTGAGACGCAGCCATTTTTTGCTGGACTCATCAAGATCAATGCGTTCCTTGTCCAGATAGAAACTCATAATAGCCACGGGTGCTTTTTCACCGCGCTCGAACTGATCTGAATAGGCCCGGTCCACAGGAATGTTCTCGCGGGCAAAGACGTTCACAACCCGCAACAGCAGGGAGGTTCGCGGCGGATTAGCCATAGCCACACTGATACGATCAAAGCCCGGATGCACATCTTTTTCCAGCAGGATTTGTACCCGTTCCTGATTCTCTACACAGCCGCACGTCCTGAAATGCCGCAAGACCCGACCCGGTTCAAATTTTTCAATATAATCTTCACTCACAGAACCGAGAAAATTCCTGAAATCTCCGACATTTTCAGAACCGAGTTCAACAGTTCCGTCCTGCACCATCCCCATCACATCCTTGACGGATTGTGCATCCAAAGAGCACAGAGGTTGCGGGCCGAAGACAAAGGTATCAAGTCGCAAGGAATCATCATGACTGGAATACACTCGGGCTATCTCGATATCTTTATCCTGATACCTCTTGAGAACTCCGGCCAACGCGTTCATATCTCCACCCGGCGTGATGTGTGTCACCTTGGTGCCACACGGACTATGCAATGCCAGTGACTGCTTTTCCTTGCGAACCATGCCAGAGAGTAACGCCATGACATGAGTAATCTGCTCTTCTTCGCCATGGGTAAGAAAATAATATTCAGGCATGTCACTGTAGAACCAGGGGATGAGATCAGCCGCAGACTTCTGAAGCCTTTCAACAACTTTTTTCTGAATATTTGTCGGATCAACGGTCTTTTTCTCGCTCATTATGCATCTCCATTACATTTTATGAACATTTTTAACCAATATTCTTGTGCATGGGCTTCGTGAAGACGTCAAGGCATTGCAAAAAATTACTCCACATATATACAATGACAAATTCAACATGAAGGCATTATAAATTCACGAGAAATCTTCGAACTACATGGACATAAAATCCATGACAGCGTATATTACGCACTACTTGGCTGAAAACGTCGACATGAACCTGATTGGGAGACCATTCATGAGCAAAAGCGCAATAGACACCGGGATCCTGTTGGAAACAGGGACCAATGAACTTGAAATCCTCGAGTTCTACATCAATGAAATCCGCAAGGAAGGCGAAGAGCCTGTTCCCAATTTTTTTGGAATCAACGTGGCCAAAGTCATGCAGGTCATTGAAACACCGAATCTTGATCCGCCGGAATCGGCTCCTCACCCTTCTTTCATGGGAACAATACCTCTTCGCGACCTGATCCTTCCGGTTCTGGATCTCTCTGTGTGGCTGGAATTGGATATGCCGAAAACCGAACGAGACATCGTCATCGTTACGGAGTTCAGTAAATCCGTCACTGGATTCCTGGTATCGGGAGTCACGGAGATTCAACGTGTCGGCTGGGGTGAGGTCATACCGCCTTCAAACATTATTAGCAGTAACACGGATGCCATTGTCGGACTTATCGACAAAGGCGATTACTTTGTCCAACTCCTTGATCTGGAAACGATCCTGACACAGTTCGAACCAAAATCAGATGAGGACATGACCATTTCCAAGACCCGGTACAATGTGCTTGTTGCCGATGATTCCGCCACCATCCGGGCCATGATTAAGCAGAACCTGACTGATGCCAACTTCAATCCCATCATCACCAACAACGGCGACGAGGCATTGCGGACAATCAGAGGACTCAGGGATGAAGCCGAGGCCTCCGGAAAAGATATCACCGACTTCGTGAATATTGTCATTTCCGACATTGAGATGCCCCTCATGGATGGTTTCAGCCTGACCAAGAACATTAAGGATGATCCCCTCTTGCATAAACTGCCGGTCATATTGTATTCGTCCATCATCACAAAGGAATTAAAACATAAAGGTGATTCAGTCGGTGCAAACAGACAAATATCCAAACCGGATCTGAACACGATTCCCGAAATCGCCATCAACCTTATTGAAGGTGGAATAGATTGATCAAACGTGGTGACGAAGTCGTTGAAATCTTCATAGAAGAAACAGCCGAACGGCTCGACTCCATCGAGTCGGGCCTTTTGCATTTGGAAGAATGTGGAATCAATTGTGATCAGGAGACTATCAACTCCATCTTTCGCGATGCCCACTCAGTCAAGGCCGGTTCCAACCTGCTCGAACTCGACAGCATCGAGGAGCTCTCTCATAAAATTGAAAACATACTGGAAATGATTCGTAAAAAACAGATCACTCCAAACGAATTGATCATCACCGCATGTCTTGAATCGGTCGACAAACTCAGAGAGCTTGTCGACAATATCGAGAACAGTGACACCATTTCCATCCGACTCCACAAGCGCATGCTTGAAGTAGCCATTGAAAGAACACTGAACAGATAAAAAAAAGGCCGCACTTCAATGAAGTGCGGCCTTTTTTCATGCGCAAACTAGTTTTTGATGACTTCCAGAAACTCTTGAGCTTCGCTCATCTGAGAAAATGATGTATTCTTGAACACTTCACTTTCAACAGCGGTAGTGAATTCTTCATAATTCATTTCTCTGAAATCGATCATGATACCTTTGACCTTGAAATACATTTCCAGGAAAGCCATAAGCGGTTCATCGACCAGGTGCCTGACCATCTCCTGACCATTAGTCAAAGTTGTAAACGGTTTGTTCATGCCGCCAAGATAGAACATATCCAATCCGCTTTCACCATCAGTGACCACACCGAGCAGGTTGAACGTATGCAGCTTGTTAACGAACTCTTCCGTCAGATTAGGGAACTCCATGATATCCTGCTTGGGAAACATCCCGGCAAAAACCATCTGTCCGTCTTCTTCGGCCATTGTGTGACGAAAGACATGTTCATCCCGGTTTTTTCGGGCTGCCTTGACCGTCTCATAGACGTCACAGGCAAAGGCGAGTTTCAATTCCTTTAAGACTTTCTCGTCCATTTCTATCTCCACTGCTAGATGATTCCGTAAAGAGGGCCGCCCTTTGCGCCGAGTTCGTCAACTCGCTTCTCGACTTCCGGGTCCGGGTCAAGAGACGGTGCATGATATGTTTTGAGACGAGCATCCACGACGACAGCCTTGTCTGCGCCCCAATGCTTGGCATGGGTAAAACCGCCCACGCCATACATATCCGTGGCCGGATCAGATCGGGTGAACGTCACCCACAAAAAGTTATCCCAATCCCTGGCAGTAAAAGCGGCATCGTCAGCCACTACGATCATGGGGAACTTTTCAATCCCACGCACCGTGTGCAGCATATCACCGAGACGATCGAGTGCCGGGTCCTGCTGATCCCGCTTCCGGCGGTGTTTAGGGCCTTTGATAACCAGAATACCGGGAGCAAATACCTGCGGATCACGGAAACCACGCGGCAAATCAATCCCCGAAGGCAATTCTGTCCCAAGCTCCCGTTTCACACTTCCGGCAGCCGCAACGATCAACTTGGACCCCTGATTCAGGCTGATGCCGGAATAATCCAACGTATCTATGGTGGTTCGCGTGATGAAATGCAGATCACGTTTCAGGTCCACCCGTTCCAACATATGTCGGAAGAATCCCGGAATGTCATGACAGGATGCGCCACCCGCCATATCTTCCCGAGCCGCAATAAGCACATATTTGGACAACGACGTCTGGGTATTCCCCAGCAGTCCTAAGGCATTGGTCAACAATTCCTGCGGCTGCCGCTCTTCGGCATAAGGGACATATCGTTCACTTCCTACGGCCAGGAGCAACGGGTGCACACCTGCGGCATCAACAGCATGGACTTCATGCACACCGGCAAATACGGATGGCACAAGATCCGCAGTCAGTTCATGAATAAACTGACCGAACATGGTGTCTTCCTGCGGCGGACGGCCCACTGTGGTGAAGGGCCATACCGCATCGTCACGATGGTATACCTTATCCACCTTGAGCACCGGAAAATCATGCGCCAGACTGTAGTATCCCAGATGGTCACCAAACGGCCCTTCAGGCTTTTCCACACCTTCCACAATAGTACCACAGATACAAAAATCAGCCTGGGCCGGGATAGGCAGACCACCCTCCCGTTTGATCATGGGAATACGATGTCCTGCCATGGCACCGGCAAAAAAAATTTCAGCCAGTCCTTCAGGCAACGGCATAACGGCTGCCAAAGTCATGGCAGGCGCACCACCCACGAAAACGTTGACCTTGAGAGGCTCGCCCTTTCGCAAAGCCTGAGCATGATGATGGCCAATACCTCTATGAATCTGATAGTGTAGACCGATTTCCTCATCAGGCACGTAGTCATTGCCGGACAACTGGACTCGATACATTCCCATATTGGAGCCGCCAAAGCCGGGATTGTCCGGGTCTTCGGTATACACCTGCGGCAAAGTCACGTACCCGCCACCATCCATAGGCCAGGAAACGAGTTGAGGCAGCTTGGATATTGTGGTTTCGTTCTCCATGACCGGCCCCGACGACACGCGTCTGGGCATGGTATGATACCCGGTCACGGGCGCACCAAGGTATTTCCATGGACGCCTGAGCAGTTCCATGGGGTTCAACTTGAGTTTCATCAACCGCTCTACCATATCTATAGTATCGCGAAATATGAAATGCACACGTTCCCTGGTGCCAAAGATGTTAGCAGCCATGGGGAACCGGCATCCCTTCACATGATTGAAGAGTAACGCCGGCCCTCCAGCCTGAAAGACCCGCCGCTGAATCGCGCCGATCTCAACATGAGCATCAACGGACGCATCGATGCGAACCAGTTCACCTCTGGCTTCGAGTGCGTCAAGGCACTCTCGAGTATTCTTGTATCCCATTGCGGTTCCCGTTCTGTTTCTTTTGGCGAGTCAATCTAGACGGAAAAATCAGAAAAGTTAAGCGGAGAATCAAGACTTTTCGGGAACCAGTGATGCAAACCAAACGAAAGAAGCTATTGCAGATTCAACGGCTGCCAGACACAATCAAAATGCAGCGCATTGAAATGCTTGAATGTCACTTTCAAATCGATTTCAAGCGGCTTCAGTCTGCGAGAAGCAAGATTACGGCATGTGTTGCAGAATTCCTTGGGATAATTACACACCAGACAATATGGTCTGTAATCGTCACAACTCAATGAATTCCAGGGACGTTTGTGCCCAAGTACGCATTTCTTATGATAAAACACGCACTCCTGACACTTGTTTGACATAATTAAAACCTTGTTCATCATCCCACCTCCTAACTGGGCATATTCTCAGTTTGCCATGCAACCATACCGAACGCTTTTTTTGAATTATAATCTGAACAATCTTCTGAACGGCTTCAAAACAAACAAGTGTTTTAATTATAATTACTTAATAACCACAAGCAGATGGCAAGGGGGATTCAACTGTTGCTTGTCATTATTACCGTTTCTGGTAGATTTCATCTCCGACACAAAGCACAATGGAGTCAAAAATGCCACTCATGCACTGGGATGAAACCATGTCCGTTGGCGTAATAGAACTGGATAGACAACACCAAACGCTCGTCGCTCTTATCAATGAATCGTATGAAGCTATACAGCGACAAGACGAACAGTTTTTAGCGACACTTATAGACAGAATGCAGGCATATGCCACCATACACTTTGAGACTGAAGAAAAATATTTGCGTGAAAATGGCTTCCCTTATCTTGAAGATCACCAGCAAATGCACGTTGGCTTCAGGGAAGAAGTAGAAGGTCTTCAGCACAACACATCCAAAACAAACTCCTCGCAGGTGTTCATCTTTCTGAGCCGTTGGCTGACCAATCACATCATGGAGCAGGACAAAAAAGACATACTCTCTATAGAAAAGGGACTTGTGTCGTCCGAATAACCAGCGCCACCTTGAATTAAGACTAAGTAAATTTCGCAAAAAAAAGACCCGCTCTATAGCGGGCCTTTTTATACCAGTCTACTGCCAACCACGTTTTTCCCGAAACGCATCAGCAAACTTCTCGATAATAGCCTCGACATCTTCCTTCAACTCTTTCTTGAAATCAAAAGTGTTCGGGGCGATGCCCATCATGGCTGTTTCCCAATACAGTTGACGCGGCGGAACGCCGAACTCAAAGTTGAGATGATAGGCATTCACTCCGCCCACGGTCCTGATATTCATCACTTTAATAATGATATATCCAACATTTTCAATCTCGTAGCCTGCTGCAGGGTAATTATCCACCCAGGCTCCATCGTTCAGACGCATATCCCCCATGAAAGCCTGGAAATATTCCTGGGCATACGCCTTGACCTCATCAGCTTTCACCATGTCATTGGCATCGACAAAAACCTGTATACTGTCGAAAATTTTAATTTTCTTATACTTTTCAGTATCATCTGAGGCCTGAGCAACAGTTGTCCCCAGCACCATAGCCAACACAAAGATCACAACAAGAAAACGCTTCATTTCCATCCTCTCATGGTTATCCGATCATCAAAAATTCATATACACGGAATAATAAACACAGAGTGACCTTTTTGTAAGCAAAAAGAAAAGGACCCATGTGTATTACACATGAGTCCTTGATTCCTATGGTGGGCTATACAAGATTCGAACTTGTGACCTCTTGCTCCGGAGGCAAGCACTCTATCCAACTGAGCTAATAGCCCTTGAGAAGGAAGTAGCTATACTTCGCCTACTTCTTTGTCAAGGATACATTAAATACAGCCAAAAAAGAACATGAATATACCGATAATTCTGCTCTGGTCTTTTTTCTTGCAAAAAAGTCTAAAAAAAGTCTATATGGAAAAAAGACAATTCGGCAGGGAGATAATGGATACAAAACGCATCATCCTCGCAGTCAGCGGGGCAAGCGGCACCGTTTATGCTGCTTCTTTAGTCAAGGCCCTTGGCGGTCGAGATGACGTGGAACTACACGTCATCATTTCTGACGCCGCCAAAAAAGTTCTGGCCCTTGAGACGGATTTTCCAATAGATGTCCTGACGAGAGGTGCAGCAGCGATCCACGCTCATGATGATATCACTGCACCGCCTGCCAGCGGCTCATGGCGTCATCAAGGTATGATTATCTGCCCCTGCTCCATGGCAACCATGTCTGCTGTCGCCACAGGATTTGGACACTCACTCATCCACAGAGCCGCAGACGTAACCCTCAAGGAACGCGGCAGACTCATACTCGTCCCGAGAGAGACTCCCTACTCCATTATTCATCTAGAGAACATGCTTACGGCCGCTAAAGCCGGAGCTGTCATAGTACCGGCAAGCCCGGGCTTTTATCATCGTCCGGCAACCATCGAGGACCTGGCTAACCAACTGGCCGGGAGAATCCTCGATCAATTGGACATCCCTCACGACCTGTTTACACGGTGGGGGGAATAGGAGGCGCGCAATGGAGATCACATGGTTCGGCCACGCAAATTTCAGAATCAAGGCCGCTGATGCAACCCTGTTCATCGACCCTTTTTTTGTGGGCAATCCCAGTGCAACCACTTCGTATAAGGATGTGGACGAATGTTCACTCATCCTTGTCACCCACGACCATAACGACCATATAGGGCAGACCCTGGAACTTGCCATCAAGCATGATGCCGAGGTCATTGCCATATTTGACATCATCCAGGAACTCATCAAACTCGGCCTGCCCGAGCATCTGGGCGTTGGCATGAACATCGGCGGTACTGTCACAAGACAGGGGCTGGATATCAAGATGGTTCAGGCCATGCATTCTTCGGTAACCGGCGCGCCTGCCGGATTCATCATATCCGACCCCAAGGGATTGTGTGTCTACAATTCCGGCGACACAGGCCTCTTCGGTGACATGGAACTTTTCGGGAAATTCCATGATATCGACATAGCCATGCTGCCCATCGGAGGGCGATTCACCATGGATGCCAAACAGGCCGCTTACGCGTGCAAACTTCTTAAATGCAAGAAAATCATCCCACAGCATTGGGGCACATGGCCAATTCTGGACCAGAATACCCAAAGTTTGGTGGAACAACTCGCCCTGACCGCGCCCGACACGGAACTCCTGACACTGGAGATCGACAAGCCGTTTGAGATTTAGGCTTTCCTTGAGATCTTGAGGGACTGCAAGGCCGCGTGAATTTTCTCCGCTCTTTTCCGGCCTATGCCGGGCAGAGTGGTAATCTCCGAGCTATCGGCATTGATCATGTCATCCAGTGATTCGAACCTGTCCCACAAAACCCTGGCAATCTTGGAACCAATTCCGGGAAGCGCTGTCAGTTCACTACTCAAAACAGCCTTTTTCCGTGAACTTCGCTGTCGACCTATGACAAATCGATGGGCGGCGTCCCGCATTTTCTGCAAGAACAGCAACTCGGCACTGCCAGGCTTGAGCGGCATGGGGTTCTTGCGCCCGGGGCGAAAAATAAAATCCCCCAATTCGCCTGCCCGTCGAGATTCGCCCTTGGCAATGGCCGCGAGCTCCCAACAGCCGTCATCCACACATTCAGCCAAGGCCGCTTCCACCGCCGACAGTTGACCTCGACCACCGTCAAGGAGCACCAAATCCGGCCATGGCGGCCCGGATTCAACCCTTCGCCTGGCCCATGCCGACAATGCTGCATAATCATCTCCTGTCCCGTCCAATTCAGGGAATGCATACAGTCGTGACGCTTCCGGATTACGCCGCCCTTCCTCAAAGACAACCTGCCCCACCCGCATATTGGTCCCTGACAGATGTGACGCGTCAATACACTCTATCCGCACGGGTTCATCAGGCAGTCGCAAGACCTTTTGCAGACGAGCAGAAATAGTATCTTTTCGTTCTCGGGCCTGTGCTGCAACACTCCGGGCCAAACCAACCAACTGTTTTTCCTTCATGGCCTGCGGTAGTGTAATACGAACTGCACCGGCCCCGCGTTCAGCTAAAACCTCGGAAAGAGGCGAGTCATCAAATTCGTACGGAGAAATAATCAATGAAGGGATAAATCGTCCGGGCCCGTAGAACTGGGAAATAAAACTCTCGACCACTTCCGGCCCTTCATCCAGAGTCAGGCCCGGCCAGAAAAACTGTTTTTCATCCAGCAATCGTCCCTGACGCACAAACAACAGACCAAGCCCGAGTCCCTGCTCGGTCTGCGCCAAACCGATAACGTCCCTATCCCGGTTGTCATGAATAACCGCCACCTGCCCTTCCACGGTTTTTTTCACAGCACGGATTTGATCACGGAATACTGCGGCTTTTTCAAACTCCATTTCCTTTGATGCCGCTTTCATCTTGCGAGTCAAAGAGTCCACTAATTCCATACTCCGCCCGGAAAGCAGCATCTCCACCCGCTGAACCATATCATTATATAATAAACGATCCACTTCCTTGACGCACGGCGCCCAGCATTGCTGGATGTCATGATACAAACACGGGCGAATACGATTCCTCATAGCCGCATCAGTACACTTCCGAAGTGGAAACACCTTGCCGAGCAGTTTCCACACGGTTCGGGCCGCGGTGGATGAGGTAAACGGTCCAAAATAGACCGAACCGTCACGAGTCACTTTGCGAGTAATGGACAGACGAGGAAACTCCGAATGCTTGTCCAATTTGAACAAGGCGTACTGCTTGTCATCCTTGAGTACAATATTATAACGAGGCCGATGCTTTTTGATCAGTCCGGATTCAAGAAGCAAAGCTTCTTTTTCGGTACTGGTCAGCAGAACATCCACCTTCCGAATATGGCTGACAAGGGCAATAGTCTTCGGTGTATGGTTCGCACTTGCCCGGAAATAGGACGACAGGCGCTTGCGCAAGCTCTTAGCCTTGCCGACATAGAGGATGCGGCCACGATCATTCTTCATCAGATAAACACCGGGGCTATTCGGAAAATCGGCGGCAAAAAATTTGAACTTGTTCGTCATACCACTGTTGCTTTTATTGGACACATTTTCTCCTCACGGGCAGCATACTGCATTTCAACCAACAAATCACCTCTCGAAGTTTTATACATAAATATCTGTAATAAAGGTATATTTGCTACAATAGAGATTTTTACGAGTTCAATTTTTTATACGGTAAAAAAATTTATACTTTTTGCTTTTTAATTACCAAAACCCCTTGCCAAAGCTGACGGCATACTGTAAATCAAAGGCAGTTTAGGCGTTTACTTGGTTTGAATTGCAAAAAAAGGAAGATTTATTATGAAACGTTTGACTCTGCTTGCAGTCGCCCTGACCATGGTCCTGGGCATGGCTGCTACCTCTTTCGCAGCTCCTGAAGTTACCATTTCCGGTAACGTTTTGGTCAACGCTGTTTGGCGTTCCAACTGGGATTTCTCTGATGGAAACTCTGGCGTCCTGAAAACCGAACGCGCAATGAACATCCGTGAACGTGCAGACCTGTACTTCACTGTTACCGCCAATGAGAACCTGAAAGGTGTTCTCGGCTTCCGTTCCGTTCGCGGCGAATGGGGTCAGGCTGGCATGATCACCGACAACTCCGGTGGTGGCGCTCTGAACACAATCGACCTGCGTGATGCATACCTGGACTTCAACTGGCCCGGCACTTCCGTTAACGTGAAAGCCGGTCTCATGCCCGTCGGTTTGCCCGCAGCAATCGGTGGCGCCAGCATGATCCACAACGCCCGTACCACTGGTGTTATGGTCAGCAGCCCCATCACTGACAACGTATCCGTCCTCGGTGGCTGGGTCCGCGCTGGTGACATTAACGCTAACGCTAACGTCAGCACCACCAACAACTCCGCAATTGACGCTTGGATCTTGGCTCTGCCCTTGAACTTCGAAGGCATCTCCATGGCTCCTTTCTTCATGTATGCTCCCTTGGGACAGAACGCTGCTAACACAGCTAGCGCTGCCGGTCTCGCTGGCCTGCAGACCTCCACTGCCCTGACTTACACCGGTGCTAACTCCGACGCACTTGACAACGCTTACTGGCTCGGCACAGACTTCACTCTGTCCATGTTCGACCCCTTCGTCATCAAAGCTGACCTGAACTATGGTAAGGTTGATGGCAAGCGTGAGAACTACGAACGTTCCGGTTGGATGTTCGACGCCGCTTTGGATTACACTGGCTTTGATTTCATGAACCTGTCCCTGACCTACGCCTACACCACTGGTGAAGACGATAACGATGAGAATGGTTCCGAACGTATGCCCATCATCATTGAAGACTGGGCAATCGGCTCCTTCTGGTTCGGCGGTGGCTTGATCACCGGTGACGATCTGGACGAAGACGAAGACGGCCTCGGCTTCCACGCTGTTGCTCTGTCCGCTACCGGTATCCAGTCCTTTGCTGAAGGCCTGACCCACGATGCTCACATCGTGTACGCTAAGGGTACCAACGACGAGCGCGCTGGCGGCATGATCTACGGTACTGACCTGACCGAAAAAGACGCCATGTGGGAACTTGACTTCAACACCATGTACAAGATCTACGACGAACTGACCCTGTACAACGGTATTGGCTACGTCAACCTGGACTACGACAAGGACGTCTGGGGCGCCAACTCTGATGGCGGCGACGCTTGGAAGTTCCAGCTCGGTATGGTCTACCAGTTCTAATTTCACTTAGAACTTAAGCTGAAAAGCTTAAATGCCAAGTAACGCCAGAGGGCCGGGGAGTGCAAACCCTGGCCCTCTTTTATTGTTTCCTGTCACAAAGCCCCTTCAAAACGTATCACTGCACCGGCACTCACCGGGTTATTATCGACAGCCGCGCTCGACTTTTGGTTTTCCCTCGGCTATAAAATTCTCCCTTGGACAACAACACATCATATTGAACAGAGGTCAGCATGCCTTGCAGAGCATTAGAATATTCGACCAGCGATGATTGGGCCGCTATCCGGGAATGGCTCGACCAGCGTAAAGACCCTGACACCAAGGTAGATGCCCTGGTGCGGGACATCCTGAACAACGTCAAGGATCGCGGCGACGAAGCACTTGTGGAATATACCCGCAAGTTCGACTGCGAAACCCTTGAAATTTCACAACTCCGCGTTCCGGTTGAGGCGATCAAAGCAGCCCTTTCGAACATCCCCGACACGGATGTAGCCATCCTTGAAGAAGCCATCCAGCGCGTACGGACATTTCACACCAACCAGAAAGAAAAATCCTGGTGGACCACAGACGAAGACGGCACAGTTCTGGGCCAAATGGTTCGCCCCATTGACCGCGTTGGCCTGTATGTTCCCGGAGGCCAGGGGGGCGAGACGCCGCTTATTTCCAGCCTCATCATGAACGCTATCCCGGCTCAGGTGGCAGGCGTCAATTCCATCGCCGTCACTTCCCCGCCGCGCAAAGACGGCACACTGAACCCGCATATTCTGGCGACTGCGGCTCTGCTTGGTCTGGACGAAGTCTATCTTGCCGGCTCTGCATGGGCTATCGGCGCTCTGGTATACGGCACAAAGACAATTGCGCCTTGCGATATGCTGGCCGGTCCCGGCAACATCTTTGTTGCCACAGCCAAAGCGCAGCTCATCGGGCAGGTCGGCATCGACATGGTTGCCGGCCCCAGTGAGATCGCCATCCTTGCGGACGAATCAGCCACACCGGCATGGCTTGCAGCAGACATGCTCTCCCAGGCCGAACATGATCCATTGGCCGCATCCATACTCGTCACCCCTGATATAAAACTGGCCTCCAGAGTCAGGGAGGAACTGATCTCCCAGTGTGCAGCCCTGCCCCGTGGTGAAATCGCAACCAAGTCGCTGGAAAGCTGGGGTGCCATCATCACCGTGCCCGATCTTGAAGTCGGAGCTGAACTCATCAACCTGCTTGCCGCCGAACATCTGGAACTGGCTATTGCCGATCCTTGGACTATGCTTGGCTCCATCCGTCACGCCGGGGCCATCTTCATGGGACACAACTCCCCTGAACCTGTGGGGGACTATTTTGCAGGCCCTAATCACGTACTACCGACCCTGCGCACAGTGCGCTTTTCGTCGGCCTTGTCCGTACAGAATTTTTGCAAGAAATCCAGCGTTATTGCCACCAGTCCAAGTTTTGTTGCCCAACATGGCAGCAAAATAGCACGACTGGCACGACTGGAAGGACTGGAAGCCCACGCTCGCAGCGTGGAAGAACGAATCAAGTAATATTACATTAATAAAGAGGGAAGACTCATGGCTGGCGTTCTGGAAACCAACATCACCGAATATCCGCTCATTTCCAAGGGCAAGGTGCGCGACATCTACGAAATAGATGAAAACACCCTGCTCCTCGTAACCACCGACCGTCTCTCCGCGTTCGATGTGGTCATGCCCGACCCCATTGAAGACAAGGGCAAGGTGCTCAACCAGATCACCCTGTTCTGGATGAAAATGATGGAAGACCTGGTGCCAAACCACATCATTGCCACCAACGTGGATGATTACCCGGAGCCGCTGCACAAATATAAAGCGGAACTTCAGGATCGCAGTGTACTGGCTAAGAAAGCCAAGCCCCTGCCCATTGAGTGCATCGTACGTGGTTTCATTACTGGCTCCGGCTGGAAGGACTATCAGAAAACCGGCGAAGTGTGCGGTCACAAACTGCCAGCGAACCTGAAAGAATCCGAAATGCTTGAAAAAGCACTGTTCACTCCGTCCACCAAGGCCGATCTCGGTGACCATGATGAAAACATCACACTTGAGCAGGCTGCCGATCTGCTCGGCGAAGAGATGATGCGCAAGGTGGAAAAGCTGACGCTGGACATCTACACACGCGCTCGCGACTATGCCAAGGAACGCGGCATTCTCATTGCCGATACCAAATTTGAATTTGGTACCATTGACGGGGAATTGATATTCATTGACGAAGCCCTGACTCCGGACTCTTCGCGCTTCTGGCCTGAAGAAGGCTACGAACCAGGCAAGTCCCAACCGAGTTTCGACAAACAGTATTTCCGTGATTGGCTTGAAGAAATCGGCTTCAACAAGCAGCCCCCGGCTCCGAGAATTCCTGCGGATATAGCGGCTCAGACTCGTGCCAATTACCTGAAAGCATATAAACTGCTGACGGGTGAAGATCTCCAAGTATAGGAGGCTCCCATGCCTGAATGGTTACAGCTCATCGGTCTTGTCGTCCTTGGCCTGGTTATCGGGCGGATGGTTCGCGGCAAGTTCGGCGGTGGAGGCTGAGGTCCATCGAATGATAAATGCGGCTGGACGCCGCCAGAAAAAGATGATCAAGATAAGTAGATTCCCGGAGGGGATGTCGCATTGGCTTGACAGGTGCGGCAAATACAACTACTAATCCTCTCTTGCCTTGCCCTCCTCCAATTTGTGGAGCAGGGCCAATGACCAAAAGGAGTAATACTAATGGCTAACAACTACGAGACGCTCGTGCTTCTCTCCCCGGAGTTGGCTGAGGAAAACAGGAAAGAAATCCTGGAAGGCCTCACCAGCATCGTGGATCGTGAAGGCGGCAAAATGGTTGAAACCGATGATTGGGGCATGCGCCAACTGGCCTACCCTGTCGAAAAGCAGACCCGTGGATACTACGTACGCCTTGTGTACGACGCTCCCGGCGCACTGGTTGCCGAATTGGAACGCAACATCCGCATCACCGACGGTATCTTCAAGTTCATGACCGTCAAACTGGCTGCCTAGGAGGTTTCACTATGGCATTTCGCAAAAAATTCACCCCGAGGAAGAAGTTCTGCCGCTTCTGTGCGGACAAGGAACTGCCCCTGGATTACAAGCGCCCCGATATCCTTCGTGATTTCGTGACCGAGCGCGGCAAGATCATTGCCCGCCGCATCACAGGCACCTGTGCTAAGCACCAGCGTCGCCTGACCAACGAAATCAAGCGCGCCCGTCAGATGGCTCTCCTGTTCTACACCACCGTTCACAGCACTGATGTGAAAAAGCGTAGCTCCATGTAGGAGGGAGGACTAATGAAACTTATTTTACGCGCAGATGTCGACGGCCTTGGTCGTCTTGGAGACATCGTTACCGTCAAGAACGGCTATGGCCGCAACTACCTGATTCCTCAGGGACTTGCAAAGCCTGCCACCAAAGCAAACCTTAAAGCTTTCGAACTCGAACGTCGCAAGCTGCAGGAAAATGCTGATTCCCTTCGCGCTCAGGCCCAAGGTCTGGCCGACAAAATCGCCGCCACTCCAGTTTCTATCGAAGTGCGCGTTGGTGATGGCGACAAGCTGTACGGCTCTGTCACCACTACCAACATCGGTGATGCCATGGAAGAAGCCGGCATCGACATCGATCGCCGCAAGATCCTGCTGCCCGAGCCCATTCGCGCTCTGGGCGAATACGACATCGAAATCCGGCTGCACCCCGATGTGCGCGGCGAGCTGAAGCTCACCGTTGCCCGTCACGGAAGCCCCATCGAAGAAGTGGCTGAGGCCGTCGAGGAATCCATAGAGAATGCCGAAGACGCCGAAACCGCAGAGGCCTAGATCAGGTCGATACGACGTTAATCCGGAAGAGACCCTCAACAGGGTCTCTTCCGATCTCGTTCGCAAGGTCCCCCCACACTCTCTGGATGCAGAACAGGCCGTTCTTGGCGGCGTATTCCAATCCGAAACCATGTTCCACCAACTCGTGGACGTGATCACTGCTGACGACTTCTATTCGCCAGCGCATCGGGATATTTTCAAAGCTTTTACTCAGCTGTACGACAGCCACAAACCCATTGATGTGGTCACGGTTGCCAACCAGCTTGAACAGGACGGTACCCTCGATACTGTGGGCGGTCCGGTTTACCTTGCCGAACTGTCTGATTCAGTCATCAGTTCGAGCAACGCGCTGTATCACGGCCAGATCGTGCGCGATAAATGCATCCTGCGCCGACTCATTGACATCTCCAGCGGCATTATTTCCAATTGTTTTTCTTCGCGCGATGTCAATGAAGTGTTGGACGAATCCGAAAAGGAAATTTTCAAGATCGCGCAGAGCAAAGAAATGCGCGGAATGATGCCAAGTAACCAGCTCATCACCAAAGTGTTTGAAGAGCTGGAAGCTAAATTCAATAACAAATCTGCGGTAACCGGCATCCAGACCCACTACACTGACTTCGACAGCATGACGGCCGGATTGCAGAACTCGGATCTGATCATCATCGCAGGTCGCCCGTCCATGGGTAAGACCGCTTTCGCACTGAACGTGGCATTGCGATCAGCAGCCCGTTCCGAATGTCCTACAGCAATTTTTTCTCTTGAAATGAGCATGGAACAGCTCATGACCCGTCTGCTTGCAATTCAAAGCAAGGTCCATTTGAGCAACCTGCGAACAGGTTTTCTCCAAGATGAAGACTGGCTTGCTTTGCAGGAAGCAGCAGATGTCATCACGAATGCTCCGATTTTTATCGACGATACGCCAGCCCTTTCCACCTTGGAACTCCAGGCTCGCTGCCGCCGCCTCAAGGCAGAGCACAACCTCGGCTTGGTCGTGGTTGACTACCTCCAGCTCATGCGTTCCAGTGCACGCCCGGATTCTCGAGAGCAGGAGATTTCCGACATCTCGCGTCACCTGAAAGCTCTAGCGAAGGAATTGAACGTCCCGGTCATTGCGCTGTCACAGCTCAACCGTAAGGTTGAAGAACGTACTGACAAGCGTCCCATGATGTCCGACCTTCGTGAATCCGGCGCCATCGAACAGGACGCTGATATCATCATTTTTCTCTACCGTGATGCCGCGTACAACAAGAGCGAGGACAATCCGCTCAAGAACCACTGCGAAATCATCATCGGCAAACAACGTAACGGTCCCACTGGCCGCTGCGAGCTCTTTTTCCAAAAAGAGTTCACCGCTTTCGAGAACATGGACGCTACTGTTTATCCGTCCGAACTTCCCGAAGGATTCCACGAAGAAAACAATTAATCTCAAACCCAAGCGAACGCCATGTACTTCGACTCAGTAGAGGCAATGGACCGCGCCGAACTGGAGCAACTCCAGGTCGAACGCCTCAAAAAGACCATCGAGAACGCCAAGAAGTCTCCATTTTATGCGAAACGACTGGCCGATTTCAATGTCGACGACATTCGCACCGCCGCCGATGTCACCAAGCTGCCTTTCACCACCAAAGATGATCTTCGGAACCAGTATCCGCATGGCCTGCTGACCCGTTCACTTGATGAGTTTGTCCGTATGCACGCGTCTTCCGGCACAACGGGTACACCCACCGCGATTTTTTATACCCAAAAGGACCTGGATACCTGGGCCGAGCTCATGGCGCGATCCATGTATGCCTGTGGGTGCCGCAAATCAGACACGCTCCAGAATATGTCGGGATACGGTCTGTTCACAGGGGGTCTGGGTATTCACTACGGCTCCGAAAGACTGGGCATGATCACCATTCCATCCGGCGCAGGAAATACCAAGCGCCAGATCAAGCTTATCCGTGACCACAATGTTTCCGTGTTGCACATCATCCCTTCCTTTGCCCTGTATTTTGCTCAACAGGTACAAGAGGCAGGCTTCAACACTGAAGATATGCCATGGCGTATCGCCCTTATCGGCGCAGAACCGCACACGGAAGAAGCGAGGGCCAAGATTGAAGAAATGATGAACATCAAGGCATACAACTCATACGGCCTATCTGAAATGAACGGACCGGGAGTCGCCTTTGAGTGTGTTCACCAGACAGGCATGCACCTTTGGGAAGATGCCTACATTGCCGAGATCATCAACCCAAAAACCGGCGAACATGTTGCCGAGGGCGAAATCGGCGAATTGGTCATGACAACCATCAGACGCGACGGTATGCCTATCATTCGCTACCGCACCCGCGATCTGACCCGCTTCATTCCGGGTCAGTGTGAATGCGGACGTACCCACCGCCGTATCGACCGCATCACAGGCCGCGCTGATGACATGATGATATTGAAAGGCGTAAATATTTACCCCATGCAGATAGAGCAATGTCTCATGTCCATGCCCGAAGTTGGCCAGAATTATCTCATCGAACTGGTACGCGAAGGCGTTTCCGACATCATGAAAGTCAAAGTTGAAATCAAAGATGAATACTTTGTGGAAGACATGCGTGCCCTGCAAGGGTTGCAGAAAAAAATCGCCAAGACCCTGTGCAATGAAATACTTCTCACTCCACGAGTCGAACTGTGCCAACACGATTCCATTCCCAAAACCGAAGGCAAAGCTGTACGCGTCATAGACACGCGCAACGAGGGTTAGCCCACCATGGAATATGTCTGGGCCATCTTCCTCATACTCGGGCTGATTTTTTCACAGGTCTTGCAACTATTCAGCATGCCAGCAAACTGGATTGCCATTGCACTGGTGTCATTGTGGAAATATGTCTACCCCGACTCCATGAGTTGGGATTTCGTGATTATCATTTCGGTGGTAGCAGCCGTTGCTGAAGCGCTGGAATTTTTTCTCCAAGCCCGCTATGCGGGTAAATACGGCGCATCCACCCGCGGTAATATTGGAGGCATTGTCGGTGCCATTGCCGGAGCAATTTTCGGTGCGCCCTTCTTTCTCGGACTTGGTGCCCTTATCGGCGCACTCAGCGGAGCCTACCTTGGCTGCCTGATCGCTGAAATGCCCGGACGATCCCGCCCTGAAGCACTTCTGGCTGCCAAGGGAGCCTTCGTTGGCAAAGCACTTGGTTTCACTGTTAAAACTGCCATCGGCGCTACCATCGTTGTCATTTCCATCCCCAGAATCTGGCCTTAAGCTTTTTTAAAAACAGGCTGCAAAATCGTATCCGCCTTGTCATACCCGTATTGGATGAGGGCAGCAGCTTTGTCAAAATCAAGAATCATGCACAGGTTTCTCGGAATTTCAAGGACATGATCTGGCGGATATGCCGCGATTTTTTGACGAGCAATGGTTCCCTGCATGGCATCAAAAGATTGCAAAACAATATTCCGTGCCTTCATTCCATTTTTCGCTCGAGGAAATGAAGATTTGATCTTGCCAGTAAAATCAGAAATGGCAGAACTCAAAATGGAACTTTCATCCTCTTTCTCACTGGGTAAAGTGACATCTTTCTCGGGTTTTCCACACAGATTTACAGCAATGGTGATATCAGTATGATCACTAAAAGTCGGGGCTATGGGAACTGGATTGAGAATGCCACCGTCAACAAGGTCCACACCGTTAAATTTGAATGGTGTAAAGAACAGGGGAAGCGAAATGGATGCATGAATGGCGTCGAAAAGCGGCCCTTCGTCAATCCACACCTCCTTGGCCGATTCGATATTCGTGGCCACTGCAGTAAAAGAAATATCCAGTTCCTCGATCAGTTTCTCCCCAACCAACCCTTTGAGGGTGTCGATAATCTTGTTACCTTTAAAGAGACCGTTGCTCTCCATCGCAAAATCAAGCAATGAAATCATGTTTGGCAACGTAATGGCGCGCACCCATTCTTCGAATTCGTCAAGTTTACCTATCGCGTAGATGCCGCCAACAAGCGCGCCCATTGAACAGCCTGTTATGGATTGTATTTCATAGCCGTTTTCTTCAAGCCAATGAATGATACCAATATGAGCAAGTCCTCTGGCCCCGCCACTCCCTAGGACAAGAGAAACCGTCTTTTTTCGTCGCATTGTTTGCCACTTCCTTGATTAAACACGTTCAGATTTCATTTCTATCGCTGCTTCTTCAAAAAGGTCAATGACAGGCAGGTCTCATATAACAATTTGACTTGCACAGCATGAACTTTTGAGCGAACGTGGGGGCCGTTGAAACGGCCCAGATCGATCAACCAAAAACAGTATACCGGATGGACCAATGACTGCCGATCTTTTTCCTTCATATCGTGGACACATGGAATACTTCTGCCTTGGCTGCGGCAAGCGATTCCCCACTGACGAGCTACACTATACATGCCCCGAATGCGGTGGCGTTTTTCTGCTCGACAACCTGCTTTTCGATGAGCTGAAAAAAACTTCCGGAGAACAGTGGCGTGAGATTTTCGACAGTCGTGCGGCTTCCAAGAAGACAGCCCTGCGCGGTATTTTCCGTTTCTACGAACTCATGGCACCGGTACTCGAAGAGGAGGACATCGTCTACCTCGGCGAAGGCAATACCCCGGTTGTTGAATCCAGTCCGACTCTGAACCAAACCACCGGCCTGACCACAGCCTACAAAAACGATGGTCAGAATCCATCCGCCTCCTTCAAGGATCGCGGCATGGCCTGTGGTTTTTCCTATCTCCGCTCGCTCATCCGCCAAAATGACTGGGACCAGATTCTCACGGTCTGCGCCTCCACAGGTGACACCTCGGCAGCGGCGGCCCTGTATGCATCCTATGTCGGGGGTGCCATCAAATCGGTGGTCATCCTGCCGCATGGCAAGGTCACACCGGCACAGCTTGCACAGCCGCTTGGCTCCGGTGCGGTCGTACTGGAAGTTCCCGGCGTTTTCGACGACTGCATGAAGGTAGTCGAACATCTGGCCGACAACTACCGAGTAGCGCTGCTCAACTCCAAGAATGCCTGGCGTATTCTCGGACAGGAGTCCTACGCGTTCGAATGCGCCCAGTGGTTCGACTGGGACATGAAAGGCAAATGCATCTTCGTCCCTATCGGCAATGCAGGCAACATCACCGCTATCATGGCCGGTTTCCTCAAGCTCTATGAATTGGAAATCATCACCAATCTACCGCGCATTTTTGGTGTGCAATCCCACCATGCCGACCCGGTCTATCGCTACTATGCAGTGAACGACCCCAAAGAACGTCAGTACGAGCCTGTTACTGTCGCTGCCTCCGTGGCTCAGGCCGCCATGATCGGTAACCCGGTATCTTTCCCCCGCGTAAGATATTTCGCGGAAAAATTCGAAGCCATCGGCGGCAAAGGTTCCTTCCAAGTTCTTCAGGTCACAGAGCAGCAGATCATGGATTCCATGATTCAGGCCAATATGCACGGACACATCGCTTGTACTCAGGGTGGCGAATCCTTTGCCGGAGCCAAACGAGCTCTGGAACTGGGATTGGTGACACCTGAGGAACTCTGCATTCTTGACTCTACAGCTCACCAGCTCAAGTTCGTGGATTTCCAGAATATGTATTTTGACAACAGCTTCCCGCCGGAGTTTGAAATCACGCCCGACATGACTTTGGCAAACACGCCGGAACTAGTCATTTCCCCAGAGGAAAAGGAAGCTCTTTCTCCCGAGGAATATACTCGCAACACTGCGGACAAGGTCGTGGCAAAACTCGGTTTGGAAAAGAAGTAGTCGACGCGATGGTGGCAAAAAAACAACGGGCAGATCATCTGCTCGCCGCATCGGGCGCGGTAGAAAGCCGGGAAAAAGCCAAACGGCTTATCATGGCCGGGAAAGTCCATTATATGGACCGAGGGCAAAAAATCCCTGTAGGCAAACCCGGACAGCAGTTCTTCCCGGACACGGAATTTGTTGTCCCGGACGATTCCCGCTTCGTCTCACGTGGCGCGTACAAGCTCCTCACTGCCATCGAAGAGTTTTCCATTGACTTCACAGACAAGGTCGCCCTTGATGCAGGCGCTTCGACCGGCGGTTTTACTGACTGCATGCTCCAATATGGAGCAACTAGAGTCTACGCCATTGATGTGGGTTACGGTCAATTGCACGAAAAGCTCAGGCAGGACGAACGTGTAATCAACATGGAACGCACGAACGTCCGACATGCCGAGCCGGATCTTATCCCGGAACCAGTGGATGTTGTTGTAGCCGATGTTTCCTTTATTTCCCTCACGAAAATTCTTCCGGCTTGCTGTCAATTCCTAAAAACCGGTGGCGAATTGGTCGTGCTCATCAAACCGCAATTCGAAGTCGGCCCGGGCCAGACAGACAAAGGCGTCGTCCGCAATGAAACAGTACGTCAGGAAACTGTAGATATGGTGACAGGGTTCTGCAAAAACGAACTCGGCTTGATTATCAAAGGTGTAGTACCATCAAAAATCCTCGGCCCCAAAGGCAATCAGGAATACATGGCCTATATGTCCAAAGCATAACATTATGATACAAGGTCTCATTTATGCGCTAATTTCCGCCACAGCGTTCGCTTCCTTGCCTATTCTTGTCAAATTCGGATACGCGACAGGCATGGATGGTGCGGTCATGATGCAGTACCGTTTTTCTTACGCAGCTTTTTTTCTGTTCATATTCATGCTGATCAAAGACCGATCACTATTCCGAATATCACTACTCAATCTCGGCAAATGCGCTTTTCTGGGGACAGTTGTGTACTGGGGGCAGACAACCTGTTTTGTTCAGGCATTAGCGACCATTCCGGCATCAACAACCTCGCTGATCCTCTATGGGTATCCCGTAGTGGTCACTCTCGCGTCAGCGTTACTCTTCAAAACACGCCTGAACAGCATCATTATTATTTCACTCGCTATGGTCATGTCTGGCTGTTGTCTTGTCTTCTTTGACGCCTTTCTGCGAGAGGTAGACCCCGTTGGCCTTGCATACGCATTCGGATCCATGGCTATATTTTCTGCGTACCTGATTCTGACTCAGGTACTTCTCAAGGACTTGAAACCATTGACCGCAACGTTTTATGCTATACTCTTTGCCGCCATAGCGTTCACCATCTCCGGTGACGTTTCCGCATGGTTCCACCTTTCTGGCACACAAGTACTAATCAGCCTTGCTCTGGGGCTGTTTCCAGGCATCCTGGCTGTTGCCCTTCTCTATCAGGCCATTGAAAAAATCGGCTGTGCCTATACCAGCATATTTTCATCTGTCGAACCCGTTGTAACCCTGGCCGCGGCAGCCGCTTTTCTGGGAGAAAATATTGTCTTATTACAAATTGGCGGTATCGCCTTGATTCTCATAGGCATCGTATTTCCAAATCTCCGTCTTGGACAACCTCCCAAAAAACAGCCTCCGATAAAACACACATCATCCTTGAATTAAGGACTAAACGATACTTGCAACCCAATGCAGGACGAGCAGGCATTCACTCGTAAACATATCTATCTCTTTTTTTCCCACTGCATCATGTTCCGCCCAATAGATAGGCATTCACACCTGACATGGAGGCGCTATTCTGGACAGGACAAACAGAAACGAATGTCCAAAGCGATCATGTCCGCCCACAAACATGGTGACAGAAAATTATGGTTCCCGCTTGTCCATATGCCGCCCCAACAACTTCAAATGTGCCTTTTCTTCCCGAGCAAGGGTTTGTAAAACAGCTTCTGTTTCCTTGTTATCCACACGCCTCGAACACCGCTGGTAGTAATCCAATGCTTGCGCCTCAACCATTGTCGCCAATTGCAGGATTCCTTCCTCGTCATCAAAGGCCGCCGGGTGCTGCTCAAGAAAATCTCGTATTTCAACACCCCCTTCCGCTGCCAAACCTTTTGCCTCAAAAGCAGTACTCTCAAATACGCTACGATCCATTTCCTGACCTGAAAGGCGACAGTAGAGAGTGAACAGGGTATCCTTGTGACGATCTTCCAGTTCAGCAAGCTCCATGAATAACTCTATTCGCTCCAGAGTTTCCGCCATATCAGCCCGCTCCACATAAAATTGTTGCAAATTGCTCTCCATGGCATACGCCTTGAGAACCATCTCCAACGGAGTCTCTGTCCCCGTAAACTCAATCATACCGAGTTCCATGGGGCCGAATGCAGTCTCGCCATTCCAACTGCTCATCCCCCCCACAATATTACTAATATCGGGAAAGCCATCACCTTCAAGCAATACAGAAGCAGCCATACTCCGACCACCGGATCGGCAGTAAGCAAGTATAGGCTTGATACTGTCAATTTCATCTAAACGATCAGGAAGTTCGACCAATGGAATAAGGCGCGCACCCGGAATATGCTCATCCTCATATTCCCATGCCTGCCGAACATCCAGAAGCGTATAGGAATCAGGCTTGTGGGTGTTCATAAACGATCGAGCCATGTCTACGGTCATCATTTTTATCTGTGCCATGTCTGTTCTCTCCCTGCAAAACAGTGTCAATTAGGGACTTTTCCGATTGAACAGACTCTACGGCAGGAATATGGACGGCGTCAATATTGGGGATATACTGGATCAGATAAGAAACATGACACCAATTGCTGTCATGGAAAGAATGGCGGTCACGCCATCCTGAACGCACCAGGAAAAATCAGGTTCCCATGCGGTGGAAGAATCCAGGCCGCGACAGGCCACGGCCAGGGTCTGGTTCCAGGTCTTCTGGCTAAGATTACGCACCAAGGCTAGCGGGACTATACGCATTCGAACACCTACTCCAAAACCGAGACAGCGGCGAGAGGCCACCTCCTTGACTCTGGCAAGTGTCTCCAGACAAATTGGCAGGAAGTGGATCATCAAAGCAAGTGACAGGGCCGCTCGCCAGGCACGTTCCTTACCTATCAACGGGCGCAGCCCCCATGACACAGCCAATCCGAGCGAACGAGCCGATGTTGACAGAGCCAGCCCAAGACCGAGGAGAAGTAACGCGACAAGACGTGCCCCCAGTTGAATACCGTCCATTATGATAAACTCAAGAGGCACTTCTGACGCGGCATCAAGTACCATCTTGACGGCCATCCAGAACAGGACGAAAACCAGCAGGCTGCGAATCATCTTGAATCCGACAGGTTGTCCCGCGGCAAGAGGCCAGACAATGGAAAGCAAAACAAATATGCATACAGTGACCGCAATGACATCGACTTTCCATAGGCAGGGGCCAAGCACAAGTGCGACCGCCAACTTCAGACGAGGGTCAAGCCCTCGGAGGAATGCGGCTGTACCGGATATCATCCGTTCACCTCATCCCACGAGCCAATAACACGATCAACAGACCAGGAACGCGGAGGACGAACCCCATGTTCACGAACTGTGTCCAAAACGGATGCAGGAGGACCGATTACAATGAGCTTTCCGCTGTCGAGAAGAGCCACCCCGTCCACCAAATCAATAAAACTCTCCAGATCGTGGGAAGACACAACCTGCGTCAGCCCCGCCTGCCGGTTTTCTCGAATGATAGAACGCATCTCCCGCACTCCTGGATAATCTAGGCCACTGAAGGGTTCGTCCAACAATAACACTTTTGGTTCATCCAATAACGCTGCCGCCAGACAGAGCTTGCGCTTCATACCCCAGGACAAAATTTGCACAGGGCGATCCCAGGCTGAAAGCAGGTTGAATCTTTCAGCCATTTTTCTGGCCCGTACAAGAGTCGCTTCATTACGCTTCACGCCCATGAGCATATCTTCTTCCACAGTACCACCAAGAATTTGCAGATCAGCATCCTGCATCACCAAACGGCATATGGCTCGAATGGATTTCTCTGAACCGGGGCTAAGACGATCTGCCACAACCAGAGAGCCTCCCGTTGGGGCGTACAACCCGGCCATAAGCGACAGAAGTGTGGATTTCCCGCTTCCATTGGCACCGACTAATCCCAAGAGCGTCCCTTTTGGGATATTCATGGACAAACCAGACAAGACGTCACCACCGGATGGATAAGCAAAAGAGAGTGTGTTCAGTGTAATCATGCTGTTCCTCGACCGTCAGATTCAACCATACTTGCCGAGAGTGTCAACGAAATAAAAAGGCCCCTGCCGAAGCAGGGGCCTGAATATCATCAATGAGATCTGCTTAGAAAGCATACCCTATGGAGAGACCTGCACCCCAGGTACGACCGTTCTTGAATTCCACTGCGTGATCAGCCACACCGTCATTCATGGTCAACCCGGTACGTTCTTTGGTTATGATATACATACCAGCCAAGTCGAAAGTTATATCATTAATTGAGTAGCCTGCACCAAGAGTAAACATCTGTCGATCGTTCGCAGGCAGCAACGGAGAAGTATACTCATGGCGGATCGGAGTCTGGTCGTAAACATACCCGGCACGCAGTGCCAAAGCATCGGAGACCAAGTACTCTGCACCGAGTTGGAAGCGCCAAGTGCTCTTATAGTTAAATTCTTCCACGGTATCGGGAAGAGCAAAGCCGTCAAAATCAAATTCGATTCGATCGAACTGCTCCCACTGAGTATACACGACA
This sequence comes from uncultured Pseudodesulfovibrio sp., assembly GCF_963675635.1. Classification (NCBI taxonomy): domain Bacteria; kingdom Pseudomonadati; phylum Thermodesulfobacteriota; class Desulfovibrionia; order Desulfovibrionales; family Desulfovibrionaceae; genus Pseudodesulfovibrio; species uncultured Pseudodesulfovibrio sp. The sequence continues at coordinate 563,317 of NZ_OY776488.1, read as the reverse complement.
TCAAATTCCAATGTCAGATTTTCCATGGGACTATACCCCAATCCAACAGTATAACTGGCGGGAAAATCTGCGGTCAGTGTTGCGTTACCGGAAGAGTTGAGAGGAATTCCCGGATTATTATACGTGGCCTTGCCCTTACCGACAAAGTGCACAGGGGACCGATAAATAAAACCGATGTTCAAATCATCCGTAAAATCATAAACCATGGACAGGTTGAAAGCGAGAGCGGATGAATCAACGTCAACCTTGAGTTCATCCGGACCAGCAAGCAGCGCAACCTGTTTCTTGATCATGAAGCCACCCTTGATATACTCCACGCTTCCTGAAATCGCGAAATCGTCAGTCACTTTATATGCAACTGAAGGAGTAAAAGAGAATGTCTCGAGCATTGCCTCCTGAAGCAGATTGGCACCAACCCAACCATCGGCATACTTGGTACCAAGACCGAACCGGGTGTACTCACCCAGACCAACAAACAGATCGTCATTCACCTGATGAGTTATGTAGGCATGAGGGACAGCGTGATTCACTGAACGAGTGGTGTTCTTAACGCCATCAATATACACATCCGACATCGGGTTAATGACTGCGACGCCACCATACACATTAGTCCCTTTCAATTTGGTCATCAGGGACGGGTTATAAGCAATAACAGAAGCATCATTCCCAGTGGCATAGTTGGCAGTACCCATACCCAATGCACGGTTGCCCCACTCATACAGAGCAAACCCGCCCGCCTGTACGGTGACGGCGGACGCTAAAAGACAGATGATTAAGCTACAGAAAAAAATGGCGGATGCACGTTTCATCCTTCCCCCTTGGATTCTGCCGATTCAATCGGCAGCGGTCTTGTTCAATGAGCCCGGCACCCTCCCAGATGTGGCGTCCTGATTTTCGCCCCGGAAACACTGAATTAATTATTTTGCACAAACTCTCACCTCTTAACCGACACAAAAAAAAATGTAAAACATTAAAGCAATTTCAAACACTTGTTTGATAATTTTGTTGTAGGATAGAGTCATTTTTGATCGGCACAGTTTTAGCAGTCTTCATAAGAAAACCTATTAGGGAAACATTTTCCCCATGGAGCAGCCATGCATCATCTGATTCCCACAATGGACATCAAGGAAAAAAGCTTTCACAGCACTTTGGCTATCGGTGGACTGGCTGGCATTATCGAAGGTTCCATGCAGTATAGAGAATTGACACTGCACACAGTTTTCCCTGGGATGATGCTGACCCTCGTCGGGGCCTTTCTGGGAGGATTTACCGGCTTTTTCCTCAAGGATCTCTTCAGGACATGGCGAGGCATGAAGCCGTATCGAGGCGTCAATAATGACGGATGGACAATGGGAGCATTCTTTGGCGCGATGGTAGGAACACTCTTTCAAGTGGCAGCCAGCACAGATGGAGCCAATCTGGTGATTGGCTCCATCTGTGGAGCATATTTCGGAGCTGTGTGCGGAGCATTCCCAGATGAATTCATCACACCCATCCTGAACAGGATGCGTGCTGCAAGGCACCCGCATACGTCACAAAATAAAGGACAGCTTCTGTAGCTGCCCTTTGTTTTGGTATTATTTCATGTTGACCCAAATAACGGCGCCGAGCTCAAGCTCGCGACCTTTGTACGGTTCAACTGCAGTGGTCAAACCAGCAAACCCCCACCATCCCTGCCATGGACAGGCAAAGGTGAAGACACCATTGGAGTCGGCAAGGACTTCCTGCGTTACCATACGCTCGTTGGGCGCGGTGCGCTTGCCGTCTTCATTATAAAATTCGACTTCAACGCGGGTATACGGAGCAGGCTTGCCTTTATACATGACAATTCCCTGAAAAACATTGCCGGCATAGTTACCGAAGGGACGAGTCAAAGGCACAATTTCAGTTTCCAAACCTATCGGCCGATTCCATTCCTCACCTTCACCAAAACCGTCAACCACGACCTTGGTTATGTGGCGGATATAATTATTCTCAGCATCTTCCTTGTACGGAACCGGATCAAGAACAAACGTATACATCCCAGGAGCTTTCGGCGTATAGGAAGTCTTCCAGGCCGTATGATCCATTACACGGGTTTCCTTGAGCGTAGGCAACAAATCCATGCGTTCACCATCATCAACGACAACAAAAAATTCGGCCGGTTTCTCCAGCTCCATACCCACCATTTCAAAGGGATGGGAAAAGGACAGTGTCAACTCCACATTCCGTTTTTCCTGTGTAGTTTCATCCGTGTCAGGAATCAACATGCCAAAGTGGGCGGATGCTGTTGTTGCCCAAAATACGCAGACCAACGCCAATACGATTCTCTGTAGACTCATCATCATTCCTTACCTGTTTCTTGGATACCAGTTAAATTTTAATAATCGATCAATGCTACTAATACCAAATGTGTAACACTTGTCAAGACCACACTCCACCAATTGGCAATGAATGAAAGAGGTTTACTCTGAATCGGAAGCGTTTTTCCAACGACGCGCAAGGCCCACCCCTGTAAGATTATGCCATAGGCTGAACAAGGCGCCTGGCAATGCGCTTATCGCCCCAAAATGCTTGACGGCTAGAGCCACGCCGAGGCCGGAATTCTGCATTCCGACCTCAATGGCGATAGTTCTGGCATCTCGCTTGGAACATCGCGCCAATCTGGCCAGCCCATACCCGGCAACGAGGCCGATACCGTTGTGCATGATAACAGCCAAGAGTACGAGAGCCGGAAAGGCCAGCAGTGTTTTCTGGTTCAGGCCAATGATGCAGGCGATAAGCAGTGCTATAACCATGATGGACAAGGAGGGGAAATATCGCAGAAGCGGCTCCAACTGCTTGCGGAAAAGACGGCGCAGGATGAGCCCGTCCAGCATAGGAAACACGACTATCCAGAAAACGGATTGGACCATCGACCAGAAATCAATTTCCACCTGTTTTTCAAGCAACAGATAAATAATGGCTGGAGTAAGCAATGGAGCCAGACAGGTAGAAGCCAGCGTCAGGGTAACAGATAACGGCACATTGGCGCGGGCCAGATAGGCAATGACGTTGGAAGCAGTTCCACCGGGGCATGCCCCCACTACGACCATACCGATGATCGCCTCAGGGGGCAGATTGAGAGCATATGAAATACCCACGGCAAGCAGAGGCATGAGTAAATACTGTATGAGGACACCGAGTCCCACCACATGCCATTTACGCAAAATATCGCGAAAGTCCTCAAAGTCTAACGTCAATCCCATGCCGAACATAATGACACCCAAGCCAAGAGGGATGTGCGGTTTGATCCAAGTGAAAGAGGGAGGATACATCAGAGCCAATCCTGACAAAAGAACCGTGATGAGAATAAAATATTTTTCAATATATATGGGTACGACTTCGAGTTTCATGAACAGACACCCTATCCTTAATACAGAAAAGTGAAGCAGGTTGCAGCAAACTGCCATTCGCGTAGGTGAATGTAACTATATGAGGATAAGACGACTGTGAAGAGTTGACGAACCAGCAGGAACGCTGTAAGTAACGCATTCCCGAATGAGGGAAGCCGGGTGGCGGCTGCGCTGAGAACTCCGTCAGGTCCGAAAGGAAGCAGCGGTATTGGTTGCTGCCGGGTATCCGGTTTCCACTCAAAGGCGCGTTCTACAAGGAACGCGCCTTTTTTTATGCGCAACCCCTACCACGCAATCACACGATGCGCTGCTCCACTTCACTGACCAGCACCAGAGCCTTCTTGAAATCATATTCAGCAACAAGCTTCAAAACTCGAGCGACATCATCATGGAGCTCTTCTGGCCATACGAGATCCTGAATTTCCTTTGCCTTTTTACGACACGCCACGGGAGCCCCGGAAGATAACGGTTCCTTCAAGGCATCCAGCGACGCCAACAGATCAGCCGAATCAGCCGCCTCGCCCGTTTGTTTAAGGACAGTCTTCGTACATGCAACTTCTTTGATTACAGCAATACTTTGTATTACGACCGACAAGTCGCGCGCAAATCGCTGCAACTTCTCCTGCACATCATCAGTAGCGGCATCCAAGGCATGTTCCAGCTCACTGGCCGAATCAAACAACTCCATGGCCCCGAGCATCCCAGATGTCCCTTTGACAGAATGGGCAAGCCCTACAGCGTCCTCAAGTCGCCCATCCAACCTAGCCTGTTCAATTTCACGAGCAGCATCAGCATACTTTTCATCAAGCAGCAGAAGAAGATTCTTATACAATTCCCTATTTCCTCTCGCACGCCGTAATCCAAGCTGAACATCAATGCCAACCATTGATGCCGGCAGGGAATCATCGGCTATAGAGGCTTCCGCTGAGGTCAAAGAAAGAGGTTGTCCTTCAGACACCTGTCCGATCCACTGGGCAAGCACCTTGAAGAGATCCTCAGGATCAAAAGGCTTGGCCACATGCCCGTTCATACCCACAGCTCTACTTCTTTCAATATCCTCGACCATGGCGTGAGCCGTCATGGCTATAATCGGAAGGTCTTTGAATCGTTCCTGTTCACGGAGTCGACGAGTCGCTTCATATCCATCCATAATCGGCATCTGAACATCCATGAGGACCAAGTCCACAGGAGTTTTGTCGAGAAAGTCCAGAGCAGCTTGCCCATTAACAGCTTCAAACACCTTGATTTTTGCGGATGACAGAATTTCCAAAGCAACCTGACGGTTTATTTCATTATCTTCAACAAGTAGTATTCTGGTCCCGCCAAGATTGCTTGTCACCTCTTCCCGCACGACGGGGTCACTGGTCGTCACCATCCCCTTGCCAAGCGTTTCAACAACGAGATTAAAAAGGAAGGATTGATTCACTGGCTTGAAAAGTAACCCCTTGAACCCCATTTCATTCGCTTTTTTCACTAACGACGCGTTGCCATATGCAGAAACCATAAACATCGGCGGCTTGGGAATTATGGACTCATCCGACAAAATGGCTCCGGCAGTCTGAATGCCATCCTTACCCGGCATTCGCCAATCAATAACCAAAAGATCGAAATCCTCTTCCTTCGGTGTATTGCGGACCATTTCAATGGCTTCATCACCAGAACGGGCGAGGAAAACCCGCAATCCCATCTGTTCCAACATGCCTTTGAGAATAATCCGAGAGGTCTCATTGTCATCCACAACCAAAGCACGCAGGCCTTGAAGTTCGCCTGGAAGCAGGGCTTGTTCGGTCTTCCTGCGATAGATCGGAAACAAAATTTCAAACCAAAAAAGACTGCCTTTACCCGGGGCACTTTCCACCCCGATCTCTCCACCCATCAAACTGACCAATTGGTTGCACAGGTTGAGTCCCAATCCGGTCCCGCCATACTTGCGGGTAGTTGAGGCATCCGCCTGTGTAAAAGGCTGAAAGAGTTCATCAATCTGACTTGGGTCGATGCCTATGCCGTCATCTTTGACCGTAAACCGTAATTTTGCCTGATCCTCATCCAGTTCCACCGGCACAATGGACACGACCACTGAGCCTTTATCCGTAAATTTTACGGCATTGTTACACAGATTGATAAGAATCTGTGACAAACGCATGGAATCTCCCACGATAGCGTTGGGGACATCCTTATCCACGTTGATGAGAAATTCGAGTTTCTTTTCGTTAGCTCGCGGCGAGACGATGGTAGTCAGCTGTTCCAGGACCTGATCGATGGAAAAACCGACAGATTCGATACTGAGCATACCGGCTTCGATCTTGGACATATCCAGCACATCGTTGATAATCCCAAGTAATGACTTGGCTGAAATATCTATCTTGTTCAGATAGTCTTTCTGGGTGGCGGACAGATTCGTCATTTTGGTCAAATGCGTCATGCCGATGATGGCATTCATGGGAGTCCGGATTTCGTGACTCATATTGGCGAGGAACTCACTTTTGGCCCTCGTCGCCTCTTCAGCCGCTTCCTTGGCGTCAATAATAGCCTTTTCTGTCTGTTTGCGGATATGGATTTCAGACGTCAAAAGCCTGTTTGTCTTATTCAATTCATCCGTCCGCTGGATGACGCGTTGCTCCATTTCATCATATGCGATCTTAAGTTCAGCCTGGGCCCTTCGCAAATCAGAAATGTCTGTAATCATTCCGAATGCCCCTTCATATATGCCCTGGATTCCATCCACGGGGCTTGAAGAGACTATAGTCCAAACAATGTGACCATCCTTATGAATAAATCGCCGCTCAAATTGCGAAGACGATCCCTGACTCCGGCGTTCCATCTCAAGCTTATGATGCTCCATATCATCAGGATGAATCAACTCGACAATGGGTACACCGACTAATTCTTCTTCAGCATAACCAAGCATGTCGGCCAGGACCTTGTTAACCATGGTCAACCGGCTATCCTTATCGACAACAATGATACCTTCCGTCGTCGTTTCAAAAAGCCGCCTGTACTTTTCTTCACTCAGCCGCAACTGTTCTTCACGCGACCTGACCTTCCCAGCCATTTCATTAAATTTTGAGAGGATGGTACGCATTTCAAGAAGGTTACCCTCTTCTTCCTGCTCGGCGTATTCACCAGCCGAAATACTTTCGATTCTGGAAATGAGTTGCCCCAATGGTGTTCGAAGATTCTTGTTCAGCACCATTTTGGTAAACACACCGAGAACTATTGAAACAGTGAACAAGGAGAGCAAACTGATCCAGGTTGTTTCAAAAACCTTGTCCTCAAAAACAAGAGGAGTCAGCCCAAGTTGAATATACCCAACCTCGACATCCTCATAGCTGACACTTTTCCCCTTGACGATAGTGACCCCGTCTTCAATCTCGCCAAAGGTATATATTTCGTTGCCCCGGTGATCGACGACATTGATGTAAACGACAATATCTATTTTGGAAAAAGCGTCGCACAAACTGACAACTGACTCTTCTTCCATATGCCAAAGGTATGATTCAAGACTATTGGAGAGATGGGTGAGAGCCTCATTTGCTCTCTGCTCAAACTGAGTCTCCGCTTTTTCGTACAGGACAAAGAAGATGATGGATGAAATGGCAATGGCCGAGGTCGCAAGGACGCAAACAAGGCTTACAGTCAAATGTTGTACAAGGGATCTATTTCCCCGATGTCTCTGCTTGGTTATAAACTTCACGTTGCAACCTTTATATCGCCGACCGCCACACTGGACAGAAATATACTCTGATTAACACTACCCCGGCAGTCTCAACCGGGTAAAGCTTCCATATGAAACTGAACCTCTAATTCCACCTTCTTGACATATCTCTATAACAGTTGAGTTTTTTGGTCGATTATTTTCCCTCACATTACACACAGATATCTCTGTGAGCTTTACTATGGATTACGCGCCCAGTCCAATCTCGTCAAAGCAAAAAGGAGAAAGTCTTCTCTGCTCTGGATAGAGTCAGCGATATCCCTGAGTGCGACCGCACAATAGAGATAATGGACCTAGACGGAAAAAATGGAAAAAGGATGCTCAAGTGGGATGCACAAACCCTAAATAGCATAGAAAAAAGGCTTACAGCGTTTGCTGTAAGCCTTTGATTTTCTGGCGGAGAGGAGAGGATTTGAACCTCCGGCAGAGTTTCCCCTGCACACGCTTTCCAGGCGTGCTCCTTAAGCCGGACTCGGACACCTCTCCGCGTTGAGAGGCAGTAACTACCCAATATGATGTGCCTTGGCAAGCAAAAAATGCCCTCTTTTTTTACAAAGGCAATTGTAAACTTCCTCTAAAGGACTCCAGACTTTCCACACCAAGCTCCTCAAGCAGTGTTTTCATCTCTTCCGCCAGGGAAAAAGCAAAATCAGGACGCAGGAAATTGGCTGTGCCTACCTGAACTGCATGGGCTCCAACTAAGATGAATTCCAAGGCGTCTTCGGCGGAAGCAATACCTCCCATTCCGACCACCGGGATATCTACTGCCTGCACGACCTGATGCACACAACGCAGTGCGACCGGTTTGATTGCAGGTCCTGAAAGACCGGCGATAACATTAGCTATTCGAGGTTTGCGATTCCTGATGTCCACCGCCATGCCGGAGAGTGTATTAATCAACGACAAGGAGTCCGCCCCACCCTCGACTGCTGCCCGTGCGCATACCACGATGTCCGTCACATTGGGCGACAGTTTGACCATGACATGCTTATTGCCTGCATGTTTCTTCACGGCTTCGGTCACCCTGCCGATCTGAGCCGGGTCTTGACCAAAGGCAATGCCGCCTTCCTTGACGTTGGGGCAGGAGACATTGACCTCCAGAGCCGCAATACCGTCTTCACCGGCAAGTACACCCGCCAATTCACCGAATTCCTCGGCGTCACAGGCATACAGGTTGGCAACAATGGCAACGTCTTTTCCAGCCAATGCAGGCAGAGTCTTGGTGACAAAAGCCTCCACTCCTGGATTCTGAATACCAATAGCGTTGAGCATGCCGCACGGAGTCTCGGCGATACGGGGCATGGGATTGCCCTCACGCGGCTTGAGCGACAATCCCTTGGCAACGATGCCTCCGAGCTTCTCCAAATCGCCGTAGGGCGCAAATTCCAAACCAAAGCCAAATGTGCCGGAAGCGGTCATGACAGGATTCTTGAGATCAAGCCCGCCGAAAGAAACATTCATATCCATTTGACCAGCTCCTTACAGTTCTACTTTATCGGCCCAGAACACTGGTCCCTTAGTGCACACCTGAACATGATGGCCCTCACCATCCCTGGTCACGCAGCCGAGACAGGCTCCGACGCCACACGCCATGCGATTTTCCAGTGAGACCTGAGCGCGTGCACCGAATTCTTTCGCAAAACGCTGGACTGTTTTCATAAAAGGTGTTGGACCGCACGACAGGATCAAACCGCCTTTATCCGCATATTCCTGAATCAGCTTTCTCATTGTATTGATAATAGCATCCAGGTCTTCAGGCTTTTCTTCAATAATACATTGGCCTTCCACTTTATGAGACAGCGTTGCAAACGGGTAGCACTCCAACGGCATGCGATGCGCCAAAAACAGTTGCAAATTTTCAGGATGCGGATGAGACTCGACATAACCGCGAAAAGGTGCGATGCCGATGCCCCCGGCAAGGAGCAGAGTCGGTGTTTCCGGCTCCATGGCAAAGGAATTGCCAAGCGGTCCCCACATGGCGACCGTGTCGCCGGGTTGAAGTCGGGCGATGCGACTGGTGCCGCGCCCCACGTTCTGAATGAACAGGGTCACGGATTCACCGTCAGCGGAACAAATGGAAAACGGTCTGCCCCAGAGCAGATCCAACTCCCAGTCCACCGGGCGAATCATGACAAACTGGCCGGGTTTCCACCCGTCCCAATCCGGATATTCAAGCTTCAACTCGAAGAATTCACCCGCAGCTTTTGATTGACCGACCGGGGAAACTTCCAATACCTTCACATTGCGGCAATTCCTCAATGACATAGAGATACCTTATGAGTAAAAAACATTTACCTGAAATTATGGCCCCCGCTGGGGACAAACACTCCTACCTCGCCGGTGTGGCAGCCGGAGCAGACGCTATTTATGTAGGTCTGAAACATTTTTCGGCCCGCATGCAGGCCAAGAACTTCTCTATCAGTGAGCTTGCACAACTGGCAAGCCTTGGTCGAGACAGAGGCACCAAGACCTATGTGGCCATGAATACGCTGGTCAAACCCGGCGATCCAGAATCTGCAGGGCGGCTTATCGACCGTTTACAGCGAACCGTCAAGCCTTATGCCCTCATCGTGCAGGATCTGGCAATGCTCACTTTGGCGAAACAAGCCGGGTTTACTGGGGAACTCCACCTTTCCACTCTGGCGAATATCAGCCACCCAACAGGGCTTGCCATTGCCAAAAAGCTCGGCGCAACCCGTGTGGTCTTACCCCGCGAGCTCAACCTTGATGAAGTCAAGCTCATGGCCGAAGCCTGCCCGAAAGATCTGGACCTGGAAATATTCGTCCATGGAGCACTCTGCCACTGTGTATCAGGCCGTTGCTATTGGTCCAGTTATCTGGGCGGCAAATCCGGTCTGCGCGGCCGCTGTGTTCAGCCTTGCCGACGTCTCTATACTCAGGACAAACAACGCCCGGAAAGACTCTTTTCCTGCACAGACCTCTCTCTTGACGTCCTGACCAAGCCCCTGCTTTCCATGCCTAGCGTCGCAGCTTGGAAAATAGAAGGCCGCAAGAAAGGCCCCCATTACGTTTTCTACACAGTCAAGGCGTATCAGATGCTCCGGGATAATCCCAATGACGCAACAATCAAGAAAGCGGCTCAAGACTTGCTCGACCAAGCACTCGGCAGACCGACAAGCCACTCCACTTTCCTGCCGCAACGACCGTTTCAACCTGTCCAGCCTAGAGAACAGACAAGTTCTGGCAGGCTCGTCGGTGAAATCAAGTACGAGCAGAAAAAAGCATTCTTCCAGCCCCGTGAAGTCCTCAACCCCGGCGACCTGATCCGGGTAGGCTATGAAGATCAACCTGGTCATAGAACCATTCCCATTCGCCGCCGCGTACCAAAACGCGGTCGTATAGATATTCCCTTTTCCAAACAGCAGAAAGGCCCTTCACTGCCCTCCGGCACGAATGTCTTTCTGGTTGATAGACGAGAACCGGAACTGACAAAGCTCATCAAGGCTCTTGATAATGAACTTGCTCTCTTCCCGGCTCCCGAATCCAAGGAATCCAACTTCACGCCGACGTGGCCCAAAGCCGCTGCACGCAGCAAAACTCGGAACCGGGCGGAAGCCATCAACCTGTTCCGCCAGCCACCTCGCGGTCGTATCTATGACAAGACCGCATTCTGGTTAGAGAAATCGACCATCAGCAAAGTACCGCAATCTTCTGTGATCCGTGCGCAGTGGTGGCTGCCGCCGGTTATCTGGCCGGATGAAGACAAAAAATATCGCTCCCTGATCAAGGAAGCCGTCAAAAAAGGTGCTCGGGAATTTGTATTGAACGCTCCCTGGCAGGCCGGATATTTTGAAGACCGTAAAAACACTTCACTGATAGCCGGTCCGTTCTGCAACATCTCCAATCGCCTTGCTCTGGGTGTGCTCAAGGATCTCGGGTTTTCTTCGGCCATCATCAGCCCGGAGCTGCCGTACGAAGATATCGAAATCTTGTCGCAGAACTCGCCCATTTCACTCGGATTCGTCATTAAGGGACTGTGGCCCTTTGGTATAGCCCGCTTTGAAGCCGAGTCCGTCAAGTTCAACGAGACCATCAAAAGTCCCATGCACGAAGTCTCTTTCGTTCGCAAACATGGTCAAAATAACTGGATATACCCGGGTTGGGAACTTGACATGACCAAAGAGTTCCGCAAGCTGGAACGTCTCGGATTCAAGTCATTCATCACCATCAAAGAAGAATGGCCCAAAGATGTCGCCCGTCCCAAACGAACCAGCGAATTCAACCTGCGGCTCAAGTTGCTGTAGTTCAAAAAATAAAAAAAAACCTCCAGATCGAAATCGAGCTGGAGGCTTTTTTCATGTTCTTCAATAAAGAGCTATAGGACAATCATTCCCTTCATATATGTAACAGCCTGACCGGATATTTTGATACGGTCGCCCATGTGTTCGCACTTCAGGACACCGCCACGGGCCGAAGCCTGGTATGCGGTCAGCTTCGATTTTCCCAGACGCTTCGCCCAATACGGCACCAACATGCAATGAGCCGACCCAGTGACAGGATCTTCAGGGATACTGATATCCGGTGTAAAAAAACGGGACACGAAGTCATGATCCAAACCGGGTGCCGTACAAATGAGGCATAACCCGTCCACTTTGGCCACCAACCGGAAGTCCGGGGCCAGTTCACGAATCTGCTCTTCACTCTCAAAAACAGCCATCATATCACGCTGTCCCATATAGAGTTTGTCAGGACGCGCCCCAAGGGCTGCGGACACACGTTCAGTCACCTGTATCTCATGGAACGGCCAAGCCGGGAAATCCATGGAATAGAATCCGCTTTCACGGTCTACAAACAATCTTCCGCTCTTGGTTTCAAAAACTACAACGGGATCTTCGTAATCAAGGTACTCATACAAAACATGCGCGCTCGCCATTGTTGCATGACCGCACAGATCAACCTCTTTTTCAGGAGTGAACCACCGCAGTTCGAAATACTCGCCTTTGCGCACAAAAAAGGCGGTTTCGGACAGGTTATTTTCCATGGCGATATTCTGCATCAATTCATCGGAAAGCCACTCGTAGAGAGGAATGACCGCCGCCGGATTACCACTGAACACGCTTTCTGCAAATGCGTCTACTTGATAGAGCTCGAGTTCCATGGATGCTCCCTATGCTAGAAGGTCTGCTTGAACAGATCGTCGTCGGATACAGGCCCGTCACTGTTACTACCACTGCTCCCGGAACGGGACATCTCCGTGGGTTCCGACCCAACCTTAAACGGCAGGAAAAATTCCTTAGTCGAAGACGGCGAAGCAAGCTTGCCCGTGATGCCGTCTACTCTGACCATAACAATTCCCGGCGGTTCGGTGAAGTCCTCGTATGGATAATCATTTTCCACGACTTTACGATAGTTAACCCACAAAGGACTGGCCGCACGCGAACCGGTTTCCCACTTACCCATGGGCGTCAGTTCATCGAAGCCAACGTAGACGCCGGTCAGTAGATATGGCGAAAAGCCCATATACCAGGCATCCTGCTCGTTGTTGGAAGTCCCGGTCTTGCCTGCCACTGGACGCTTGAGCACTCGAGCGCGCCAGCCAGTACCGTTCTGGACAACCTGTTTCATCAGGGAGGACAGAATAAAGGCAGTCTGCGGACTGATAGCATCAGAGATTTCAGGAGCCGACGTATATAAGTCTTCGCCCCAGGCGGATTTGACCGAAAGGACAGTGCGCGGCTTCACATAGGAGCCGCCACGCGGAAATGCGGTATACGCTTCGCACAGGTTCATAAGCGTCACCACGGCGGAGCCGAGGGACACCGACAAATCATGCGGGAAATCGGTATCGAGCCCCATAACCTTGGCCCGTTCGATAATTTTACGGATGCCTATTTTCTGCGCTACACGGATAGTGCACAGGTTCTTGGATTTGACCAAAGCCGTCCGCAGCATGACAGGTCCTTCAAACGTCCCTTCAAAATTCTGAGGCCGCCACAACTTGCCTTCGGCGTCATTGGCATAAACAATTGGTGCGTCAAGTACCATGGTGGACGGGGTAAAACCGTTATCAAGAGCCGTGGAATACACAATGGGTTTAAACGCAGAACCTGGCTGACGTTTGGCCTGTGTTGCCCGATTGAATTGACTTTTCTCAAAGGCGAATCCGCCCACCAAAGCAACCACTTCGCCAGTGTCGGGCGTAATGGACACCAAAGCGCCTTCCACACTGGGCTCGCGTTCAAGGTCGAGAGTCCAGATTCCGCCCTCTTGCTTGGGTGCTTCAGCAACCGTAACCCAAACAACATCACCTTTTTTAAGCACCTTGCGGGCATCCCGCGGATCAGGGACATCTTCATGAGATTTTTTGATATTCGGTTCGCGCACCCACCACATGGCCTTGATCGGAATTTCTCCTTTGAATGCACCGAAATTTACTAGAGCCTTTTCAGCGACAACCTTGGTGACGAAGGCCTTCATCAACCGGGTCTTGTCCATGATCTCTTCAGTATCCTGCGGTCCTTCTTCAAGAATCCCAGGCATATCAGCAGGAGTGAAGCTCCCTATAGGCCCAGTCCAACCGCGACGCTTTGCAGAATCAATCAACCCACGTTTGACAGACTTTTCCGCTGCCATCTGATGTTTCAAATCGCACGGAGTGGTTACGGTCAGGCCGCCATTATAGGTCGCATCCTCACCATATTCAGAGATCAGCCAACGACGGACTTCTTCAAGGTAGTACGCCCCGGTCGTCCAGGATGGATCCGGCATGGACTTGAGTTCAATTTCTTCGTCCATTGCTTCCTGATACTGTTCCGGCGTGATCCATCCAAGCGAACGCATTTGGCCCAAAACATATTCCTGACGTTTCCTGGCGTCTCGCATATTCCGATACGGATTATACCGGGTTGGCGCCTGAGGTAATCCGGCCAACATAGCCGCCTGTGCGATCGTCAATTCATTAGAATGCTTTGCAAAATATGTTCTAGAAGCAGCCTCGACACCGTAGGAATGAGCTCCCAGGAATATATGGTTAAGGTAAATGGTCAGGATTTCTTCCTTGGTCAGATAATTTTCCAACCTGAAGGCAAGAATCGCTTCCTTGAGTTTACGCTTATAGCTCTTCTCAGAAGTCAGTAACAGTCGCTTGATGATCTGCTGCGTAATAGTGGACCCACCCTGACGTGTATGCCCTGCTCTGAGATTCGCCACAAAAGCACGCGCTATGGCAGTCATGTCCACACCATCGTGTTCATAAAAACTGGCATCCTCGGAAGCCAGGAACGCCTTGGGCAGCCATGGGCTCATCTGGTCCAGTGTCACAAGGAATCGTTTTTCCTTGTAGAAATACCCGAGGACTTGATTATCCTTGGCGTATACCGTGGTTACCAGCGGTGGGTTATAATCGGTAATATTCTTGAAACCGGGCAGATCTCTGGCCGCCCAGTTGTAAACCCACACGGCTCCACCGACTCCGGCAAGCATGCATAAAAGGAATATAATCAGTAAAACTTTCAGTACTTTCATGAACCTATCCATCAGAACTTTTTGTTGACCCGACACGCGCCTTTTCTCGGCGCCAAACCCCATACAAGCCGCAATCGCCCATACAGGTCCTTGACTGTTGCCTTTGAAGTATCAAGGCGATCAAGTATGCGTGTAAGCGTTCTCCCTTCCCGTCGAGCCAGGCAGGAAGGAGAATCGAAAAACGTCACGTTACATCCCGCCATCCAAAACGGGAAAAGGCGGCAATAATAGGGCCGCGCTTCCTTTGGTATCTCGCACCCTTCCGGGCCGAGAAAACGGCAGGCTCCCATGGAGTCCACTGCCAACCGAAAATGTTCCTTACCCTCAGGAAAGAGTTCCCGCGCCGCGTCCTCTTCTCCCGGAAACAGGCGACATACATAGTCGACAAACGCCTTGGAATTGGGAGAGAGCACAAAACCGCCGGTAAAGGGAACATGCTCTTGAATACGCTCTTTCTCAATCTGTGAAAGAGGAAAACAAAATTCTTCCTGACCAGTCGCTATACGGCAACACGTCGGTCCTAGAAAGGAACACCGCCTGCAAACATCCGAGTCGTCGATCTGATTCTGGGACACAGGCCGCACCCGCCGGACTATCCGGCTTCTCCGTTATGACCATTTGAAAACCGTAACTCGCCTTTACCCAGCAGATCATGCAAATGAACCATGCCAGCCAGCGTGTCATCTTCGCATACAACAGGCAACACGGTAATTTCGTTGCGCTCCATCACGTCAAGTACATGGGCCGAACTGTCACCTACAACAGCGCGACGCGGAGAAGTGGTCATAACGTCGCTGATGGTCTGATTCCCATCCAAAGCATTATCGCAGACAAGACGCCGAACATCGCCGTCAGAAAACACTCCCTTGAGAATGTTTGCAGCGTCAACAATGGCCACAAGGCCAAGTCCGCCGTCATTGAGTACCTGGAGCGCAGCTGCCAGAGAGACGTGCTCACGGACAAGCGGCAGCCCCTTCGTGTGCATGAGCTGATCCACACAGATAGCCAGACGTTGTCCCAGTGATCCACCGGGATGAAACTTCTTGAAATCATCCTTGCCAAAGGATTTCCATTCCATGAGGCACACAGCCAGAGCATCGCCGACAGCCAGTTGCGCCGTCGTGGAAGATGTCGGCGCCAAACCGAGAGCACAGGCCTCACGCGGCACGCTGACCTTGATGGCTATATCGGAAAGCTGGGCCATGGCAGACACAGTGTTGGATGTCATGGCGATAACTGTGGCTCCGAGCGAACGGAGTACCGGAATAATGGTATTCACTTCATCCGTTCCACCGGAATTGGACATGGCGATAACCACGTCCTCCTTGCGGATCATGCCCATGTCGCCATGCGCCCCTTCAACCGGATGCAGAAAAAATGACGGTGTCCCGGTACTGGACAATGTGGCCGCGATCTTGCGTCCCACCAGACCGGACTTGCCGACTCCGGTAATAACCACGCGCCCTTTGCACTCAGCCATGGCAGTGAGTGCCTGCACAAAAGACTCGCCCAACTGGCTCTTGACCGCTGTTAAACCCTGGATTTCGACATCCAAAACTTCGCGAGCCAAATTCAGCCAGTCGGTTCTCTTGGAATTACACGTCATATACACCTGCTCCGCTAGCAGAACTCTTTAATGATACCGGGATCTGCCTCAAGGCAGTCCTTTCCCATATGATCTGACAACGGCACAGGATATTTACCATCAAAACAGGCCAGACACCAATCGTTCTGTGTCACGGAATCAAGCAGACCGGGAATGGTCAGGTAATGCAGGGAGTCAATACCCATAAAACGGGCAATATCTTCTGCCGAATGATTGGCCGCGATCAGTTCACCTTTGCTGGAAAAATCAATGCCGTAAAAGCAGGGGTGCATGATAGGCGGACAACTTACACGCAGATGAATCTCTTTTGCGCCCAACTCCCGCAGCTTCTTGACACGGGCACGGATGGTTGTTCCGCGAACAATGGAATCCTCCACAATGACAATGCGCTTGTCCTTGATCATGGATTTGACTGGATTGAGTTTCACCCGCACGGAGAAATCACGCATATCCTGTGAAGGTTGAATAAAGGTACGGCCGACATAATGATTGCGAATCATGGCCAGCTCCAGCGGCAGACCGGATTCCTGAGAATACCCGACAGCTGCATAATTGCCAGAATCCGGGAACGGCATGACCATGTCAGCATCCACCGGCGCTTCTTTGGCGAGCATGACGCCCATGGCCTTGCGTCGTTCGTAAACAACGTCACCGAACACATAGGAATCGGGGCGAGCAAAGTAGATCAGCTCAAAAATACATTTGCTGGCCTTTCTTTCTTCGGCAAACCGCAATGACGTAAGCTTGCCCTTGTGAATGGTCACCATTTCACCTGCTTCCAAGGGGCGCAGGTACTCGGCTTCGATAAGATCGAAAGCACAGGTCTCGGACGCAAACACATAGGAATCTCCCACCCGTCCGAGAGCCAGAGGGCGAAAGCTGTTGGGATCCTTGATCGCGATCATCTTGTCGTTGGCAAGAATGAGCATGGAATACGCGCCCCGCACCCGGTTGCAAGCCTTACCTATGGCCTCCTCGATAGAGTCGGACTCATGCAGGTATTTAATAATCAGGTGCGCAAAGACCTCAGTATCCATAGTGGTCTGAAAAATGGACCCGCTGGCTTCAAGCTCAGAACGCAGCTCAAAAGTATTCACAAGGTTGCCATTATGCGCCACCGACAATTGCAGGTCTCCATGACGGACACGAAACGGCTGCGCATTACGGATAAGCGATGCGCCGGTAGTTGAATAACGGATGTGCCCCATGCCGATGGAACCCTTGAGCTCCTTGCTCAGATGCCGCTCGTTGAACACATCGGCCACAAGGCCCATACCCTTCTGTTCGCGGATCTTCTCACCATCCCAGGTGACAATACCTGCGGACTCCTGCCCCCGATGCTGGAGAGCATAGAGACCGAAGTAGGTCATTCTGGCGGCTTCCTTGTTGCCGTAAATTCCGAAAAGACCGCAATACTCTTTTTTCATGGAAGACTCTCTCGTCCTATTCGGCGATTAACCGTAATATTTTTGCAGGCTCTGAACTTTCAGCCCGGTTTCTCTTACTTCAAGAATAGCCTGCGCAATGGCTTTGGCTCCGGACACCGTGGTGGTGTACGGGATATCATACAGCAATGTATTCTGACGAATCATCTTGGCATCACCCACGGTCTTTTTACCCGACGGAGTATTGATGACCAGGTCGAATTCGCCGTTCTTGATATGATCGACAACATGGGGACGCTGCCCTTCATGCACCTTATGCACTTTGTCGACCTTGACACCCTTTTCAATCAGAAAATCAGCAGTACCACCAGTGGCGCACACCCTGAAACCCATGGCCTCAAAGTCGCGGGCAACCAGAACAATCTTGGATTTGTCCCAGTCATTGACGGACATGAAAACCGTTCCTTTCAGTGGCAACTTCTGCCCTGCGGCCAACTGCGCCTTCATGTAGGCAAGACCGAAACTCGGATCAATTCCCATGACTTCGCCAGTAGAACGCATCTCTGGTCCAAGCAACACGTCCACATTGGGAAAACGGCTGAACGGGAACACGGATTCCTTGACGGAGATATGGCCCTTCTTGCGCATTGCCTTGGGATTCAAATCTTTCAGTTTTTCACCAAGCATGATGCGGGTTGCAAGCTTGGCAAGCGGAACACCCGTAGCCTTGGACACAAACGGCACGGTACGGGAAGCTCGCGGGTTGACTTCGATGATGTAAACTTCGTTATCCTTGATGGCGAACTGCACATTCATCAGGCCGATAACGCCAAGCTCTTTGGCCATGGCAATGGTCTGCCGTTCAATTTCACGAATCAACTCGCCGCTCAGGGAGTACGGAGGCAGCACGGATGCGGAATCACCAGAGTGAATGCCTGCTTCCTCGATGTGCTCCATGACTCCGCCGATGTAGACGTCATCGCCGTCGGCCAGAGCGTCGACATCCACCTCGATGGCGTATTCCAGAAACTTGTCGATGAGGGTCGGATGTTCCGGAGAAATACGGGCAGAATGACGGAAGTAGTGATCGAATTCATCCATGGTGTAGACAATATCCATACCACGGCCACCCAAAACATATGAAGGGCGGAGCACCAGCGGGAAGTCCAGACTTTCGGCTATTTCCCGAGCTTCAACCATGGACATGGCCGTGCCGTTCGGCGGCTGCTTCAAATGCAGTTTATTGAGGAACTGCTTGAACCTCTCACGATCTTCGGCGCGGTCAATGGCATCCGGGCTGGTCCCAATAAGCGGCACACCCGCATTCATGAGACGCAAAGCCAGATTGAGCGGGGTCTGTCCACCGAACTGGACAATAACACCGTCAGGCTTCTCAAATTCAATAATGTTCATGACATCCTCAAAGGTCAGCGGCTCGAAGTAGAGCTTGTCCGAGGTGTCATAATCGGTGGAGACCGTTTCCGGGTTGGAATTGACCATAATGGACTGCACGCCGAGTTCCTTCAGAGTGAATGAGGAGTGACAGCAACAGTAGTCGAACTCGATACCCTGCCCAATACGGTTGGGCCCACCGCCCAAAATAACGATCTTCTTTCGGTCATCGCGGACATTTTCCTGTCCGGTCTCGTATGTGGAATAATAATACGGCGTGTAGGCCTCGAATTCTGCAGCGCAGGTATCGACCAAATAGTAGGTCGGAATAATATCCAGATCCTTGCGCAGAACACGAATTGCGTCTTCACTGGTGCGCCACATAGCGGCAAGCTGCGCGTCGGCATAGCCGTATTCCTTGGCGCTGCGAAGCATTTCGCTCATGCCATCAGCATCCTTGGAGACACCCTCGCGCTTGCCGTATTCGATGAGTTTTTTCTCCATTTCATAGATATCCACGAACTGGCGGAGGAACCACGGATCAATGTTGGTAGCCTCAAAGACTTCCTCTTCTGTCATACCGCACCTGAGTGCGTTGCGCACAGCGAACAGGCGTTCCGAATTAGGCCTTCTAAGCAGGCGCAAAATTTCATTCTTGTCGATATCACAGGTATCAAATCGCTTACCCAGTCCGATATGGCCGGTTTCCAACGAGCGCAACCCTTTCTGCAACGCTTCCTTGAAAGTCCGTCCGATTGCCATGGTTTCACCCACGGACTTCATGGCCGTGGTCAGGTAATCCTCGGTTCCGGGGAACTTCTCGAAAGTGAATCTGGGAATTTTGACGACGCAGTAGTCAATGGCAGGCTCAAAAGAAGCCATTGTTTCGCGTGTGATATCATTGGGGATTTCGTCAAGCGTATATCCGACAGCAAGCTTGGCTGCGATCTTGGCAATAGGGAATCCGGTCGCCTTGGAAGCCAGGGCCGAAGAACGGGACACACGAGGGTTCATCTCGATAATGATGACCTCGCCGTCTTCGGGGTTGATGGCAAACTGGACGTTACTGCCTCCGGTCTCCACGCCGATCTCACGCATGACCGCCAGAGATGCGTTGCGCAACTTCTGATATTCGTCATCGGTAAGCGTCTGCGCAGGGGCCACGGTTACGGAGTCACCGGTATGTACACCCATGGGGTCCAGGTTCTCAATGGAACAGATGATGACGCAGTTGTCTTTCCTGTCCCGCATGACCTCAAGCTCATATTCCTTCCAGCCGAGGATGGAACGCTCAAGCATGATCTCGCTCTTCATGGACAAGGCCAAACCGTTGGAGCAGATTTCCTCAAGCTCTTCCATGTTGTAGGCCACGCCGCCACCGGCACCGCCCAATGTGTAGGCTGGGCGAACAATGATGGGGAACGGGATTTTTTCACCCCACTCACGCACATCGGCCATAGTACGGCAGATGCCGCTTTCAGGCATGCCGAGACCGATGTTCTGCATGGCTGCACGAAATTCTTCTCGGGATTCCGCTTTGTTGATAACCGGAATATCTGCACCAATGAGCTCGACGTTATATTTGTCCAGTATGCCCATTTCAGCCACGGCAAGCGCAGTATTCAGCCCGGTCTGCCCCCCTAAAGTAGGCAAAAGAGCGTCGGGACGCTCTTTTTCAATAATTCTGGCTACAGTCTCGGGCTCAAGCGGCTCGATATAAGTAGCATCAGCCAACTCCGGGTCGGTCATAATTGACGCAGGGTTGGAATTGACCAGAACGACTTCGTATCCTTCCTCCTTGAGCGCTTTGAGCGCCTGAGTACCGGAATAATCGAATTCGCAGGCCTGGCCGATCACGATCGGGCCGGACCCGATCAACATAATTTTCTTGATGTCTGTACGTCTGGGCATTCTTGTCCAAGGAGTTGAAGTTACGGCATTTTTAGTAAGCCGGGGAGTCATGCTCTCTCCCCGTCCGATCAGGCAATACCGCCACCCGCCGGACAATCAAACTTTATTACAGGCTTACCCCCCGAATGGCAATGGTTTTATACCTTCCACAGTCGCGAGAAATTAAGATATGGAACCAAAAACACTTAATCATACCGTTTCAATCACAGACGTCCCGCTTCCACCATAATTTTTCAGCATAAAGTCAGAAAAAAGTGACGAAATAATACTCTTTTAATTAAAAACAGCCTGAAATCGTATGATTAATTTCCCCTTTAATCCCGGTAGCAAAAAACAATATTCTCCCATTGACACAACCGTAGTTGAGACTTAATTTCACTCTCAACCATTTTTTGAGGGAATATTTGAAATGCAAAAGCCTTTGACGCAATACCCCACTGGGGCTGTTGTTCGTATAGCTGGAATTGACGGAGGCAGACAGGCCCGAGCGCGCATGCTCGCTATGGGCATGACTCCAGGATGTCCTGTGGAGATTCTTACAGGTGGGCCGACAGGTTGCCGCGTACGAGTACGCGGTTCCGAGGTCGTACTCTGTTGTGGACTGGCCGGGAAAATAATGGCCGTTGACAATGACTCAAGCGAAGGACCACACTGTAGCTGCTGTCCCGGGCCACGGGCCAAAGCCTCGTAACTGACGAGGTAAATCCAAGCTGACCAAGCCGCCTTCTGGCGGCTTTTTTCGTTTTCACTCTTTTATGAATTCTCCTTGTTTCAAATAAGTCGCTGATGTTATTCTGCCGCAGCACCCAACAGGAGGTCACCATGTCGGAAAACGTCAAGATCGGTGTCAGCGCCTGCCTTATCGGCGAAAAAGTTCGCTGGAACGGAATGCATGAACGCGACCGCTATCTCTCTGAGATTCTGGCAAAACATGTTGAATTCATCCCATTATGTCCTGAAATAGCCTGCGGCATGGGCATCCCGAGAGAACAGTTGCGCCAAACCGACTGTGCCGGAAATATCAGACTCATCGGCTACGAATCCGGCGATGATCTGACGCAAAAAATGACCGACTGGGCGGACCGCGTCCTTCCCGGACTGGAAAAAGAAGACCTCAATGGTTTTGTCCTCAAACCCCGGTCTCCATCCTGTGGCATGCGTCACGCAAAAATATATTCAACAACAGGCAAACCACCCCGACTCGGGTCCGGATTCTTTGCCAGAAAACTCATGAAGTACGCATTATTGCTTCCGATCGAGACTTCGGATCGACTGCAAAACCCCATTGTCCGCGAGAACTTCATTCGCCGGGTTTTCGTATATAAACGATGGAACCAAATGCTTTCCAAGGGAAAAAACATCGGCAATCTGGTGGACTTCCATACACGGCACAAGATGTTGATCCGCGCTCACGACCTGCGGGGCTATAGAGAACTGGGTAGCTTGCTCGGACAAGCGAACCAATCCAACACGGATACGACGTTCAACAATTACGCTACTCTGCTCTTTAAAACCATGACCCTCAAGGCCACGGCTAAAAAGAACAGCGACGTACTCTTTCATGCCATGGGCTTCTTTAAGAAACAATTGGACTTGGGGGATAAACAGGAACTCCAGACCGCAATCACAGCATACCAAAACGGAATGATCCCATTGCTGATACCAGTGACGCTCTTGAACCACTATGCCAGGAAATACCAAAAACCGTACTTGACCCAGCAGTACTATCTGAACCCGTCACCAACGGAACTCCAGTTGCTGAATCACGTTTAAAGTGCTGAAGCACTTCCGGCAGGCTCCAACTCCAGGCGGACACCTTTAAGATCACCGCCACTCTCCAACCATGATTTGAGTAACGCCCGGTTGCGGAAAACCACCGGATGAGGAAATCCGTACCCGGCTTGGACCAACAGCCCGGCGGCCTGATCCGGGTAGTGCTTCGCTGCGGACAGGCAGGCGAGAAGATTGAGACAGAGTTCATTCATGGGAAAACCGAGGGTCATGGCCTTTCCCAAAGGTAACATTACATCAGCGTATCGACGTGCACCATAGTAAGCCACTGCCAAATCAAACTGTGTCGCATGCAGACCGGGCAATCGTTCGGCAATGGTTTCACGTTCGGCAACGGTGTAAGAAATTCTTTCGGCAATATAGGGGGTACCGTCCACATTGCGTATACGGACATCAAAGCCGTACCGACGCGCCCAGAACAGCCCCTCCACGGCCTCATCCGGATTGAGCATCATATCCACTTGCTGACAGCCAGCCAATCGCATGGCTTGGAGCATACCATCAGTAGGCACTCTATCGAGACGCGCACTCCACAGAATTCGTATGTCACGAACTCGCATAGCCTCACACATGGCAACAACTTTTGCGTGATCCCTGAACATTGCAGCATCCAGAAACGTCAACGTAATGAGTCTGCGATCACATACCGCCTGCTCCAGCGAATCCAGGTTCCAATCGCCGTCAAAACGCACAGTATACTGAGAAAAACTCTCGGAACGAGCACCAAGAGTTTCCAGTCTGGTATTCTGTTTTTCTACACGCATAATCCACCCCACGCCGCCTGTTTTTTGACAATTCAGCGACTCTGCCAGTGGAAATGCAAAGAGTTTGCCAAAAAATCGGGCAATACGTATCCGACAGACTCTCAAGACCGGCTCAAAAACAAAAAAGCCCCGGAAGCACATGCTTCCGGGGCTGTTCAATCCATTCTTTCAAATGAGACCTAGCTGACTTTGCTCCCTGCCGGGACTTCGCCCGAGGGGGTGAGCAATTGCATGCCGTCTTCGGTCTTCACCGCGAGAATCATCCCCTGAGACAACTGTTTTCTCAGCTTGCGCGGCTTGAGGTTGGCAACAACGACCACCTGTCTGCCCACAAGGTCGTCAGGGCTAAAGAAGTCTGCAATACCGGCGACCACCTGACGTAATTCTGCATCACCAGTGTCCACCCGAACCAACAGAAGCCGATCCGCATCAGGGTGCTTTTCCACTTCCTTGACTGTGCCGACGCGCAAATCGAGCTTCTGGAAGTCCTCAAACTCAATGTTCGGAATCTCCACATCAGCAACTTCCTGCTTCGCGGCTTTCTTGCCTTTCTTGGCCTTGGGGGCAGCCTTTTCGTCAGTGGCCTCGGGCATCTCGACGCGAGGGAAGAGATTCGATGTCTTCTCAACGGTATTGCCGGATTCCAGCAGTCCCCAGACATCCAGTTCCTTGGGCAGATTGACCTTTTCCGGGGCAAACGTCATACCGAGCTGGCTGAGCATTTTCTCGGAAGCTTCAGGCATGACAGGCCAGAGATGAACCGCAATCTTACGCATATTCTCCAACAGCACATAAATGACTGTAGAGAGTCGCTCCATGTTCTTTTCTTTATACAAGGTCCAGGGAGCGCTCGCGTCAATATACTTGTTCAGCCCACGCACCAGTTCCCACAGCCCTTCAAGAGCACGAGAGAATTTGAAATCGGAATAGTTATTCTGGAAGGAATGCATGGCTTCCTGTCCGAGTTTCTTTATTTCGGCATCCACGATATCTTCCACGTCTGGACGAGGAATAATGCCACCGAAATACTTGTGGGTCATGGCCAGAGTCCGGCTGAACAAATTGCCGAGATCATTGGCGAGATCCGCATTCAGACGTCCCACCAAGGCTTTTTCAGAGAAGCTTGAATCCTGCCCGAAAGACATCTCCCGAAGCAGAAAATACCGGAAGGCGTCCAGACCGTATGCGTCTTTCATAGCCAGCGGTTCCACCACGTTACCGATGGATTTGGACATCTTGGTGTCTTCCACCAGCCAGTATCCATGCACGTTGAGATGCTGATATGGTTCGATACCTGCGGCCTTGAGCATAGTGGGCCAGAAAATGGCATGCGGCTTGAGAATATCTTTTGCCACCAGATGGTTGGCGGCGGGCCAGAATTTCTTGAACTTGTCACCCTCAGGATACCCGAGAGCGGCCAGGTAATTGATAAGAGCGTCAAACCAGACATAGGTGACATACTGGTCGTCAAAGGGCAGCTCGATACCCCACGTCAAACGGGACTTGGGACGGGAAATACACAGGTCCTCTAGCTCACCGGATTCCAGCAGACTCATAACTTCATTCCGATACCGTTCAGGACGAATAAAGTCAGGATGTTTGTTGATATGGTCGATCAACCAATCTTTGTATTTGGACATCTTGAAGAAGTAATTCTTCTCCGCAATGTATTCGGGGACGGTCTGGTGGTCGGGGCATTTACCGTCGACCAGTTCTTTTTCAGTGTAGAACCGCTCACAGCCGAAGCAGTAATGTCCGCCGTACTCGCCGAAGTATATATCTCCAGCGTCAAAAACTTTCTGCAGAATCTCCTGCACCACCTCAATATGTCGAGGTTGCGTTGTACGGATAAAATCATCGTTGGAAATGTTCATGTCCGGCCACAGGTCTTCAAAGAGTTTGCTGATGGTATCAACATAATCCTTGGGACTCTGACCGTTTGCTTCCGCGGCCTGTACGATCTTGTCGCCATGTTCATCAGTGCCGGTCAGGAAGTAGGTCTCCTCGCCCATCAGTCTGTGAAAACGATTCAGGGAATCGGCCACAGTTGTAGTATACGCATGCCCCAGATGAGGTTTTGCGTTTACATAATAAATGGGCGTGGTGATATAAAAACGTTGCAAATCAATTCTCCTTGTCGTGACGGACAGAGTCCGCCTGCCACGCAGTTATTTTTTGGAAGGCCTGCGCCTACGCCTTCTGGGCCTGCGCCCTCTTTTGGATTTTTCATCATCAGAAAGGGAGTCGCTCTTTCCTTCGGGGGCAGAACGAACCGATGCGTCATCCCGCTCTTTCTTCTCGGGACGTTCCTTACGTGGGTACCGCTTACGATCCCCTTTGTCACTCTCATTTTTGTCGCTTCGCTTCAGCGTACTGCGACCACGAGCCTCGTCTGTCTTGTCCTCAGACGGCTCTTTCTCGCGAGAAACATCACGACGGGGCTCCTCAGGCTTGGACGGCCTGCCACCGCGCTTGCTTCGCTGGTTCCGAGGCTTGGCTTCACCCATAGCCTCTTCACTGGGCGGCTTGTTAACTATTTCATTCCATTCGTCAATGGAAACTTCCTGCTCCTCAAAACTCTCAGTAAGCAGAGAAAGACTTTTCTTGAAGAAATTGGAACGAAGAACTTTCACTTGGCCCAGAGAAGTCGTGTACTTCTTGCCCACACGCGGACACATGCGGTGAAACTCCTCATATCCTTCCTGCTCAAAGCTGAGGCAACAGAGCAGGCGACCGCATATTCCCGAAATTTTGGTCGGATTAAGGAAAAGATTCTGTTCCTTGGCCATTTTGATTGTCACAGGAACAAACTTTCGCATGAACCGACGACAACAGCATATCTGACCGCAGTTACCGATCGCGCCGAGCATCTGGGTCTCATGGCGCACACCTATCTGCCGCAATTCAATGCGGGTCCGATATTCCCGGACAAGATCCTTGATCAATTCACGAAAATCAATACGGCCGGGGGCTGTAAAATAGAAAACCATCTTGGACCGATCAAAAAAGACCTCCACATCGACTAGTTTCATGCCCAGTTTATGTGTGGAAACACATTTCCTGCAGTACTTGAAGGCATCCTTGGATAGTGCCTCGTTCTCGGCTATAGACTCCATGTCTTTTTCATTAGCGAGACGATAGATGGGCTTATGGCTGTCATTGTCGTCTTCTTCCTTGGGAGCCTGACGAATCAGAATAACTTTCCCCAATCCCATGCCCTGATCGGTCTTGACGATAACGTGTTGTCCTTCACGGACCACGAAAGGGCCAGAGGTAAAATAATATACCTGACCGTAATCATTAAATTTAACACCAAGTATTTGGCTCATTGTTTTATATCCTGTATATAAGCACCCCGTATCATCGGGGAAGAAAATATCATGCAAAGAAAATCAATATATTAGAAAACGGCTTCGACTTCAAATCATGCCGTCAAAAGAAAAAAAGGGTGCCGTCTCAGTCGCACGGCACCCGGCTTTTAGCGTTATAAAACAGCCTTTAAACCAACCCCAGGCTCTTTATCTCATTGAGAAGCTTTTCCTCATCAATGGGTTTGACCAGATAGGAAGTAGCCCCGCCAAGGAAGAAGGCATCGTGAGTTTCCTTCTCATCCGCAAGCATGGTGGTAACAATGACTTTAGACTCATTCTGAGGAGCAACATCATGCTCCTTTTCCAGAGCACGTATTTCACGAAGAGCCTGCTGCCCATCCATTTCAGGCATGAGCAAATCAAGGCAGATAAGATTATACGGTTCGCCATTAGCCAATCCACGACCAAAGGCCTCAATGGCCTCCTCACCGTTGACGGCAATATCACACTGGGCAACCTGGCGTAAAATCTCGTGAATCATATTCCGGCTGTAAAAATCGTCATCCACGATAAGCGCTTTCATGCAGATCCTCCTGAGCAATCTCATAGCTTACAGCAACCTGAAAATTAATGTCACTTTAACCGGAAAAATGCAACTCCCGGTATCCTGCCCCATTCACGCTACATCCGTATGACTTCTCCCTCGCGGGCAAGGTCAAAAGCCACACCAGAATCACTCCATTCATCACTGATTCGAGCAAAAATAGCATCCAACTGTTCATCCGTCCGGGTGGTGTCGTGATGTGTCAAATACGTCATTCCCGCGCCAGTGTCCCGCGCAAGTTCAAGTGAACTTTCATAGGTTGAGTGTCCCCACCCCCGCTTTGTCTGGTATTCTTCTTCGGTATACTGTGAATCGGCTATCAGTACGTCGACGCCACTGACAAAATCAATGACAGCCTGACTTCGCTCCCGCACAACCTGCTCGTATTCTTCATATTCGGCATCGTCCGGCTGATA
This sequence comes from uncultured Pseudodesulfovibrio sp., assembly GCF_963675635.1. Taxonomy (NCBI): domain Bacteria; kingdom Pseudomonadati; phylum Thermodesulfobacteriota; class Desulfovibrionia; order Desulfovibrionales; family Desulfovibrionaceae; genus Pseudodesulfovibrio; species uncultured Pseudodesulfovibrio sp. The sequence goes on along the minus strand of NZ_OY776488.1, from coordinate 535,563 downwards.
GATATTGTGCAACGGCTCATGGTCACCCGTAAAGAAAAGACTCTTCCCGTCGCATTCAATCTTAAACCCAAAGTTCATGGCAGGATGATTCATGAGAAATGTTGAAACCCTGGCAAATCCGAGGTCAACGACCTGACAGTCTGACAGGGTGTCGTAAGAGATATCCGCCTGCAACTCGACCACGCGAACCGGAAAATGAGGATATTCCATCTGCTTGGCCAACACAGCCTCAACGCCAGTCATGGTCAGAGGATCAGGGGGACCGTAAATCGTCAGTTCATTCCCCTGCACAAACATGGGGATAAAAAAAGGTATGCCCTGAATATGGTCCCAATGGGTATGAGAAACAAACAGGTGACACTTGACCGGCATACTCTGTGACAACTCTATTCCCAATGTCCTGATGCCGGTCCCCGCATCCAGAATAATCAGGTCATTATTGTCGGACCGCACCTCGATACAGGTCGTATTGCCCCCATACTTCACCGTATCTGCTCCCGGCACAGGTAGAGAACCACGAGTTCCCCAAAATTGAAATCGCATTGGCTCAGGCCTCCCCGAGCTTGATGAATATTCGAGCATTTTCCACTTCCTCATCCAAAGTGGGCAAATCCTCGACAAGCTCATCCATGTCCATGGAAAATCGCTCCTTGACTGAATCGGGCAAAGGCTCAACTTCAAAATCTCCGGCAGAACCGAATGAAAGTTTCTTCGTGATCTGGTTTGCCACGAACAGACAGTCGAGAAGCTGTGAAGGTTCACCAGAGCCGATGGAATGGTGTCGCGCGATGGCGTCATGCAACTCCACAGGAAGATTCCATTTTTGGGCGAGCATAGCACCGATGTCGGCATGGGTGGCCCCAATAACGTCCCTTTCACACTGATAAAATGAAACTCCAGGTTCAGCAGAACGGTTCGTGGCTTCCTCGAATTCTTCAGGCATATACAAGGCAAACACGACCTTGCCGACATCATGCAACAATCCGGCAGCAAAATAATCAGCGGCATCGTCACGCGACACACCGAGCTTCAACCCGAGCATGCGCGTGGCCGTAGCCACGGCCAGGGAATGCAACCAAAATCCGCCCATATCCATCCGTTTACCGGCGGATTTGGGTATTGCCCCTACAGCAGCCAATCCCAAGGAAATATTTTTCAGAGTATTCAGACCGAGATATACGCTGGCCTGATTGATCGAGGTAATCTCCCGCGACAAACCGAAATAGGCAGAGTTGACCAATCTCAATATTTTCAGGGTAAATACCGGATCACGCTTGACAACTTCAACCAGATCCCTCTGCGAACAGTTGATATCCGCGGTTAATTTCAAAACCTGATTCACACTCTGAGGGAATGCAGGCATTTTCTCAACGGCAGCAAGTAATTTCTTATTCAGTTCCGTCATTTGTTCCATCGAGTTGAGTGCAACAGGTTTTATCGAACATCCCCAATCCGACAACAATAAATCACACCGCCTGACATATAAATATGGACGGTAGCTCAGGTAAAATTCCGTGGCAAGTGAGATCTATGGATAAAACGACTCCACACCAAGCCCGGAGTCACTCCAGGTACATACGACCTGACCATGACGTGAAGTCATCAGCACCCGACCTCCAACCTCACGCACCACATCCGGGTCCGGAAATCCATACCGGTTAAGATAGCCATTGGAGCACAAAACAACCTGTGACTTAACAGCCTCATACATCCTCGGATCAAAGCTGCTCCGACTTCCATGGTGGGGCAGGACAAGAACCTCTGACCTCATCATGCTTTCATCATTCAACAGGGCGTCGATCCCGGCCTTTTCCACATCACCCGTCAATAAAGCCAGCGGTTTTTCATTCCAGACTAACCGCATGACCAATGATCTTTCATTGGCTTTGGAACTTTTAAATTCCTTTCCTGGATGCAGCACTTCAAAAAAGCCGTTTTCAATCAGCGGCACAGTTTCCCCGGTTATCAGGGAGCATGGAACAAGATTGTGGCGCGACAATGCCGCCCGCAGCCGTTCACCAGCCCTGCCCCTCGGCATCATGCCGTTGGTATAGAACGCTCCGACATTGAACCTATCGAGAATAAACGGCAGACCATGGCTGTGATCCACGTCCGGGTGCGTCATGAACACACCATCCAGACGAGGAGGTCTGCCACGTGTCAAAACCGGAGCAACCACGGCCTCACCCAGATCGAACGTGCGTGATCCACCTCCGCCGTCCACCAGCCAACGATGTCCGCCGGGAAGCGATACGACCAGGGCCTGCCCAAGCCCGACGTCAACCATGGTCAATCGAACTTCATCACGGGCATCAGACACCATAACCGAAATATGCGGGGAAATGAGAAGAACAAATCCGATAGCAGCCAATTCCACTGGCACCCGCCGTGAACTTCGAACAATGGACACGACCACAACCAGTAACAGCGCGCAGCCGAGCATTTCCGGCCACAAAGGTCTGAGCACAGCAAAAACGGGCGTCAATCCAGCAGCATCGACCGCAGAAAGCAGAGCCAACATCCACTCCGTAACCTGCGCTGCCCAGCCGAGCAGGACGCCGCCAACACCTTGTGTCCATGGGAAAAGCGTCATGAGTACCCCCGCCAGCCCCAGCGGCATGACCACAAAACCAAGTGCAGGCAGCCAAATCAGGTTGAGCAGCAGGTTCGGGCACAATGTGCCGAAATACCACGATATAAGCGGGAGCAGCGCAATATTCGCGCTCAAACTCGTACACATGACACCGACAGCCCAGCACACAAGTTGCCGAGGCCATGAGCCGCCAGATAAAAACAGTGACCGAAAATGAGGATACATGAGTCCGATACCAGCCACTGCGACCACAGACATTTGCAGGCTGAGATCAAAGACCGCCATGGGTGAAACGAACACAATGGTCAACACGGCAAAAAAAAGCCCGTCCATGAGAACACGGCCCCGCCCCTGAAGCAAAAGGAATCCCCAGAATCCAAACATCGTGGCAGCGCGGATCAAGGATGCGGAAGGCTGTCCGAGCCATGCATAGCCAAGCACCAATGGTGCCGCCATCAGAACAGCCAGCTTGGGTCGGGGAATGGTCAGAAGCAACGGCGGATACATCCAGCCCACAACCAATGCCAGTGCAAATCCCATGGCCGCCACAAACCCCACATGCAGCCCGGACAACGCCAAAGTATGTGCAAGCCCGGCACTCCGTGTCGCTTCCATTGTCTCATTGGAAAGCAAAGAACGGTCACCCGTGGTCAAGGCCAGAACCATGGCTCCCGCCTGTGTCCCGGGAAGCAACTCTGACACGGTGTGACGCAATTGAGCTTTCACCTGCCACAAGACGTCTGCAGGAGATTCTCCCCATACGAGAGGTGCTTTACCGACGGGCCATGCCCGCCAAAAAACGCCCTGTCGCTGCCAGTACCAGCCATAATCCCAGCCACCAGGATTGCCAAAACTGCGTACAGGAACAACACGGAGCAGAGCTTCAAGCTTCTGCCCAGGAACAGGCCGATACAACGGATGACGGATAGACAACGCCATCTGTCCCGGCAGGGTTTCCTCAACACCATCAACCATGCACCGGATATCTCCAAGCACAACACGAAGCCTGTTGCTTGAACGAGGCTCGACTCGTTCCGCTACGGCCCGAACCAGGATCGGCTTTCTGGTTTCGGCCCAAGTGGGTATCCCCTGCGGCAGTTCCGGCGTTCGCTGAGCAGCATACCCGAACCCAAAAGCCGCACAGCAGACAAAGACCAGCAATGGCAATCGGCATGACCGTCCTCGCAGCAGGAAATCTGCCAGATAGACCACGCCAAGCCCTGCCATGGACGAGACTGGATATTTGAAGGAGACAATCCCAAGAACAAACGCCAACCCATACGATTGCCATGGCAGCAATCCAGGTACGATTGATCGTGATGTCCAACAGGTTTTGTCCATGGTCACTCGACTTTCATCATGACGGTTACAAACTATTCTCTTAACACCCAAAGAATTAACAGGAACCCACTCCGTTATCCAGCACCCTCTCAGAAATGGAAACCCACAAAAAAGGCACTAAAAAAAGCGACCGGCATCACAAGGACGCCGGTCGCAGAATAAACCGATACAAAAAGAGAATTAACTGCTGACGCGCTTAATGCGTGCGCCCACCCCGGACAGCTTGGCTTCGATATTTTCGTAACCGCGATCCAGATGGTAGATACGCTCAATGGTAGTTGTACCCTCTGCGGCCAGACCGGCCAGAACGAGTGAAGCACTCGCCCGAAGGTCGGACGCCATAACCGGAGCACCTCTGAGTTGCCCCACGCCATGAACCATGGCGGTACGACCCTTGAGCCGAATATCTGCGCCAAGCCGAACCAGTTCTAGAACATGCATGAACCGATTCTCGAAAATCTTCTCCTCAATAATACCCGTCCCTTTGCCAAGGCACATGAGCGCCATGAGCTGGGCCTGCATATCCGTAGGGAATCCGGGATGAGGCAACGTGGTCACATCCACGTTTTCCAGCAGCCCGTTGGCGCGGCGGACAAGAACATAGCCCTCTTCCTCCTGCAGCCAGACACCCATTTCACGCAACTTGTAACTGACAGCATCTAAAGCATCGAACGGACAGTCCAACACTTCCAGCTCGCCACCAGTAATAGCGGCAGCCACCATGTAAGTTCCAGCCTCAATGCGGTCCGGCATAACACGATAATCACAGCCCGAAAGGGAGGACACGCCCTGAACGGTAATGACGCTGGTTCCATGTCCGGTAATTTTCGCGCCGCACGCATTAAGGAAATTTGCAAGGTCCTCGACTTCAGGCTCGCGAGCCGCATTCTCAATGACGCTTTGGCCCTCGGCCAGACAAGCGGCCATAAGAATGTTTTCAGTGCCACCCACTGTGGGGAAATCCAGAGTGATTTTGGCTCCCTTGAGGCCACCTTTACAACGGCCCTTGATATACCCTTCGGTGATTTCGAATTCGGCACCCATACGCTCAAAACCGCGCAAATGAAGATCAACAGGGCGCGCACCAATGGCACAGCCGCCTGGGAGTGCGACCTTGGCTTCACCCAGCCGAGCGAGGAGTGGCCCAAGGCACAGCACGGAAGCCCGCATGGTCTTGACCAGATCATATGGAGCTTCCGGTTTAAGACCTGTGCACAGGCTCGTGGCCTCATTGCCCTCGAAAGATGTTTCGCATCCAAGGATATTCAAAAGTTTCAGGGAAGTTCTGATATCGGCAAGTCTGGGAACATTACTCAGGTTGACCTGACCTTCTGCCAAAAGACATGCCATAAGGATAGGCAGAGCGGCGTTTTTAGCACCGCTGACCTGAATACTTCCCTGCAGCGGAATGCCGCCTTCAATAATTAGTTTATCCATCTGTCACCTTTTTTTAATTCTTTTGCTTGACCGCGAGAGAAACCTTAGCTAAAAACTGCCCCTCACACGGTGGGTGTAGCTCAGTTGGTAGAGCACCTGGTTGTGGCCCAGGTGGCCGTGGGTTCAAGTCCCATCACTCACCCCAAGTGACCTTAGTTGGACGGAACGTCAGTTCCGTCCTTTTCTTTTGTCGGAGTAAGAGAATCTCCGTTTTGCGCTTCAGCTCCAGCCCCTGTCCGGGAGAGCATCTCACGCAAACGCATTGCAGCTTCGGGCTGAATTTTCTGTTCCAGAAGAACAGCTCTGGGCCCGCCACCTTTTACACCAGTATAGGCTTCATTCAAAACGGTCCGATCCGTAAAGCCGCCACTGTTGACCGCCAACCCCGCATACAATCCGCTCTGACCGCCCACAAAATAAACGTCACCGGATTCATAAAATTCATCAGTCTCATGAATTTCAAAGTCCACATTCAGGACAACCAAACGGGCATGAGCCTGCACGATGGCACCTGTCTGCAACATGTAGCGAACATCGTCCTCATGCATGAACAGCACAACGCCTGACTGTTTGGAAAAACCGGCCTGAAAACCGTATCCAACGGTCCCCTTGGTCATGAAAACAGGCCCGGTCCATCCTTTGTCAGTGGAGGCCATCAGCACGGCATTGCCGCCACCGATGGAAATAAGCAGACTAGCTTCTCCTGCGGCCGGGATAATCAACACGCCTTTGGCCTTGTCGATCATGGTCCGAAGAACGCCGTCCTTGTCATTCTCAATCGTCGTTTCAAGAGCGCGAGCGGCCTCGTCCACCAACACGTTGGCAGCAGTCAAATCGGCTTCCGTGCCACGGGTTGTTTTCCCGGCGCAACCGGCAAAAACAAGCAGGCTCAACACAAGAACCCAGACAAAACGATGTATATCCATGAGAATGGCCTAAAGGGACTGTTGCCCCGTGTCAAGAACGTTTCCGGAGATGACGCACGTCTCCGACGCGAACCGTCAACTTTTCCTTGTCGAAATATTCCAGGATTGGAATAAGATACTTGCGCGACAACCCGGTGATTTCCTTACAGTCAGGAGCGGACATCTCCTTCTTGTCGACAAAGAAGGAAACGATCCTATCCTGAATCTTGTCCAGCACAGCCTTGTGATAGTACATATCGCCTGAAAGACGTACCAGTTCACCTTGTTCCTGCAGCAACTTCAAAACACCGGCAGCCTGCTTGAAATCCATGCCGAGCGGACCAAGAACGTCCTTGAGATTCGGAGGGGTACTGCCCCCCTTGACGTAAGCGTCGAGTATCCTCTCACGCACTTTCCGCTGATCCGAAGCCAGAGAAACTTTATGTCCCTTGAGTTTGAGCAGTTCCTGCTCGGCAACGACATCGCCGGCCTTGAGTGCCCGCTCCACTACGAAATGAAACAGCTTTGACGGCAAATCCCTGCCCCACGACGACGCCAGTTCACCGCGCTGTACGCCGGGTTTCATGGAATCTCTTGCGTGGAAAGCCTTCAGAAAGGCAAGAAGGCTTTCCCCCAGTGAGGCAGCAAGATCTCCACCGGCATAACGGCGTGTTTCCTTGTCGAACAAGACAGCCTTCTGTTGACCACCCAGCATGCCCAAGATTTTCTCAAGCCCCTTGGTCTCAAGATTAGTCATGATCAACAGCTCGGCAAAGGTCAACCCGGCCGGACCAGTCAGCTCCAGTTGTGCAGAGACCACCTTTTCAGGAAGCTCGGCAGCAAGTTGCTGCATAAGCTCCACCTTGCCCGAGAACCGTTTTACCTTGTGTCCGACCGGCCCTATAACCCGACCGCCCGCAAAAGCCCTGAGAGGGGAAAAGGAGCGCATTACAACACGATCTCCATATACTGCGGCCAATGGTTCAGAGAACCGAACCTGACAGACACAGGTTTCACCTGGTTTCAGGTCTTCTCTATCCAGCAGGTGGACACGTGCCAGCACCTCACGCGCGCCATGATGGAAATGTATTTCCTTTCGATGTTTGAGAGGCAAATGTGAGGAATCGAGAACGGTCAGCTCTATATCCCAAACGTCTGATGGAAACAATGAGCCGGGACGGGCCAGCACGTCTCCCCGCCTGATGTCGTCCACTTCCAGCCCGTGCAGGTTGATAGCAGTCCTCCGTCCGGCCTGTGCAGTCTCCACAGTCTCTCCATGAGATTGCAGGCTTCGTACTTTGGTGGCGGCACCGCCGGGATAAAGAAGCACATCTTCCCCCACAGAAATGGCCCCTGAAACCATGGTCCCGGTAACGACGGTACCGTGCCCTTTCATGGTAAACACACGGTCCACAGGCAAACGAAAAAGATCAGAGCGCCGTCGCGGCTTGAATTCGGCCATCAGGACACGCAGCTGATCTTTGAGCGCTTCAAGACCTTCACCCGTATGCGCAGAGACGGGAATCACCGGCGCACCGGCAAGAAAGGTCGGTTCAAGATAGGAAGCGACCTCTTCTCGCACCATGTCGAGCCACTCGGCATCGACCATATCGGTCTTGGTCAAAACAACCACACCGGTGGTCACCCCAAGCAACTGACAAATTTCCAGATGCTCGCGTGTCTGAGGCATGATACCTTCGTCTGCGGCAATGACCAAAACCACAAAATCAATACCGGCGGCACCGGCCACCATGTTCTTCACGAACTTCTCATGACCCGGAACATCCACGATGCCGAGCCGATTCCCCTCTCCTAGATCGAGAAAGGCAAAACCGAGTTCAATGGTGATTCCACGTTTCTTTTCCTCAGATAACCGATCACAATCGATACCAGTGAGAGCCTTGATGAGCGTTGTCTTTCCGTGGTCGATGTGACCGGCTGTTCCCATGATAACGGGCATATATGCTAATCCTTGAATATCTGTTCTTATTTATGATTGAAATTCAGATGATAGGGAAAAATGGACCAAGCCACAAGCATGCAGCAAAAGCATCCTGGTTTGACACCGAGTCATACGGCAACAACACCCTGCCTTTCAAAAACGTTGACCATAATCCACAATACCATGTAAACACATTCCATATCTAATTTTAGTTTTGTGAGAGGGAAAACGAATGCGCATTGCAGAAAAACTTATACGGACCACGATGCTGACGATTCTATCCATCTGTATGACTCAATTTGCGGCTTTTGCAGCTGGGACGCCAATCGGAGAAGTTGTTTCAATGATCGGGTCAGTTGTCGCGGAACAGCCTGACGGCACCGTCCGACAGCTTGAACTGAACGAACAGATCATTACTCAGGATGTTATCGTTACCGGCATCAAAAGCACTGTCGAAATACTCTTCAAAGACGAGTCGATTTACTCACAAGGGCCGGAAGCCCGTATTTCACTTGATGACTTCGTTTATTCAGAGGAAAAATCAGCCTCACGACTTCTCTTCAGCATGGGCAAGGGAACATTCAGGTATGTAACGGGACAGATCGTCAAGACGAACCCAGACGCATTTGCACTCCAGACACCGACTACAACCATCGGCATTCGAGGCACTGAAGTATTCGCCGTCGTCACTCCGCAAAAGGAAGAAATCGGCAACACAAAGCTCAGCAAAGGGCACACCATGACCGTCGGCAACAAGTCCCTTGACACACCACGGACTTCCGTCAGTGTCGACCCAATGACCGGCGCCATATCCGACCCGACTCCCGTCTCGCAAGAAACCATCAACAAAGTCGTGAAAGAAGCTCCCATGACTTCTCAGGGCGAACTTGGCAATGCTGACGTTTCCAGCAAGGATATCGAACGCAAGATAGAGTCTTTCAAACAGCAAATCGAGCGGAACAAAGGCAGTCTCGGCAGTCTGGACGACAAGCCTGATTACGCAAAGCTCCACAGACTTAAAGTTCAGAAAACCAGTCTTGAGACATCGGAAAGTAACCACGACAGTGGCGACACTACCGGCGACCTCGGCGGTGGCGGTGGCGGTGGCGGTCACTAGCCCCCGCATATAGTCACGCACACGTTCCAGACATCATTCGAAGACAAGGATAAAAAGATGAAAATACGATTCATACAAAAAGCACTAATCCTGGCTATGATCGCCGTTTTCTCGACGGGATGCGTTGTCACAGCTCAAATGGCCGAACGCAGAGGGGACAAATCATACCAACAACAGGACTATGTAAATGCTTTTGAACAATACTCAGAAGCGGCCGATAACGGCAGCACAGCAGCCCTGTATCACCTGGCCGTCATGTACGCCGAAGGACAAGGGGTTCAAGAAAACATGACCAAGGCCGCGGACCTGTTGCAGCAAGCTTCCGCACAGGACCAGGAAGATGCCCAACTCATGCTTGGCCTGTTCTATATTTATGGCGACGGCGTCCAGCAAGATCCGGTCAAAGGAGCCGAATGGATCAAATCATCCGCTGAAAATGGCAACGATGTTGCCATGTACTACCTCGGCAACCTGTATGCTGCCGGTCTGGGTGTAGCCAAAGACCTGCCCACAGCTCTGTATTGGATGGAAAAAGCCAAAGACTCCGGTTTCCCGGTCAAAGACGAACAACTTACAGAAGCAGGCCTTGCCACCCAGTATACAAACTGATCAGACTCAACTTCAGTCATGAAGGGGTACAGGGAAAGAAACTGTACCCTTTTTATTTTCATGTCATGGTTTTATAATTGTTTCACACATTCAAGATGATATATTTTACCCATAAGTAAAAATACTCAATCTGCGGAGTTGTGTTTCATGACACACATGAAAATCAACCTTTGCATTATGGTGCTGTTATTCTCGGCTGTCTGCCTGCTTCCTAGCCAGTCACTGGCTGCCGAATCTTCAGGACATCCTTTTCCCATAGGCGAAGTAATCCATATCATGGGGTTTGTTTCAGCCGAACCCCCAGGCAGTGAGCCCAGAAAGCTGGAATTGAAGAGCCCGGTTTTCAGGAATGAAACCATTGTCACCGGGAAAACCGGCAACGTGGAAATCCGTTTCACTGATGCCACTGTTTATTCGCAAGGAGCCGAATCAACCCTTTCTCTGGACGATTACATTTTCTCCGAAGACGCATCCATTTCAAAACTTCTTTTCACGATGGGCAAGGGAACATTTCGTTTTGTCACAGGCCAGATCGTCAAACAGAATCCTGAAGCCTTTACTCTGACAACCCCCATGACCTCCATAGGCATTCGAGGCACCGAGCCTTTTGCGATTGTCGAAAATCAACGGGAAAGCATTGGTGTTTTCGACATTGATACCGAACACACAGTGGTCGTCACCTCAGAAATTAATAGTATCTCAATGTCCGAGGCAGGTCTCATGACCATCATTGAACTAGGTCGCCCCCTCTCACCGCCCTTTCCCATCCCAGCAGAAGTCCGCGACAAAGTCATCAAGGTGGCACCCATGACCAGTCTGGGAGAATATGGCCCGTATGGTTCCAAATCTGACTTAAACCTCAAAGTTGACGGATTCGAGAGCCTTCTAAATGCTGAAAAAAATCAAATAGGTGGACTGAATATCCGACCAGACTACGATCAACTCCGCAGGATTGCCGTTCTCGAACGAGGTCTCAGCAACGCCGAAAGCGAACGTGACGGCAAAACGCAAGCTGACACGAGTCTGGGTGGAAGTGAAAACACAGGCGTCAGCGGAGGTGGAGGTGGAGTCGATGGTGGACCTACGGGCGGTCCTACAAGCCCATAACATAAAAAATGAAGAACGGTTTTCGGCATGAAGACCTCATGCCAGGAAAGGAAGCGTACCATGAGCCATTTTCTCAAATTAAGCCTCATCCTCTTACTGCTTGTTTTCCTGTCTGTCGGTTGCGTTGCTGAAAAAATGATCAATCAAATTCCCGAACGGCAGGGGACCAAGGCATACCTGAAAAAAGACTACACTACCGCTATTGCCAAATACGGTGAAGCGTCACGCAACGACAATGCTGACGCCAAATACGCTCTGGCCACCATGTATATGGAAGGCAAAGGTGTGGACAAGGACATGGCGAAAACCTTGCAACTCCTTGAACAGGCATGTGCTCAGGAACAGAAGGACGCATTACTCCTGCTTGGCCTGTTTTACGTTTACGGAGATAATGTTCCGACTGACGCAGCCAGGGGAGCCTCTCTTATATACAGAGCCGGTGTCGCGAAAAATGATGTCGCCATGTACTACATGGGGCATTTATACGCAGCAGGTGTCGGCGTGGAAAAAGATCTTCGGCGGGCACGGATGTGGATGAACAACGCCAAGGAATTCGGGTTTCCCGTAAAAAAAGAGCTCCTGACCCTTAAAGGACTCGAAGCCCTGTACGCGGATTAATACCGGAAGAAATCGAAAAAAAGGGTGCAGACAATCAGTCTGTACCCTTTTTATTTACTATGGTTATAGCGAACTATTGTTTAAGGAATTCCCTGAATGCCAGAGTGCAGGCATAGATATCCGCTTTGGAAGCCAACTCGAAAGGCGAATGCATGGACAGGACGGGTACGCCGACGTCGATGACATCCATACCATACACGGCAAGGAATTTGGCAACAGTACCACCACCGCCAACATCCACCTTGCCAAGCTCGGACATATGCCACGGAATACCAGCATCATCGAGAATACGCCTGAGCCAGCCGATATAATCCGGATGGGCATCGTTGGCCCCGACCTTACCTCGATGGCCGGTAAACTTGTTAAAGCAAGGGCCATACCCCAAACGAGCGGCGTTGAGCGGTTCATAGACATCCTTATGATCCGGGTCCATAGCCGCAGAAACATCTGCTGACAATACTGAGCCGTTCATAAAGATAGAAGACAGCCGTGCGCCAGGCTCCCACGCTTCAGCCAACTCTTCCATGCAGTACTCAAAGAAATACGATTTCGCACCAGTTGCTCCCTCGGAGCCGATCTCTTCCTTATCCCAAAACAGGACAATCTGCGCATATTCAGGCTCTTCTTCGGCAAGCATCGCTTCAAGGGCGCAGAAGACACTGGAACGGTCATCTTGACCATAGCCACCGATGGTGGCTTCATCCAGACCGACAAATCGTGCAGGACCAGCCGGAACTGCCTGCATTTCCGCACTAAAAAAATCTGCCTCATCAATGCCGTACCGCTTATTCAGCAACTCAAGCACCATGCGCTTGACCGGCTCTTTGGCCTTGTCTTCATCTTTTGTCTCTTTGGCTACCGGAGAATGGCCAAAATACAAATTCAACTTCTCTGCCTCGAAGGCATCAGAGACTTTTTTTCCCATTTCATTCGCCGCCAGATGTGGCAGCAGATCAGTGATAGTAAATACCGGATCTTTGGGATCTTCACCGATACACACCGTGATTTCTTCACCGGATTTCTTGACCACCGTACCATGCAGAGCCAACGGAATAGTCAACCATTGGTACTTGCGGATACCACCATAGTAATGCGTTTTGGCGAGGCAAATATCCGTATCTTCATAGAGCGGACGCTGTTTCAAATCAAGACGCGGGCAGTCTGCATGCGCTCCGACAAGACGAAAGCCTTCAGACAATGGTCGTTTGCCCTTTCTCGCAAGAAAACACGTTTTATTCCTGTTAAAACGATAGGCTAGAGAAGCCTTGAGGTCATCCTTAAACCCTGCTTTTTCCACTCTTTTCCGCACATAATCCATAACAAGACGTTCAGTCTTGCACTCGCTGAGGAAAGTCACATACTCCTTCGCCATGGAATCCATGGCCTTGCGATCTTTCTTGGAGGAATATACTTCCCACGCGGTCTTCGGTTCATATTCGAGTATCTTTTTCTTGCTCATGACAAATCCTTATTTTTCGGTCAGGAAAACCACCGCCTGCTTCAAAGCGGAAGCAGCCAGCTTGAGTTCGGACGAAGTCAACGTACGCGGATCAAGAAGGAATTCATCATCCTCGATGCGTGCCACCAACGGCGGGTCGGTCTGAAGAAGTGCGTCCTTCAAATCACCCACAAAAATATTATTCACACCAACAGAAACCATAGTGCCAGGCAGGTCATACTCGGGGAAAGCACCGCCCCCCACTCGTGAGACGCCTTTTTTCATGGAAACCACCGCCCGTTCTCCAAGGGCCGTGCGAATGGCTTCGGCCAGTCGACGCGCCTTGCTCTTGAGAGCTTCCTGGGAAGCAGTGATCATTCTTAAGGTCGGCACCTTGCGTCTCGCTTCATCCATGTCGAGATAAAGCCGCAAAGTCGCCTCAAGGGCAGCCAGTGTCATCTTGTCAATACGCATGGCCCGGTTAATCGGGTTCTTCTTGATACGATCAATGTAATCCTTGCGACCAACGATAATCCCCGCCTGGGGACCGCCAAGTACCTTGTCGCCAGAAAAGGAAACCACATCCGCACCCTGTGCAACAGTCTGCTGAACCGTGGGCTCGCCGAGCAACCCTTCAGCCTGCAATGAATAGAGCGACCCACTTCCAAGGTCTTCGATAACCGGCAGATTATACTTGTCACCAAGTTCGCGCATTTCCGGCAGGGTGACTTCCTTGGTGAATCCGACCACCCGAAAATTGGAAGTATGCACCCGCATGAGCGCACCCGTTGCGTCGTTGATGGCATTCTCATAATCATGAACATGACTTCGGTTGGTGGCCCCGACTTCATGCAGGATCGCACCGGACTTGGACATTACATCAGGGATACGAAACGAGCCGCCGATCTCCACAAGCTGACCACGGGACACGATGACTTCACGCCCCTTTGCCAGGGTTTCCAGCATGATGAACACGGCGGCAGCGTTGTTATTAACCACCAATGCCGCCTCTGCCCCTGTAATATCGCACAGAATCTTCTCCACATGGGAATACCGGCTGCCCCGGTGCCCGGTGGACAGATCAAATTCACAATTTGAATAATGGGCGCACGCATCCGACACAGCCTTGACGGCAGACTTGGCAAGAAGAGATCGGCCCAGATTGGTGTGAATGACAACGCCCGTACCGTTGAGCACCCGCCTGAAATGAGGCCGGGACTGTACCCGGACAAATACGGTCAATCGAGGCAGCAACACCTCAAGGCTCAACTGCTTTTCTGTAGTGACAACAGCGGAACGGATTTCTTCCCGGCAGATGTCCAGAAAATCATTAACCAGCGCCTTGACCAAGGTGCGCGGAAGAGATTGAAACTCCTCAACAGAGGCCAAGGAGGAAAGCACCTGATCCACGGACGGCAGATATCTGAAAAGTTGGCTCATGTATTTCTCGTGTTAGACTGTAAGAAACTCCGGATACAACCTATAGAATTCCGCCAACAAATACAACGACCCGCAAATGAGTGTCGGCTCAGGCAAAGCCGCACCCATGTCAAGGGCCGACTTCATCGACGACACAGGCTGCGCTCTGTCCCCCAATGATTCAGCCAGCAGATCAGCACTTCTCGCCCGTTCACTCACCATGGTCGGGACAAATATTGGACCATCGGTCAATCCTTGCACCAACGGAATCATCGGAGCCAGATCTTTATCCTTCAGGCAGGCGAAAATAACGCAACCAGGGCGAACACCCTGGGCGTTGAGAGCCGCAGAAAGGGCAGTCAGGGCGTGACTGTTATGCGCCCCATCGAGTATGATATCCCGTCCGGCAACGGTCACTGTCTGCAACCGTCCCGGCACAAAAGTCGACTCCATGCCGAATGCTTCAGTCTGCGACTCACTCCGTATGGAGTGCCCTGCTGCAAACCAACGCCACCCGGCCAGGGCAAGCTGTGCATTCATGGTCTGATGAATACCCTTGAGCCCCAAAGTCACGTCCCGGACAGGTTCAGCCAGATCCACGGCGTACATTAACCGTGCCCCAATATCCTGAGCACGGTTCTGCAACTGCATCATTGCATCTGCCTCCTGCGGTCCGGTCAGAGCAACGCCGCCGTGACGTATGGCACCGGCTTTATCCGCAGCTATTTCTGCCAAAGTCGAACCAAGCATTTTTTCATGGTCCATGCCGATAGGGGTAAACAAGGTCAATCCTGGAGCCAGGACGTTGGTGGCGTCATATTTACCACCCAATCCGGCCTCCATGACCGCCACGTCCACCCCCTCCCGCTCGAATGCGAGCAGAGCAAGACAGGTCTGGAATTCAAAATACGTCAGTTCCTCGCCTCCGGGTGTAGCCAGCACGACATTGGCAAGTTCCACCCATACCTCACGAGAAAGCATGGATCTGTTCACCTGCACCCGTTCTCGGGGCGAAACAAAATGCGGCGAAGTGAAAAGCCCCACTTTGAGACCATGGGCGCGGGCAATGGAGCCGAAAAAGGCAGAAGTAGAACCTTTGCCATTAGTTCCGACCACATGGACTACAGGTATGTCAAACACACCGTGCGCAGCCATGAATTTTTCCATACGATCCAGACTCAGATCCATATGAAAAAGTCCGAGCTTGTCCATGTATTCAACCAGTTGGGAATATTTTTTAATATGTGTCACGGAGATCCTTTTAACAGGAATTGATCCGACGTGAAACATCTTTGATACGAACCGAAAATCAAAAAACATGACACAACCCATTATAAATTGTGCTCGCTTGTTGATTTTATGGAGAAATATACTCTAGTATGTAAAAAAATTTCATCGGAGATTCTTATGTTAAGAAAAGTTACCATCAAGACACGTATTTTGGTGCTTATTGCCAGCATCGTCATTTTTATCCTCGGCTTTTCCCTCGCCTTCCTCAACGGTGTTGGAAAGGTAAAAGATATAGGTGTTGAACGTTCTGGTGATGCCATGCTTCAAGGAGAGGAACGAAAACTTCAGGTAGCCACTCATTCCATGGCGGTCAGCATTAGTGAAGCCATTGCCGAGACCTCTGACCTTGACGGGAAAATCGAAATCATCCGCAAGCTGGTGGATAAAATCCGTTTTGAAGAAGACAGTTCCGGCTATTTCTTTGTTTACAACAACACCACAAACATCGCCTTGCCGACCAATCACTCCCTGCACGGCAAGGACTTGAAAGACCTCAAAGATAAAAACGGCATTGCCCTTGTAGCCGAGCTCAACAAAAAGGCCCATGACGGCGGCGGGTTCGTCGAATACATTTGGCCCAAACCGGAAAAAGGCGACCAACCGAAACTGTCCTACGCCGAACTCATTCCCGGAACAGACATGTGGATCGGCACCGGTGTTTATCTGGACAATGTAGCCCATGAAAAGCAGCGTATTACCGAAGATATCGACTCACTGGTTTCAACATATGTATGGGCCATCGGTGGCGTCATCATCGCCGTCCTCATTCTGGTTATCCTGCCGTTCTGTCTGCTCATCGTCCGTTCCATCATCCAGCCTCTCAACGAAGCAGTCGCCCTGGCTGACCATGTGGCTTCCGGCGACCTGACTGTAGACATACATTCTGAATATAAGGATGAGCCCGGATTGCTGACCGCAGCACTCGGCCAGATGGTCGAACGACTGCGGGCCATCGTCGGACAATCGAAATATGGCGCAGACCAAGTGGCATCCGGAAGCACGGAAGTGACCGAATCCGCCCAGTCACTGGCAGAAGGTGCAAGCCGTCAGGCCGCTGCCGTGGAAGAAGTCTCTGCCGCCATGGAAGAAATGATCGGCCAGATCGGACGCAACACGGAAAACGCTGCCCAAACGGAAAAAATGGCAAATCAGACGGCGCACGATGCCCAACGCGGCGGCGACACCGTTATGGAAGCCGTGGATTCCATCAAGAACATTGCCGAAAAAATCTCCATCATCGAAGAGATCGCCCGACAGACCAACCTACTGGCACTGAATGCAGCCATTGAAGCCGCTCGTGCAGGTGAAGCAGGCAAAGGTTTTGCCGTTGTCGCGGCGGAAGTCCGCAAACTGGCTGAACGAAGCGGTACGGCTGCCGCCGAAATCGGCGAACTCTCTTCCACGACCCTGACTAAAGCAGACCAAGCCGGAGCCATGCTGACTAAAATGGTCCCTGACATCCGCAAAACAGCCGATCTGGTACAGGAAATTTCCGCAGCGAGTATCGAACAGAACTCCGGGGCTCAGGAAATCAATCAGGCCATTCAGGATCTGGATAACGTCATCCAGCACAATGCAAGCGCATCCGAAGAGTTGGCAGCCACTGCCAACGAATTCACCAACCATGCAACCAGCCTGCAAAGAGGTATGCAATTCTTTAACATTGGTCATCATGAAAGCCAGACATTCACATCCACACACTCTGTTAGCCCGGCGAAAAAAACGGCCCAACTGCCACCGTCAAAACCGACAGCCGCCGCTGATGCAGACAATGGATTTTCTCTCGGTATGAAGGCCAGTTCTGACGAAGGATTCGAACGGTTCTAATACAGACAACAGTCCACAATACCGGGGTGCATTCGTACGAATGCACCCTTTCTTTTCAGGAAAGTGTCACCAGAATTTCGGCAAGCCGGGTTCCGTCAATATACGGGGCACTTGCCTCGGTCACCAATGGATGATCAATAACGGTCAATCCCAGATCCCGCAAAGACTGCACATCCAGGCCGCCGGGATACTCCCCTTTTTCGACATCCACCACCACAGACTCCAGAGGTTGGCACCCTGCCGGGGCGCCACTGGCAGCGAGGTAGTGCAACAGCAGGCGGGCCTGATCAGCGACTGTTAAACCGACAGCTTCAGGATCATGCCCCATGTTCGGGACAAAGACCTTGGGACATGGATTGTCACACACCGCCGCGCCCACGCCATGCGGCAACAGGTTGGCGATTACGCTGGAATACAGGCTTCCAGGTGGATAGCAGATAAGATCGGCGCGAGCTATGCGCTTTCTGATGCCTTCATCCACAACCGGATGTACGGGAGTTGTCCGTTCAAGCGAATCAGTCAGCCACATGGACCGAATGGAAGCCTCAAGCGGCGCAACCTCCTTCCCGGTCAATAGGTGCTGGCCGACAATAATAGAATCGTCCTCCAACTCGGCTGCCAGATGCAGATCCATATCCACCACAGGTCGGACCACGCCGCGAACTGTCGCCAGTTCAGAAAACATTTCGATGACCGGCCCCATCTTTCGACCTTGGGTGAGGTATCCTGCGGTTAGAATGAGATTCCCCACACTTGCCCCGCGGAGGTCAAAATCAGCGGGCATGATCGCCAGAAAGCGTTGCAAATGTTCCATGATACTCTCACCCACCCGCCCGTGGATGCAATGCAGCAGAAAATGTTCACCCGACGCAAGTCTGCCGAGATCCCTGCACAGTTCAGCCTGCTCCGCATGCTTGCTCAAACGGTGGGTGAAGAGTGCGTACACTCCGTTATTTCCCTGCACCGATTGATCGGCCAGAGCCATGAGCCGGTTGCGAATATCCCCGACTGCTGGCATCCCAAACGCTTTTCGCAGCACTGCAGAACTGCCGCCGGAATCAAATGGAGTGATGCAGTGAACCGAATTATAGGTCAGCTCGACAAGTGCCCGAGAAGTTTCCCGCAACGCAGTGCCTCCGCTGAAAAAAAGGAGGGACGGCCCTGAGTCGGGATTATCTCTACACTGTTGCACCTTGAAGGAGTCGATCATGCGGATCTCCTGCACACAGTCTTCGACCATTCACAGCTAGGCATATTTGGCGTGACATCGTCCCTTTTCATGAACAAGCGCATCAATTGCCGTATGCATCCGACTCACGTCGCCGGATTCATACGCCTCTCTGAACACAGCACACGCTTCAGTGTACATAGCATAGTATTCATCGCCGTAGCCGGGATAACCGACCATGAGCGCTGAGTCTTCCAAAAAGGACTCTACTGCCTCACGCGGCGGCTCCACTCCATCATGAATCATCTTGACCAGCATTCTGAAACTGGACTTCATCCGCTTCTTGAGTTCCTTGTATTCCGGCTTGATCGCCCCACAGGTTTGACACTCCACCTCGAACGGCGCGGTACATTCCTGTTCGGTTTGAAACTTCATCCGAAGAACGACCTGACCGAATTCGACCCGCGCCTTTATCTTGAATTTCTTGAACTCATCAAGACAAGCAAACTCTTCTGAACCGCCATTTTCCAACGCATCGGCCAGCTCCCGAAAAAAGCCGGGAAGATCTTTCTGTTCCACTTGTCTTAAAATCTTTGTTCCGCTGCTCATGAATTCTCCGTAAAGTATTTGACTTTTTAATGAGAACAATTTTCCCCAAAGGATGCAAGGAGAGTTTTCGCTCTACAAAGCCTGTACCACCACATACCAGACCGGCAGGGTCACAAAGCACAACAATGTCCCGACACCAACCAGAGCCACTGCAAGAGACGGCCGCAACCCATGACTCATGGCAATAATACCGCCCGTAACCATCGGTCCCATCGCGGCTTCAAACACTGTCACCTGCGAAATGACATCTGTTTTACCAAGAATGACCATATACAGAACAAGAATAAGGAGAGGAGCCAACACCAGTTTGTACCCCAGTCCCAGAAGCAACTCGCGAACATTGCCCTGAAGCGCACTCAGACAAAGGGTCATGCCCACGGACAACAGGGCCAGAGGGCTGAGCGTTGAACCAAGCCGGGAAAGCACCCCTGTCAGCCAATCGGGATAGGGAATAGGCTGAAGCGCGATTCCAAGGAGTATGGCGATAAAGGGAGGAAAGAGAAAAACCTTTTTCGCAACCATCAAGCCACTGACTTTTTCACCCGAGACCTTGGCAGCAAGGATAATGCCTGGAATAGCCAACGCCAGAAAAGTGCCGCCCGTATCACAGAGCATGCCTACACCGATGTATTCAGCGCCAAAAAAAGTCTCGATCATGGGCAGTCCCACAAACGAGGTATTCCCAAGCCCGGCGCACAAGGTCAGACAGACCACGGTTTTTTCGTCCCATCCGAATCGACGACCGAGCAAAACAAAAAAACCGTACCCTACTCCGAACACGATCCAGGCCATGGCGGCAGGCAACAGAAGATCCACACCCAGAGGCAGGGAGTGGGCATACAACAAAGCCAATGCAGGCATGGACATGTAAATAATGACCGCGTTCAGAGCCGCCGGTCCCCTGTCATCGATCACTTTGGCCAGACGCATGGCAAGGCCTAGAACAAAACAAATACCCAGCAACAAAAAGTTTTCCATCAGTCACTCCGTTTTCTGCGCGGACGGTAGTTTTTTTCCCTGCCGAATTCAAGCAATTGCCTTCCGCAACCGGTACTCTCCACAGGACAAAATATGCAAAAAAAAGACTTGCCAACCATCATGAGGCCATATATAAACCACTCTCCTGAACGTGCCGAAGTGGTGGAATTGGTAGACACGCATGGTTCAGGACCATGTGGGGGTTTCTCCGTGGAAGTTCGAATCTTCTCTTCGGCACCAGTAAAGAACAAGGGCTGTGACACACGTCGCAGCCCTTTTTCGTTGCCATTCAAATAGCCTGATTTTTTTTCTTTATCTTCAAAGCAATCTGTCCCGCTAGGTCAAAATAGGTGAGACAAAAGCCCGAAATAGACTACCGCCGCGGAATGCCTGTTAGTAATTTTGGTCCATTTCTAATCACAATAGGCCGACTAAAGTCACCGTAACATTGCTGGATACCGTTACTAAACGAGTATGCGGTGTCATAACGGCTACCTCCTTCTCTCTTCATTTTCTTAAAACTCATATCGAGCAATAGCGGAAAGGCTATGGGAACGGCTGTGCTGGCTGGCTTCTCCTGTATATGCCAGGTTGAATGACGTATTGCCTTTGCGGATTGATGTCCCCAAACTAAGACTGAGATTGTCATCGTCATTTTCTTGGGTGACTTGCGCTGAGGTCGCGCCGAGGGTTTGGCGTACAGTGATGTCGTTGCCATTCAGGTCGTGGGACCAATTTAGTTTTACATAGGGAAGGAAGGTGGCGGACTCTGTTACGATATTACCACTCAGGCGCATGCCGACTTCGCTTTCTATGAAGAGAGCACCAAGACTGTCGTAGGTGGCTGCGTTGGTGGCATCGGTTTCTGAAAAACTGCCTCGATAGAAATAGCTGGTGTTGAGTCCAAGTTCAGGGGCGAGGGTCCAAGTGTCATTTCCTATCCCTCTATATGAAGCGAGAAATTGATTACCGATAAGTTGGCTGTTGTAATCACCCTTGGCTGTTTCGCCCAGCCCTGCATTTCGTTTGGAATCATGCTGACCGTATGAGAAGCTCAAGGTGTCGGTAAAAGACCAGTCGTTCAAGCGGTATCCACCATATGCGCCGAGTACATAGATACTCTGATCCTCTGTGTCGTTTTCCGCAAAAGCATTTCCTTTGAAGTCGATGCCGGTTGCGGCATACCCTGCAAATGCCCCCAACAGCAGATTATCGCTGACAAAGGTGTCTGCGCCAACTTCCAGCCCGACCATCGTGGCATCGTAGCCAAGGGCAGAGCCAAAGGCGTCTCGCTCGCTGATACTGAACATGGGTTTTGCATACACCCCATAGCGCTGCTCCTTGGAGGGCTTTTGGGAGACCAGATCGACGAGCGGACCATTGGAGGCGACCATGACGTACTCATCTTCCTCTTCCCTGTCGTTTGCGGTCAAAAGGGTTTGGCTACGAGCCGTGGGAACCTGGATAAATGCCATGTTGGAAGCCAGAATCGAAGTCATGCTCAATGCCGTGTTGTCCCATTTGGGTGCATATGGTGTTGAGAGTTTTACATCGGTCCCATCAACGCGGGTGCTGAGCGAAAAATTGGGATTCAGACTGACGACTGAATCAAAATTCCCAGCGACCGAACCGGCTGCGATAATAGTCTGATCTCCAACCATATTTTTCCCATCAACATCAACGACAAGCTTACCCGCTACAGTGGCGAGTCCGGTCACCGTCACAGGGACCGTTCCATCGCCATTCAGATTGACAGCTAAAGTGCTGCCTGCGGCTTGATTGTAGGTACTTCCACTGAGACGCACCCCTGAGTTCAAAGCCAATGTACCATCGTCCAGTGAAATTTTTTGTGCCACAACATTTTGAGTTAATGTCCATGTTCCAACTTCTGCCTTATGAATTTCGGCCCAGTTACCGGTTATATTAAAGTTTACAGTTCCGCTTCCTACTAGATACAAAGCATTGGTCCCATCCAAGTCATGAACATTTCCAGCCAGTATAGTGGTCCCGGTCTTCAGATATATTTGAGAATTAGTCGAAGCGACTATGGCTCGCCCTCCTAGGCCGTATCCTGCTATGGTACCACTATTGGTTAGAGTAGACGCCGTCGTCCAAATAGCCCCTGTAGTAGCCCCTTGAACGGTTATGGTTCCGCTATTGTTCATGATAGACCGCCCTCCCACAAGACCTGGAGCATCAGAATTGGTTATGGTCCCGCTGTTCGTCAGGATAGAATCGATCCCACTCAGACCGTACGCGTTGCCTCCTAGAGTGGTGATAGTACCACGATTGGTCACCGTGGAAGACGATTCTCCATGCATGCCATAAGCACCAGCCAATCTTGTAAAAACAGAGCCTCTATTCTCGATAGTGCTTGCGTCTGCGCTCATGCCCCTTCCCTGTTCATTGTTGATGATCGTCCCGTAATTAATCGCGGTGGAAGCTGCTTCTGCGCGCATACCGATCCCTCGTAGATCATTCGTAGCGGTGATAGTTCCGTAATTGTATCCAGTTGATGCCACCTTCATGTACATCCCATTTGATCCGTTCCCATAGGTATCGATGATACCGCTATTGCTGAGTATAGAATTCGCATGGAGCGCGGTCATACCATGTTCATCACCAAATGGCGTTTTGATATAACCCTCAGCTGTATTGACTAAATTTTGCCCTATCCCATCTGTATACATTGCTCCAGCCACTCCACCACCACTCAATATGACATTTCCGGAGTTGATCCAATTGCCTACGAGTGGTCTTGTCACTGTCCCCGTGTTCTCAGCGGCCCTTGCCGATATTGATAATAATGAGACGGAACACAGAAGTATTACTGCAAAACACAAGAACGCACGTGAACGGTGCAGTTTCAGAAATTTCATGGGGAGACTCCTCTCAAGGTGTGTTGGCGGGGGACATCCGCAATGCACAGGCGCTAGGTTAACGATCACAGATGGTCTGATTATTTATTAAAAATTCAAACCGTTGTTTTGTTATCCTATTTTGAGGAGTATAGGTGGCTTCCTGAAAATAAAGAGTTTATTGTATTTTTCTGCATCAAAAAACACAGTTTTACACCAGATAAGTATGAGATTTTGAAGAAACAGAGAGACTCAAAGGACCACATTAATTATTCAAATGGTTTACTTGAAGGTCTATTTTGACTAATTATTACAAAATTTAATTATCATAGACGGATGATTTGCTTTGATCGAGCCACCATCCCAAGTAGAAACAACCGCTGATACAGGACATATCGTTCATGAAAGAAAATGCACGCTCTGGCAGGCCTCCAGTCAATCGTAATACTGTCGCTGGTGACCATCTGCGACTTGCCTTGAAGATACTTGGTAAAAAATGGCGCAGAGAGACTGAAGACAGCAACCATGTGCTCAATTGGGATAACTGGATTGCCAACGACTTGCCGAGAAGTGCAACGACCATTGACAAGGATATACGTCTGGGTATCCCAGAGACTCGCCTTTCCGTGTATGCTCATTGTTTTGGGATATCCCCCAAGGCTTTTGTTTCATCACGAACGGATATGGTTAAAATGCTGACTGAATCCACATCAAAACCCAATGCCCAAACTCCCTCGATGGCATTGGGATACAAAGATTTTTTCCCCAAGCGGTATGTAGAGCACAACAGAGAGTCATACATCCATGAGCTTTTTACACTCATGCAGGGAGTCTACCGGATGCCCTACGTATTGCAGGGCATAGAAATACTCCATCGATGTACAGTGTGGGTTCATGACGTTGAGACCTACCGCCTTTTAATGCGTGGCCGATTCAACATGTTCGGGAACGAAAACGAGTTCGATGCCAACATGTTTCGCTGGCATAACAACTTGCACGTCCATTATCTGTGTCAGAACGGTCTTGAGTTAGGATATACCATGACCGTAGACCCTCTCCGGCACAATCTGGTAAGGCAACGCACCCCTTTCTGGCTCAAAGGCCAAGGCCTCACAGATCGCGGTCTATCTGACAATGTTCCCATTACCTTCACCTACCGCATGGAAAAACTCCCGCTACCGTCAGGCATGCAGCATGAAGAGCTCTGGGAACAAGAGTGCGAAAAAATCCGAAATCGACCTTTCATAGCGCCTGGCGAACCTGAATACGAATCTTTATATGCCGAAGTATTGGCTCCAGACGAGATGGTGTAGTCAAGACTTCTACTTGTAGATGCCTAAAAGAGAGGACCACACACTTGCTGAAACCGGATCAAAGCACCAGGTCATTCTTCAAACAGGATACATACAATTAAAAAATCCGAATAAAATCAAAATATTGCCACAAGGCCGAAATCCAGAAGCTTCCGACTCTTCTCTTCGGAGCCAGCATAGGAAAAGGGCTGCGACATATGTCGCAGCCCTTTTCCTATTGGCGATGGTACCATATCCGCTCTTTTCGATGCGCTTTCCGATTCAAGGAAATATCATCCAGATCGGAAGATTCAATTACCGGGCATCACACACCTCACCCCTGCTCTCTTTGACTCGCCACAACGCAAAAGAACTCGATCTATCATCCCTCTTTCAATAACAATTTTCAGAGCAGACGCGACTATCCGTTGATCCTTGACTTTCACGGCAACGCCTCCCTTTCTCGAATTTGAAAATATATGAACTGCATATTAGGCCTTGACACCATAGTTTAGAAACTTTACCAAATCGTCATGAGTTCGAAACAAGAATCCATTAATGCCCTCACCGGCAAACTCATGCGCATTATTAACAAACACTCCCGTATTGAGGAGTTACCCATACGCACAGGCAGGAACATTGGGCTGACAGCAAAAGAGATTCACTGTCTAAACGCCATCGGCCAACAGGAAGGAATCAATATCAAGGGTATTGGTGACGTTCTCGGGGTCACTAAAAGCGCGGCATCCCAGATGGTCGGCAAACTGGAAAAAAAAGGGTTTGCCAGGAAGGAAAAGGCTCTGGACAACGACAAGGAAATCTTGACCTATCTCACTGACACAGGATGGGAAGCGTTTGACGCGCACAAGGAATTTCACGAACGTCATCTGAACACCCTTATGAAACAATTGGAAGAGTTCCCCGACACCCAGTTGGCAGTTGCAACAGTTATTCTTACCGTTGTTGAGTCTGCTGTGGATAAACGAATTGCCGAACTATTCAGAGAATAATTTTTTTAGACGTATGGTTTAGAGATTAAACCAAACTTCATAACCAATTTATTTATTGTGCATATATAGCCGCAATACTGACGCCTTATCAGGGTTACACAGTTAAGACACTTAACCGTATAAATAATCAAATGCATCGATAGGAGTAATCAAATGCAGAATCAAGGACTATGGCTTGAAGAATTCCTGGCCTGCCGAAAAAACTACGACAACGAAAATCCCGAAGTATGGGAGCTCACGCTGAAAACCATCAGCGCTGCATTCGCTGACGGGGCGCTGGGTTCCAAGGAAAAGCATCTTATGGCCGTGGCAATCGGCGTAAAAGACCACTGCGCTCCATGCACACTCGGCCATCTTCAAGCTGCAATCAAGGCCGGAGCGACCAAAGCAGAAATCCTCGAAACTGTCGGCGTAACCATTTCCATGTCCGGCACCACTGCCATGGGCGGAGCCTGGATGGTGTTCAAAATGATGGAAGAAGAGGGACTCTTTTAACCTGTACCAGCAATACAAGGAGCCACAATCATGCCATGTGATTCAAATTCAATACAGCCAACGTTAAGACAGCACGTCGACGTCTTCGTCAACAGTTTCTTCGTAAAAGGTGCTCGCAACCATATTCGAAAGACAACATACGACGCACCATGGCTGAACGTAGGCATCATGGAAAAAACCAATTGCGAAGCGTTTTACTCAAGCACTCTGTTCTCAGGAATGAACATTTTAAGTGGTGAGGATTACTCGTTAGGGCACGGTTTCATCCATGGATATTTAAGCAACTCTGCCAACGATCAAATTGAACGGGCTGTTGCCAGCCTCAACGCTTTGGATGTGGAAGAAATAATCTTCTACCATGACGAAAGCGTTCGCGGGCTGGAAATGGCCTGCAACCTGGGCCTGAAGTTGCGGTTCAAACCAGTCTCGCTGTTAGAATGGCTCATCCGCAAGGTCAAAGACCATGACGGAAACGTCCATATGATTGATGCAGACGCCGCAATCCAGCTCCCCTGCTCATGGAGCGAGGGAGATGAAAAAAACGCCCTGATCGAAGAGCTCTTCAGGTTGATTGGCGTGAG
The DNA here is from genome assembly GCF_963675635.1 of uncultured Pseudodesulfovibrio sp. NCBI lineage: Bacteria > Pseudomonadati > Thermodesulfobacteriota > Desulfovibrionia > Desulfovibrionales > Desulfovibrionaceae > Pseudodesulfovibrio > uncultured Pseudodesulfovibrio sp. Next base: position 508,929 of record NZ_OY776488.1, on the reverse strand, counting down.
GCGCGTCAAAAGGACATACGACTTCAACGACAGATTGTGCTGCGGAAGTCGTGGATACTTTGGTCTCGCCACAGGTCACACCTCGAAGGACTCCGAGCAATCAGAAATCCAGGCACACCGAAACATTCAAGACGCAAAGCAGGCTGGAGCCAAGTACTTGGTTACTACCTGCCCATACTGCTACGCATCGCTCGCCGTCGCGACAAAAGAAGCTGGCATGATTCCGATCCAGATAGAAGGACTTGCAAGCATGGCTCTGTATCGTGAGCCTCTGCCTGACGGACTGACTTTCCTGTAAATCGCAAAAAAATGAAAAGAGACATAACCATGCAACAACACTTTCCCAATCTTTTCGAACCAATACGTATCGGCTCCATGGAACTGAAAAACAGAGTTGCCCTGGCACCAATGGGAACCGGACTCGGCAACAAGGATGACACGTTGTCTGATCGACTTATCGCCTTTTACACCAGGATCGCCCAAGGTGGCGCCGGGTTGATAACGACTGGCGTTGCCGCTGTTTCCAAAAACGGGACCGTGGGAGTGGGCATGAATTCACTCTACGATGATAAATATATACCGGGATTTACTGCTCTGGCCGAAGCGGTACATGCAGCCGGAGCCAAGCTGTCAATTCACCTCATGCACGGCGGACTGGAAGCATACCCTTTCTTTACGAAGAAAAAGCGACTGGTTTCACCGTCTGGCGGCATCTTCAAACCGAACCAAATGCGTTTCAAGGGGATGGAACTGGAAAAAACCACCATGATTTCGAACGTCATGTCCCATGAAGACATACAAACGGTGGGCGACGAATTTGCTGCGGCTGCCCTGAGGGCAAAACAGGCCGGAGCGGACGCCGTGGAACTTAACGGTGCGCAAGGCTTTTTGCTTCAGCAATTCTATTCACCCTATTTCAACAAACGCACTGATGAATATGGAGGGAATTTCCTGGGCAGGATGCGCTTCCCGCTGGAAGTTATTCAAAAAGTCAGGTCTGCCGTAGGCGAAGAGTTTCCGGTCATATTTCGCATGGTGGCGACCGAAGGCGAGGGTGGCGGCATCGACGTCGCTGATGCAGTGGTCATTGCCCAGACTCTGGAAGAAGGCGGAATTGATGCCCTGCACATCACTGCAGGTCGCGGCATTTCGCCAACATATTGGTCTTTGATGATGCCCATTGCCGAAGAAGGACCCACCCGATCATCGATCACATAAGCACCATCAAAAGCACAGTAAGCGTGCCAGTCATCGGTGTGCAGCGCATCATTGACCCCGAAAGTGCGGAAGACATTCTGAAAAATGGAAAGGCCGATCTGGTCGCGTTGGGTCGGGGACTGATCGCCGACCCGGACTGGACCAATAAAGCGCGTGAAGGCAGGGCCGACGACATTCGCAAATGCATTGGCTGCCTGCAAGGTTGCATCGGAACGCAAATGACTGCCGGCTTTGCAAATTGCCTGCAAAATCCAGAGGCTGGCAGAGAAACCGAAATGCACATTACTCAAGCTGCCCCATCCAAACGAGTTCTGGTGATCGGTGGCGGCCCTGCCGGATTGGAAACAGCCCTGATTGCTGCCCAGCGAGGACATGACGTCACCCTTTGTGAAAAAGGGAAAAAACTTGGAGGACAATGGAATCTTGCCTTTGTGCCTCCTGGCAAAAACGACTTTCGATGGGTTGTTGACTGGCGTGTAGATCAGATCAACAAGTTGAATAATGTGACTGTGATTACGGATTGCGAGGTAGATCAGGAAATGGTCAACGCTTTTGCCCCCGATGTCACCGTCATCGCAACCGGCAGTATCCCTCTCATTCCAGCCATACCCGGCGCACAAAACGACAGTGTCATCACAGCTCACGACATTCTGGGAGGGAAAAGCATCAACGGTCAGACTGTGGCTGTAATTGGGGGTGGCGCAACTGGTTGCGAGACAGCAAACGCCCTTGCTGCCGAAGGGAAAAAGGTGACTCTTGTTGAAGTTCTGCCTGACATAGGCATTGGTGAAGTCCCTGCCCGAAAAGTGTGGCTGATCAAAAGCCTTGCCCAGCAAGGTGTGACCATTGAAACGAACACGAAGGTTGATGAGATCGCAACCTCAGGAGAATTGTTCGTTGTCCAGGAAGGGCAGAGAAAGAACCTTGGAGAATTTGACGCCTTTGTTATGGCGACCGGAGTGAGCAGCCATAATCCACTCCGAGGTATAAGCAGCGACGTGGCAGGAGAAACATATGTTGTCGGTGACGCCTACCTCATGCCGACAAATGGCCTCGACGCCCTGCACCATGCCTCCGAGATAGCAAGGACAATTTAACAATGCCCGCGCCAGACAAGATAAGGCCACCATGCACACGACTGGGTGGAGGACTTTCCTCGCCTGAAAAGGCATCAAAGAATACCCCTCAGTGAAAATACCGTTTTTTTGAACACACGGTTAAGAAACTAAACCTTGCTGCGCCAACTCGGTCAGCGAGTCTGTGGCGCATCGCCGCCGAAAGGATCGCAACTATGCATAGCCTGGGAATAGACATCGGATACTCTGCCGTCAAAATTGCCATAATTGATTCCAGCAACACCGTCATACACACGAAATACGCCCTTCACCGGGGAGAAGTGTCCAAAACGTTGAAGCAAATGCTGGAGCAGGCCCTTGAACAGTTTGATACGGACCAGATACACTATGGAGCTGTCACAGGAAGCGGTAGCACATTCCTCGCCGCTTCAGGAAAGATCCATCCAGTCAACGAAGTGGCATCTGTTGTTGAAGGCAGCCTGCTTCTCGACAACGAATGCCTTTCCATCATTGAAATGGGCGGCCAAACGGCGAAATTCATCACCGGTTTTACGCCGGAAGACAAAACTCGGGTGGAAGTCTCCATGACCTCCAACTGCTCGTCAGGCACCGGGTCGTTTCTCGAAGAACAGGTTTCACGGCTGGGCATGGAGATTGAAGATTATTCCGAGCACGCAGCCAAGGCGACCTTCATTCCCCGCATTGCCGGACGATGCAGTGTCTTTGCCAAAACCGACATCATTCACCACCAACAGGAAGGTGTCTCGGTTAATGACATATTGGCAGGACTGGCACACGCCGTCGTCAAAAACTATAAAAGCTCGGTCATGCGTCGACTCCCCAAGAACACGCCCATACTCTTCGTCGGTGGAGTCTGCCGCAACAGCGCGATCACGGAGGCCATGACATCAGAGCTCAAGGTCAGCCCAAAGGAATTACGCGTCCATAAAAACTCAAGTCTTGCCGGAGCTATTGGTGCGGCCATACTGGCCGTGCAGGAAAGATTGTCCATCAATCTCGATGAGACAACTGAGGCTTTGACTGATGCACCAGCACTGAATATCCACTTGCAAGAAGACCTGCACCTCAAAGAATTGGCGGGCCTCGGCACGGATGACGGCAAAGCCAAACATATACCCCGTAGTCTTCCGAAATCGACTCCGGCAAACTGCTGGCTGGGCATTGATGTAGGGTCAACAAGCACCAATCTGGTCCTTATCGACGATCACGACAATATCCTCGGTTACCGATACCTGAGAACGGCTGGAGACCCGGTTCGGGCAGTACGCGCGGGTCTTTTGGAACTGCATGAGGAATTCGGCGACAGAATCAGAGTAGCAGGTGCCGCCACAACAGGGTCCGGCAGATATATGATTGGTCGCATGGTTGGAGCCGACGTGGTTCGCGACGAAATCACCGCCCAGGCCAGGGCCGCAGTGTCAATCGACCCATCTGTGGACACGATCTTTGAAATCGGCGGCCAGGACTCAAAGTTCATTGCACTCGAAAACGGCGTTGTCTCAGACTTTCAAATGAACAAGATATGCGCCGCCGGAACCGGCTCCTTTATTGAGGAACAGTCCAAAAAGCTGGGGGTGCAATTGGAAGAGATCGGCCCCATCGCCCTTTCGGGAACAGCTCCTGTCAGCCTCGGCGAACGCTGCACCGTCTTCATGGAAACCAGCATTGCCGCACACCTTGCAAATGGTGAAAACATCAAGGATCTGGCGGCCGGCCTCTGCTATTCCATCGTCAAAAATTATATGAACCGCGTGGTCGGACAAAAACATGTAGGCCGGAAAATATTCCTACAAGGCGGCGTGGCGCATAATCAGGGGGTCGTCAATGCGTTTCGCGCAGTGACAGGCAAGGATATAATCGTCCCCCCATTCTTTAGTGTCACAGGAGCTTACGGTGCCGCCATCCTGGCCCGTATGGAAATGGAAGAGACAGATGCCGCCGTCACGAACTTCAAGGGATTCACTCCGGACATTCCGAAAGAAGTTCACGCGGAAGCGATTTCGGACACTGTCGCCGGATCAGACTTCAACAGAAAAGTTCAGGAATTCATTTTTGAGGGATATGATGACGTCATGGACCCGGACAAAAAAACTGTTGGTATCCCCCGAGCCCTTTTCACTTATGGCATGTTCCCGATGTTCTACCCTTTCTTCCGTGAGTTGGGACTCAATGTCCTGCTCTCTGAACCCACGTCCGAAAAAACGATACGGTTATCTCAGGAGCACTCTCTGGACGAGACGTGCTATCCCGTCAAGCTCATCAACGGACACGCGGCTGAACTGGTCGCAAAGGGCGTTGACTACCTGTTCTTTCCCGACCTTTACACCGTCTTTCATCCAGGTTCTCTCTCCCGTCAGGACTTTGGTTGCGCATACATGCAACTGGCCTTCAAGATTATCAACAAAGCCATGGACCTTGAAGACAGAAAAATCGAACTTCTGGCACCGACCATTGCCTTCAATCAAGGACCGGACTTCATGCGCAACGTGTTCGTGAACATGGGCCGCAGGCTTGGAAAGACAGAGCAGGAAACAGGGAGGGCCATGCAAAAGGCCATGGCATCGTTCAAGGCGTTTGAGGACAAGCTGGAACAACGCGGCAAAGAAACCATCGCCAACCTCGACCCCGACCGCAAAACATTTGTGCTCATCTCCAAAATTTATGGCGTGGCTGACCCGGTTCTCAACCTTGGCATAGCCGACAAACTTGCCACCATGGGATATAATACCTTGCCGTTTTACGACATGCCCGAGGTAGATATCTTCCAGGATCATCCGAACATGTACTGGCCCTTCGGCCAACACATTCTCGAAGCGGCAAAACTGGTTTCCATTCACCCGAACCTCTATGCTGTGTTCCTCACGCACCATGGCTGCGGACCGGACACCGTGACGTCTCACTTCTTCAAGGAGATTATGGGAAACAAGCTATACCTGACCGTTGAGGTGGATGAACACTCCTCCGGAGTCGGAATCATCACCCGGGTAGAGGCGTTCGTGAACAGCTTGGACAAACGCCCCGTTCTGGACGCAGGCCCCCTTGATACATACACCGATCTTCCTTCGGAAGAGCCGGTGAATATCAACACCAGCCACATCCTTCCCACACAGGAAAAACTCATCATACCTCATATATACCCATACTCCAGTCTGGCTTGCAAAGCTCTGGAAGCAGCAGGATTTAACGCAATCCAGACAAACCAGACAACGGCAGCTTCGATAGATCTCGGCAGAAATCACACCATTACCAACGAATACTATTCACTGACCGTGTTGCTGGGTGACATCCTCAAAACCCTGAATGACTCAAACGGTTCCAAAGAAAAAGTCACCATAGTACTCCCGCAATCCGAAGGAGCCGAGGTTGACGGGCAGTATTCACGGTTCATTCGCACCAAGTTGGACGAATGCGGACTGGAACATGTCGGAATCATCTCTCCCTATATGGAAGACCTCCTCAACTTGAATGAGAATAATGCAAGGACGCTCTTCCTGTGCCTGTTGGCCGGAGATCTCATCCTGCTCGCTCCCAGGCACAGAAGAGAGGCTCTCCAGAAAACCATGGAAAACATGCTTGAAAGCAACACATTGAATCAGGAATTTCTCGAATCCGTAGCCCATCACATTCACACATGGATTCAGGAAGAGAACGGAGGGAAAACGGTCTTCGCACTCGGTGAACCGATGACGTTATACAACGACGTGTTGAACAACGACACGTTCAAGGCCCTCGAAGAAGGTGGAAACCGTGTAGTCTATGCTCCTTTCACTGAAATCATGTGGACTTTCTGGCACGACTTCGCTCCTGAAGATAACGGACGACAAGCAACAAAAAAACGGCTGCTGGATGAATTCAAAAACACAATCCGCGCCATTGCCGCAATCCTTGGCGACCACAGCCACTTCGAACCGGATCTGGAACAACTCATGACCAAGGCCGACGACATACTCGGCTTTTATGCGGGAGCCTTCGGCCGCTACCGCAGTGCGAAACCCTTTGGGAATCTGTCTGAGACACGCGGCATTATCTCGGTCACACCAATGTACGAAAACACGGGCATCTCCCTCGACATCCTGCACAAGCGGCGTAACGGTGACAATTCCCTGCCTCTGCTACCGCTAACTTTTGACGGCAACAAGAACAAGGTGGTCGAAACAAAAGTGGAATCGTTCCTCTTTTATATTTGAAGCCTCGTCTCATCCACCACGAGGAGGACTTTATGCACAGCACACAGCACGAAATGCCCCCCCATACACGGAAGGACAATTCCAAAATGGAAATAATGCAGACATTGCAAAAAAAGGGATTCAAGCTAACCCGTCAACGCAAGGTCATCCTGAAGGTCTTTCTGGACATGGCCGGACACCCGTCCCCAGAAGAAATCCATAAAGAGATTCGACGCCGGGGCGACTCGTTGGGCATGGCAACCATATACCGCACGCTGAAGGTCCTGCTCGAAGCCGATATCGTGCGCAAACTCGAATTCGGAGACGGGCAGAGCCGGTATGAACAACGGAATGAGGAAGAACAGCATCTGCACATGGTCTGCAAACGGTGCGGACAGACCTTCGAAGCACCGACAGTTGCCGTGGACTGGCTGTTTGAGGAACTGGCTAAAATCCATGAATTCGAACTACATGGACACACCGCGTACCTCTACGGACTCTGCGACGCATGCATCTCGTCTTCATCAAAAAAACATAAAAAAGGATAAAACTATGAGCATTCCGAATCATCAACGTTGTCGGGATGACAACTCAAGACGCAAAGGATATGGCCCCACCAGCTTCTGGGTACAGGACCCAAAGGCAATTTTCACCCATCTGGCCTTGGAGGAAGGAACAACCTTCGTCGATGCCGGGTGCGGTGCTGGAGAATATTCCCTCTATGCCGCGCGGCTGTTGGGAGAAAAGGGGCGTGTCATCGCACTGGACACCGCACAGCATTCAGTCGAATGGCTGAACGCAAATTCCCGTGAAAAAGGAGCGGCTGACATAACGGCTCACATTTGCGACATAACATCCGGCCTTCCGCTGGAGACACACAGTGCCGATGTCGTCATGCTGGGCACCGTGCTGCACATAAAAAGTGTGCGCGATCGGGCCAAAACCATGTTTTCTGAAATCAAACGAATATTGCGCCCGAACGGGTTGCTAGCAGTGCTTGAGTGCAGAAAAGTGGAGGCGAACTTCGGTCCCCCTCTCCATTCACGTCTTTCACCGAAAGACGTTGAAGCCCTGACCGCCCCCTGCGGATTCATGAAGCACTCGGTTCTGACCCTTGAACATACGTACCTGGCTTGTTTCGAACCCCGATAGCCAACTGCTCATAACAGCTAAAGTAAAGACCTCCTGGATATTCCGGGAGGTCTTTTTTATGTCTGCTGACTGAGGGCTTATTGCTTTCGCACGACGCAGGCTCTGTACGTCATTTCACGTTTACCTATGGACGCGGAAACGAAACGCAGGGAAGTAACCAGCTCAAAGCCGAAACGCTCGTACAATTTGGCCAGAGAAGAAGACGAGTGCTGATGAAATGCGACCTTGCCAGGATGTCCACTGTGTCCTTTGATGAACGGCTTTCCCGAGCCACCCTCTTCCTGGTGCGCGACAACGAAGGAGAAGATCCCCCCTTCTTTCATGATTCGACCAATTTCTGAAAAAATCACATCCAACTCGCTGAACAGGTGTGTGACTCCCGTGCAGACGGCATGGTTGATAGAACTATCGCTCACCGGATACGGAGCAATCGAAACATCATGTTCCACTAGGTTGGCAGCAAAACCCTTCTCCCGGCAAATCGCAAGCATCTCGCCCGAAAAGTCCATCCCGATCACCCGGAGCCCGGCCTTGTGAAACAGAACGGACGACAGCCCCGTGCCGATACCGACATCGAGAATTGATTCTCCCGGAACGATATAACGGTATGCCAACCCGAAGGCGATATCTGGAGCCAACCAATTGGCTTTTTGTGATTTCTGGTCGTATTGCCGTACGTGATCACCCGTGAAGGCTTTTCTGATCTTCACATTATTTGTCATTACCCACCTCCTCGAAAGCAGGTTGGAGGTGAGCCTTGACAATATTTCGCTGCAGACCATCCTGAGAAAGCCGCAGGACCGACTCGGCGACAACAAATCCCAACACCATGAGGCAGGATAGAACAGTGTAAAGACTCGCCAGACCGTGAATGTCCCCCAGCCTGCCGAGAATTGGAGCCAAGGCCAATGGAATGAGTAAGTAGAAGCTGCTCAATACGGCAAAACGAGTCCCCGAATTCTGGCCAGCACTGGCATCCATCATGAGAGTGAAACCCCATACCTGAATGCCGCCCAGGAGTATGTTGTCCAAGGACAGAACCACGGCTGCTTCCCAAAGAGCAATGCTGTTACCCCGAGCACAAAAGACCGTGTAGACAGCGAGCACAAGGGCAATCAGGCAGAATAGACGCATGAACATGGAACGCCCGACCCTGTGCAGCAACCATCCACTCAACACGGTCCCTGCTAGCCCAGCCGGATAGGCGTAATGCATCAGCAGCCCTCCGATGGCTTTGGCGTCCAGTCCCAGATCCACGAGCAGCGGAGTGCGCATCTGGAATCCACAAAAGATAAAGGCCGTAGGCGCAATAAGCACCGGCAGCAGCCATAGTATTTCCCTCTGACGCAAAAAGGCCAGAACCCCTTCATTCCCCTGCTCTCTGCGGACATCCTCCTTGAATGCCGAAGCCACCTCCCTATGCAGAAAAACGGGAAGACTGAGCAGAAAGACTATTGCGGAAAGAGTGATGCAGAGAACATCCCAGCCAAGAGACGAGTGCAGAAACAGCATCAAACCACCGCCGAGGATCATACCTACATACCGAGCTCCGGCTTGTATGGTATTCCCCCAGCCCCTTTCGTGCGGTTCAAGGAGATCCGTCGCATAGCCGTCCACGGCTATATCATTGGTAGCCATGACGATGTTCAACGCCATCAAGACAGCATACATCGCCCCAAATTCAGTTTCAGGCGGTGTTTGGGACGCAACAAGCAAAAGGGCTGCACCTATCCACTGCATGGGGAATATCCATGAACGACGGCGGCCAAGCGCAGGGAAATATGTCCGATCCACCCATGACGCGTAAACGAATTTGAATGCCCACGGCAGGTGCAAAGCAAACAATCCACCGATCCCCTCAAGGGACATACGGCCTTCGCGCAGAATCACGGGCAGACAACCAAACACGTAGCCCAAAGGAATGGCTTGGCATAAATACATGGAGGCTAACAATACCATTTTTTTCGTAACCGGATTCACCTGACCACCAAAACATAACAACTTCATCATATACTCCTCCGACAACACGGCATCACAATACCAGGATGCGACTGACGAAAACCTATGGTTCATGAGACAGGCCAAATGGACACAGGCGTCGTCATCAACGCATCGTCCTCCCTTTCTCAGCCTGATAATTATGGAGTCTATGATTCGCTGGAAAACGCTTCTACCCACGGACAGAATTGTTTTGCCCCGAAACGCAAATAATGAGCAAAAAAACAGGCACCCGAAAGTGCCTGCCACCCAATATGAGAAGAATAAAACCCAGCGGTGTCAACTTCCAGGAACGCCGTCTGCCCGGTCGTAAACGTTCGCCCGGGTAGCCTTCAGATACGCCTTTGGCAGTATGCCGAACCGCTTCCTGTAAGCAGTGCCAAAATGACTGAGATTGATATACCCGATGGCCCAAGCCACCTCACTGACGTTCATATCGCCCTCCTCAAAAAGCATTCTGGCCTTTTGAAGCTTGAATTCCTTCAAGAGCCCGAACACGGACATCCCATACAGACTACGAAATCCTGCCTGGATCTTGTGAACGCTGATGCCATATTTACTGGACAGTTCCGCCAGAGATGGAGGCACGACAAACGTTTCCTCAAGCTCCTTACGAATGGCATGGATGATATCTCGCTCTCTGGGGCAAAGAGAGTGCAAACCGGACTTCACAGGGCAATCCCCTTCCACCAAACTCAAGCCGAGTAATTCAAGCGTCTTGCCTTCCATATACAATTTGACGCCAAAGTTATTTCGTACTCCAAAGAAGACTTCATTGGCGACGGCCTGCACTTTGGGCGACATGCAACGATGCCTGAAAAACTCCGCGCCATCCTCCTGCTCCAGTACCTTCCTGAGACTGGGATTCACACAGTCAACATCGTCACAAAGCATGGAGCCCAAAACCTCGGGCATGACATGCATGTGAACGATTCGAACTTTTTTCCCGGCCGGGATAGTCACGATTCCGTTCATATGTTTGAAAAACCCAATCCCTCCCTTCCCGGCTCGATTTTCCACCATACGGTTTCCACGGGGACCTTTCCGTATCTCGTTGACAGAATCACCCTCGAGAAAAAAACCAAAATCGATGAACTGATTATCCCTTCGATAATCAAAAGAAAAAGTATCGGGCAATGCGGCATCCAACACACTCACGGACAGGCCTGGACGCACCTGATACTCCTGCCACATGGACAGAAGGACTTTTTCCTTCTCACGACACCCCATGGAACGAAAACTACGAATAGACTTAACAGAGGCATTGCCAACACCAGGAAAGTGACAGTTTTTATTATGAATATTGGGCACATTGTGCAATTTAAGACCCTCGCATTGTGTTGATTTTGAAAATCATTATCTTTGGAGTTCAATAAATTCTGCTCGGGAAACTGTCAAGAGAAACTGGCCGACAGACACGAGGAAAACCATGTTGTCGATCAACCAGTCACAACGCTTTACGGTACTGATGGATATGAAATAAAAATGCACGCACCATATAAATGTGCCCACCACAGAGAGTCATGCAGAAAGGAACTAACACGGCAGACCAGTCGTATCCGCCACTCCATCGCCTTTGACACGATCGGCAAAAACATTCCTGATTGACAGATGAATCAAGTCAGCAAGGCCTGTTGAAAAGACAAAAAGTCTCAAGCGTTCATAAGGGACAAACAAGTATGAAGAGTGTTGATTGTGGCAAAACAGTCAAAGCCATTCAGCGCAGCATGTCTTTTGCCTCACTCCTGCGAGGAAAAGCCTGAGTGCTATTCTGGGCAACATGCTCTACCGCTTTTGTTATATATAGGATATGGCAAAGATGGATCAGATTTAGTTGTTATAGGCAGTTCCTTTCACGGCGGCACACTGCACCAATATGAATCTGGATTCCTTTTTTTGTTTCAACACGCATAAGGGCTGAAAATGAGAAAGAAAATCCCCCTGTATGTCAATATCCTCACAATTTTCACAGTGTTGGTCATTACAATTGTTCTGAGCGTTGTGGCGTACGGTTATAAAAGCAATTCCGACTCCGCAGTTATCGCGGCACAGCAACTGCTGCGTCGGGTCGGAGGTTCTGTCATTGAAAAAACACAGAACCTTTTTGACACAGCATTCAGGACCGTAGACACCTATGTAAATTTTCAGGAGATCGGGAAAAAAGCGTCAATTCACTCCCAACCTCTACAACATATTTTCTTTAAATTTCTTGAGCAAAATAAGGATTTTACGTCAATATATATAGGGTTTGGTGATGGAGACTTCTTTCTCGTATCATCCCTGAGAGAACGAAATGAATTGAAAAAGAATCTAAAGATTCCTCAAAATGCCATCTGGTATACACAGACAATTTCCCATCTGGCTGATGGACAACGCTACGAATTAAGAAAATACATGGATGCCGGTTTCGTTACAGTCGGCTCCTCTTCTGACAGGCATATCCAATATGATCCCCGACATCGCCCATGGTACAAATCGGCCAGTGAAACAGATATTGCAACACTCAGTGAAATTTATATATTTTCCTTATCAGAAGAGCCGGGCATAACCGTCTCCCGTCGTTTTGATGCTCCGGTTCAGGGCGTTATCGGCGTCGATTTGTCACTATCCAATCTCTCTAGCTTCCTGAAGACACAACTCGTCGACAACAACAGCCAGATCATGCTCTTTGATGCTGCCGGAATGGTTTACGCTTATCCGGACCTCGCTAAACTGGTTACCAGTATCGGTATCACGGAAAACAAATTATTCATGGATGAGAAAATTGCCGCTTTGGGTTCTCCTGCCCTTATGGGACTTATGCAATTATTTCATAAAAAAAAGGAAGTTTCCATACGAGGTCAATCTCTCTTGGTGGATGGCGTTGACTACCTCGTTGGCATCGAACCTCTTCCCAAGGTGTACGGGAAAAAACTGTTCATAGGCATGGCGAGTCCGGAATCAACGTTTACTGGGCCTATCGCTGAAATCGGCAAACAAACCCTCTTTGTTTCTCTGGGCATGCTTTTTCTGTTTTTGCCAATAATCTACTTTGTTGCCAAACGGATAAGTCGTCCATTAAAAATACTGACCAGCAATGTGGAGAACATAAAAGCTTTCAAGCTGGATTCCCCCATAGACGTCCAGTCAAACATTCTTGAAATTCGAGAACTGAGCAAATCAATTGAAACAATGCGTGAAGCTCTCAAGGCATTTGGGAGTTACATACCAACACCACTTGTCAAAGCGATGATCGTTAACGACATAGTTCCGACACTCGGTGGTGACCGAAGAGAAATGACCTTTCTTTTCAGCGACATAAAAGACTTCACAAATATTTCAGAAACGCTGACAGCAGAGCAGGTTACCGGAAGTATAACAAATTATCTGGAGGATATGAGCTGGGTCATTCTCCAAAACAACGGAACCATTGACAAATACATTGGTGATTCGATCATGGCATTCTGGAATGCACCAGTAACCGATACCGAACACGCAGCAGACGCGTGTCTGGCAACACTGCAATGCAGAGATGTGCTCAATGAATTCAACCGACGGCGACGAGAAAACAACGAGCCGGAATTTCTGACCAGAATGGGTGTACATACAGGTGAAGCTATCGTTGGAAACATTGGTTCCTCTGACCGCATGGCATACACGGCCATGGGATCAGCCGTTAACCTTGCTTCACGCCTTGAGGGACTCAACAAGTATATGGGAACGGATATACTGGTCAGCGAAACAACCAGGCTCGCCGCAGGAAACGAATTTCTTTTCCGCTTTGCAGGAAAAGTGATCCCCAAAGGGACTTCAACCGGGATGAGTGTCTATGAACTGCTCGGGACCAAAAAGGATGCGACTGGTGTATATGCACCATTTTCAGTCAACGCTGAAATGATGCAAAAAGTCAAAGAGTGGGAAGTCGCAATACGCATGTTCCTTTCCAGAGATTTTGCTGAAGCAGCCACTGCTTTCACCGACATTCTTGAAAAATACGGATCTGATCTCCTGGTTGAAAAATATCTTGGACTCACTCACGACTTTTCAACGCATCCACCGGAAGCGTCGTGGAGCGGTGAGCAGAGTTTCGATGTGAAATAAGGAGAAACCATGACACGGTTAAAAAAATTGACACAATGGTTCACAGTCATTTTGTTATCCGTACTGTTCATACCTGTGATGGCAACAGCAGCGACACCTCTCACCTTTTGGACAACAGAAGTCACTGCCGACCGCCAGGCGGTCATCAAATATCTCGCCGACGTTTTCATGATCCTCAATCCGGACGTGGAAGTTCGTGTCGTAGGCATTGAAGAAAATTCCATAGTAGACGCATTGACTCAAGCTCAAAAAAACGGCGTTGGTCCAGAGATTGTATCCTGCGCTTCAGATCTGCTTATCTCATTTAGTGAATGTGGATGGGTGAACAATCAGGGCACCGAACGGTGTATTTCCACCATCGGAAGCGATAGATTCTATTCAGGAACACTCGACAGACTCCGGCTTGCAGACGGCAGGTATGGCGGCATCCCCTTCAACGGATGGATCCAGGGGATATGGTACAGAAAAGACTGGTTTAAGGAACGCGGCTTGAAGCCGCCTACTAACTGGAATAACATCATAAAAGCAGCCAAAGAATTCCATGCGCCTGAAGCAGGTCGATACGGGATACTTATCGGCACTCAGGCGGATGCCTATGCCGAACAGGTCTTCACCCATCTGGCCCTCTCCGCCGGAGTGCAGGAGTTCACCCCGACAGGAAAGGTTATCTTCGACACCCCGGAGGCGGTCAGAACATTGAAATTCTATATTGACCTCGCTCAGTATTCTCCTCCGGGACCACAGACATGGAGAGGAAGGGATTTCTACTTTCAAGGCAAATTGGCGATGATGTTCTATTCGACCTTCATCATGGACGATCTGGCGATTCCATACATAGCGGCAGATTCCTTAACCGGAAATCATTTCGAGGAACTCAACGCAACTCCATATGATCATCAACTGTTGAAACACACAGGATTTGTTTCAAGCATCACCGGCACACAAAAGACAAGCTACGGAGTTATCAACGCTCTTGGCTTGCTGCGAACAGATAAAGGAGCTCAGGAAAAAGCCGCAGAACGGTTTGTTCAATTCCTATTTACAAAAGATGCATACATATCATGGCTCCACATGGTCCCCGGCGGCATGATGCCAACCCTTCGGGACATCGCTTCTCAAGATACTTTTTTCAGAGATCAACAAGGAGTTTTTCAAAGATACTCCCGACAACGGATTCAAAGCATCCTATCAGGATTCGACTCATTGAAAAGTTTCAGCTTTGTGAATGGACGCCTTATGCCAAAAGCGGCACAGGTTTCAGCTAAAGGGTTGTTGGCGAAGATGATCAAAACAGCCCTGCAAGGAGAAACAACTCCTGAAGAAGCCATTTCCCAGACAGCAAAAGCAATGCGGACGATCGACTCGGATTTATAAGTCAAAAGTCCTCGCGCAAAGGATACCCCCCCAAAACACTGCCCACTGTAGAAGCAGCCTGAATACATTTTTTTAGCCAATTCCGCCTTCAAAAGTAAATTTACAAGATATCAATATAGATGTGTTCGTACACAATCCACACTCATCTCAACCTTTGAGTGTGGATTGTGTACGCACCCATTTTTGAGCACTCATTCTCACAATAAACCCTTTATATTTTTTCATAAAATGATTCTATCAGTTGCCTTGCCTCATTTTTACTATTATTGATCAATTCACTCATCGGGGACAAACCTCACACTGAGAATCCCTGAATTCATACAGGAGAAAATAATGAGACTATACAGAGACTTGAACCTACGAAACAAGATTATGCTTCCCGTCGGCTTACTCGTGATGCTTGTCATGGGGTTCACCCTGACCATGCTGATCAGGGAATTCCAAAAAGTCACCACGGAAGACGCCTATTTCATGGGTAAGGAAATGGCAGGCCGGTTCGGCCTGGAAGTCAAGGGGGAACTCGACAAGGCTCTGACAATAGGCTGGACACTGGCGCAAGCAGTGGAAGCCATGAAAACATCGCCAATGACACCGAGTCGAGAAGAAACAAACTTCCTCATTAGGGAAATCGCTGACTCACACAAGGATATTTCTTCGGCCTGGGCTGCATTTGAACCGAACGAATTTGATGGAAACGATGCTGCCGGCATAGGTGTTGCGGGTTCCAATGAAAAAGGGCGTTACGTTCCGTGGTATCAGACTGGGAAAAAGATGTCGTATGCCTCAAACATGAGCTTAGCGTGGTATCAAACGCCATTTCGTTCCGGTAATCCGTATCTGTTAGATCCTGATGTGTACACTTTCGACGGCCAGAAAGTCACTCTTGTTTCAGCGGCGATACCTATCAAAGTAAATAACCGCACTATTGGCGTCGCAGGTGTCGACCTCAACATGGCGCAGATGAAAGACATCGTTGCCCGCATCCAACCCTATGAAACTGGATATGGTTTTCTCATCAGCACTTCCGGCATGATCGTGGCTGATCCGGTCGCGAGCAATATCGGAAAAAAAGTTGACGAAGCCTTTGGGTCAAAGATGGGGCAACTCGTCATGGACAGCCTGAAATCCAATAGCACCATCCATACGTCCATTATCAAGGACAATATGGAATTCCAGTTAATAATCTCCCCATTCAGCGTTGGTGACACAGGACAAAACTGGGCTCTGGGCGTCGCAATTCCCAGTGACAAGATAATGGAAGCCGCAAACAAGGTTACTGGACTCGCCATCACCATGAGCGTCATATCCATTATTATACTTCTCGCTATCATCTTTTTCCTCGCACGATCCATCGTGAATCCCATCTGCCAGGGCGTCACCTTTACAAAACAAATTGCCTCCGGCGACCTCAACGCCACCCTGGATATTGACCAGAAAGACGAAATCGGCGAACTGGCTGCCGACCTGACCAGCATGGGGCAGCAGCTTCGTTCTGTTGTCAGTGATGTCCGTCAATCGGTCGAACAGGTGGCCAGCGGAAGCGAAGAACTCTCTGCTACAGCACAAACTCTCTCAGGCGGCGCAACCGAACAGGCTGCCAATGTCGAAGAAGTTTCTGCCAGCATGGAAGAGATGGCCGCCAACATCAGCCAAAATGCCGATAACGCCGGAGAGACAGAAAAGATTGCCCTTCAATCCGCTCAGGATGCGGAAAAAGGCGGCGAAGCTGTCATCAAGACTGTTCAGGCCATGCGCGCCATCGCTGACAAAATCACGATCATTGAAGAGATTGCCCGCCAGACAAACCTGCTTGCACTGAACGCAGCCATTGAAGCTGCCCGCGCCGGTGAGCATGGTAAAGGATTCGCCGTCGTTGCGGCAGAAGTTCGCAAACTGGCTGAACGCAGTGGCGAGGCTGCTGCCGAAATCAGCGAATTATCTGCTTCCAGCGTCGCTGTTGCAGAATCCGCAGGCGACATGCTCACCAAAATAGTACCGGACATCAAGCGGACAGCCGATTTGATTCAGGAAATAGCCGCAGCGTCCAACGAACAGAATGCCGGAGCCGATCAGGTCAACCAGGCCATGCTCAAACTGGACGAAATGACACAACAGATCGCCGCTGCAGCCGAAGAAGTCTCGGCCACATCGGAAGAGCTCGCCAGACAGTCTGTGCAACTCCAGTCAGCAATCGCCTTCTTCAAGGTCGACGATATGCCCGGAGCACACTCCACAGTCCATGTGACTCGGAGAACAAAAGCACTCCCAAGAGCATGCCAGCCAGTCCATCAGTCGACTGGAGGGATACATATGTCCGGCATGTCCGATGACGGCTTTGAAAAGTTCTAACCCATAGATCAGACTGACTATCAACACAGGGCGGGGAAACACCCCGCCCTTTTTTTTGTCGAGTGAAAACGCTTCCTGATTTGCCGGCGTCGTCAGATCACGCCACACATTTGAACACTCATCAATGTAAACAGGTGTTTACATTACACGCCACGCACAAGGCTTGCTCATTCCCCACTGCGTATGTATGGTCGCTCACCTCATATCGAGAAGACATCCACACCTTCAACACACAATTTTCTCATGAATGGATACTTCATCACCGGCACCGATACGGACGTCGGCAAGACATGCGTCACCGCCGCACTTTTACGAACCTTTCTTGATGCCGGTCATCGTGCTCTTGCCATCAAGCCGGTCCAAAGCGGCTGCATTGAAAGCATAAATGGACTCGTGGCTGAGGATGTCGAAACCTACGCCAGATTCTCTGCGCCTTATTTCCCTGACGGATACCCTGAAGCCTGTTGCCGTAAGTACATCCCGGCCTGTTCCCCGCATCTGGCTGCCGAACTGGCAGGAGAGACTGTAAACGTTGACGAACTAGCCCATGACGTCAAGAGACTGGCCTCAGGCCGCGAACTCATCCTTGTGGAGGGGGCGGGAGGCGTTGCCGTACCACTTGGCAACGGCCTGACTATGCTTGATCTCATGCGGCGACTTGGCCTGCCGGTAATCGTCGTTGCCGACAACAAACTGGGCGTCATCAACCACGCGCTCATGACCATGGAAATGATTCGCGGTTCCGGGCTCACTGTCGCGGGAGTGGTCATGACGAATACATCGGCTCCTACCAAGCATGATGAACATCTCCGTCGCAACAATGTTGAAACCATAGCCAGTTGGGGTGAAGCTCCCGTTCTGGCTGACATACCGCATGTTGACGGGGCGGATTTTGATGCAGTTTTTGTCCAGCACATGACCCACGCTCTGAATGCCCTGCCCAGGCCATCTTCCCCAAACACCGGTGACATGGATTTTGATAGGGAACACATATGGCACCCGTACACTTCTGCACTGAATCCGCTACCCACGGTCAAGGTCCACAGCACTCGTGGCACTCGTATTATTCTGGAAGACAACACCGAACTCATTGACGGCATGGCTTCGTGGTGGTGCGCCATCCACGGCTATGACCACCCGGCCCTCAACAGAGCCGCGCACTCCCAACTGGGACGTATGTCGCACGTCATGTTCGGCGGACTGACACATGATCCGGCCATTACCCTGTGCCGCACCCTGCGCGACATGACCCCGGACGGCCTCGATCATGTTTTTCTCGCGGATTCCGGTTCCGTCAGTGTCGAGGCTGCCATCAAAATGGCTCTACAATACATGCAGGCGGATGGGCAGACAGAGCGCACCAGGCTCTTCACTGTCCGAGGCGGCTATCACGGCGACACCTGCGGCGCCATGTCGGTCTGCGACCCGGACAACGGCATGCACCAATTGTTTTCCGGTCTTTTGCCACAACAGATATTTGCCCCGCGCCCGGCCTGCCGCTTTGGTGAGGAATACGATCCCGCCAGCCTTGAAGAGGCCACACAGGTTTTTGAAGCCAACAGTGCAAGCATCGCGGCCATTATTGTGGAGCCCATCGTACAGGGCGCTGGCGGTATGTATTTTTATCACCCGGAGTACCTGCGCGGCCTTCGGGAACTGGCCGACAGGCATGGCGTCCTGCTCATTCTCGATGAAATCGCCACAGGGTTCGGACGAACCGGCAAACTCTTTGCGTGTGAATGGAGCAACGTCACCCCGGACATCATGTGCGTGGGCAAAGCGCTCTCCGGCGGTACCATGACACTGGCCGCCACCCTCGCGACAACCCGAGTGGCACACACTATTTCCAAAGACGGCGGTGTATTCATGCACGGCCCGACTTTCATGGGCAATCCACTGGCATGTGCCGTGTCACAGGCCAGTCTCTCCATCCTGCAACAGGGAAATTGGAAAACGCAGGTCCACGATATCGAACAGTGGCTGAATGAATCATTCAGCCCATGCCGGGATCTCCCCGGAGTCGCGGATGTCCGCATCCTCGGCACCATAGGCGTGGTGGAAAAGGAACACCCCGTCAACGTCCAAAATTTACAGGCTTTCTTCCTCAAACGCGGCGTATGGCTGCGCCCTTTCGGCAAGCTCATATATGTCATGCCGCCTTACATCATCTCCCGTGAAGAGACACGATGTCTCGGGGCCGCAGTATACGACGCAATCGCAGCCGATACTCATTTATAAGGATAGATCATGAATCTTCTCGCACTCTACTTCGCCCTCTTCATCGGAATGGGGATCTATGAATACATCAAACGCAAAGACTTCGAAGAATTCGCCGTAGCCGGACGCCGGTGCAGTTCGACTGTAGCAGGCATATCCATTACGGCATCCTGTGTCGGGGCATCTGCCACAATAGGAATGACCGGACTGGCCTTCAATGTCGGCACTCCCGCCTTCTGGTGGCTCGGCTCCGGTGCAGCAGGCCTACTCATTCTCAGCACATTTCTTGCAGCCAAAACCCGTCGCAGCGGCGTCTTCACCCTACCGGACATGGCTGAGAAATTCATCTCGCCTGCCGCACGAAAAATCACAGCACTGATCATTATCCCGGCATGGGCCTCGATCCTCGCCGCCCAGTATATCGCCGCTGCAAGAGCTGCCACAGCCTTGTCTGGCATGGATTACACAACGGCACTGATCGGTTGCGCCCTGGTCATCACGGCATACACCATGCTCGGCGGCCAGAATTCCATTCTGAAAAGTGATGCCGTGCAATACTCAATGGTCGCGATCGGGCTTGGATTGGCTCTCTATTATACCGGCACGGCATCTTCGATCTCCTTAACTGACGTCAAACTGCAATTTGTCAACGAAGCATTCCCCATGTCCAAATGGACTTACTTCATGATTATCGTAGGCGGCAGTTACGTAGTCTGTCCCATGCTCTTCGGACGACTCTTTTCAACACAAGGAGAGAAACAGGCGAAACGTGGAGCCTTCATCGCCACGGCAGGCATTGCCCTGTCGGCGGTGGTCATCGTGTGCATCGGCCTCTATGCCCGGGGATTGACACCCGCCGGAACAGACGCGGACTCCATCCTCACACAAATCGTTCCCTCGGTCATGCCTGCATGGGCCGGAACCGTCCTGCTCTTTGCACTGCTTTCCGCAATCATTTCATCGGCAGACTCCTGTCTCATCACCGCCGCTACAATTCTCGAACACGATCTTATCGGCGGCAAAAACACGACCAGATGCAGACTGATAATGGTCGCCATAGGTTTGGGCGCACTCGGCATAGCCGCATCCGGGGGCAGCATCCTGTCTCTGCTCCTCGCTGCCAATGACATCTATGTGTGCGGCGTCGTCGCCCCCATGTTCGTCACCATCCTTGCATGGGGTAAAAGACCGATCAACCCACACACCATGCTCCTCGCTATTGTAATCGGCGGAGCATTGGGGATAATGGCAGCGACAACCGGTTTGAAAGAATACAGTTTTGCAGGTGTCGGCGTTTCGCTGATCCTCTCCATGGCGGCTTTAATTCCATCCCGGAAGCTCGCCAAATCATAATCTCATGCAAGAAAAAAATAACTGCCCAAGAAATGCAAAAAGTGCTTGCCAATCCGCCGGTTCTTTAATAGACAAACGCTTCCTGAACGTGCCGAAGTGGTGGAATTGGTAGACACGCATGGTTCAGGACCATGTGGGGGTTTCTCCGTGGAAGTTCGAATCTTCTCTTCGGCACCAGTAAAGAACAAGGGTTGTGACACACGTCGCAGCCCTTTTTCGTTGCCTTATGGAACCCCGCAAAGTCACAATCCTCCCCCCTTGGGGGCAACAAGGGGGGAGGATCGGATTTCGAGGTTGCTCATTTTTCAATGAGCGGGAGGTGAACAGTTATTTCCGGCACGCACTCGATTCGTCATCGTAAGTACGGGGGGGCCTTATCCCCGGTCTGCCGATTCGTTTATTTTACTTGCCGAACATATCATTCCTGCGCATCAACCAAGTTCTATACTACGGACATACGCCATACGGATTGCATCCATTATATTTCCGCGCACGGCCGTACGATCAAAGTGCGCCAAGGCGGCAATGGTCGTCCCTGCGGGCGCAATGGACATTTCTTTCAGCATACTGACATGTTCCGCTGAACGTTCAGCCATAAGGCTGGCACCGCTAAAAAGTTTTTTGACCATGCGGGATGAAACATCTCGATGCAGGCCAAGTTCAACTCCTGATTCTATCATGGTTTCAATAAGATAGAAAATAAAGGCCGGACCTGAGCCGATAACAGCTGTAAAAACATCAAACTGATTCTCAGACACAACATGCACATCTCCCGAATTCTCGAAGAGCTCTTGAATAAATGTTTTTTGCTGATGCGAGAGCATCTCGTCATCCAGACAGATTGCTGTGACGCCTTCTTTGATCAAGACCGGAGTGTTGGGCATGACCCGGATGACCGGACAGACATTATCAATGCTTTGTCGAAGTGAATTCAACGTCAATCCAGCTGCGATAGAGACGAGACATTTCTTCCGAGTCAGAACCGGGACCATCTCAGGCCATATTTCCGGTGCCTGTTGCGGCTTCACCGCCAGAACAATGAAATCTGATTTTTCAGTCAATTCCTGAATGGTGTCACAAGGGATAAGGCCGGTTTCTTCCGCCAAGGCCTCCAGCTTCGCAGGAGTGTGATTCACCCCATACATCGTCAAGCCATCCACGTCGGAAAGACTTCTGATAATGGCTCCTCCCATATTCCCTGTACCTATGAAGCCGATATCCATTGCAAACCTCCTCTTTGTTCGTTTTTCGCCAGGATCATGTCTGCGGCGGCCTTCACACCGCCTGTTGGACCTGCAAGAGTCCGCATATCTTTCAATGTGTTGCGCACCTCCAACAACATGCCGGGGTTGTTCAACCACATCACAACCTGTTCAAAATAACTGTCAGCAGTGGCTCTTTCCTGTAAATATTCGGGAAACAGTTCTTTTTTGAATAAAATATTGGTCAGACTGATGAATTTTGAAAAAGCCAGTTTGCGGGCGAGAAAAGCGGCAGGACGATCCAGTTTGTAGCCCACAATTGTTGGCGTCCCGATAAGGGCGGTTTCAAGAGTGGCCGTGCCTGACGCTGCCAGAACAAGACAGGATTTCCGAATCATCTGAAATCTTTTTTCAGGCTCAGCAATCCTCATTGGCAAGGTATCAGGCAAGAATTGTTTTAAAAACTCTTCTTTAATACCTGGAGCTCGGGCCACAGAAAAAGTCAACCAGGGCATTTCTCTATGCAGTCTGGAAGCAGCTTCGGCAAATTCAGGCAGTAAAAACGAGATCTCTTTTTTCCTGCTTCCCGGCATGATGCCTATCTGATGCGTATTCGGAACCAGTTTATCCAAAGACCGCAAAGGGATTATATCCTGAAGGGGATGTCCGGCATACTGAGCCCGACAGCCTTTGTTGTGAAAATATTCCGGCTCGAAAGGTAAGGCGCAAATGATGTTATGCACATATTTTTGCAAAAGCTTCATGCCCTGCTGTTTCCAGGCCCAGAACTGCGGTGCCATGAAATAGAACACGGGAATCTTCATCGCATGCGCCGCTTTAACCAGAGACAGATTGAAATCTGGACAATCCACCATGACAATCGCGTCCGGTCGGTCCTGCTCCCAGAAACTCGTTATTTCTCGTTGCAAACGGAATATTCCCGGCAGACCGAACAGCACATCAAGAAAGCCCGTAAAACAGATGCGGCTCATCGGGAAATGTACTGTGGCTCCAGCCTGGGACAGCATGGGTCCACCCATGCCGCCTATCTCAAGCGTCGGACACTGCCGGAACAATTCACCGGCCAAAGCTCCGGCGCACATGTCACCGGACGCCTCGCTACAATTAATCCATATTTTACGTATCATCTTTGCCCCTCAGCTTTAAAGACAACAATAATTGCAGTGAGACTGGAGGATACATCGAGTGCATCCGGTCAATAATTCGCACCCAGAAAACAACATCTTAACAAAAACCATTCCGGGATCTTTCCGATAATTGAACCTGTTTACAGGGTATCCCGAGAATGAGGCACAGCCCCTTGACGTACGCCAAGGGGCTGTGCCGAAGCGAGGTTATAGCGAAGAGATTTTTCGCCTTTGCATATATATTTAAGCCGTCTCGGAAGCTGCTTTACGAGAAACAAACTTCGGAGAAGTCTCTGGAGCCAGCAACTGACAGACAACACCACCGATAAGCAATGTTGCGATACAGCATGTCAGGGTCACAGTGACACCATACTGCTCCATGACGACAGGAAGCATCCAGGTTCCCATACCGGCACCGATACGGCTGGCGGCAATGGTCAGGCCAACACCGGAGCCCCGAAGTTCCGTGGGGAAGAGTTCCGGCGGATACAACCACTCGGCGACGATGGAGACAGCGAGGACGGTTGAAAATGCACCAAGGAGAATGAAAGCCAGGGTCGCAGGCATGCTCTGCCAGACTGTCATAACGGTCAGGATTGCAGCAGCGCCATAGAACGTCCACAACAGAAAAGCACGGCGGGAGATTTTATCGGCAATCAGAATACCGATCAGGACACCGACCATGGTAAAGCCGTTGTACATCATACCGGATGCATGAGGGTTGCCAATATTGAGTCCCTTCACAACCACAGGCAGGAAGATGGAGATGGCAAAGAAAGGAAGCACCTGACACAGGAAGAAGGTGCTGGAAGTCAGAGTATTGCGCCACAGTTCCGGACTGAAAAGTCTGAAAAACGAGGCAGATTTAACCTTTTTCTGTACTGTGGGAAGAGCGTAGTTTGCTCCGAGATGCTTGTGAATCAGGCTCAGAGCCTCACCAGTACGCTTCTTGGCCACCATCCAGGCCGGAGACTCAGGGGTACCAAGTCGCACGATAAGTGTAATCAAGGCGAGTATGGCAGAAGAAGAAATGATCCATCGCCACCCGTTTTCGCCCAAGCCACCACTGGAAGCGATGAGCAGTCCGGCGAAGTAGGAGATAATGTAGCCAAATGTCCAGGCGGCCATAAGCCAGCTCATCATCTTTGTCCGAATCTTTTCAGGGGTCCATTCGCTCAGCAGAGCAACACCAACAGTATAGTCTGCCCCGACACACATCCCCAGAAGGAACCTCACGGCAACCAATACCGTCGGATCTGAGAGGAAAAACTGTACGACGGAAAGGACAAGGGTGAAAATAGCAACAAATGCGTACGCTGTTTTTCTCCCCATGCGGTCAATAATGATGCCGGTTAACAAGCTTCCGAGCAAAATACCGAAGAGAGCACCAGCTCCGACCAACCCCATCCAGAAACCGTCCAAACCCAAGGGGACGGTGGCATAGGTCAAGGCAATACCGACAATACCTAAAACATACCCATCGCATATCTGCCCCATAAAGGTGCCGACTGCTACTTTTTTATGAATGGGAGAAAAAGGAGCATCCTCAAAACTCATACCTTTCTGTCCAATTTGTGCCATTGTACGCTTCTCCTTGTGGGTGATTCTTTACGTTGAAAATCTTTATTTTTCAGCCCTATACGCAACTATTCCTTATAGGCTATGGCATCCATTTCCAACAGACACCCGTGAGCGATTTCATTGGCCCCCAGACAAAGCCGAGCAGGACGGTGGTCCCCCATAAATTCGGCATAAACTTCATTGAAACCGTCAAAGTCATCCATGCTGGTTAAAAACACATTGGTTTTGACAATATCCGAGATTTCAAGACCGGCAGCATCAAGCACTGTCTTAAGATTGAACAGCGTCTGAAAAGCCTGTTCTTTGATATCCATCCCTACAACGTCGCCACTGACAGGATGAAACGGCACCTGACCGCAGATATAATAAGTGTTTCCAGCTTTCACACAGTGGCAGTACGGCCCAATGACTTCGCCCGATTCTGCTGAATTGATAAACTCCATTTCGTACTCCTTTGGGTATGGGGCTCCCGCAGGAGGGACGCTGACCTTGTGGTCGGCATCCCTCCTTTACGCAGGAGTTGGCTAGGGTGAGGCTATTAGATTTCTTTTTTGGCGCAGAACTCTTCGAAAAAGAGTCGGGCTTCTGCACCAACCGTCAGAAACGGTTCCGGGGGAAGGCGTTTGGGAGTGGAGATTCTCTGAAGGAAGCTCAGATTGTCACTGGACATGCCACTGACCCATTCCGCAAGGTAGTAGCCGAGCAGGCTTGTCTTGGCCACACCTGCACCTTCACCGCAGGCTGATGCAAAGACAGTGGAGTTCTGCTGCATCATCAAGGGACGGAAGTTCATGGTCATGTTGATCATTCCACCGTACACGTACTCAAAGTTGACATGCTTGAGTTCCGGGAAACGATTCTCATAGGCTTTACGCAGTTTGGGGATGGACCGCTGAATGCGCTGATGCGATGTCGTGAGGTTTGTTGCGAAGGAGAACCCGTTTCGCACAAAAATACGATTATCCCGAGTAAACCGAACAGTGGTCCCGGCAGGGTGGCCGGCTGTGCAGCCCCAAGGCTTGACGCCTTCAAAATGACGCATTTCCTTATCGGAGAACCGACGAGTGAACGCACCATAAGAAAGCACGGGGCAGAACACTTTATTGCCAATGCCGAACTGCGGGATAAAGGGACCGCCGGTTACAAGAACAAACTTACCCTTCACTCTCTGCCCGCTCCTGAGCACGACGCTTGTGGGATTGCCCTCGTCAATACGCATGACCGGACATTCTTCAAAAACATCGACATTTTCAGGCATCACTGTAAACAATGCGCGTAAGACATCCGCAGGATTGATGAGCACTGAACCGGAAGTATACAAGGCTTTCTTGTAGTATCTGGTGCCGGTACGGCGATACAGATCTTCACCTTCCACAACTTCATACGAGCAGTTCATCTTTTTGAGCTCATCAATTTCATGCTCAATCAGCTTGAAACTCTTTGTCTCGGCACAGCACAGATATTTACCGCAATGATCCCAATCGACGTCCTCAATACCCTTTTCCTTGATGGTGTCTTCCATCCATTTGATGATAAAGGTATTCAGTTCGAAATACTTCTGATTGTCTTCAAAAGTAGAGCCGCCCTGGTCGCCGAAATCATGCGGCACATCAATGATGAAGCCGGCATTCTTACCACTATCGTTATCGCCGATCTTGATGGCTTCAAAAACAGCGATTTTTGCATCTGGATGCAGCTCGGCCAGACGCCGTGCTGCACCTTGACCACCATACCCTGCACCAACGATGATGTAATCGTATTCATCCTTGATTTCAGAGAGATCTTTAAAGTTGTGATGCTTGTATGCAGACATCTCCAGCCAGCTCTGACCTGTGGTTGTGGGAAAAAGTTTTACATCTTTCATGATTCAACTCTTTTATTAAGTAGTTATAATATATTATTATCCATGCAAAACGATTCTGGCGTCCGCAATGGCTAATCCTTTTTCCAAAGCAAAAACCGGATTGAGATCCACTTCAGCGATGTCGCGCAACTCATTCACCAGATGCGAAATGATGCATACGGTTTCAGCTAATGCCTCCAGATCGCAAGGCTTGCTGCCTCTCGCCCCCTGGAGCATTCCCAATCCTTTAATTTCCCGAATCATGCTTCGACAGGAAGGCATGTTTACCGGAGCAACTCTGAAAGCTACATCCTTCAGGATTTCCACGAAGATACCGCCCAGACCGAACATCACCGTCGGACCGAAGGTATTGTCATGGCTTGAGCCGATAATGCACTCGACTCCACCGGGAAGCATGGCGGTCATCATGACGCCGAAAATATCAGCATCAGAGTTATATCTACGACCATTTTTCACCAACTGCTCATAGGTTTCACGGGCCATATCTTCAGATTCAATATTCAGGGCCACACCACCGGCATCGGTTTTGTGCAGGATGTCGGGTGAAACAATTTTCATTACCACCTTGCCACCGATTTTCTTATAGAAGTCGGCGGCTTCATCTGCACTCGTTGCCAGATAATCTTCCTTGATATCGAGGCCGTAGCATCGCAGAATATCGCGAGCTTCCGTTTCAACAAGGTTGGTACGGCCGGAGTCTTTGACTGCACTAAGAACTGCCTCGGCCTTTTCCTTGCGGTCGGCAGGCATTTCCGGCAATTCTTCGCCGGCTTCTTCTTTCAGTGATTTCTTGAGGTCGCTATACTGGGAAAGAACGCCCATAATCCTGACAGCGGCATCGACTTCTCCGAAGACCGGCACACCGTGTTCACTGATATATTCCAGGCATTCAGGGTGCTGTGGCTGATAAATGGAATGCATAATGACAGGCTTGTCGCTTGCTGCAATCCGTTCAATCATGCTTTTGGCAACGTCCATTTCCAAAACTCGGAATTCTTCGGATAGATCGGCATACCCACCATACAGACCGACAATGATAATACCGTCCACATCAGGATCATCCAAGAGAACGTCCAGACAACGATCAAACACCCACATATCCGCCTCAGGCGTTCCGGCGAGATCCACCGGATTCTTGATGGGACAATGCGGCATCAGTATTTCTTTCAATTTATCCTGAGTGGCATCGGAAAGAACTGGTGCTTCAAGGTTGAACTTTTCAGCGAAATCAGTAGCCATGACACCATGTCCGCCACCATCGGTCAGGATGGCAATGCGCTTGCCCTTGGAAGGCTTGCATTTGGAAAATGCCTCGGCGGCGTCCAGAAGCTGACCGGGACTGTCCACCCGAATGACTCCGGCCTGCTTGAGAGCGGCGTCGAATATCTTTTCACTTCCGGCAAGTGAGCCGGTGTGCGATGCGGCTGCACGGGCTCCAGCTGCACTGCGCCCGATCTTGATTGCTGCAATAGGCACCTTGGCTGCCGTTTTCTTGGCTGCCTCGATAAACTTGCGGCCATCTTCCTCGCTTTCAACGCGCAGGCCTTCCATATACAAAAGAAGCACCTTGGTGTTGTCATCAGTTTCGATGTACTCCACGAAATCGTGGAAGCGCATATCCATCTGATTGCCGATGGTTGCCCAGCAGCTGTAACCAAGATTTCTGGACTTGGCATTGAAGTTGATATCAATACCGAAGTTTCCGCTCTGCAAAACCAGGCTCATGGGACCGGGAGCCAGATCAATGATACTTGCGTTCATGCTCTTGGCGGAACTGTATGTTCCCATGCAGTTCGGACCCTGCACGCGCATGTTCCCCTTGCGGGCGATTTCGAGCATCTTGCGTTCCAATTCCTTCCCTTCGGGCCCTGTTTCGCCAAATCCGGTAGAAACGACAATGGCACACTTGACGCCTTTTTCGACGCATTGCTCCATCACGGACAAAATGAACTTGGGAGCAATGGCGATAATCGCCATGTCCACTTCGCCGGGAACGGAAAGAATATCAGGGTAGGTCGGCTGCCCGAACAGTTCACCGCCGGACCGGGAAACAAGATAGATGTCCCCTTCAAACTTGTTTTCAACCAGACTTTTTGCCGTCCAATAGCCATACTTCTTCGAATTGGAAGAAGCACCGATCAGGGCGACGCTTTTAGGTTGAAACAAAGGTACCAGATCACTCATGAAAAACTCCTTATAGGCTCCATCCTCAGCACATGCTGAGGATGGATTAATTCTATTATTCAGCAACGACACCGATAGCCATATCAGGGCAGACTATGCCGCAAATATCACAAAGAACACATTTGTCCGGATGCGCCTGGACCACATAGTTGTAGCCTTGGGCGTTAATTGCAGTGCCAATGGCAAGGACACCTTTGGGACATTTCTCTACGCACAGCTCACAAGATTTACAGCGGCGTGCATCGATAACATGATGTTTCTCACTCATTACCGGCCTCCTTTTTCACAGCGGCATATCCGGTGCGCAATGCGTCTATGTTCAAGCCAACCAATTTCGGTTTTTTTGCTCCGAAAGTTTCGTTGACGACTTCCTCGATTGTTTCAAGCTTGAGGATTCCTGTTCCGGCAAGGACAGCGCCAAGCATCACCATGTTGGCGCAGCGCACGGTACCGAGCTCAACGCCCATGTCAGACACGGGAAGGCATACCTGTTCGAAACTACCAGTGTCTTTCGGGTTCTCGACCATCGAGCTGTTGGTGAAAAGCTTTCCGTTCGGGACGACGCCTTCAAAGCAGTTGTCGTAGATGGACTGGCTGAGGGCCACTGCAACAGTTGCATCATTTTCTACTATGGGACTGCCAATAGGCTCATCGGAGACAATGACAAACGCAGTCGAATCACCGCCACGCTGCTCAATGCCATAGGTCTGGGTCATGACGACTTTCAGATTTTCCTTAATGGCTCCAAGGCAGACCATTTTTGCCATCAGCGCAGAGCCCTGTCCGCCTGAGCCTGAAAACATACATTTATGCAACATGATCCTGCTCCGTTTCATCTTTGAAGACCTGAGGTTTAAAATAATCGGCCATCTGCGTCTCGCACCATTCGTAGGAGTCCTTGATTTTCTTCTTAAGACCTGTAGGGCAGGGAACGAGCACTTCAACAAATGAGTACCCCAGGCCCTTGACCTGACATTCGAACGCCTTTTGAATGCTCTTCTTGGCTTTGCGGATCGCTTTGGGAGATGTCACGGTTTCTCTGGCCAGATATTTCACTCCAGGCATAGACCGCATCATTTCCGGCACCTGAAGAGGGAAGCCCTGGCAGGACAAATCACGACCCTTGACAGTCGTGGTCGTTACCTGACCTTCGAGGGTTGTGGGCGACATCTGTCCGCCGGTCATACCGAACACTGAATTGTTGACCATAATGGTCGTGATGGGCATGCCCTTGTTGGCCGCATGCAAAAGGTCACCCAGACCTATCGCGCATGTATCGCCATCACCGGCGTAAGTGAAAACAATATTATCAGGTCTGGTCAATTTGTAACCAACGGCAAAGGAGGGAGCGCGACCATGAGTGGCCTCAATGGCATCAATATCCATATAGTGATGGGAGAACCCTCCGCAGCCGATGCCCACGATGGCGATTGTCCTTTCCATAACTCCCAGATTCTCAATGGCTTCGGCTACAAGCCTAGTCACGATTCCATGTCCGCAACCCGGGCAATAACTGGTCAGTTTGTCCAGATTGAGGGTTTTTCCGTATTTGGCGCTAAGATTTTCCATTATTTATTCCCCCAGGATTCTGTCTGCTTCGGCAATCATTTCTGCCAGGGTGTTCATGGGCATGTCGCCGCCGGTCTTACCCAGAAAATGAACAGGGATTCGTCCATTGACGGCCAGTTTGACATCATCAATCATCTGCCCATGGTTCATTTCAACCACCAGAATGTTTTTCACAGAATCAGGTAATGCAGCAAATGCCTGATCTGGGAAAGGCCACAACGTGATAGGCCGAATGAATCCAACCTTTTTACCCGCAGCTCTCATTTTAACGACCAGATCTCTGCACATGCGGCCATGAATACCGAAAGCGGCAACCACCAGATCGGCATCCTCCACTTGTTCAGCTTCCCACATTTGCTCGTTTTCACGGATGACTTCATACTTGGCGCGAAGCATCTCATTCATTTCATAGCCATCCTGATGAGAATAGCTTCCCGTGATAAGAGCACGTTTCGGATGATCCTGTGTGCCGGTGAAGGCCCAGTCAGA
This sequence comes from uncultured Pseudodesulfovibrio sp., assembly GCF_963675635.1. Lineage (NCBI taxonomy): Bacteria > Pseudomonadati > Thermodesulfobacteriota > Desulfovibrionia > Desulfovibrionales > Desulfovibrionaceae > Pseudodesulfovibrio > uncultured Pseudodesulfovibrio sp. Next base: position 477,888 of record NZ_OY776488.1, on the reverse strand, counting down.
AGTGTCAAATTCAGCGGAATAATCATTGAAGGCAGGAAGTGTGGTGGACTCTGTCATCTGGGCACTAACACCGTCGACCACGAAGAGAACCGGCGTCCTGTACTTGTATGCCAACCGCACACCATGAGGCATGATGTCTGCAATTTCCTGCCCTGAGGCCGGGGCCATGACTATAGTATGGTAATCTCCGTGTCCTCCGCCTCGCGTCGCGACAAAATAGTCGCTCTGAGCACCAAGTATGTCACCGTCTCCGGGGCCGACACGCATGGAATCGAGCATGATACAAGGCAACTCTGCTGCACACATGAATCCTATGGCTTCATGCATAAGGGTCAGACCCGGCCCAGAACTTGACGTTGCCACAAGCGTACCCGAAGCAGCGGCACCCGCCAAAGCGCTGGAGACTGCCAGTTCACTTTCCATCTGCATCATAGCACCGCCGTAGTCCGGCAAGATCACGGCCATTCGCTTCATAACATCCGTTGCCGGAGTGATCGGGTAAGCAAAGTGATATTTCACCCCACAACGCGCGAGACTCTCGGCAAAGGTTTCTGTGTTTTTCAAAAACAAGGTTTCCTGATTCATACTCACCTCAATGAAATTCTGTCGCGGTTCATCCATCGAATCACAACAATTTGTTCCACTATGTGGTACGTCGTACCACTAAAATGTCTAAAAAAATCTCCGCACCGATCGGCCTCACACAGAGTGCCACAATGTGGTATCCGGTACCACTAAAATAGACTTTAGCTGAGCCAAAAACCCACGTCAACCCCCTTCGTTAAAAAATATGCACCATATTTACGCATGCATTTCAGGATATAATATACTAGTGAATTCGCGTAAACAGCAGATCAGACACACTTTACTCTTTACCCAAAAAAAAGAAAAAGCCCATTGACATCATTTTTCAGATTACATAACCTTACCACAAAATGGTACGCCGTACTAAAATATGGCGACTTCATCTTCCAAAAGGACACTGTCACATCAAGAACGCTCCAACAGAATTGCGACCTCGTTTGGTGAGTTACATCAGCATTAGATCATGCTATCCAACACCACGATTACAAAGACAATTCTTTGGGCAATGAGGAGAAAGACTATGCCAGAGGTAAGCAAATTTGATGAAAGAAGAAAACTCAATCACTATACCTTCTGGCCAGGGTTCACACTTTTACTCGTCGGAATAACTCTAGGACTTGGGTACACTGAAGGCCTTGCAGCAACCCTGCGTACCATCATGGACTGGATTCACATAAATTTCGGCTGGCTAGAAGTCTCTCTGGGCATCATTATTGTTATGTTTACTGTCGGGATTGCCTTTTCCCCCATAGGCAATATTCGACTCGGTGGTAAAGACGCCCAACCAGAATTCACTTTCTGGCAATGGTTTGCTCTTTCTCTTTGTGGATGTATCGGCATCGGCATTCTCTTTTGGGCCATGGGTGAGCCAATCTTTCACATGATGCAACCACCGTTAAGCCTGCATATCACCCCGGGATCAAAAGATGCCGGAGTCTTTGCCATAGCACAAACGACCTTGCACTGGACCATAGCTCAATACTGTTTTTACACTATCTGCGGTGTCGCTATTGCCCTTGTAGGGTATAATCGTAATTATCCTCTATCCGTTGCCGCTGGAATGTACGCCATTTTCCCTGACAAATGGCGTCCCGTTCTCGCACCAACGGTTCACGCGATCTGTCTTTTCTCCCTTTGTTGCGCCATTGCTACTAGCATGGGTGCCGGTCTCATGCAGATCGGAAGCGGCACAGGCCAGATATTTGATTATACTCCCGGCCCTGTCACCTGGGGTGTTGCTGCTGCGATCATTATTCCAATTTATGTTTTATCCTCTTATTCCGGCCTCAAAAAAGGAATGCGAATCCTGTCGTCAGGAACCACCAAGGCTTTTTTCTTTTTTATGGCACTTGTCCTTTTTATGGGACCCACGCTGTTTATTCTTGGCATCGGAGTTGAATCATTCGGCTATTTTGCAAATAATTTTTTCCGAAACAGCACCCTGCTCAACACCATGCAGATAGCGGACGTATGGCCGATGAATTGGCTTGTTCCATATATGGAAATCTTTTTTATCTTCGCACCGTTACTGGGACATTTTCTAGCTCGGATGGGAAAGGGAAGAACTATCCGGCAGTTCATTCTGGTAAACATCATTCCACCAACGATCTTCTGCCATTTCTGGATAGCAACGTTTGGCGGTACAGCTGTATTCTTCCAGTGGAGCGGGCTGGTTGATGTTTGGTCAGGCATACAGCAATTCGGCATGGAGTCGATGGTATATATTCTTCTTTCTCAATTCCCCTTCAGCAAAATTCTGATGGGAATGTTTGTCATCACCATTGTCTTTTCATTTGCCACCATGACTGACTCTCTTGTCGCTACACTGGCAATCATATCTACCAAAGGCGTTCGAGCAAGCGAGGAACCCCCAAAAAGACTGAAAATTGTCTGGGGTGTTGTCACCGGACTCATCGCCTTTGTCCTTTGTATCTCCGGAGGGATTGAACCAGTCCGCGGCCTGATATCACTCGCGGGGTTCCCCATGATGATATTCACATTTGCCATGTGTATTTCATTGGTAAAAGACGGTATACACATACTGAAACAACCCAACTGGCTGGACAAAGAGCCAGAAGACAGTTAATGCTTCAACGGTCTTATTGCACACAACCGTGTATAGAATTTATAATACTGTTTTTTATTTATAAAAACAGAAAAGGATGTATTTCGGAAAATCAATGTCACAGAACGACAAGTATTATATGATGCGCTCTTTGGAAAAGGCTCTTTTTGTCATTGAAACAATGGCCACAAATAACCATTGGAAGCTGAAAACGCTGAACGAAGCCTGCTCCATCCCCAAAGGGACTTTGCAACGCATTTTGCGGACACTGGAAGAGTTGGGGTATGTGCACCAAGTTGAGCGTGGCGGGGCGTATGCCTTGACACTGAAATTCCACAAACTGGGCAAGCAGATAGCCTCCCAGAGCAATCTGGCATCCGTGATGCAACCCGTTCTTCAAAAATTACGCGATAACGTCAATGAAACAGTCAACCTGAGCATTCTTTCCGGCACAGACATGGTGGTTGTTCATCAAATAACTTCCAGCCACGCCTTGCAGATGGATTCAATCATTGGAACATCCTTTCCCGCATACGTTTCGGCTTCAGGGAAAGTCTTCTTGGCTTTTTCATCTGATGACGAGCTCCGTAACTTTATCAAGGACTTAAGGCGCAGCAATTCCGATATTAATACTGACAAGATAAATATGATTTATAAAGAAATCGAATCCATCCGCGAAATAGGAATTGGATTGGATTTTGAAGAATTATTCCAGGGAATACGATGCATCGCCGCACCTGTGTTCAACGATTCGGGGACAATCATTGCTACAATAAGTTGTTCCGTGCCCACTGTGCGTCTGGACCGATCATTTTCCCAGAAGCTCCTTCGGGAGATACCACAGGCAGCAGCTGAAGCATCCAGGCTTTTTCAGGCACCGGAAACAACATTCAATCTGGATATTGATGCGATTGCCGAATCACTTGTAAAACCTTAGCAGTTCCAACTCAAAGGGCTGTGGCAGATGTCACAGCCCTTTTTCCTTACCGCTCCCCCTGTTGTTGAAGAAACATCAAATAATAACAGCCTGTTCTCCAAAGCCATGTTATTTTGTCTGCAACAATGCACTGCACAATTCTCTGGTAAAGCATAGTATCATCTATTAGTAAGAGTAGAGACAGTCAGCCGTTTCTGACTGTGGTTACCCCACAGAATCACACGATGAGGATAGGATGTTTGAAAATCTCAGTTTAAAATGGAAAGTAATGTCCCTCGCCCTGATTGGACCTCTGCTTGTTGCCGTCATACTTGCAACGCAACAGGTTATCCAGATTCAGGACAGCGAAGAACAGGCAATAATCGATCAAAGTCGCGCAGTAATTCTCATGGCTGAGGCTGCTCGACAGGAAATGTCGAGCAAACTGGATATGGGAGTTATCACCCCTTTTGACCAATTGAAGCACTCCAAGGAGAAACTCCTTGAAGCGATTCCTGTCATTACTGCCATCAAGATGGCAAAACGTCAGTCCGAGGAACTTGATTTTCAATTCCGGGTGCCCAAAGTCGGCCCTCGCAACCCCGAGAACACACCGACTCCGCTGGAAGAACGTATCCTTGCTGAACTCAAGGCACAAGACCTCACAGAAAAGGTTCTGATCGAAGAAAATCAGATCCGTTATTTTCGCGCTATCCGGCTGACCAAAGAATGTCTGTACTGTCACGGGAATGCCAAAGGTGACATCGACCCTACCGGCGGCATCAAGGAAGGATGGAAAACCGGCGAAATTCACGGCGCATTCCAAATCATATCTTCACTGGAAAAGGCCAAAGCGAATATTCTCAAGGCAAAACTGTATACGGCAGGTGGAACCCTACTGATTTTACTGCTCATCGGAGTGGTTGTCTGGCTTTTGGTCAAAGTAACGATTGTCAATCCTTTGTTCCGCATCCGTACTTTTGCGCAAGATGTGGCATCAGGAGATCTTGAGGCCACGCCACAAGGCACTTTCTCAGCCGAACTTGGCGTTGTGAAGAATGGCATCGAAACAATGGTCGACAACCTCAAAGCCAAGATGTTTGAAGCCGCTGAACAAAAAGAAGAGGCCGAAACAGCCAAGACCAAGGCCGAAATAGCAATGGAAGAAGCCAGGGAACATGAAGCAAAAGCCACAACTCTACTGACCAAGATGCAACGTGTTGCAGAGGAAGCATCACTGATCGTGGAACAGGTTACTTCAGCGGCCGATGAACTCTCATCCCAGGCGGATCAAGTAAGCCACGGAGCGGACGTTCAACGAGACCGAACGACCCAAACAGCAACAGCCATGGAAGAAATGAACGCAACGGTTCTTGAAGTCGCAAGAAACTCAGCCAACTCGGCAGAATCTGCGACCAACGCAAGAACACAGGCCCAGAATGGCGCCATAGTTGTCCGCGAAGCCACCACAGCCATTCGCGAGGTCTACGAACTGACCGCCACACTCAAGGCATCCATGGGTAAGCTTGGTGAACAAACCACTGATATCGGTCAGATCATGAATGTCATTGAAGACATTGCAGATCAGACCAATCTACTCGCGCTGAATGCGGCCATCGAAGCTGCACGGGCGGGGGAAGCGGGACGAGGATTTGCTGTTGTCGCCGACGAAGTCCGCAAACTGGCAGAGAAAACCATGGCTGCTACCAAGGAAGTGGGCGACGCCATCCAGGTCATTCAAAACGGCGCAGCATCCAATATCAAGAGCGTCGACACCGCCGCGCACGCTGTAGAACAGGCGACTGAGCTTGCCAATCAATCCGGAGAATCCCTGGATCGCATCGTGGCTTTCGCCGATGAAACATCCGGACAGGTTCAATCCATTGCAACAGCAGCCGAAGAACAGTCCGCTGCCTCCGAAGAGATCAACAGAGCAGTGGATGACATCAACCAAATTGCTTTTGAAACCGCCGAAGGCATGAATCAATCCGCAGAGGCCATCAACGAACTGGCCCGACTGGCCAACGAGTTGCGCTCCCTCATCAAAGAAATGAACGAATAGAATCACTTGAAAATTAAAAAGCGGAAACCCTGCGCAGGGTTTCCGCTTTTTTACCGCCAAATCACAAGCCGCTTTTCACGAACACATCAGAATATCCCGTGCCATTAGGACTCATTCTTTTATAGATAATATGTACCAATGGCATTCTTCTATGCCCCTCTTGTATTCCTCATGATGTTTCACTATGGTTCACTATGACTCGAATTGAACCATACAGACTGGAACTCGCACCATGCCCATAGCCGATCCCACTGTGCTCATACACAACCTGACGGACAAGAAAGGGCTTACCGCACTGTTGGACCTCCTGCCACTCGGCGTTGCCATCATGGACAAGGAAGGCACTTTGCTTGCGGTCAACAGAGCCTATGAAGACATTACAGGCGTTGAAGCAAGCCGGATTCTCGGTATCAAATGTCTCCACGCATTACGGTGCGACTTCTGCATAAAAGACTGCCCGGTGATGGCGGAATGGAAAGACCGGACAGCTCAAACTGTAGAAGCCAATATCCTTAACAGAAACAGGGAAAAGGTCTTCGTCAACCTTACTCTTGCCCCGCTCATAGCCGATGACAACACCATACAGGGTGTCATCGAAACCATCACGCCAAGCGGCGGCGGGCCACTCGACGAAGTCACGGGCCATGTTCTAGGGCTTGGCGAACTTGTGGGACGCAGTCCACAGGTTCGTAAAATATTTGCCATGACCCCATCGATTGCCCAGACAGATTCCCCGATACTCATTACAGGTGAAACCGGCACGGGCAAAGACATGCTGGCCGAAGAAATCCATAACGAATCGGATCGGGACGGCCCATTCGTCAAAGTCAATTGTGGCGCTCTGCCAGACCCACTCCTTGAATCCGAGCTCTTCGGACACAACAAAAACGCCTTTCCAGGCGCAGACCAGGCTAAACAGGGACGATTACGCATGGCGCACGGCGGCACGCTGTTTATCACAGAGATAGGCGATCTCCCCATGTCGCTACAGACAAAACTCCTTGCCTACATGGACGACCATGTAGTTCGCCCCATGGGGTCCACCAAGGGAGTCCGTACAGATGTTCGCATCATGGCAGCCAGTAACATCGATCTGGAAGAGGCTGTCAGGAACAAAACATTTCGTCAGGATCTCCTATACCGGCTCAATGTCATCCGACTTCATCTCCCCCCCCTAAGAGAACGAGGTGAAGATCTTCTCCTCCTTCAGGACCACTTCCTGAAAATGTTCCAACTCCGATACAAGAAAAAAGTGGAGCGCTTCTCCAAGAACGTGGAGAACCTGCTCAAGTCCTATGCCTTCCCCGGCAATATCCGCGAATTACGAAATCTCATCGAATATGCCATCAACTTCTGTGACACTCCAGTCATCCGCATGCGCCACCTGCCAGGCTACATCCTGCACGGCCATGGCCTACCGGAGAATCTTGTAACCACCCCTGACGAACAACGCCCACACAGTCCGGGCGAAGTCAGAATGGCCCGTCCTGAACGATGGGAAGATGTTCAACGAAAAATGATATTGGATGCTCTCATCAAGACCAGCGGACGCAAGCAACAAGCAGCTGAACTCCTCGGATGGGGGCGCAGCACCTTATGGCGCAAGATGAAACATTTCGGCATAGAGTAAAGAGACCATGGAAAAGATCCTTATCCCCCTCATAGGCAACGAGCTGGCTCCCAGATTCGACACGTCCCTTGAAGTGCTCATTGTTTCGGTAACCAGGGAAACAAGCGCCATGGGAAAAATCAATGAAAAAGTCGTCATCCTTGATGCCCCTTCAAGCGAAGCCATGTATAGAATGGTCATGTCAGAAAACATAAAAACTATCATCTGCGCAGGCCTAGAAAAAGAAATCTTCGACTTTCTGAAACGTAAACGAATCGAGGTAATAGACAACGTCTGTGGTCCTGTTGACGCTATTCTTGAAGCATATCTCATGGGGAATCTTTCATCAGGACAAAGCTATTATTGACCCATTTTATGTATCAAAATGTTTTATATTGAAACAAAAAGACAAACCTCAATTGTCTCAAAACGTTTCATTGTGTCCTTGAACTTTTATTCACATAAGACTCTTGACGCAAACAATGAATTACTATTTATAGGAATGCGAACCTTCGTAGATACTTGGCCCGCGTAATGTTACGCAATGTGAAATTGGGGGCAATTTCAGGGCTGGTCCAATAAGGATTCAAGCGACACAGATGAAACACATGAAACTTCCCGTGACAAAGGAAGTTACAATGCGTCAATGTGTAAACAAACTTCTCGGGAGGAAGGATTACATGAAAATCAAAGACCTGATGACTCCGGTAGAGGATTACCAGACCCTTGATCTGGATGCCTCTCTGGGTGACATCGCAAGTGCTTTGCACGACAGCAAACATCGCGACATTCTCATTGTAGACAAAAGCGGCGCTTTTGCCGGCGTGGTTACCATGACCGATATTATTATCGCGTTGGAACCCAGCTACAAGAAGCTTAACAAACACGATCTTGGCAGTGACATCCTGTCCAACCGTTTCGTGGCTGAGCAGTTCAAGGAATTCAACCTTTGGACCAATTCATTGACTGACCTCTGTAGCCAGAGCCTCGACCTCAAGGCCAAAGATATAATGCATGTCCCTGAAGACGGTCATTATGTTGATGAAGAAAGCGAACTCGAACATGGCGTACACCTGTACATCATTAATGCTCCACAGCCCTTGATCGTTCGCAACAACGGCACCGTGAAGGGAATCCTCCGCATGGCCGACGTCTTTGATGAAATCATTAATCGCATGAGCGCCTGTGCCAGCTAGGCCTTGGTGAACAAGGAGATAATCATGGAAACAGCTCAAGCAGCCAAACCATCTTTCGACTGGAAACGCCTGATGTTCATGCTCATCGGCGTCGCATTATTCGGTTTTGTTTATTTCTCTCCAGCCTGGCCAGATGCCATCGACCCCATGGGTCAGCACTTTCCCTTGCCCATGGAGGCCAAAGGTGCCATTGCCGTCTTCCTGCTGGCCGGCACTTGGTGGGTCTTTGAAGTCGTGCCAATCGGTGTCACATCATTAATGATTGGTATCCTTCAGGTCATGTTCCTGATTCGCCCGGCCAAAGTGGCGTTCAAGGACTTCATGGACCCCTCAGTTCTCTTTATTTTCGCCTCCATCATGATCGGTCTGGTTTTCACCAAAACCGGCCTGACCAAACGACTCGCATATAAAATGCTTGATGTCGTCGGCGAACGCACCTCAATGATTTACCTCGGCGTCTTTGTCGTTACGGCCGCCTTGACACACATCATGGCGCATACAGCTGTTGCAGCCACCATCTATCCTCTGCTGCTCGCAATCTACGCCCTCTACGGAGAAGGCGACAAGCCGACTAAATTCGGTAAAGGCTTGTTTATCGGTATGGCTTACGTAGCCGGTGCCGGTTCAATCGTTACCCTGCTCGGCGCAGCCCGTGGCGCAGTTGCCCTTGGTTTCTACAAGGAAATCGTCAACGTGGACATCGGCTTCTTTGAGCTGAGCTACTACATGGCACCTATCGGTTGGGCCATGACTTTCCTGCTGTGGGGCTTCTTCATGATCGTATGCAAGCCTGAAAAAGACCGCATTCCTGGCCTGCGCGAAAAAGCCCGTGAACTTAACGCAAAAATGGGCAGCCTGACCCGTGATGAAATCCTGGCTGCCATCATCGTCGGTGCTGTTATCTGCATCATGTCCTTACGTTCCTTTGTCCCGGCCCTCCAGGCTGTTGACAAAACCGCCATCATCCTCTGCTCTTCGGTTCTCTTCTTTGTCTTCAAGATCCTTGATCTGAAAGACCTCGAAGATATTCCCTGGAACATCATCCTGCTGTTTGCAGGCGCAATGTCCATCGGCTTCTGCCTCTGGGAGACCGGTGCAGCCAAGTGGATGGCCGTCAACTGGCTGGTCATGTTCCAGGAAGCAAACTGGTTCGTCTTTATCATGTCCATCGCCTTCTTTGTCATGATGATGACCAACTTCATCATGAACGTGGCCGCCATCGCGATATCGCTGCCGGTTGCTCTCGTGATCGCGCCCTACCTCGGCGTGGCTCCCGAAGTCATCCTGTACGCGTCTCTGGTTGTTGCCGGCATGCCCTTCCTGCTCCTCGTCGGTGCGGCTCCCAATGCCATTGCCTACGACTCCGGACAGTTCACCACTGGTGAATTCTTCAAATGGGGTGTACCCGCTTCCATCCTGCTGATGGCCCTTGTGGGTCTGGCCATTCTTGTCATCTGGCCGCTCATGGGCATGCCCATAACGGTGTCGGCAGGCGGTTAATTGTCGACAGAATGCTTCACACAATATAATAACGGCTGTCATGTTCAACGCATGGCAGCCGTCTTTTCATAAAACACAAAAACAACGTGAGACACATGGAAAAGCTCGAAGCACTCTTTGATCACATCGCGGCCCGGGTTAACGTCAACTTGAAGCCCATGGGTATTGACGTTCGTCCCCTGCTCAACAATGCCATACCCAGAGAGAGCCATCTCCTCTACTATGCGTTTTATGCTTTGACCGAAGACCATCCGATAAGCTTCAGATTCACCAACTCCAATCTCTCCGGCTCATATTTCCTGGGCAAAACCCAGGTTGACCGTTCCGTTCTCTATAAATCTGATATTCGCGGTGACGAACTCAAACAGAAAGGTGACGTGGTTGAATTCAACGGGGTTAAGACCAAACTATTCTACGACGAGGTAATCCGTATTACCAACTCGTTCCTGGTCAAAACTCTGGTGCATAACCATTCCAAGAATCCGGAAATCCCCGAAGTATTCCGCATCCTCAACACGGTTGCCATGCATTATTCCAATATCCATGGCACAACCACTGAAGGCGTCTACCTCGGCCCATTCTCAACGGTTGACCTTTCGGTTATGCACAACTGCGTGGTCGGCGACTTTGCCTATGTTCAGGCAGGCGACCTTTCCCGGGTAAATATCGAACCGGGACGTATCTGGCTCAAATCCGGTAACTTGTTCGAATTCAACTACGTTTACCCTGAAGGCGTCGTTGAACAATATGTCAAACTCGACCAAAATGGCAAACTGACTGGTAAATTCGTGGAATATGTAGACGACTTTAAAGAAGACTTCGTCCCCATTTATTCAACGGCTACCCCAGAAACGGATGTCGTTATCCCCGAATCCGCCTATGTCAGCCCGTATGCAGTTATCAAAGGACATTGCGAAATAGGCAACAACGCCCTTATCGTGCAGCGAGCCCATATTGAAAACTCCATCATCGGTGCAGGAGCAAATGCGCAGGAGAACTGCTACATCAAGGATTCCATTTTCGAAGGCAACAACGTCACCGCCCACGGTGGCAAGGTCATTTATACTCGCAATGGCAAGAATGTCTTTGTGGGATTCAACTCTTTCGTCCATGGCACAAAATCCTGCCCCATCATCATTGGTCAGGATTCCATCGTCATGCCACACACTATAATTGATGCCGAAGAGCCTATTACGATACCAGAGAACTCAGCAGTCTGGGGATACATTACCAGGCAAGCTGATCTGGCAACACAATGCGTCAGTTTGGACGATCTGGCAAAAACAACCGAAATAACCCTAGGCAATGCCACATTCAAGGGAGATGGCATGGCTTTTGTAGAGGCTTTCAAGCATCGCATAGATCACATTCGTGAAGAAAACGGTGCATATTACGACGGCACGGATAAAACCCGCGGCCACGCGCAGAAGACTCAGGACGCATGCTTCAATATTCTCCAGCCCTTCCAGTCCGGGCCGGAAGCAGGCATGTACCCTACCATGACAATCGGCGACTAAACTATCTGGAAATCGCCACGGTATTCACATCGATTTGAGGAGTAACTAACAATGTCTGAATCCCTGACCCAGGCCTTTGGCAAAAACTTTCTTGGCAACGCGCCAAACTGGTACAAACTGGCCATCCTGGCCTTTCTTGTCATCAATCCGATCCTGGTCTACACCGTCGGTCCGTTCATCGCAGGCTGGGTGTTGATCGCCGAATTCATTTTTACATTGGCTATGGCATTAAAATGCTACCCCCTCCCCGCAGGTGGTCTTCTTGCAATGGAAGCCGTCTTTCTCGGGCTGACCAATCCTGCAACGGTTTACCACGAAGCACTGAACAACTTCGAAGTCATCCTGCTCCTGATCTTCATGGTCGCTGGTATTTACTTCATGAAGGACTTTCTGCAATTCACTTTCACTCGCATCCTGACCAAGGTGCGCTCCAAGATCGTTATATCTCTGCTGTTCTGCTTTGCGGGCGCATTTCTGTCTGCCTTCCTTGATGCCTTGACCGTCACCGCTGTCATCATTGCCGTGGCCTTCGGGTTTTATAATGTCTATCACCGGTTCGCTTCAGGCAAAACACTGAGCTGCTCTCATGACCTGTGCTCAGACGAAGCCGTCAAGGAAGCCGCCCGCCAGGATCTCCTGCAATTCCGTGCTTTCCTGCGCAACTTGATGATGCACGGTGCAGTCGGAACCGCCCTCGGTGGTGTCTGCACCATCGTTGGAGAACCGCAGAACCTCCTCATCGGCTCCGAAATGGGCTGGCACTTCGTTCCCTTCTTCCTCAAGGTCGCCCCGGTATCCATGCCCGTTCTTGCGGTCGGTTTACTGACCTGTATCGTGGTCGAAAAATTCCACCTCTTCACTTACGGCGCAGAGATGCCGGGTAACATCCGTTCCCACCTGCTTGAAACCGCCATCGAGATGGAATCAAAACGCGGAATACGCGGCAAAGCCAAATTGATTGTTCAGGCTCTGGTTGGCCTTTGGCTGATCATTGCTTTGGCTCTGCATTTGGCAGCTGTCGGTATCATCGGCCTGTCTGTCATCGTCCTGCTGACATGCTTCAACGGCTTTACCGATGAACACCAGCTCGGACCGGCATTCGAAGAAGCACTGCCCTTCACCGCCCTGCTCGTTGTGTTCTTCTCCATTGTCGGCGTCATCCATGACCAGCACCTTTTCGCTCCGGTCATGGACGTCGTACTGTCCATGAAGGGCCAAGCACAGCTCGCAGCGTACTATATAGCCAACGGTGTCCTGTCCATGATCTCGGACAACGTGTTTGTGGCAACCGTGTACATCTCGGAAACCAAGATGCACTTCACCACCCTGCTCGGCACCTTCCCCGGCGTGGAAGACAGTGTCGCTCTCATGGAAAGACTGACAGACGGCCACCTGGACCGCGCACAGACCATCTCGACGCTTCCGGCGGCCATTCAGGGGCAAGTCACCGAAATGATGAATCATTTCGACAAGCTGGCGGTATCCATCAACACAGGTACCAACATCCCGTCCGTGGCAACACCCAACGGTCAGGCAGCCTTCCTGTTCCTGCTGACCTCGGCACTGGCACCAGTCATCAGGCTCTCCTACGGCCGCATGGTCGTGCTGGCTCTGCCTTACACCATCACCATGTCAATCACGGGTCTCGCCGCTACCTACTACTTCATGTAGTCTCAACAGATACAAACTTAAAGGGTCCGCACTGATGTGCGGACCCTTTTTTGTTGCCCTTCCAGACGCATATCAATTCACTCAATCAGTTTCTCTGCATTACTGGATGGGTTCCTCTGGACTTCATAGGCAATCCTTTGCAGAAGCGCACATTGTTTGTCATCAGGCATCGTTCCGACGCTCTTCTTCTGATTGACAGACACGGCAACAATACACTGCGAATTCATCAAGACCGACTGCATGACACAAAAAAGCGCACAGTATTTGATACTATGCGCTTTATTGACCGGCTTGAAACACTGCCGATCATGTTGACCTCAACCCGACTGAGGTCAAATATGTCGCGACACGAAGGTCGCATTTAAGCCGGAAGCGTCGCTTAGGCGTCGTTAACCTTGGGCGATTCTGTCAGATGTTCCTTGCACAGCCAGATGAGCGACTGACGTTTTGTGTCGAAATGAGGATGGACCCCGTGGTTTGTTCCACACACCGCACAAGTGTGTTCAGCTTCCCATTCGCACTGCGGGTAGCAATCCATGTTATTCAACATCTGATTGAATCGACTGATAATCGGAAACATGGGATGATTCGCATGCCTTTTCCGATCCTTGCTGTTCAATTTTCCATTGTCATTCACTTTGACCGTAATCATTCGTGAACGCTTGATAAGGCCTTCCTTCTTGTTCATGACAATTTTGGTCGGCTCTTCCCAACGACAGATAATCCGTTTTCGGTCCTGATCAAAACGCATAGACATGATATCCTCCTTGGCGCGGTTCATTGTTCCTTACCGCCGCGTTCGTTTGGATTCACACCGCCGAAGATCATCCCCACTAAAACCGATTCAATCCAAATCAATTCACTAGATGACATAGTCCAAAGCCTTGCGGCCTGATGCGACCTTTTTCACAAAGGAAACACACGCCTGATGCTCAGGGTGCCCCTGATAGTGATTCAATGCATCCACGTCGTCATGTTCCGAGCACAAAACGATGTGACATTCCGGTTCAGCTGCGATGATATCGTAACTGACTTCAAGATGCTGCAACCCTTCGATCCGTCCGTTAAGCAATTCCAGCATTTCTTTCATCTTTGCCCCATTCTCCAGAGCAGATGCCCCTTCCGCTTCCTCTTTCAACGTCCACATGACAATATGTCTGACCATTGAATATTCCCTCTTTTTAGATCAATAATTACAAATGAATAGTTCAAATGCTGAAAAAAAGTTATTTGTCCACTTAATTCACAATAAGCATTTTCAAACTATTTGTCACCCTACCGATAAAAATATAACGACTTGGAATGACACCTGCTGCCTGGCATATCCCACTGCATGCCCATATAGTGAGACTTGACATTATCCGTCAAAGGCCCAACCTTTGCATATGCTCCAAGGAGTATGAAAAACATAGTGCATGAACGGTGCCACTGCGGAGGATAAATGAACAAACTGAAATGGGCCCTACTCATTCTGACCCTGACCTGGCTGTTGCCAGGACTGGCTTTCGCAGAAAAACCCAAAAAAAGTATCCTGTACCTGAACTCTTATCACCATGGGTACAGATGGTCGGATTCAATTCTCGAAGGCGTCCGCTCCGTGTTGGACGAAAGTCAATACAAAATCGACCTCCAAATAGAGTATATGGATGCAAAACGTTACAACTATGAAGATGTAACAGCGTTGTTTCTTCGGCTCTATAAAGAAAAATTCGCCAAGAAACAGTTTGATCTTGTGATGGTCTCCGACAACGACGCCTTCACTTTTGCCTCTCAATATCGAAACGAACTCTTTCCGGAAGTTCCGATAGTCTTCTGTGGTGTTAACGACCTTGAAGCAAAAGACTTGAAGCAAGACAATATTACTGGCGTTGTTGAACTTTTCGATATGGCAAAGACACTGGATGTCGCTATGAAGTTACATCCAGAGAAAACTCACATGATTGTGGTAGGAGACTCTTCCACCGCTGGCACTGCCATCAGACACCAGGTTGAAGCCGCTGTCCCACAGTTTAAAGACAAGCTCAGTGTTGATTACTGGATTGACATGTCCATGCAAACAGTTCTGGAACGTGTCAAAACGCTCCCGGACGATACATTCCTATTTGCCATTCCTTCGTATCAGGTTATTGGGGGCCGCTTTTCTACTGCCGAAGAAGTTGTTGAGTCTATTTACCAATATTCTACCGTACCCATCTACACTTCATGGGAATTCCTGCTTGGTCACGGCACAGTAGGCGGCCGAATGATTTCAGGGTTCCTCCACGGCCAGACAGCCGCCAAGCTGGCGCTCAAGGTTCTCGATGGGATTTCTCCGGACGCCATCCCGATATACCGGACACCAATGGGTGAATATCTCTTTGATTACAATGTGATGCAACGACTTAACATTGACAAGTCCCAATTGCCAAAAGAGAGTCGGATCATCAATGCACCTAAAGCTTTCTACGAACTGCCAAAAGAGCTTTTCTGGACTATCATGGTCAGCTTTGCCCTGCTCCTCCTTGTCCTCATATTTCTCATCCTGGGAATGATCGAACGGCGCAAGGTCGAACGCAAAATCAAAGATCAACTTGCCTTTCAGCAGACACTCATGGACACGGTACCCCAACTGGTTTCATGGAAAGACGTCAATGGACGGTATCTTGGTACAAATCGGGCGTTTGCCGAGTTCTTCGGTATAAAAAACAGCCTTGCAGCGAACAACAAGACGTCTCGTGACATCATTCGCGACCCTGACTATGTGGATTGGGCGGTACGGGCAGATCAAGCCGTCATCCAAAGCCAACACGCCTTCAGAAAGATCAGACGAAAACTGCTGGATGCCAACGGAGATCCAGCATGGATTGAAGTCAACAAAGTCCCTATCAATGATCGGTCCGGGCAGATTGTCGGCGTGTTAAGTACGGCTGAAAACATCACCAAGGAACGCAATCTGGAAAAACAGCTCCTGCAATCCCAGAAGATGGAAGCCATTGGCACACTGGCAGGCGGTATCGCTCATGATTTCAACAATATCCTCACATCAATCATCAATTCAACCGAGCTTGCCGTCGGAGATATCGACCCGGAGTCAGTTACGGGAAAAGACCTGAAGCGGGTACTCAAAGCAGCACGGCGGGGTGGGCGCGTGGTCAAGCAGATTCTCGCATTCAGCCGTCCGTCAACCGAAGGATTCCGGTCAACTGACGTAGGAGCAGTCATACACGAAGTGCTTGGCCTCATGGAATCGTCCATGCCCAGAAACATCGAAGTCCGGTCAGCCATTGCACCGACTCTGGCCCACGTGCTTGCCGACCCCACCCAGATTCATCAGGTGGCAATGAACCTTTGTACCAACGCTTTTCACGCCCTGCGTGAAACCGGCGGGATCATCACTGTTCGTTTGGATCAAGCCGATCTGGCCGAAGATGATGCAGATATGCTTGGACTCATTCCCGGCGAATACGTCCGTTTGGTCGTCGAAGACAACGGGCCGGGTATCTCACCGGACATACTGGATAAAATATTTGAGCCCTTCTTTTCCACCAAAGACAAGACCGAAGGGACCGGCCTAGGACTGGCAGTTGTGCACGGTATCGTCCGGAGCCACAAAGGCGGACTGCACGTATCACCACGCCAAGGCGGTGGCACGGTCTTTTCCATCTATTTGCCCAAAAGTGCCGAGAACCAAAACAATAACGGGTCTACAGCCAATGGAAGTTCTTCGGTCGGTGCCCACATTCTCTTTGTTGAAGACGATCAAGATCAGTTACAGACGACCCCGCGCCTGCTCGAAACCATGGGGTGTACAGTGGTGGCCATGGACAATCCGGCAACAGCGGTTGATCTTGTCGCCAACGGTAAACATGAATTCAACCTGGTCATAACCGACTATGACATGCCTGAGATTAGTGGCACACAACTCGCCACACGACTCGCCGGGATCGAACCGGACCTGCCTATAATTCTCGTCTCAGGTCGGGAAGATGCGGCATCGGCAGCCAGCCACTTGCCGAATATCCGACGGGTGGTTATCAAACCTTACGACAAAAAGGATTTGTCCCAAGCCATTAACAGCGTGTTGACAATGACCGAGGGAGAATAACAAGTGGCCCGGATTCTGATTATCGACGATGACTTTGAAATCTGTGAGACCATGGAAAGCCTGATAACAAGGCTTTCCCACGAATGCGCTTCCGCCCATACCAAGGAGGACGGGTTACATCAGGCCCGACTGAGCGAATTCGACGTCGTCTTTCTTGATGTCAGCCTCCCTGACGGGAATGGTCTGGACATCCTGCCGGATATCATGGCCATCCCCAACCCGCCAGAAGTCATCATTCTGACCGGCAAAGGCGACCCAGACGGTGCCGAACTGGCGATCAAAGGCGGAGCGTGGGACTATCTGCTCAAACCATCCAGCATCCGTGAAATATCTCTTACTCTTGGTCGTGCTCTGAAATATCATGAGAAAAAAGGCGGAGCCAACAGCCATGGATCACTGGATCTGACCGGAGTGGTCGGCGAAAGCCCGAGTATTAAGGCAAGTTTCAACCTCCTGTCCCAAGCGGCACGGTCCGACAGCAATGTCCTCATTACCGGACAGACTGGAACGGGAAAGGAGCTTTTTGCTGCCACAATACACGAGAATTCCAAACGAAAAGTTGGAAACTTCGTTGTTGTGGACTGTGCCGGACTGACTGAATCCCTGCTGGAATCGACGTTATACGGTCATCGCAAAGGCGCATTTACCGGGGCACAACATGACCGTATCGGCCTGATTAAACTGGCCGATAAAGGCACTCTTTTCCTCGATGAAGTAGGAGAAATGCCACTCTCCATGCAAAAGGCGTTTCTCCGGGTGCTTCAGGAACGCACCTTCCGTCCGGTAGGAGACACGCGCGAACAAACAAGTAATTTCAGGTTGGTAGCCGCAACCAACAGAAACCTTGAAGACATGGTCAAACAAGGCGAATTCCGTGCAGACCTGCTTTACCGGCTCAAAACCATGCACATTCACTTGCCGCCGCTCATGAATCGTCCAGAGGATATACGAGCCCTCTGTGCCTTCCGGGTACGTCAACTCTGCCAACAGTACGGCATGGAATCCAAGGCACTTGGATCAGACTTCCATCCGGCTTTGGCAAGCTACAACTGGCCCGGTAACGTCAGAGAATTATTCAACACTCTTGAACGAGCCGTCGTCGCTGCAGGTGATGAAAAAACACTGTACGCCATGCATCTTCCACGAGAAATCCGTATCAGGATGGCCAAAGCACAGATCGAGCGAATGACCGGTACTGGGCTCGTATCTGACAAAGAAGATACTACGGTCGCCGAACCTGTCCGAAAAATCGGACAAGACATTTTTGAGGACATTTTCGACCAGGAACTCCCATCACTCAGGGACTTCAAAGGGATGGCAGAAAAGATCTATCTCGGCGAACTTATACGACAATGCAACGGAGATCTCACGAAGATACTCACCGTTTCCAAGCTCTCCCGCTCACATTTTTACAGCCTGCTCAAGAAGTACGGTCTTTCCCTCTAAAGGTGTCATTCATGGCCGAGTTCAATTCCTACTGTGAAGCATGCTGGAGTTTCGACGAAGAAGATGTCGACAGAGTATACCATGACACACAATACGGGTTTCCGATTGAAGATGATAACGAACTGTTCGGCCGATTGATTCTGGAAATAAACCAGGCAGGTCTCAGTTGGCGCTCCATACTGAACAAACAACATAATTTCAGAGAAGCATACGATCAGTTCGATATTGAAAAAATCGCCCGTTATGAAGAAAAAGACAGAACGCGTCTGCTCAATGATGCCGGAATCATTCGTAATCGCTTGAAAATCGGAGCCGCCATTTACAATGCGCAAGTTATCCTGAATTTCAAAGAAGAATACGGTTCATTCAAGAAATGGCTGGATATGCATCACCCACTCACCAAAGAAGATTGGACCAAACTGTTCAAAAAGCACTTCAAATTTGTCGGAGGAGAAATTGTGAGCGAGTTCCTGATGAGTAGCGGCTATCTACAAGGAGCCCATATTGAATCCTGCCCCACCTACAAGAAAATACTTGAAGAAAAACCTGCATGGATTCAGACAAAAACGACGTAGTATCTCTTTCGTTACAACAATATCAAAGGACAAGTCTGAAAAATCAGACTTGTCTTTTTTTTACGTGCACACAAAATTATCATGTCCAACCCTTGCAATTGCTGTACTTTGAAATAAACAGCCCTCCCATTTCCATATGCATCCGTCTTTTTTTTCAGACTGCCACGAAAGTACATATCATATTTAAAAGGGCTGATAAAATACTAAAGGTTATGTTTTATTGAACAAAAGGCTATTGAGCTTCGTTGGCACGGATGTTGAGTAAGGAAGTACACAACGACACAGCATCCGCTTAAAGCGGAACAACGAAATCCAAAAGTCTGTATCAAGAGGAGAAGAACTCTATGTCCAAGATGAAAACGATGGATGGCAACACCGCCGCCGCCTGGGTGGCCTATGCAATGAGTGAAACTGCCGCCATTTATCCCATCACGCCTTCGTCCACCATGGGCGAAATTGCCGACGAATGGGCCGCGCAGGGTCGCAAGAATATTTTCGGACAGACCGTGGAGGTCCGTCAGCTTCAGTCCGAAGCCGGTGCCGCAGGCGCTGTTCATGGTTCCCTGGCCGGTGGCGCACTGACCACCACCTTCACAGCCTCGCAGGGCCTCCTGCTCATGATTCCGAACATGTATAAAATCGCTGGAGAGCTTCTCCCCAGCGTTTTTCACGTTTCTGCACGCGCGCTCGCTGCACACGCACTCTCAATCTTTGGCGACCATCAAGACGTCATGGCATGTCGCCAGACCGGCTTTGCCATGCTTGCCGCAGCGAGCGTACAGGAAGTCATGGACCTCTCGCTGGTAGCCCATCTGGCCACCATCGAATCCTCCGTGCCCTTCCTGTCCTTCTTTGACGGCTTCCGCACCTCACACGAGATTCAGAAGATCGAAGTCATCGACTACGACGACATGAAGCCGCTGCTGAACATGGACAAGGTGGCCCAGTTCCGCGCCCGCTCCATGAACCCGGAACACCCGGACGTTCGCGGCACCGCCCAGAACCCGGACATCTACTTCCAGGGTCGTGAGGCATCAAACTCCTATTATGATGTCATCCCCGAGATCGTGGAAGAGTACATGAACAAGGTTTCCGCCATCACCGGACGTGACTACAAACCTTTCGACTATGTTGGCGCCCCTGATGCTGAACGCGTCGTTATCGCCATGGGCTCTTCCTGTGAAACCATCGAAGAAGTTGTCAACCATCTGGTTGCCAAAGGCGAAAAGGTCGGCCTGATCAAAGTCCGTCTGTACCGTCCCTTCTCCGCAAAGCATTTCCTGACCGTGCTGCCTGAGACTGCCAAGGTTGTGTCCGTTCTGGACCGCACCAAGGAGCCCGGCGCACTGGGGGATCCCCTGTACCAGGATATCTGCACTGTCTTCCTGGAAAAGGGCAACGGTCCCGTGGTCACCGCAGGTCGTTACGGCCTCGGTTCCAAAGAATTCACTCCTGCCATGGTCAAAGCCATTTTCGACAACCTGACCGAGTCTACCCCCAAAGCCCGCTTTACTGTGGGTATTGAAGACGACGTCACCCTTGCCTCCCTTGTCACGACCGAGACCCTGGACACCACCCCGAAAGGCACTGTGCAGTGCAAGTTCTGGGGTCTCGGTTCTGACGGAACTGTCGGAGCCAACAAGCAGGCTATCAAGATCATCGGTGACAACACCGACATGTACGCACAGGGGTATTTTGCCTACGACTCAAAGAAGTCCGGCGGCATCACCATCTCCCACCTGCGTTTCGGCAACGCGCCCATCCAGTCCACCTATCTGGTGACCGCAGCCGACTATATCGCCTGCCACAACCCGAGCTACGTCCACCTGTACGATGTGCTGGACGGTATCAAAAACGGCGGCACCTTCGTGCTGAACTGTGCTTGGACCGCCGCTGACATGGACAAAGAGCTGCCTGCAGAAATGCGCCGCACCATTGCTCGCAAAAACTTGAAATTCTACACCGTCGACGCTGTCAAGATCGCTGGTGAAGTCGGCCTTGGCGGACGCATCAACATGATCATGCAGACCGCCTTCTTCAAACTCGCCGACGTCATCGACTTCGCCGAAGCTGTGAAATTGCTGAAAGACGGCATCAAAGCCGCTTACGGCAAGAAGGGCGACAAGATCGTCAATATGAACAACGCCGCTGTGGACAATGCCATCAACGCCATCGTTGAAGTGCCTGTCCCTGCCGCATGGGCTGACCTCGCTGACGACGCCGCAATCGAGGCCAACGAGCCTGATTACGTCAAGAACGTCATGCGCCCAGTTCTGGCTCAGAAAGGTGACGATCTGCCGGTCTCCGCCTTCTCCGTTGACGGCACCATGCCGCTGTCCACCGCCAAGTACGAAAAGCGCGGCGTCGCCATCAACGTACCCGAATGGATTGCTGACAACTGTATCCAGTGCAACCAGTGTGCATTTGTCTGTCCGCACTCCGCCCTGCGCCCGGTCATTGCCGATGATGCCGAGTTGAAAAATGCTCCGGCCACGTTCGGCACCATTGAAGCCAAAGGGAAGGACGTGAAAGGCATGCAGTACCGCATGCAGGTTGCTGCTCAGGACTGTCTGGGCTGCGGCAACTGCGCCGACATCTGCCCCTCAAAGGACAAAGCTCTGGTCATGAAACCCATCGCAACCCAGCTCGACGAGCAGGTTCCGAACTGGGACTTTGCCGAGACCGTGTCCTTCAAGGAAGCCTTCAAGCGTGACACTGTTAAGGGTTCCCAGTTCCGCCAGTCTCTCATGGAATTCTCCGGCGCATGTGCCGGTTGTGGCGAAACCCCGTACGTCAAGGTGCTGACCCAGCTCTTCGGCGAACGCATGATTATCGCCAACGCAACGGGTTGCTCCTCCATTTGGGGTGCATCCGCTCCTTCAACTCCCTACTGCACCAACGCTGAAGGCCACGGCCCGGCATGGGGCAACTCCCTGTTTGAAGACGCAGCCGAATTCGGTTTCGGTATCGAAATGGGCGTCAACAACCGCCGCGCAACCTTGATCTCCAAGTGTGAAGCCGCACTTGCCACCGCCTCCGGAGATGCCAAAACCGCTCTGGAAAGCTGGCTCGCAGCCAAGGACGATGCTGCCGCTTCCGCTGAAACTGGCGATGCTCTCAAGGCCGCGCTGAAAGGCACCACCGATGAGACCCTGAAGTCCATCGCAGCTGACGCAGATCTGTTCACCAAAAAATCCGTCTGGATCTTCGGTGGTGACGGCTGGGCCTACGACATCGGTTTCGGTGGCGTTGACCACGTTATCGCCTCCGGCAAGGACGTCAACATCCTGGTCATGGACACCGAAGTGTACTCCAACACAGGTGGACAGTCCTCCAAGGCTACTCCGCTCGGCTCCATTGCCAAGTTCGCCGCTGCCGGTAAAGGCACAGGCAAGAAAGACCTCGGACGCATGGCAATGACTTACGGTTACGTTTATGTCGCCTCAGTCGCCATGGGCGCCGACAAGCAACAGATGATGAAGGCTTTCCGCGAGGCCGAGGCCTACAACGGCCCCTCCCTGATTATCTGTTACGCTCCCTGCATCAACCAGGGCATCAAGAAGGGTATGGGCAAGACCCAGCTCGAACAGAAGTTGGCCGTGGACTCCGGTTACTGGCCTCTCTATCGCTACAATCCCGAACTGGTTGCCGAGAACAAGAACCCCTTCATTCTGGAATCCAAGGCTCCCGACGGATCCCTGCAGGAATTCATGTCCGGTGAGAACCGCTACGCCATGCTGGAACGCTTCCACCCGGAACTGTCCAAGGCATTCCGTGCACAGATCGAAAAAGACTATGCCGATCGTTACGCAATCCTGACTCACTTGGCCGAAGCTGATTTCAGCAAGGTTGAAGAGGATGAAGGGGCAGCGTGTGACGCCGGTATTTCTGCCGAAAGCCCGGGTTCTGGGGAACCCTGTGATGACGGCAGATAGACACTAGATGTTTGCGCGGGGCGGAGTTGTTGCGGAGGCTTAGCCTAATCCGCCCCGCGTATTGTTTTCAACACGGTGAGAAATTATTCTCACGCTTTAGGAGGAATTCATAATGTCATTGGAAGTGCTTGCATTAGTCGCACTGCTGCCTATTCTGGTTGCACTGGTTCTCATGGTCGGCCTGCGTTGGCCTGCTACCAAAGCCATGCCCCTCGCATGGCTCACTGCAGCCGCCGGGGCTGTCATGGTTTGGGGACTCCCCATGAAATATGTTGCCGCCCTGACCCTTCAGGGGTTTGTGACGGCCATCGGCATCCTGATTATCGTCTTTGGCGCCATCCTGATTTTGCGGACACTTCAGCAATCAGGCGGCATGGAAACCATTCAGTACGGGATGCAGAACATCTCGCCTGACCGCCGTATCCAGGCCATTATCATTGGTTACATGTTCGCAGCCTTCCTTGAAGGTGCAGCCGGTTTCGGAACCCCTGCAGCCCTGGCTGCCCCGCTGCTGCTTTCCCTTGGCTTCCCACCCCTGGCGGCAGCCATTGTCTGTCTCGTTTTCAACTCTTTCCCGGTTACCTTCGGTGCAGTCGGTACCCCGGTCATTCTCGGCCTGAAATACCTGGCTCCCGGCGTTGCCGAAGCCGTGGCAACCGGCGCCCCTGGCGTCAACTTCGCCAATCAGGGTGATTTCATCGGCCTCGTCGGGCAGTGGGCTACCCTCATGCACCTCGGCATGATCTTCATTCTGCCTGTCTTCATGCTCGGTTTCGTGACCCGTTTCTTCGGTCCTGAACGGAGCTGGAAGCCCGGTCTGGCCGCGTGGAAATTCTGCATGTTCGCAGCCGTTGCCTTCACCGTACCGTACCTGTTCTTTGCATGGAACGTCGGCCCCGAGTTCCCATCGCTGATCGGTGGCCTTGTCGGTCTGGGCGTTATCATCGCCGGTGCCAAAGCCGGTTTCTGTGTTCCCAAGACAACCTGGGACTTCGGTCCTGCTGACAAGTGGGACCCGGAGTGGACGGGTTCCGTTTCCGGTGGTTCCACAGAGTTCAAGCCCCACATGAGTCAGTTCAAGGCATGGTTGCCGTACATCCTCATCGGCGCAATCCTTGTTATCACCCGTATTCCCGAACTCGGTCTCAAAGGCATTCTTGCCGCTCAGGCCATTAAGTTCAGCGCCATTCTCGGTTTTGAAAGTGTCAACGCATCCATTGCGTATCTTTACCTGCCCGGCTCCATTCCGTTCACCCTGGTCGCCCTGCTGACCGTTTTGATCCACGGTATGCCCGGCTCCAAGGTCAAGGCCGCATGGACCCAGGCCATTGTAACCATGAAGAACCCCACCATCGCCCTGTTCGCAGCGGTCGCTCTGGTGTCCATCTTCCGTGGTTCCGGTATCGTTGATGCCGCCCTGAACCCCAACAACTACCCCTCCATGCCCTTGGCAATGGCTGAAGCAGTGGCAAACATCACCGGCAACGCCTGGCCGATGTTCGCTTCCTACGTTGGTGGTCTAGGTGCCTTCATCACTGGTTCCAACACAGTTTCCGACCTGCTGTTTGCGGAATTCCAGTGGGGCGTTGCAACCCAGCTTGAACTGCCCCGTCAGATCATCGTAGCCGCTCAGGCTGTCGGTGGCGGCATGGGCAACATGGTCTGCATCCACAACATCGTCGCTGTGTGCGCGGTGGTCGGCTTGTCCGGCATGGAAGGCCAGATCCTGAAGCGGACTGTATGGCCCTTCCTGCTGTACGGTCTGGTTGTCGGTATCGTTGCTTCTTTAATGAGCTTCGTATTCCTGCCGGGCCTGTTCTAAAGTAGAGTACACAGGGAGGCGAGGACACCCTCGCCTCCCTTGTTACGCAACGCATTAATAGTAAGAACACTCAACCATACACAATAAGCCCTGGACATCACTGGGCATATAATATTTTTAGGAGTCGATCATGACCAAAGATGCCATTGTCAAAGAGTTCGAAGCCGTAGCCGGTGCCGACAACGTTATGACCAGCGAGACTGACCGTCACGCCTATTCCTATGACGCCGCCGTGCTTGACTCTGTCATGCCCGCATTGGTGGTCCGCCCCGAGACGAGCGAAGCTCTTGGAGCCGTCACCAAATTGTGCAACGACAACGGCCTGCCTCTCACCGTTCGCGGTGCCGGCACCAACCTTTCCGGTGGAACTATCCCGCATCCCGGCGGTATCGTGGTCCTGACCAATGGTCTGAACCGCATTCTCGAAATCAATGAAGAAGACATGTACGCCGTGGTCGAGCCTGGTGTCGTTACTGCCAAATTCGCAGCAGAAGTCGCCAAACGCGGCCTGTTCTATCCCCCGGACCCGGGCAGCCAGACCGTCTCCACCCTCGGCGGAAACGTTGCTGAGAACGCCGGTGGCCTTCGCGGTCTCAAGTACGGTGTGACCAAGGACTACGTCATGGGCGTAGACTTTTGGGACGTGAACGGCGAATTGATTAAATCCGGCTCCCGCACTGTCAAATGCGTCACCGGGTATAATCTCGCTGGTTTGATGGTCGCTTCCGAAGGTACTTTGGGTGTATTCGACAAGATCATTCTCAAACTCATTCCGCCTGTTAAAGCCGCAAAGTCCATGATGGCGATCTTCCCCTCCATGAAGGCCGCTTCCGAAACCGTTGCCGCCATTATCGCCAACAAGATCGTTCCTGCAACCCTCGAAATGATGGACAACTTCACCATCCGCACAGTTGAGAACTTCCGTGGCGCAGGACTGCCTGTCGACGCCGCAGCCCTGTTGCTTATCGAAGTAGACGGTCACCCCGCACAGGTGGAAGACGAAGCCGCCATGGTCGAAAAAATCTGCAAGGCCAATGGGGCCACTGAACTCAAAGTTGCCAAAGACGCCGCTGAACGCGACGCAGTCTGGCAGGCCCGCCGCGATGCTCTGCCCGCGCTGGCCAAGCTCAAGCCGACGTGTGTTCTGGAAGACGCCACTGTACCGCGCTCCAAGATTCCGGCAATGATTCAGGCTCTGGAAGACATTTCCAAGAAGCTTGACCTGACCATCGGTACGTTCGGTCACGCCGGAGACGGAAACCTGCATCCCACCATCCTGACCGACAAACGTGACAAGAAGGAATGGGAACGCGTGGAAAAGGGCATCGACATGATCTTCGACAAAGCCCTCTCCATGGGCGGAACGTTGTCCGGTGAACATGGTATCGGCTTGGCGAAATCCAAATATCTGGAGTTGGAAACTTCTCGTGGCACGCTGGAATACGCTCGTCGCATGAAGTCCGTCCTCGACCCCAAGGGCATCCTCAACCCCGACAAGATTGTCGGTCCCAGGTCCTAAGGGGGCGGTCATGGCAGATATCAACAAACTCGCACATATGTTCAAGGAGCTGGACGACCAGCTGGTCGGCTGCATGAAATGCGGCATGTGCCAGGCTGTTTGCCCGGTCTTCGCCCAAAGCGGTCGTGAGACCGATGTCACCCGCGGCAAGCTCGCTCTGCTGGAAGGGCTTGCGAACGAGATGCTCGAAGACCCGGAAGGCGTCAACGAGAAGCTCAATCGTTGTCTGCTCTGCGGCACTTGTCAGGCCAACTGCCCGTCCGGCGTATCCGTCATGGATATTTTCCTGAAGGCTCGCGCCATCATGACCGGCTATTTCGGCCTGTCCCCGGCGAAAAAGGCCATCTTCCGCGGTATGCTCAAGAACCCCAAGTTGTTCAACGCTCTGACCGGAATGGGTGCTAAATTCCAAGGATTATTCACCAAAAAAGTGGATGACATGCTTGGCTCAAGCTGTGCCCGGTTCAATGCACCGATCATCGGCGATCGTCACTTCAACACCCTGGCATCCAAGCCCCTGCACAAAATAGTGCCGGAGCTGGATACTCCTGCCGGAAAATCCGGCATCAAAGTAGCCTTTTACGTGGGCTGCGTTATCGACAAGATCTTCCCCCAGGTGGGTGAAGCCATTCTCAAAGTACTCGACCACCACGGCGTCGGTGTGTTCATGCCTTCCGGCCAGGCCTGCTGCGGCATCCCGGCCCTTTCCAGCGGCGACACCGACACCTTTGATACTCTGGTAGGTCTCAACATGAAACGTCTCCAGTCAGGTGAATTCGACTACCTCGTCACTGGGTGCGCAACATGCACAGCCACCATCAAAGAATTGTGGCCCCATATGTATAAAGGCAACTCCGCTCTGAAATACGACCTTGCACAATTGGAAAAGAAGACTCTGGACATCAGCCAATTCCTGGTGGATATTCTCGGAGTAGAATCCAAGGAAATCAAGGGAGGCCGAGGCGTTACCTACCACGACCCGTGCCACCTTAAAAACTCCCTCGGCGTCACCTCGCAGCCCAGGACCATCATCCAGGCTGCAGGATGCGACTTCAAGGAAATGGCGGAAGCCGGTACCTGCTGCGGTTGCGGCGGAAGCTTCAATATCGCCCACTACGACGTGTCCAAAAGGATCGGCAGCCACAAGGCGGACAACATTCTGGCATCCGGCGCTCAAACCGCCGCGACCAGCTGTCCCGCCTGCATGCTCCAGATCACTGACATGCTTTCCCAGAAGCACGCGAAGATGGACGTGAAACACGTCATCGAACTCTACGCCGAAGGCCTCTAATAACCAACGGATAGGTAACAAGGAACCAATCAATGTCCAAAAACCTGTATGTGAGCGCGACGGAAGAAAGAAGTGGTAAATCAGCTGTAGTCCTGGGCGTTATGCAAATGCTCCTCAGAGAACTGCACAACGTTGCCATCTTCCGCCCCATTATCAATGACCCGGGTGAGGGGAACAAGGACCACGACATCGCCTTGATGATCGATCACTTCAAACTGTCCATCCCTTATCGCGACACCTACGCGTATACTCTCAAGCAAGCGCGTGAGCTGATCAACTCCGGTCAGCACGCGCTTGTGCTTGAGAATATCCTGAACAAATACAAATCCCTTGAAGAAGAATATGACTTCGTTCTTTGTGAAGGCACCGACTTCAAGGGCAAAGACCCGGCCTTCGAGTTTGATCTCAATGCCGATATCGCAGCCAACATAGGCGCACCCATGCTCGTCATCACTTCGGGGCGTGACAAAACCCCGGTTGAAGTGGCGAACATCACCCAGTCTACCCTGGACACCTTGTCTGAAAAGGGCGTGGACTTCATTGCCTGCGTTGTCAACCGTGCGCCTGAAGGCATGACCGATGAGCTGTGCGGCACCATTGAATGTGACCGCAACGGCGAACACATGCCGCTGTATGTCATCCCGGAAAACGAAGCTCTGGGCAAACCAACAGTCGGCGATGTCAAACGCTGGCTTGATGCCGACATTCTCTACGGACACAGCGGCATGCAGACTCTGGTGGACAACTATGTCATCGCTGCCATGCAGATTGGCAATTTCCTGCAATACATCAAGCAGGGCAGCCTGATCATCACGCCAGGCGACCGTTCCGACATTATTCTGTCGAGCCTCGCTTCCCGGCTCTCCAGTGCGTATCCTGACATATCGGGTATCGTCCTGACAGGCGGTCTGGACGTTTCCGCCAGCGTCCACAAACTCATCGAAGGCTGGACCGGCGTTCCAGTGCCCGTGCTCTCAGTCAAAGGACACACCTACCAGAACGTCCAGGAGCTGAATCGACTGTATGGCCGCATTGAAGCCAACGACGACCAACGCATCGCCACGGCGCTCGGCGGCTTTGCCCAATATGTGAATGTCTCTGAACTTCGCGATCGGCTGGTTGAAAAACGCTCTACTCGCGTGACACCGAAAATGTTCGAATATTCCCTGTTCGACAAAGCGTCCCGCAACAAACAGCGCATCGTCCTGCCAGAAGGAACCGGCGAACGCATCCTGCGTGCAGCAGACATCCTGCTCAGGCGCGGTGTTGCCGAAATCATCCTGCTCGGCCGTGAAGATGAAATCCGCGACAAGGCATCCAAGTTCGGCGTGGACATCTCCGGCGCTACGATCATCAACCCCGCAGAATCCGAACTGCTCGACTCATTTGCCGAGGAATATCTCGAGCTGCGCAAACACAAGGGCGTTATCGCCGAAGTTGCTTGGGACCGCATGTCCGACCCGACCTATTTCGGTACCATGATGGTTCACAAGGGATTTGCAGACGGTATGGTGTCCGGTTCCGTGACCACAACGGCCCAGACAATCCGTCCCGCCTTTGAGTTCGTAAAGACCAAACCGGGCAGTTCCATTGTTTCCTCAGTATTCCTCATGTGCCTCAAAGACCGCGTGCTGGTGTACGGCGACTGCGCCGTCAACCCGAACCCCGACGCACGTCAATTGGCAGAGATTGCCATCAGTGCCGCCGAAACCGCCAAGATTTTCGGTGTCACACCCAGAGTTGCCATGCTGAGCTATTCCACAGGTTCCTCAGGCAAGGGTGAAGACGTGGAAAAGGTCACCGAGGCCACACGCATTGCCAAGACACTTATCGAAGGTCGAGGACTGGATTTCCCCATCGAGGGACCGCTCCAGTACGATGCCGCTGTGGACCCGGAAGTCGCCAAAGTCAAACTGCCGAATTCCGAAGTAGCCGGACGGGCCACCGTGTTTGTCTTCCCGGACCTCAACACCGGCAATAACACATACAAGGCAGTACAACGCGCCGCCAATGCCGTTGCCATCGGCCCCATTCTTCAGGGATTGAACAAGCCGGTCAATGACCTGTCCCGCGGCTGTACCGTGCCGGACGTCGTGAATACCGTTGCTATCACAGCCATCCAGGCTCAAGCTGAAAAAGGTGAATAAATGAAAGTACTCGTCATCAACTCCGGCAGCTCGTCCATCAAGTACCAGCTGCTCGACATGAACAACGAATCCATCTTGTGTTCCGGCCTCGTGGAACGCATAGGAGAAGAGTTGGGCAGCCTGACGCACAAGGTAGCGCCCGACACCGAGGCTGCTGAAAAAATCGCGCTGGAACAGCCGATTTTGGATCATGAAGTTGGTATGACGCTCGCTATTGATCTTATCTGTGGCGAAAATGGTGTCGTTAAGGACAGAAATGAAATCGCGGCAATCGGCCACCGGATCGTGCACGGCGGTGAAAAACTGCATGAGCCGACTCTGGTGGACGATGCCGTGGTTGAAGAACTGGAAAGAATCATCCCACTGGCACCGTTGCATAACCCCGGCCACCTGGCCGGTATCCGCGTGGCCAGACATCTCTTTGCCGACGTGCCCCAGGTTGTTGTCATGGATACGGCATATCACCAGACCCTGCCGCCCGAAGCATACATGTACGCACTTCCCTTTGAGTTGTATGATGAATTACGTATCCGTCGTTATGGTTTCCACGGGACCTCACACGGATTTGTCGCCAAGGAAGCAGCTCGAGTCATCGGCAAGCCTTTCGAGGAGTTCAACTGCATAACCGTACACCTTGGCAACGGCTGTTCCATGACCGCCACCAAGAACGGCAAGGCCGTTGATACATCTATGGGCATCACTCCCCTGGAAGGTCTTGTCATGGGCACTCGTTCCGGCGATGTGGACCCGGCGCTGCATGCGCTGCTGGCCCGAACACGAAACATGACCTCCGAAGACGTGGACCGGATGCTCAACAAGGAGTCAGGTCTCAAAGGACTGTGCGGAATGAATGACATGCGCGACATCCACGAGGCCATCGAAAACGGCGATGAAAAAGCCAAACTCGCCCTTGGTGTCCAAACATACAGAAACCGTAAGTACATCGGCAGCTACATGGCTGTTCTCGGTCACGTCGATGCCATCATTTTCACAGCCGGCATTGGTGAAAATGACCACATAGTTCGTCGTGAATCCGTAAAAGGGCTGGAATGCTTCGGCGTAAGAATCGATCAGGAAATCAACGCGCAGAGGGCTTCCGAACCACTGAAAATCAGTACCGACGATAGCGCTGTTCAAGTATGGGTCATCCCTACCAATGAAGAGCTGGCCATTGCACGCGAAACAAAGAATTTTGTTAATTAATCAGTAACGACCTGTTGCGGGAGCCATTGGCCCTTGGTCGAATACATCTGGAGGTGGATGCCATGTCTTCCAATGAAGCATTGTATCAGCAGTTTGTGGAAAAAGCGGAACTCGTCTCCGCCTTCGTGACAACTATCGGCAGCGAAAAAGAAGCCGTCGATTACGTCATAAACCTATGCGACAAAAAAGAAGCCTGTCAGCTTCTGGTCAGCGGCTGTGAAGCCGATCTTTCTGAAAAAGCCGAAGCCCTGTGTGACACAAAGCAGAAAAAAATTATCGCTGCACCGGGGCTGAAAAGCGATTTATACAAAACGCTGGCAGCCCAATCTCAAAAGGCCGGATTTGATTGTATTGATTCCGGCTTGCGCGACAATCTGGCCGGTGTGGATATCGGATTCACCATTGCCGAGTATGGCATTGCCGACACCGGAACGCTGATGCTCGACTGTCCGAGCGAAGAGCTCCGTCTTGCGACCATGGTCAGCGAATACCATGTCTGTGTGTTGCCCAAATCCAAGATTCGGGCCAACACCTACGGTGTGGAAAAGATGATGCTTACCCGTATGAAGAAAACGCCGGATTACTTGGCCTTCATCACTGGCGCCAGCCGCACAGCTGATATCGAACGAGTGCTTGCCCTTGGCGTGCACGGCCCCCTTGAACTCCATATCCTTATTCTGGAGGATCAATAATGCAGAATGCCAAAGACCTGAAAGAATACCGTAAGGAAATGCAGGAGTCCCTGGACAACGAATTCCTGCGGACGACTCTTGATAATTTTGCCGTGGCCTATAAGGCAGGACGCGCCAACGCCTTCAAAGATATGGACGTGCGCGGCCTAATCAACAACATTGCCCACTCCAAGGACGTTGCCGGAGAAAACTTTGAAGCCCTATACAAGGAATTCAAGGAGAATGCCGAGGCCGCAGGTATCCACGTCCACTATGCAAAAACCGGCGATGAAGCGAACCAGATCATCGCCCAGATTGCCAAGGACACCGACTGCAAAAAAATAGTCAAATCCAAATCCATGACCGCCGAGGAAACCCTGCTCAACCATGATCTGGAAGACGCAGGACTTGAGGTCACCGAGACCGACCTGGGCGAATGGATCATTCAGTTGCGCCACGAGGGACCGTCCCACATGGTCATGCCCGCCATCCACCTGTCCCGTTATCAGGTTGGTGACCTCTTCACCGAAGTCACAGGCAAGCATCAGGATGCAGAGATCGAAAAGCTGGTCAAGGTTGCCCGTCGCGAACTTCGACAGAAATACGTCGAAGCGGACATGGGCATTACCGGCGCAAACTTTGCCGTAGCTGAAACAGGCGGTATAGGACTGGTTACCAACGAGGGTAACGCCCGTCTGGTATCTACTCTTCCCCGCGTGCACGTGGCCCTCATGGGAATCGATAAACTGCTGCCTTCCCTGCACGACGCTCTGCGCATCCTGAAAGTCCTGCCGAGGAATGCCACGGGCCAGCAGATCACATCGTATGTAACCTGGATTACCGGCGCCAACGAATGCCTTTCTGCCGAAGACGGCAAGAAAGAAATTCACTATGTTGTGCTGGACAATGGCCGTTCCGAATTGCTCAAGGACCCGCTGTTCTCCCAGGTCAATCGCTGCGTCCGCTGTGGAGCCTGTGCCAATGTTTGCCCGGTCTATCGACTGGTAGGCGGTCACAAGATGGGCCACATCTACATCGGCGCCATCGGCCTGATCCTGACATACTTCTTCCATGGTAAAGACAAGGCCAAGAACCTTGTTCAGAACTGTATCAACTGTGAAGCGTGCAAGGATGTCTGCGCTGGTGGCATTGACCTGCCCAGACTTATCAAAGAAATCCATGCCCGTATTCAAGACGAAGACGGACACCCGCTGCCAAGCATCCTGCTGAGCAAGGTTCTCAGAAACCGCAAACTCTTCCACACCTTGCTCCGCACTGCCAAATGGGGCCAGAAGCCCGTGGCTGAAAAAGACGGATTCATCCGCCATCTGCCCATGATCTTCTCCAAGGAACACAGCTTCCGCGCCCTGCCGACCATTGCAGATAAGCCTTTCCGCGATTGGTGGAAGGAAAACCGCCCCGTAGTGGAAAAGCCCAAACTCAGGGTCGCCCTGTTCTCAGGCTGTGTGCAGGACTTTGTCTATCCCGAACAAATGCAGGCTGCCGTCGAACTCTTTGCAGCCAACAACGTGACCATGGAATACCCCATGGAACAATCCTGTTGTGGTCTGCCGGTGCAGATGATGGGCGAGATGGAGGCATCTCGTGACGTCGCCAAGCAGAACCTGCGCGCATTCGAGCCTGAGGCTTATGATTATATCATCACACTGTGCGCCTCCTGTGCGGCCCACCTCAAGCACAACTACCCGAAACTGGTTATGGACAGACCTGCTCTGAAATATAGGGCAGACGCCTTTGCCGACAAGATCATCGATTACTCTTCCTTCGTGAATGATGTTCTCAAAGTGAAGAAATCCGATTTCAAGGAAAGCAATGAAAAGGCTACCTACCACGCGCCCTGCCACCTTTGTCGTGGTCTGGACGTCCATGAGGCTCCCCGCCAGCTCATCGAAAAGGGCGGCATGGAATATGTGGAATGTACCGAGGAAGAAGTCTGCTGCGGATTCGGCGGCACTTTCTCCATGAAATTCCCGGAGCTCTCTGCCGAGCTGCTCAACAAGAAGCTCACCAATGTGGAAGCAACCGGAGCAACAACCCTGCTGACCGACTGCCCCGGCTGCATCATGCAACTGCGTGGCGGTTTGAAAACTCGCGGATCCAAGATCAAGGTCAAGCACGTGTCCGAAGTGCTGGCCGAAAACAAGAAATAATCCGTGCAACCAATATTACATGAGGCTCTCAGAAGGTAAGGACCGCAATCCATAGAAGCTCACTACCCCGCTTCCCCCCAATGATCCGGCCTCTATGTAGGTTCCCCGACCAGATTTGGTCGGGGAACCATTTTTTTATAGAAACTACCAATGAACCACAAAAGGGACTTCAGAAAGCTCTCTGAAATCCCTTTTTACATTCACGAACCAGTGGTTTTCTATTCGACTCAAGGATTCAACTGCAAAAAATCCCCATCGATAATCAAAAGTTTCACGCCCTTTTCTGTCACAGACCTGTGTGAACTCAAGTCATCCGAAACAATGTAGGACATGCCCGGAGTCAGGACAGAATCCGAAGCACCCTGGCGTTCATTAGTCACTTCTCCCTCAAGACAATACACAATATGCCCCTTTTCACACCAGTGGTCAGCGACATACCCAGGAGTATATTCAACAACCCTGACACGCAATCCAGCAAATTGCAGCGTCTGCCAATAGGCGACACCTGTATGACCTTTGTGTTCTGTCTTCGGAACAGTTGACCAGTCGACAGTTTGAAACGGAATATTCTTTTCGTTCATTGATTGCCTTCCTGTATGAAGTCACCCAGCGACTTCACAGACTCAATTATGAAAAAGGGTTACCGGAACTACGAGACTTCACCATCTTTATACCATAGCTCAAAATAAAAAAGCCCCTCCGGTCTGACCGAAGGGGCTTTCACATACCTCTATTCGCAGCTATTTTACGGCGTCTTTGAGGACTTTGCCGGGCTTGAACTGGGCAACTTTGGTGGCGGGAATCTTGATTTCAGCGCCAGTACGGGGATTGCGGCCGGTGCGGGCTTTTCTTTCGCTGACGCTGAATGTTCCGAAACCGGTCAGGGTCAACTTGTTGCCAGCGGCCAGCTCGTCCTGAATGATGTCGAGAATGGCGTTCATGGAAGATTCAGCCTGGGCTTTGGAAGTGCCGTTCTTTTCAGCAATCTTTGCTACGAGTTCAGCTTTGGTCATAAAAAACTCCTACAAGTGGTTTATTTGATGTCTAAACAAGTGACACGCGGTTCATTTCGACGGTTTATACACGCTGGCAATGGTTATGGGAAGTCAAAAAGCACCGTATAGCGCAACTTTTTCCATAATATCGACTACTCAATACAACACACACCGCAGACTAACTGATAATATAACTGGTAGGAAAATCATCTTTCAGACGTTCAAGCACTTGTTCAGCTCTATCTCGACTTGAAAAACTTCCGGCCTGAACAACATGCAGAACCTGTCCATTGCGAAAAACCATTTTTATATTGGCATTTCCGTAGCCATTGTCCACGAGTCGACGGTGGACCCGCTCCGCATTGCTCTTGTCCGCGAAGGCTCCCACCCGGACATGATACTGTTTTGCTGACGAAACAGCCACTTGAGTCTTTGCACCAGGCACTGTCCCTACCGCCGTAATCCTGACTTTGGCGACCCCTCGTTCCACAGTGCCGAGTTTTTTGGCCGCCCCGTAGGACAGATCAAGTATTCGTCCATGCACGAAAGGACCACGATCATTGATGACGAGAACAATGCTTCGATTGTTTTCAAGATTGGTCACCTGAACCTCTGTCCCCAAGGGCAGAAGCTTGTGGGCTGCGGTGACACCATACATATTGTATATATACCCATTGGCTGTTTTCTTGCCGTGAAAATCCTTGCCATACCAGGAAGCCATACCAACTTCATCATATCCGTGGGCTGTCTTCAGAGGATAATAGGTCCGGCCCATGACTGTATACGGGTTGGTCTTGGGATCATAGCCGGATGGCACAGCCCTACCTTTTGCCGAAGGCGGAGTGGAATACACATGCTTCGGAAAAGGATTGATCGTTCCACAACCGGCCATGACCAGCAGGGCCAACAGCGCGAGCAAGGACACGAGATGACGCATACTCTCCTCCTAAACGCCTGACTCCAGGAAAAAATGCTCTCTGGACTTTATCTAGAAACGTAGAGCAAGTCCTCAGAAAAGGCAACCACGGTTCATTTCAGCGGGTAAAGAGCAACTTCAAACAAAAGGGAAAGGCTCGATTAATACAGCGTTATCATGCGCAAAGCATGGAACAGGCCCCCGGACGGGTTTCGTTCAACACAATGGATCTTCGACCCAAGAAGCAGGCCGTATCTCTCATAAAAAACGAGGATGGCCTCTTCAGGGCCACCCCCGTTTGGTGTGACCACAGTCTAAGACCGTGTATAATACCGTGGTTTAACCATGTTTTCCGGTTTGAGGATATCGTCTATCTCTTCCTGACTCAGATAACCTTTTTCCAGCACGATCTCATAGACCGATCGTCCCGACTTCATGGCTTCTTTGGCAATCTCGGCGGATTTCTCGTACCCGATAAACGGATTCAACGCCGTGACCAGACCAATGGAATTCTCCACAAGTTCCCGGCATCGTTCTCGATTGGCTGTAATGCCGGACACACACTTGTCGGCCAGAGTCCGACTGGCACGTTGCAACATGTTCATGGACTGGAACAGGGAATAGCCAATGACGGGTTCCATAACATTCAATTCAAGCTGTCCGGCTTCGGAGGCCATGGAAATGGTTACATCATTGCCGACAACTGCAAAGGCCACCTGGTTGACGACTTCGGGGATAACCGGATTGACTTTGCCCGGCATGATGGAAGAACCGGGCTGCATGGGAGGCAGGTTTATCTCATTGAGACCACAGCGAGGACCGCTGGAGAGCAGACGCAGATCATTACAGATTTTGGACAGTTTGACTGCCACGCGCTTGAGCACACCGGAAAGCTGGACATATGCCCCGGTATCCTGTGTCGCCTCAACAAGATCGGGCGAGGAAACAAGTTGCAACGTCGTTGATTTAATGAGCTTTTCCGTCACAGTGCGTGTGTAATCGGGATGAGAGTTGAGCCCCGTGCCGATAGCCGTGGCCCCCATATTGATTTCATGCACAAGATGCTGGGCTTCATCAAGTCGCTGCACATCTTCGCCGACCATAACCGCCCATGCGGAAAACTCCTGCCCGAGAGTCATGG
The DNA here is from genome assembly GCF_963675635.1 of uncultured Pseudodesulfovibrio sp. NCBI lineage: Bacteria > Pseudomonadati > Thermodesulfobacteriota > Desulfovibrionia > Desulfovibrionales > Desulfovibrionaceae > Pseudodesulfovibrio > uncultured Pseudodesulfovibrio sp. The sequence continues at coordinate 440,851 of NZ_OY776488.1, read as the reverse complement.
GCACTGCATCCTGCAACTGGGTGCGCCCCATCTTGAGCACATCCGTAAATTCTTTGCCTTTGGCAGCAAAGGCTTTCTTCAGGTATTGCAGCGCATCCATTAACTCACGAACCTCAAGTATCAGCGCAATCCTCAAGGCGGACGGATACACATCGTTGGTAGACTGGGACATGTTCACGTCATTCAAGGGATGCAGTTGATCATAGCTCCCTTTTTCAAATCCCATCAATTCCAAGGCCCGGTTACAAATAACTTCGTTGGCATTCATGTTGGACGAGGTTCCGGCCCCACCCTGCATGACATCCACCACAAACTGATCATGCAGTCTGCCTGACAGTATTTCCTCGCAGGCACGCGATATGGCCCGACTTTTCTGCTCGTCCAGCATGCCGAGAGAGGCATTGGCTTCCGCTGCCGCCAGTTTGACGTACGCAAGAGAGTTGATCAATCTGGGATAGTGGGACATTGTAATGCCGGAAATATGAAAATTATCAAGAGCACGCTTGGTCTGGACACCATAATAGGCATCTTTCGGCACTTCAACTTCACCGAGACTGTCATGTTCAATTCTGTATTCTATACTCACGATTCACTCCATGGTCAGGGGGTTACGGCAAATAAGAACCTATATGATTATTCTCAGGATTAAAATGACATTTCGGCTTCGACAACAATATATCCTTGCCAGAGCCACACAATTCGGGTAACCCCCGGCCTGCGCTTGAAGCGCCCATTACATATTATTGGAGAGACAATGAGCAACACAGTACAGAACACCGAGCTTCGCAATATCGCCATCATCGCCCACGTTGACCACGGCAAGACCACCCTCGTGGACGCCATGTTCAAACAGTCGGGCCTCTTCCGCGAAGGCCAGGACGTGGACGAACGCATCATGGATTCCATGGACCTGGAACGAGAACGCGGCATCACCATCGCCGCCAAAAACTGCTCGGTTTGCTGGAAGGGAACCAAGATCAACATCATCGACACCCCCGGCCACGCCGACTTTGGTGGCGAAGTTGAACGTTCCCTGTCCATGGCCGACGGCGCCATCCTGTTGGTGGACGCATCCGAAGGCCCGCTGCCCCAGACCCGCTTCGTTTTGAAGAAAGCGCTGGAACAGGGTCTTTCCCTCATGGTTGTCATCAACAAGGTTGACCGCCAGGATGCACGTCCCGACGAAGTGCTTGATGAAATTTATGACCTGTTCATCGACCTGGACGCCAATGAGGAGCAGTTGGACTTCCCGCTGCTCTACGCCATCGGCCGTGACGGCATCGCCATGAAAACGGCTGAGGAACGAGGCGAGAACCTGCACATCCTGCTTGACATGATTATTGAGAAAGTGCCCGGACCGTCCTACAACCCAGACGAACCGTTCCAGATGCTCGTCTCCGATCTTTCCTACTCCGACTATCTGGGCCGCCTTGCCATCGGCAAGATCCATCACGGTGTCGCCAAGTCCAATGATCAGCTCATCTGCCTGGCTGACAACGACAAGGTTCTTCCGCTCAAGGTCACCAAGCTTCAGACCTATGACGGACTGAAGGTCGTCCCCACCGAAGTCTGCGCCCCCGGTGACATCGTCGTTGTCGCAGGTATCGAAGATGTCCACATCGGCGACACCATCTGCACCAAGGAATCTCCCAAAGCTCTGCCCCGCATCACTGTTGATGAACCCACTGTTGCAATGCGATTCGGCATCAACACCTCGCCTCTGGCAGGCAAGGAAGGCAAACACGTTCAGACCAACAAGATCAGGGAACGACTCCACAAGGAAACCCTGCTCAACGTGGCTATTCAGGTGGAAGACAGCGAAAACCGCGACGCATACCTGGTCAAAGGACGCGGCGAGTTCCAGATGGCCATTCTGGTTGAACAGATGCGCCGTGAAGGTTTCGAGCTGTCCGTTGGACGTCCCGAGGTTATCATCAAGGAAGAAAACGGCAAGAAGATGGAGCCCATTGAACACCTGTTCGTCGATTGCGACGAAGATTTCATGGGTATTGTTTCCGAGAAAATCCAGTCCCGCAAGGGCCGCATGACCAATATGGTCAACAACGGCACAGGTCGGGTTCGCCTCGAATTTTCCGTGCCTTCCCGCTCTCTCATCGGCTACCGTGACGAGTTCCTGACCGACACCAAGGGTACCGGCATCATGAACTCCTATCTGGAAGGCTACGGTGAACACCGTGGCGATTTCAGCTCACGTTACACAGGTTCCCTGGTCGCTGACCGCGCAGGCAAAGGTGTTGCATACGGCCTGTTCAACCTTGAGCCGCGTGGCCGCATCTTCATTGTACCCGGTGATCCGGTCTACGAAGGAATGATCATCGGTGAACACAATCGCGAAAACGACATCAACGTCAACGCGAGCAAGGAAAAGAAGCTCACCAACATGCGCGCATCCGGAAAAGACGAGGCAGTTATCCTCACCCCGGTCAAGCCCATGACACTGGAATACGCTCTGAACTTCATCAAGGACGACGAGCAGGTCGAAGTGACCCCTCTGTCCATCCGCCTGAGGAAGCTGGAGCTGTCCGCCCTTGTTCGCCACCGCGAAGAAGGCAAGAAGAAAAAACCGAAAGACCAATAGGTCTCACCGACAATTCACATACAAAAGGGAAGTCCGCACGGGCTTCCCTTTTTCTTTGCACACCGCCCCCTTTGCTTGAGAACCGCGTGCACTCAAAGATTGTGTTGTGAAACAGCTAAAGCCTACTGTCTGCTCTGAACGGTCACATAGAGCATGAGGCCCAGCATTGTCAGGGCAATACCAGTCCACCCGAGAGAACCCGGAACAACGTGCCCCAGGAGCAAAGCTTCACCAGCGAGAGAAAACACGACCTCCATGGACTGCGTGCAGTCGGCAGCAGCCAATTCAGCCGTATTCCGAGCATGATACCGGGCATATAAAAAGAGAGATGTTGCAATCACGCCTGAGCACAGTGCGACGAGAGCAGTCTGCGCAACCTGGCCAGTTGATGGAAGTGGCGGCATGGTGACCGCAATGAGTATCACCCAAAGCGGCAGTGATCCGAACGTGAGCAAAAGCACACGGCAAAACGGATCATCCATGGCCGGATGGTCAATGGACGGTACAAAGGACTTTTCACCTCTGCGAGCCTCCCAGACCAACTGATTACCAAAAGGATAGGCAAACGCCGCGACAAGTACGGGCAATGCGCCCAGCAGCATTTCTCGCCAGCCCGTTGCCGAAGCCTGTTCAAGATTTACCAGCACCACGCCGATGAAGATAATCACGGTCAAAGCCAGAGCCTTGAGCGGAATTCTTCGCCCAAACGCCAGCAGGACCAACGGTGTGGCTAGAATCGTTGTCTGCCATGTGGCAGCCACGACCCAGCCGGGAGCAAAGACCGAGCTGAAGGTGATGAGCGCGTAAAACACGCCGAATCCGACCGAACCGGCCAAAGTCCAGAATACCCAATGCCGAAAGAACAACTTGACTGCATCCAGCCCGAGACGGCCCTTGCCGGTCACAAGAAGCCACACACCGAGAATCACCAGCATCCAGAAATATCGGAGGCTGGCTGACCAGACCCAATGACCGCCCTCAAGGGACATGGCCCGATTGAGCACAAAAGTGGAACTGAAGAAGAAAGCCGCTACGACACCGATGAATATGATACGGAACATATGACTTCAGTTACCAGAACACATACAGAAGAGCGCCGGAAAGGATGAAGCCGAAAAGAACTATTTCCGGGATAACAAACAATGCTCCGCCCGAAAAACCGATTTCCTTTTCCAATCGGTAATATCGCCATCCGGCAAACAGCATCAGCACCGGGCCGCCGATAAAAGCGAGCTTGCCGAGTACGCCCAATTCCATGAGCACGGCGTCGGTCACGGTCTGATGTCCGGACACGAGAAAGAGATCAATCTTTTCAAGCAGAAAGCCGAAAGTCATGAAGGCAAGAGCAGTTCTGCACCACGCGAGAAAAGTCCGCTTGTTGGCGAGTCGTGTCCTGCTCTTGGCAAGCATGTTTCGCTCACGGGCCAATTCCATTTGTTCATCATTCATACAAATCCTCGTCCATATTCTATCAAGTCGGTTTCTAGCAAAAAACGACCGAGAAGTCGCGCCCCGTCATGTTGACTTTGTTTGGCAGGTCGGTAGAATTCAATACACACTCGTTGCACATTCAACAATCAAGATTCGCCATGAAAATACCTTTCGTCAAACAGTCCACGATCACATATTACCGCAATTGCCGAGAAAAGGGGCTCTCCCTTTTCGATTTCATCCACGGCTATGTTTACGGACGCTGGTGTTACAACTACATCGGCCTGGCCGGGGACAAAGAACCATGGTGGCGCTATCTGTGGGCGCCGCTGATCCTTTTCATCAACTGGCACAGGCCGTTTCTGCCCGATGACAAAAACAGAACAGGCGACCCCGATCAGAAGAAGGTGACCTGGGGGGACTCGTACCATGGCAAACCTTTGCCGTTGGAAGAAGCTGTCAAGCTGATCAAAATAAACCGTGCAGTGAACACCGAGGTCTCGGAACAGGTTCTTCCTTACACCCGCGCCCGCGAGATCGTCCTCAACCACCCGGAAAAGATTGTCCTGCTGGACTGCCCCTGTCGATCGGGCATGAAGAATCCATGCACCCCTATCGACGTGTGTATCCTTATCGGTGATCCGTTCGCCACCTTCATGCTTGAACACCACCCGGACAAGACCCGTGAGATCTCGGCTGACGAAGCCGTCCGGATCATCAAGGCGGAACAGGCTCGCGGTCATGTCTCCCACGCTTTTTTCAAGGACGTCATGCTTGGCAGATACTACGCCATCTGCAACTGTTGCTCTTGTTGCTGCGGAGCGATGAAAGCCCAGACCCATGGCATGAACATGCTCTGCTCGTCCGGCTACCTGGCCGAAGTCAATGTGGACAGCTGTGTCAGATGCGGCCTGTGTGCCGAAAAGTGTCAATTCAAGGCCATCGGCTTCAACAAGGAATCTGCATTCATCCGCGAAGACAAATGTATGGGGTGTGGAGTTTGTATCCAGGCCTGTTCAAAAGACGCACTCACACTGAGACTGGCCCCGGAAAAAGGAGAACCGCTCCTTGTGGACTCCATCCAATAATGCACAAAAAAGCGGCTCAAGGACACACTCCTTAAGCCGCTTTCACAAAGACACCAATTAACTATTCTGGTCGGATATTCAACGGGATGATATGCAGCTCCCGCGAGACTTCCCGTGTTGCTCCGAATTTCCAGGTGGCAGATTTTTTACCGATAGCATTCGCTACGGTTTCCGCAATCCCTTGCACGTTAATTACAGGGTGACGGGAAAAAACTTCTGGCAATCCGTAAGTCAGATTGCATGCCAAACATTTGCCCGGCCGTTGCATGAGTTTCATTTCGAAATCAAGACCGGAATCGCTGTCCCCTACGTATGCAAGAGCAATGTCATAGCTCCCCTCTTCCGCGTCCCCAAACAGTGCCTCGAAAAACGCATCCGCCCGTTCTTCGGGAAAAATAGTCAGCAACAGATTGTCAGTAAAGATATCACCATACTGGCTCATCCATCATCCCCCTCGTCCATGTTTGTAGTATTCAATTTGCAGACACGAGATGTACAAAAAAACTTTCCGTTCATCAAGTCTTAGTCAATGCCCCGCTTAGTTAAGAAAGGTGAATAGTGCGACACCAGAAGCAAAAAAGATGAAACAAGGCCAGATCAGTTTTCGCCAGGTACGAGCCAGATCACACTGAAAATATTCACATGTTAATATGAAACAGATATGAATAGGTGAGATCATAACCCCGGTAAACCCTGAAAAAGTAGCCAGTACGATATACCGAATGGTCTGATCCTGCATACCCAGAGAGTCGAGCACACCAAGCAAAAGAGGGAATGTCGCTCCAACAAAAGCCACATTGATACCTGCGACCAACCCCACAAGAAATGGCAGAAAAGCAGCAGAGGCAAACAGAGCTGCCTCGCCACCTGCAACCCGGGCCATTTCGCTGACCACACCTGCGGCCTGCATGATGTCCTTGAAAACAAAAATCGAGACAATGACAAAAACCATGGACCACAGACTCTTCTTGGTCAGCACGTCTCGAAAAAAGCGGAGACCCAACTGAGTATTCTGCACCATGACACACAGCACGGCAGCAGCCAGAGCTGCAACCACACCCAGTTCAAAAGGAATGGAAGGGAAAAAAGTAGCAATAACACTCTCAAGCCCTATGGCACCGACAATGGCTGTCAAAAGTGGCAGGCCTTCCTTAAACGCAGCCTTCTTACTCCTTGTTGTAGGCAGGTTTTCCACGACCAATTCACTTGCATTGAGAACGCCGGGCCGTAAAAAGAACCACCATCCGACAAGCAGCATGACAGGTGTTCCCGGCCAAGTATAAGAAATGAGGTCAAGAATCTGAATATTGGCAAGCCCAAGCGTCAGAATAATACCTGGATAGAGAGGCCAGACCAATTCCCACACATGCCGGAACCAATAGTTGACCACCGCCCGCTGAGAATTGCTGATCCGCATATCTTCCGACACGGTTTTGACCATGGGAGCGGAAAAGACAGCTCCGCCGGGCATGGGAAGCAACCCGATAAGGGCCGGGAAAAAAACGAGTCTGAGCCGAGGGCTTCTCAGGAATCCTGATAAAGCGTTCATAAGACGCTTGGATTGCCCGGATCGTTCCATGGCATCAGATAAAATGAGAATCAGCCCGACAATGGCGATAAGAAAATGGAATTTTTCCTGTGTCAGAGCCAGTACGCCGGCTTTGACAAGCGGGACAGGGCCGAGTCCGAACAGAAACCCCATAACAGCCCCACCTACCAGAATGGAAAGACCGAGACCGATTCTTAACCGCATGCCAGCCAACATAAGAACAAAGGCGAACAAGACCTTGAGAAATGGTGCAAGTGTGGTAATGAGAGATTCCATGGAGAGCATCCTTAGGGCACTTTTTTCTGATAAGGATGCAATCAATACGCGTATTCCCCGTGAATGAAAACGGATTTCTCTTCCCCACTTGCCCGGGAAAGAACATTACGTTACATTCCGGTGTCCCGAAAAGATTGAAGAACAGTGGAGATTTTTCGAAATGAGCATGACGCCAAAACAGATACGAGAACATATTTTTGCCATCATCATCAGCAAGGTGGAAGAGCAGGACGAAAGCAAACGTCTTGAAGCTCTCAACGAATTCATGGCTGTAACCGGCACGTCCGGCAATGCCCCTGAGCAGGTAGCCAGCCTCATCCCACCCATCATGCATGATCTCTATGAGAAATGGATCACCATGTTTATCGACCGACTTCTGGAGACTGTCGATCCGGAGAACATCGAATTGCTCTGTGACGGCTGTGAAAGCAACAAGGCGGCTCTGGTTCTTGCTTACATCATGTTTCTTGAATCCGAACGCATGGAAAAACAGATCGACAAGGACTTGAAAGAACATGGTCTGTCGGCATCCAGCAATCAGGATCTCGGAGACGTCGCTGCAAACTACATCCGCGCCCAGATGTCAAAAATAGCCCAACAGGCGAGCACCGACAAGATCAAGGGCCACTGCTAGTCATCGAAAAAAAAACAATGAAAAGCCCCGTCCTACAAAAGGTTCGGGGCTTTTCATTTTAATCATTACAACCAAGACTAACCAACCGCGTCTCCTGCGTCTTTGATAGCCGCTTCGACGGCCTCGGCAATGACTTCCGGTGGATCAATGACGCCAGTTTCCAGCAGACCGAGTTGAAGATTCAGCTCCCGCTGTACGACCACGGCCTTGATATTAAAGTACTGACTCCACAGGCCTGGGGCTTTTTCCGGCTTTCCGAGTCGAACCAGCGTCAGTCCCAGATACAAGAATGCGTCCTGATATGATCGATCAATACGCAGGGTTCGCTCAAATTCAACCTTGGCTTGCATATACTTGCCAATCTTATACTGACACACACCCAAGCGATAGCGTACGTCGGCATCATTTTGATCCGACTGAAGGCATTCCTTATATTTGTCACGCGCAGCCTCGAATTCACCATCAACATAGAGGCCGTTGGCCTCTTTAATCGCTTCCACGCACTCTGCCGTGGACGCCACAGGCTGATCAGGATCTTCGTTTTTGAATCGGCGCACCGCTCCGAACAGAAAGTTCCGACGGGCTTTATCTATCTTTTTTTCGGCCATGAATCCTCCGGCGACCAAGAATACCCATTTCGTCTGTGGGGTCAAGAAAGACAAGCTGTTGCCTTTTGAGACGGTTCATGGAATCTTCCAGCCATGCAAAAATATTTTGGCTGGACAGGTACTATCCTGCATATAGATCTGACTCGAAAAAAGGTCATTTCCGAGCACCCCCCTCTTGAAAAATACCGCAAGTATATCGGTGGGAAAGGGATGGCTGGACAATATCTCGCGCCCCATGCCACCCGCGAATGGAATGATCCAGCCCTGCCGCTACTCATATTCACCGGCCCCTTGAGCGGCACAATTGCACCGACTTCCGGTCGTGGGACCATCATGTCCCGCTCCCCGCTGACCGGAGCGATCTGCGACACCTCCGTCGGCGGCAGGATCGCCACCCAGCTCAAACGTGCCGGTTATGACGGACTGGTCATCACCGGAAGAAGCGACATGCTCTGCGGCATCGAAATACACGACGAAGATGTGCGTATTACCCCTACAGACCTATCACGCGCATTATCTGGAGATGTCTTCTCCCGCCTCGAATCCTCAATGCCCAAAGGAGCTTCCATAGCCTGCATAGGACCAGCTGCGGAAAATGGTTCCCGTATGGCTTCCGTCTTGGTTGACCGCCATCACACTGCAGGACGGGGTGGTCTCGGACTCATTTGGGCCGCCAAGAATCTCAAATATCTCTCGGTAAAAGGCACAGGGAAAATCCGAATTCACGACAAGGAGTCCCTCAAACAAACGAGAGAAGATATTTTCCGGCTGACTGCGGCATCACCAGTTTTACTCGGTCAACATGGATTCTCCTGCTGGGGCACCGGATCTATATTCGATCTGATGGACTCCCGCCGCATGATGCCCACAGACAATTTTCAAAAAACACATTTTGAGAACGCCCGCCAACTTAATGCGGCGGCCTACAAAAAGAAATTCACCCCCCGTAAACACGGCTGTAGCGGTTGTCATATCTTGTGCAAGAAGATTGCCCAGGACGGACGGAGCATGCCCGAATACGAAACCATGTCCCATTTCACCGCGCTCATCGGCAATCGGGACATGGAGCTGGTCCTCGAAGCCAACGACCTGTGCAACCAGCTTGGCATGGACACCATCTCCGCAGGCTCCACTCTTGCCTGTCGTCGAGAAATCACCGGGCAGGACTATACGCGGGCTTCACTGCTGACTGCGCTGCGTGAGATGGCTGAAGGCGGCGACCTTGGACAAGGGTCGTTCAATTTTGCCGAAGTGTGTGGTCGCACGGAAACGTCCATGTCAGTCAAGGGCATGGATCTCCCCGCCTATGACCCTCGTGGTGCTTACGGAATGGCTCTGGCCTATGCCACCAGCACTCGGGGAGGTTGCCATCTCCGCGCCTACCCTATCAGTCACGAAGTTCTGCGAAAGCCGGTTGCTACAGACCGCTTTTCATTCAGTGGTAAGGCCCGCATCGTCAAGATAGCGGAAGACATGAACGCCGTGGTAGATTCACTCACAGCCTGCAAATTCACTTTTTTGGCAGCCAGCCTGGAAGAATACGCCAAAGCGTTTACGGCCGTCACAGGCGTCTCTGTGTCCGGCCAAGATCTACTGGAGACGGGGGAACGCATCTATTACAATGAACGGATAATGAATGCGAAAAACGGTTTCACAGCCGACGATGACGACCTGCCCATGCGGTTCTTCACTGAACAAGGCACATCAGGCGGTGGCGTGGATGTCACGCCTATCAACCGTGAGGAATTTCTCACGGCACGCGCCAACTACTACCGGGTTCGCGGACTGGACGAGAGTGGCAACCCAACACAGGAAACCACTGAACGGCTGGGGCTTGATTGATGAAACGTCTCTGCGATAAATACGCTGCAAAGTTAACCATTCAGGGGCTTGCAGCCCCAAATGATCCCATTGTTGGCGGTCTGGATGCCGAACTGGTGTGGAATCGGCACGATCCGCGCATCGAAGAATTCACCAAACTCTTTGATATGCTCTCTATCAACTCACTGGTGTTTTCCAAACCCGCAGAACCGTACGCCACCATTCTTGAATTTTTGGCAGGGCGCACAAAAACGGCCATTCGTCCTGAAGACACCGAAACCCGTACCTTCCTGCATGACATTCCGATCTGTCAGGAGTTTACGGCACCAGCCATGGCTGCCAGCCTCAAAAAACGCAAAACCGTCATTATCCCGGGTGAAGGCATCATTTCTTGCGGTACGGTCAGCCCGGAACAGGGATTTGTCTTTTATTCATCAACCATTTTCGCCTGCTTCGTACTGTTCTTTTCCGACTACCTGATCAGGTTGCGCAACAAGACCCTCGACGAAGAATACCGTGACACCTATCAACGCGTAGTGACACAGCTACCACATCCACACACCGCTCCGCCAAACCTGGCTGGCGGTTCACTTTCGGACGAGGATAGCGTTCTCGCTGCAATAGCTGAAAGCGGAAGGCATGTAGTAGGCTTCGGGTTGGTCGACTCGTTTTTCGGCAACATTTCGTACAGGCTGAATGACACGATTTACATATCCCAAACCGGTAGTTCTCTTGATGAACTTGAAGGATGCATCGACCCATGCCCCATGGACGGAAGTGCCACCACCGGCTTGACCGCGTCATCGGAACTCTCGGCCCATGAAGACGTCTATCGTCGCTCGGATTTCAGGTGCATTCTCCACGGCCACCCCAAATTTTCGGTCATCATGTCCATGGACTGCGACAAACGGGACTGTCCCAATCGTGGTGCATGTCACATCAAATGCTCGGAATGCCGGACGGTCGAGGGCATCCCCATCGTCCCCGGTGAAGTGGGGACTGGCCCCACCGGACTATGCAACACTCTGCCCCCCGCCATGGCCTCTTCCGGAGCTGCCATTGTCCACGGGCATGGAGTGTTCGCAGCAGGCACAACCGATTTCAACGAGGCTTTCAAAAGGTTGCTCGACATTGAGAACCAATGCCGCAAACGCTATTTCACCATGGTAGAATCCTATGCGTAATCAGACAGACACCCTCCGGATAAAACCACTTCTGCTATTCTTGGCACTGACCTTCGGCGCAACATGGGCCGTGGAAATCCCGCTCGTATCAAATGGGATGCGCTTCGATAACCTGACAGGTATGTCCGGACCAGCCCTGATACTCATGGCGGTTATGTGGATTCCAGGCTTGTCCGCCCTGTTGGTCACAGCGTTCGTCGAAAAAATGAATTTTGCCGAACTCCGCGACTCCCTGCGCCTTCGACTGGGGAAGTCACTGGGCGCATACTTTCTGACAATTTGTCTTGTCCCCATGCTTTTTGCAGCAATGTACCTCCTCTCCTGGTGGCTCGGGTTCGGAGATTTTTCCCCTCAGATTCCCGGTACAGACGCAGGCGAAGCAACGCTGAAAAGCGTTCTTCAGATCATGCTTCCCATGTCAATTGTTCTGGGACCATTCATCAATCTTATCTTCGGATTGGGAGAGGAAATAGGCTGGCGCGGCTTCATGCTGCCCCGACTTATGCCTTTGGGGAAACCAGTAGCCTACACTGTGCTCGGTATTCTCTGGGGAATATGGCATGGCCCACTCATCCTGGCCGGATTCAATTACCCCGGGTATCCAGTGGGCGGTATAGCCATGATGTGCTTACTCTGTTTTGCATTCGGCCTTTTCCTCAATGAAATGACCCTATACTATGATTCGTCCATCCTTGCCGGTTTTATCCACGGCGCAGTCAATGCACAAGGATATGGTGTATGGCTTTTGCTTTTTCCCAACGTCCACCCGCTTTTTGGCGGCTCAGTCGGGCTGACAGGCGTGGCTGTCTGGCTGATCTCCAGCATGCTCTGCACAATGGTGTTAAAGCGACTCGGTCCACCACTGACTGCTTCCCAAGAAGAAGATATCCGCACTCATTCCCCCAAAAAGTAAAGCCCCCGATAACTCGGGGGCTTCTGCTCGATGCATTCGTAGGGAGGTTGCCGAAATACGGGCCTCTACCAAAGGATAAAGTTTGATTGAAGGTTGCCTGGAAACACTTTCCGATTCGATGAATCACAAGGTTTGTAGGGCGTTACCTGAAAACACTCCTTTGACTGATTTAACCATACGCTTTTAGCGCTTGATTGCAAGAGGCTTTGTTCGGTTTTTTACAGTTTTTCGAAGTATTCCTTTTCTGCACCACACTGAGGGCAGGTCCAATCATCAGGCAAGTCTTCGAACTTTGTACCAATGGCAATGTTGTTCTCAGAATCTCCTTCAGCCGGATCATACACATAGCCGCAGGGGCATTCCCACTTATCCATGATTTATACCTCCATGGTATTCCTGTTTACAGGAACAATAACAGAACAAACAACAGTTTCAAGTTCTTTATTGAGAATCAATGTTATTTATAACCCATTAAAGAAGTGGCAATTGGTCATCTTCCATCCGCATCTTCAGATGCTGATACGCCTTGGCCGTTGCCACTCGTCCACGCGGTGTACGCTTAAGGAAGCCGCACTGAATAAGATACGGTTCATAGATATCCTCAATGGTGCGGACTTCCTCGGCACAAGCCGCGGCAATGGTTTTAAGTCCAACAGGGCCACCATTGAAGTTTTCCACCATAAGCGAGAGAATTTTACGGTCCATATTATCCAGGCCGTACTGGTCAACATCCAGCCGTTCAAGCGAGGATTCGGCCTGTTCCTTGGTAACAATACCATCTCCATGTACCAAGGCATAATCTCGAACACGCCGAAGCAGTCTGTTGGCAATACGCGGAGTGCCTCGAGCTCTCCGACCGATAGCCAGTGCGCCTTCAGGGTCAACTTTCACGTCAAGAATGGTTGCGGACCGTTCAACGATACGCCCCAATTCTTCGGGGGAATAAAATTCAATACGAAAAACACAACCGAAACGGTCACGCAAAGGAGATGTGAGCAGACCAAGTCGTGTGGTCGCACCAACCAGCGTAAATGGCTCAAGATCGAGCTTGACCGTACGAGCCCCCGGACCGGAACCGATAACCAGATCAATCTGAAAATCCTCCATGGCCGGATACAACACCTCTTCAACCGTGGCAGGCATGCGGTGAATTTCATCGATAAACAGAATGTCTCCGCGTTCCAGATTGGTCAGAATGGCCGCGAGATCTCCGGCCCGCTCGATGACTGGTCCGGACGTGGAAACCATATTCACGCCAAGTTCACTCGCCATAATACGCGCCAGTGTGGTCTTGCCCAGGCCAGGATTCCCGTAGAAAAGAGTATGATCCAAGGAACGTTCGCGCTCTCGGGCTGCCCTGATGAAGACATCAAGATTACTGCGCAAGTCCTGCTGTCCGATGAATTCACCGAGACTTCTGGGCCGGACATTTTCCTCTGGAAGTGTGCATTTGCTCATGAGCGTGCCGCATTTATTTTCTTGAGCACTGCCCGGATACCACCGGCAGCGTCAAGGTCGGGTTCTGCGTCAAAGACATCAATAATCATGGGTCGGACTTCATCTTCAGCGTACCCCAGCCCTTTCAACCCGGCAAGAGTGTCAAGGTACTCACCCTGTGGACCCTGCGGCGCGGATGATAGCGTTGCACCAACGGCAGGCTTGAGTTTATCAACCTTATCCTTGAGGTTCCACAAAATCTGCTTGGCGGACTTGGGACCGATACCCGGCACCGTCGAAAGCATGGTCACGTCTTCGCGAAAAGCGATTTCGCGAAGGTGTTCCGCATCGAACATGGACAGGATAGCTAATGCTTTTTTCGGCCCAAGCTTGTCGATGGAAATAAGTGTGCGAAACAGGTCGAGATCATCGGCAGTCAAAAAACCAAAAAGGTCAATGGCCTTTTCCGCGACCTGAGTATGAATGAAAATTGATATTTCTCCACCCCTTCCCGGCAGCCGCGCAATGACTGACGTGGGCGCAGCGACTTCATACCCAACCCCGCCAGGCGTCAGGACAACAAATCCCTTTTCGTCGGCAGACAATACCGTTCCCTGCAGATATCCGATCATGAAAACCCTCCGTTGCAGGTATGTAGCGCATTCACGAACGCAATTCAAAGAGAATACATGGTTGGAAATGAGGCATTCACTTATTTATCATGGATAAGAACACTGCATTCTGCCATACGATAAGAATGGAATGTATAAAAAAAGGGGAATCTCCATGATCAAAAAAATCATCATTGCCTGTATGTTTATGTTGCTTGCCATGCCTGTGGGCAAGACTCTGGCTCAGAGTGAACCAATATTCACTCAGGAAGAACTTATTGGCCTTGTTGGCGAAGCCGTTGTTCAGGAAACGACTGAAGCTTCTGAGGAAGTCCGCAAAGCAAAGGAAATCCTTGATGCCGTGCGCAAAGAAGGCACGGCCACAGAACAGGAACAGGCTCAAGAGACCGTAAGAAATGCCGAAGAACGACTCACAAGAGCACAAGGCAACCTCGACGAAGCCCGCATAAATGCTTTTGCCGAACAAAGTGGGAAATCCCCTGCTGAAATTCAGGCCATGCGCGACTCAGGTATGGGCTGGGGTCGCATAGCCAAAGAAACAGGCGTCCACCCTTCGACGAGCGGCAAAGGTAAAAAGCAAGGAAAGAGCAAGAACAAAAACAAAGGAAAAAACAAGGGTGGCTCTTCGTATACTGATTCTGATGACGACATGAATGAAGAGACAAATACATCCTATGAAAACGACGATGAGTTAAACGAATCATCCCAGAGTCAGAGCAAGGGCAAGGATAAGAGCAAAGGCAAGAATAAGGGAAATTCCGCGTACACCGGTTCCGAGGATATGGACAATACAACGAAGAATACCAACGATAAAGATGCATTGGAAGAACCAATCCAGAACCAGAACAAAAGTAAGGGCAAGAGCAAGCAGCCAAAGAACAAGGGAAAAGGGAAGAAGTAGTCCCCGCCTCGCGATACAAAAACGGCCCACCTTAATGAGCCGTTTTTATCATGAAATGGTTGCGAGCCTACAGGCCAGTCAGCTTGCGCATACGCCGTTCATTCAAGTGACAGATGGCAATAGCCAGAGCATCGGATGCATCTTCGGGCCAGTCTGGTTTTTTCTCACCAAGAGTGTGAGCTACCATGAACGCGACCTGCGACTTTGGAGCGCTACCCACACCCACGAGATTTTTTTTCACTTTGGTGGGTTCATATTCCCCCATGGGAATACCGTTAGTGGCGCAAGCTGCCATACAAGCCCCTCTCGCCTGCCCCAGTTTTAGGGCGGACGAGGGGTTCTTGGATACAAACACATTTTCGATGGCAGCCTCTGCCGGTGCGTGCTTTTCGATAAGCTCCTGGAGCCTGTCGAAGATCACCCCCAGGCGGACGGCCATGTCTTTCTTGACCGGCGTGCGAATAGTGCCGGTCTCCACCAGTTCGACCTGTCCGGATATTTCCCGGACGATGCCGTAGCCCGTAACCCGTGTTCCAGGGTCCAGACCGAGGACGATCAAACCTTTTTCGCTCATGCTATTCTTCGTCGAACAATTCGTCCGGGAAGTCGGCGTTGAGATAGACTTTCTGGGTATCGTCGTTGTCTTCCAAAGCTTCAAACAGGGCCATGACCTTCTTGCCGGTAGGAACATCCACTGGCACGAGGGTTTCAGGAACCTGCTCAAATTCAGCAGACTGATATTCCATGCCCGCGTCCACAAACGCCTGCTGCACGGCCATGAAATCACCAGGCGCGGTGTGTACTGTAAAAGTATCGCCGTCATCGATGATATCTTCGGCACCGGCTTCCAAACCGATTTCCATCAGGTCGTCTTCGGTGTATTTTTCCTTATCAAAAATAATGACGCCCTTCTTGTTGAAGAGATACGAAACCGCACCGGCTTCAGCCATGTTGCCACCATGTTTGGTGAAGGCGTGGCGAATTTCAGCCACGATACGATTCTTGTTGTCGGAAGCGACATCAACCAGCATGGCAACGCCGCCGGGGCCGTACCCTTCGTAGAGGATTTCCATGATATCGCCACCGGCCAGTTCGCCAGTCCCCTTCTTGATGGCGTTCTCAATCTTGTCCTTGGGCAGGTTCACTTCCTTGGCCTTCTGAATGGCCAAACGCAAAGTGGAGTTATCCTCAGGATTGCCGCCGCCAGCCTTTGCGGCCAGGATAATATCCTTGGCAGCTTTAGTGAAAAATTTTGCGCGCTTGGCGTCCTGACGTCCTTTGCGATGTTGAATATTTGCCCATTTACTATGTCCGGCCATATTTCCTCCTGAATATTCTCAATAAAGTCTTTTACTATAGTAGATCGAATAGCCTACTCTTCTCTTCCCCGAAAGCCAAGCGCGACAATGAATATTTCCTTGCTTTCAGCGCGAGAGCTGTGGGGTTTGAAGTTTTTTATCTTGCCAAAATACGGTCTGATTTCATCTCGGTAATCGTTGATTTCGCCACCTTCAAAAATCTTGACCGCAAAATTGCCACCTTTCTTGAGGTATTTCTTCGCTACCTCAAACGCTCTCTCACACAACTCCAGAGAGTTCGCCTGATCCGCGAACTTGATTCCGGTTGTCTTGGGGGCCATATCGCTGATAATGACATCGAACGGCGCAAGTGGTTCGATGGCTTCCAGCAGTTCCGGCGAATCCGAAAACACGTCGGCCTGCAAAAATGTGATATTGTCCGCGAAGGAATGCCTGGTAGACTGGAGGTCCACGCCGAGCACGTGGCCCTGCTTACCAACTTTTTCTCCGGCAAACTGTGTCCATGAGCCAGGGGCTGCGCCAAGATCGAGCACGGTCTGTCCCTGCTTGAAGATATGGAACCGTTTGTCCATCTCCTTGAGCTTGTAGACCGAGCGGGCGGCGTAGTTTTCCTTTTTGGCCCGTTTGAAGTACTTATCCTGATACTGTTTCATGGCAACGCTCCTTAAGTCCGGCGTGGAGCGATTCCTAGCCGAATACGCCGAAAAAGCCAAGTGAACCCTGTGCCTCGACCCCGCTATCAGACAATTATTGACGAAATCGGCATGACAAAATCCATGCCCACGGCAAAAGAGCAATTTGAATGGTATGTCAGTGACAGCCCGGATGAGTGTCCCGTGGTCTTTCTCGGGCTTGGACCAGAACCGGACAAAATCCCGAAATGGTTCGGATTATCAGATACTGACCCATTGTATTTTGTGGAATGCCAGGATTTCGTGGACCAGACTGACAACAACTGGAACGGAGCCATTCCCGACAATTTCACTCGTATCGCAGCAGACGCCTTCACCACCGAGTTGGCGGCGAACTCACATGTAATCCGATATCTGCCCGTCCAAAAGGCGTTTCCATCATTTTACGGTCCGCTTACCGCGCGTCTTCTACTCTGCAAAACGACAATCCCCGCGCCGTCAAGAATCGTATGGCTGCCAACCCTTGAAGAAGACCTGCTCGGCAGGGAACTGGGACTGGCTTTTGAAGAAGCCGGATACACGGTGCGATTCATCGACCACGAAGCATTGGGAAAACATCCCGGGACGGTGCTGCCTGAACTGCTTGAGGACGGCACGCCCGATCTGTTTTTTTCCGTGAACTTCAAAGGTCTCGACCATTTCGGCCTATGCTATCATATTTTGCGCGAAGCCGGTGCACAGGTCGCGATCTGGATGGTGGACAACCCGTTTAACCTGCTTCCTGCGGTCAAGTCAGGGTACTGGAAAAACGCCAAACTGTTTGTCACGGATCATAGCTTCATCGGCCCTCTCATTGAAACCGGCGCACGCTGGGTGACACACCTGCCGCTGGCCGCCAGTCCGCACTTTTTCGAAAACGGGGGACAACTGCCGGACCATGCGAAAGACATTGAAAAAGCGCTTGTCTTCGTTGGTCGATCGGCATTCCCGGACAAAGACAAGTTCTTTGCCGGTGTCAGTGTTGACCCGACCCTCCTCACCACAATTCATAATGCTGAAGGAGCACATCGTTTCGATTACTTCTGGTGGCGCGAACAGATGAAAGACGTGCAACTCTGGCCCGGCAACCAGGTCCGTCAAATCGGAGCGGGAGCGGAGTTCGCCAGCTCCTTGTGGAAAAACGATTGCCTGCACGCTGCCGGGAAGATCACGATTTTCGGAGATGACGGCTGGAAAACGCTTGAAAACGCGGACGTACGGCCTGTAGTGGACTACTACGTTCACCTGCCCGCCATCTACCGGACAGCCCCGGTCACCCTCAATATCACCGGCATGCAGCTCCCGGCAGGGCTGACCCAGCGACACTTCGACGTCTGGTGCGCAGGCGGCTTCCTGATCTCGGACGCCAACCCCGGCCTGCAAATCTTCCCGGAAGAACTGGTGGAACAGATCACCTACATCCACCCGGACGAAATCCACGACCTTTTCCTCCGGTACCGAGAGGAAACACAAGACAAACAGGAACTCCGCAAAGCATGGCGAGAGTGCATCCTGCGTGACCATACATACAGCAACCGTGTAGACACCATACTTACGGCCCTGAATTTGTAACCCACTCGCATAAAAGGGTTGTTTCGCCCTTCGAAAAGGAGTAACAATTCATCCCCACCGGGGACGTAACTCAGTTGGGAGAGTGCTACCTTCGCAAGGTAGAAGTCGAGAGTTCAAATCTCTTCGTCTCCACCAGGAAAAACAGGGACTTAGCTACTATTGCTGAGTCCCTTTTCTTTTGATGTACACACTTTGGTGGACACATCTTGTTAGTAGCGGGTTATCTTTTGTCTGCCTGCTCACCTCAAAAACTCTACCCCGTTCCCCTGCTCCACGCTTTATGGTTACAGCCCATGCAGGTCATGCGATTAGCCATTATCAACCGGCCAATCAATCACCCACGGAAACCCCTTTTGCTGCGGCACGTCCCGAAGGGCTTGTGCTATGGCGTCAAGATCTTCAATCCTGTCTGTTGGTGACATCCCCATCCTGACCTCACTCTGATACCGTTCAACTCGCCACTCTTCGGTCATTCTCTACGCTCGACTTGAAATCGAGTTATGGGGCAGACCACGCGTTCTCGCACGGAACAACTTGCCATTCAGCTCTATTTGTTGTCACACTGACTGGAATCAGGACATGAATCGATTATGAGCACTGCTGACATACACACTCGCGATACCCGCCGGATTTTTTTTGCGATATTGGTCAGCGGGCTTTTTTCAACGCTTGGCGTCGGCCTGTTTTCATTCACCATTCCGCTCTTGTCCCTTGATGAAAAAGTCAGCGGGATCTGGCTTGGCAGCGCATTTGCGGGGTACTACCTTGCCAAAATGCTGATTGCGCCGGTTGCCGGTATCTGGGGGGACAAGGTCGGGCCTCGCCTTCCGCTGCTCTTGACGACATTGATCGGCTGCCTGGCCCCCCTTGCCTACTTTCTGCACGCAACACTGACGACCCTGTACGCCATCCAGTTCATTCTGGGGCTCGTGTCCGGGCTGATCAAACCAATCGGAATGGCGACACTGGGCGGAAACGGCCCAAAACAGGCACTTCCCCGATGGTTCGCACTGTATTCCATGGCGTTCAACATCGCCTTGTTCTGCGGTCCGCTTCTTGGTGGATTCCTGTATCTCGACCGCTCCATCAAACCGCCACTGCTCGGACTGTCCCTGTGCATGGGTATAGCGTCACTCATCATTGTCGTATTCCTGCCAAAGGATATCCGCACAATAAAGGTGGAGACCACAGCAAAAACTCAGGAACTGAGCAGACTCGATGCTCTTTACCTCCTGCTTTCCATATTCGGTCGCACCCTTGGAATCGGCCTGCTCACAGCCTTTTATCCCATTCTGCTGGCCCTGAAACTGGGATGGAGTGGCCTTGGTGTCGCCATATTATATGCAGTACCGAGCTTCACGACCTGTTTGGGCCTTGCATTGATGGGACGAATACAGAACAGGAAACCGCAAATTCTCACCATCGTTATCGGCATGCTTCTCAGCGCAAGTGCCTTGTTCGCACTGGGGACAAGCATGGAACCATGGCATTTCGTACTCTGGGGAGCAGTCATGGGACTTGGAACCGCAATATCCATTCCCGCTTCCATGGTCGCCGCATCCGAAATGTCACGCAACCAGGGTATGGCTTTCGGGACAACACATGTTGTAGCCGGACTCGGTTTTCTCCTTGCCCCGCTCCTTGGCGGATATATCGTTCAGACATTCCACTCTGTTGCTCCGGCACTACAATTCATCGCGGCAATAGGGTTCTTCTCATGCATACCGCTGCTCTCTTCCGGCTTTCGCGATCACCTGTACTGGGGAACAGCACTGTCATGGAGTGCAGCCATCAGCTGCGGAGTAATCGCAATCATCCCCATGTATTTTTTGTCCGTCCAGCCGGGAACCCCACTCACTGCCAGCGGGAAAGACATCTACAGATTCACCGACGTCGGACTGGGAACAATAATAAACCTGACCATCAAGGCAAAAAGTCAGGGGGCTGCCGACAAGGCCGCCCAAAAGACCATCGTAGTAATGCGGATGCTGCAAAAGGATTACGATCACCGAAACATGGATGGTTCCATCGGAAGGATCAACCGGGGAGCCGGACAGTACTGGGTGACGCCATCTGACAGATCATATGCCCTGATCCGCCGGGCACTGCGGTACAGCGAAAAAACCGGCGGAGCCTTTGATCCCACTATCGGCGCATTGACAACATCCCCGCTCTACTATGCGCTTGATGAGACACTGGCTCGACTGAAAAAGGGACTTGTGGGCCACTCGCTCGTTCTCACTGATGATGAAAACAAACGCATTCATCTGAAAAAACAGGGCATGGCTCTTGATCTTGGAGGGATAGCCAAAGGCACCATCATTGATGCGGCCG
The DNA here is from genome assembly GCF_963675635.1 of uncultured Pseudodesulfovibrio sp. Taxonomy (NCBI): domain Bacteria; kingdom Pseudomonadati; phylum Thermodesulfobacteriota; class Desulfovibrionia; order Desulfovibrionales; family Desulfovibrionaceae; genus Pseudodesulfovibrio; species uncultured Pseudodesulfovibrio sp. Next base: position 419,882 of record NZ_OY776488.1, on the reverse strand, counting down.
TTGCGCTGCTTCGAAAGCAGGGAATACAGGCTGGCATAGTCGAGGCCGGAGGAGATTTTTACTGTTTTGGCGACCAGGACTGGACCGTTGGCATACGCCATCCTCGCTCAAAAGACGTCTATAAAACGCTGACCATTCGAGAAAAGGGGATATGCGGTTCAGGAGACTATCAACAGTTTGTGACAGTCGAGAATCACGGGAAAAAAGAATTACGGCATCACATCATTGACCCTTCGGACATGAGCTCCGCAAACGAATCAGCGGGAGTAACGGTTATCGCCGACAGTGCCGAAAAAGCAGACGCACTGGCAACCGCTCTTTTTATTCTTGGCCCCCGCAGAGGTAAGGAGATCATGAGTCGTGAATACCCAACAGCGTCGGCCATGTGGTTCACTCCCGACCTACGGGTTATTGCCACCGACAACTTTCACTCTTCACACTGAACCAAGATTCGTCGGTAGCATTCTTGCTAGCTATAGAAGTAAATCATTATCGAAAATAATAATAAACGCAGTAAAACAAGACCTTGAACGACTCACTCATGGCAGAACGATCTGTGACGACCACAAAATAAGCGATTTTTCGCCGATCAATCGTGACAAGAAAACAGGATGGACTCAAAGCATAGGTACACAGAGAGAGGGCAGCACCAACCATGCCGATCCTGAAAGCACCCAGGAAATAAAGAGACTCACATGCAGTTGTTCAAAACGTATAAAGGCAAAGCAATTCCTGCCCTTCTGACCTTTGTGCTCATGATAGGCATCCCAGCACTTGTGGCTTTGACCGTCCAATATGACTACATCAAAGACATCGACCGAGTCTCAAATGAACGACTGACACTGTACGAAAGCACGCTTAAATCAGCACTCAAAAAACACGAATACCTTCCCTTCCTGATCTCGGAGACTGAAATTGTCCGTAATCTCCTGGCCGGTAAAGACAATGCCGTTAAAGTCAATTCGTTTCTGGAAGCGGCAAGCATCAATTCAGGCTCTGCCGCAGTCTATGCGATAAACAAGGATGGAATCGTCATTACCTCAAACAACTGGCAGAATCCACAAAACTTCCTTGGTCTGAATCTCAGCTTTCGCCCATATTTTAAGACGCAATAATAGGCAAACAATCGCGTCGGGTGATGACTCGTGACGTTATCGAACGGTCATGCACGTAAAAAAGAATCCAGAGTATACAATGAGCTGATTACTCCGCACTATTTTCGGCCAGAATCCCCTCAATACAACCTACCGCATCCTCAACCATCTTCACACAGAGTCTGCTTTCACGCAGGCGTTGTTTCCCTTCTGGACTTTGTATTTCCATGGCGTTGCGAGCGAGGATTTCAGCGCATTGGTGTGAACCATTGCGTTCGGCAAACCGAGCAAGGAGTTCCTGGGTGGAAGAATATGTGCGGTCACGCGCATACGCATCACTCAGATCTACAGAAGCGAACTCCAGACCTAGAATGAGACATCCGGCAGAGACAGCCCCGCAGGTCAACCCCGAAGCAAAACCACCACCAAATCCGGCGGTCATCTTTCGAGCATCCTGTTGCGATATTCCGTATCTTTCACAATATGCCTCAAACACTGCCTGTGCGCATGATGCCCCGCCCATCAAAGCGGTCACCGCGTGTTCCCTGGTATTCATGCCACCTCCTGATTATCCGGCATACAGCGAAATAGACCTTGCGCCATTACACCGATCATTGCATCGATCCTGTCCCATGCCCCGTCCTCATGCAGATCAAGTCCGCCTACGGCGCCTGTGTTCCGAGACTTGACCAGAAGAGAATTAACCGCTGCAAAAAGCACCAGAATCCCCGTGGTCAAATCGCACGTATCAGCACCGGCCAACTCCATGCGTTCAAAACATTCAAGCACAGTCCGCATTCGAACATCTTCAAGACGGGCTGCCATGTCATCATGTACGGTCATTTCCCAGGCCATGATTTCCAGCGTCATTGGCCTTTTTCGAATTGCACGCACATAATTCCTAAAAAAAATCCGTAATGATTCGTGAGCATTGCCTTTTTCAAACTCTTCCGACATCGGAACCATTTCTTCGGGCTGCGGCCAATACTCAAAACTACGTCCATATTCGGTTACCAGCTCCGGCAGTCCACCGAAATACCGATAGATAAGCACTTTATCGACACCGGCCTCCCGTGCAATCCGGTTCACGCCGAGTTTCTTGAATCCGCCTTCGGCAAGCACGCGGCCTACGGCATCAACAATCCGCTGACGGGTCTGTTCCCTGTCTTTCTTTTGTTGGGACACAACGTTCTCCTTATCTATGTCACCACCAGTGACATAGTGAGCATATGACGTCAAGCCCTCGACAAAGATTACGGCACACAAAACAACAAGACCGAACGTATTGAATACATCCGGCCTTGCCACATGAAACAACTTGCATGCGCGAAAGGTTTACTGCCTGAAATTTCTCTCCATGATGGCGTCATACGTTCCGTCAGCCTTTAACTGATCCAGCGCATTCTGCCATTGCACGATGGTCGCATCCGAAACATCAAGGGAGAAAGCAAGCCAAGCCGTTGAGCTGGAGACCTTTGGACCGACACGCTCAAAGACGGCAGGATTCAATCCCGCATTTTTAACCATGTAAAAATAGGTCCTCTCACCCATGAGGACAAGATCGACACGCCCCTGGGCGAGCTTTTTGTAACTTGAATCGTACGTCGGCCCTACATCCAGATTGGTAAAATTCTTCGACGCCAGCAGTTGATGAGTATACCCATCCTTTCGAACAGCAATACGGCTGACGTTGCGCGCATCATCAAGGTCTTCGATTTTCAGGTCAGCCCCGGTCCGCTTAAAAAAATAATCTCCCTCTCCGAAGACCGGCCCAACCCATTTGAACAGTTTTTCCCGTTCAGGGATACGGACAATCGCAAACAACCCCTGTTTCTCAAATTTCTGTGTTTGATTGTAGGCCCTCAGCCAGGGTGTTATTATGAGGGGATTGGTGTCGCCGACCAAAGTCTGAATCGCCTGAACAACTTCCGGCGCAACACCACGCAATTCACCCGCCACTTCATATGCAAGTGGTGGATAAATCACTACTTGCATATGAAGTTCTTCTGCGTATGCAAACGCCGAACTAATGGCGATAACTACCAATATAACCAGTACTTTAAACAAACTTTATCTCCACAAAAAAATAATATTCAAGCTACTCCCCATTGAGAATGAAGTCTATTTAATTCATTATTAATAACACTCCTGAACGCAATTATTTTATGGTTCAAACAGCATTTTCCACAAAAAAAGGGCTTTGGCATCAACCAAAGCCCTTCATAAACAGATTAGGTACGGAACGTTATGCTATCCACTCTTCAAGTTTCTTCTCGAACATCCCCCTGATTTCGGCCAACCGTTCTTCGGTTTCAGCCTCGAAACGAAGAACAAGGACAGGCTGAGTGTTTGAAGCGCGGAGCAAGCCCCAGCCATCGGGAAATATGGCACGAACCCCGTCGATATCGATAGCGTCAAACCTGGAGCTGAAATACTCGACCGCTTTGCCGACCACGGTGGACTTCATGGCTTCGGGACAGTCCACACGAATTTCCGGAGTGGAGAATGTCTTCGGCCAGTTGGCCAGATGATCGCTCATGGTCTTGTCAGACTTGGACACAATTTCCGCGATACGAAGTGAGGCGTATGTTGCATCGTCGAATCCGTAATAACGATCAGCAAAAAACATGTGACCGGACATCTCCCCAGCGAACTTTGCGTCAATTTCACGCATACGGGCCTTGATCAGCGAATGCCCCGTCTTCCACATGACCGCATTGCCGCCGTGGGCCTTGATATCTTCATACATGAGATGAGAACATTTAACTTCCCCGATAATTGAGGCACCAGGAAACTCTTTTAAAATATCACGGGCGTATATGGCTACCAACTGGTCTCCGAAAAGAAGATCACCCTTTTCCGTAACCACGCCGATACGATCTCCATCCCCATCCAGACCAACACCGAGATCGGCTTTTTCGGCCAATACAGCCTGTTGCAGAGAGACCATGTTTTTTTCCACCACAGGATCAGGGTGATGGTTCGGGAATGCACCGTCCGGGTCACAGAACAACCGGACAACTTCCACGCCAGCCAACTCAAGGGCATCTGCGGTAATGGTGCCGCCAGTACCGTTGCCACCGTCAACGACAACCTTGAGGGGGCGCTCGATCTTCACATCAGCCGCCAGTTCCTTGATATATCCGGGGATAATATTTTCTGCGGACACTGAGCCTGTCCCTTCCGGGAACTCACCCTTTTTCAGAACCTCATACACATCCTGAATTTCATCGGAGTGAATTGTGGATTTGCCCTGCCACACTTTGAACCCATTGTACTCAGACGGATTATGGCTGGCAGTAATCATTACACCAGCGGTTTGTCCGAGCGTGGTCACAGCATAATAAAAAGCCGGAGAGGAAACCTGACCAAGAGTGATGACATTGACCCCGACAGAAACCAGTCCGGCTGTCAAAGCCTTGCTGTAGGCTGGAGAAGAGTAACGACAGTCATGACCGACCACGGCAGTCTGCGACCCATTCTGTAAAAAATACGTTCCGCAGGCTTTACCAAGCTGCTCCACCCATTCTTCGTCAAAATCCTGATCTACGACACCGCGGATGTCGTATGTCCTGAAAATTTCCCTTGCGATAGGTTTCATATGTTCTCCCGGCTGCACAATTTTTATAACTATTCTCTGTCGCTACTGAACATTTGCTTGATATCGTTGATTCTCAGTTATTTCAATGGGAATCACATCCGAGGTTGCACTCAAAACAGTGTATAGCACGAAGTATACCCCGATGTCTCCTTCACCTGTTTTTTTCTGACTCACACTGGTGGAAAAACACTTTTCCATAAAAAAGGGCTGCCGCATTATGGCACCCCCTTCATATCAACCTCTGCGAAGAAGCAACTATCTTTCGCCGAAAACCCCCTGAATGAAATCATCCAGAGTCTCCCCATCGGACTCTCCGATAAGCCTGTCGATTTCCTTTCCTTTATCGAAAAGAAGGAATGTCGGCGTCCCCTTAACCGCAAAACGTTCCTGAGCCGTATCAAGGTAATCCGAATCATATAAAAAACACCGCACTCGGTCTTTATGAGACTGTGAGGTCTTTTCCAAGATTTCGGCCTGATCGGCATACCGTTCATTGCGCTTAAGAAAAGCAACGAGCAAGGGTTCGTCACTTCTTTGCAACTCCAGGTCAAAGGCCTGTGGTTCTATGGTCTTGACCATAAGAAAACCCCTATGACGAGTTACTCTTCGAAACTCACCGATAAAATTCTGTATCCTTGGCATGTCAACAATACCATACCAATCAAACACAGAGAGTGCATTATATCATCACGTTATAATGATTATAAATCGAAAGGAAAGACCGGCATACTGCGTCAGATGTCAATGCCCCACATCTTGAGTTTGCGATACAGGGTAGCCCGGTGAATGCCCAGTTGCCGGGCAGCACGGACCTTGTTCCCGCTGTTCTGCTGAATAGCAGCCAGGACATCCTCCTTGCCGGGCTTACAAGGAGCAACTGTCACGGGGAAATACCGTGGGAGAGTTTCAGGCAGACTGGGTGAATGATTCATCGTATTTTCAATCAGATCCTTACGGATATGCTTCAGGCCGACAATCTTGCCCGGGGCAAGTATGCAGGCGTGTTCAAGTGCATGTCTCAATTCACGAATGTTACCAGGCCAACTGTATCCCATGAAAAGGTCCATAACCTCTTGGGACACGCCCTCGAAGGACTTACCGAAATGGTCCGAAAACACATCAAGAAAATGCTCGACCAGCAAAGGGATGTCCGCCTGACGTTCTCTGAGAGGTGGCAAGGTTACAGGCATGACATTCAGTCGATAATACAAATCTTCCCGGAACACGCCCTGTTTAACAGATTCCAACAGATCGACATTGGTGGCTGCAAGAATACGCACATCCGCTGAATATGTTTTGGATTCGCCGACCCGTTCATATTCCTTTTGTTCAAGGAACCGAAGCAATTTAAGTTGGAGCAAAGGAGAGATGTCACCGATTTCATCCAAGAACAGCGTGCCCCCCTGAGCGGCCTGTATACGCCCGACCTTGTCCCTGACTGCACCAGTGAATGCCCCACGCACATGACCGAACAGTTCACTTTCAAGCAGACTTTCTGACAGGGCCGAACAATTCACTTTGACCAGCGGTTTACCAGCCCTCGCACCGCCATAATGCAGGGCTTCGGCAGCCAATTCCTTGCCGGTACCGGATTCTCCAAGAATGAGAACGATGGAATCCAGAGATGATAATTGTTCCAGGAGCTGGTAAATGTCCTGCATGGACGAGCTCCGGCCGATAATCCCCCTGAACCCCTGTCGCTGTTGCAGCTGTTTTTCCAAATCAGCGACATGGGACACGTCACGGACAACAAGAACGGCACCGTTATGCTGCCTTCCCTGATCGACCAGGGGCGAACAATTGATTTCCAACATGCGTTCGCCGAGGTCCTTGAGCTCCAATTCAATCTCATACCCACGCACAGGCTTGTCTGTCTTCAACACCTGTTTGAGTACACCGACACAAGGGTTGCCGTCACCCTCGACCAAATCTTCAAGGTTGAGACCGCGCATACGGCCCTTGTCAAAATTGAACAGAGATGCAGCCGCTCCGTTAGATGCCATAATGGTCAAGTTGCTATCCACTGTCAGAATCGCATCCGGAATGGATTTGAAAGTTGCCACAAGGTTCAGACGATACTGTTCCTTCTCTTGAGTAGCCCGACTCAGGGCTTTCTCAGCCTGTTTGCGCTCAGTGACATCACGACCGACGGCTTGCACTTTGATAACGGCTTCTCTGTCGTTAAAAACGGCACGATTGGTCCAATGAATCCAACGGACTTCACCGTCATGCCGGGTCAAAGGTATTTCCTTATCTAAAACGGGCTGGTCAGGATTGGCTGTCTCCAACCAATGCATAACGGCCTGACGATCAGAAGGTGCGTGATGAGCAAAAACGTTGGAACCAATGGCTTCATCCTCATCTTCTCCGAAAAATCGTGCATATGCCCCATTGATAAAACTCAATGTCCCGTCCGCCTTGAACCGGCAAATCAACTCAGTCTGATCTTCGACCACCGCCCGGTAAAGCCTGGCCCCCTCACGCAAGGCCTCCTCCACCATCTTGTGACGAGAGATGTCCTGACCCGACATGACACACACCTCACGCCCACCGTTTGTGTAGTAACTCAGGGAGAGTTCCACAGGAAAAGACGAGCCGTCCTTGCGCCGCAAATATTCATACGAAATACGCTTCACCCCGGTTTTCATGGCCTTCATGGTCTGCTCGGGGTGATCAACCATGGTACGGATATTCCGCCCACACATTGCATCAGCCTCAAACCCCAACATGCGAACAGACGCACCATTGCAGTCGAGGACCTTGCCGCTCTCCTTGTCAATAAGGAGAATAGCGTCGGTTGCACCTTCAAAGACACTCCGGTACTGCTTTTCGGCTGCAGCCAGCCCTGTCTCACTCCACCGTTTGGCGGTTACATCACGAACCGCAACGACGAATCCTGTCAAAGCGCCACCCTCGACAACCGGTTTGATGCAGGACTCAACAACAACCCCGCCACGTTTCTCCTCAATGCATACGGCCTTCATCGTGGCCCGGACTTCGGATAACGTGCCTGCCTGCCGTATAGCGATAAGCTCCGGCAAAATTGACAAATAGTCACAGCCAGCGACAGGCTTCTCAATTGGGTTGATCAATATCTCAATCAGACCGCCGCAATCCACTATCAAACCTTCTTCATCCAAAATAAAGAAAGCTCCATCATCCGTTTCGAGCACGGCACGGACGAGAGTGTGCACACGTGCAATCTCATCCACACGCCCTGCATCACGCACAAGAAGCTCCTTTGCAGCGACCCCCTGCCTGGCGAGCATCTCCAGCCGAAAACGATCAACGGGCTTTGCCAGATACCCAAATGCCCTGCTTTCGCGCACCGTTGCCACCGGATTCTCGATGGCTGCATCGACCAACAGGACAAGCGGCACCTGAAACCCAAGTCGCCTGGCTTCGTCCAGAAGGTCGCACTCCCCCTCACGCATCAAATCCAGGGAAGCAAAGAGAACATCCGGCTCTTTTCGGGCCATGAGCGCAGAAGCCGAGGCCAGACCTGAGGCGGTTTCCACATGATATCCACCGGCAACAAGAATGTCCCGGATCAACGTGCGCATGAAGGCGTCGTCTTCAGCAACAAGAATGGTCGAACTCACTATATATCTCCTAGACATGACTCATACATTAGTTGAGTAGCGAAAACCAGTCCCACATCCCCGTCAGGTAGTTTTCCTCTGTTCATTTCCTGTTTCACTGTGTATAGAAACAGTGTGGAGGATTCCTGTTACGGCAACAAGGAGGCGTATATGTCTTATACTGAGGCTGATCTGCCCATGGACGTTGGCCATGGAGAAATGATTACACTTGGAGACGGTACCACGGTCCGATTTGAGTCCAATGGTGAAGCAAAAAACATCATGGTCAATGACGGATTTGAACCCGCATGCACATTGTTCCCCGGTTGTGAATATACCGTGGAAACCAGTGGTGGAAACTACCATGTAAGCTGCGAGTTCGGCGACTGCATGCACATCAAGAAACTTTAGGTAACGGCAGCGCCCGAATGGTCACATTCGGGCGCGACTTCTTATGTCAAGGATTGGTCCCCTTATCGGAATCAATCTCTTTACTTTTCCTAACGACCTGCTAAAGTCGTAAGGTGATTTGACTATTGTCAGATCACGTACACGAATTCAGCCGCAGCCTCGGAGCGTTGAGAGAGACAAGGAGATCCCATGGCCAGAATACTCATTGCCGAAGACGATAGAATTTCCCAAAAACTTGCTGTCAGAATCGTGGAAGAATTGGGACACACCGCCCTTGTCAGTCCGCATGGCAAACACGCATATGAGACACTCATGAACAACGATGTCGACATGCTCCTGACCGACATCATGATGCCGGAAATGGATGGGCAGCAGCTTATCAAGACACTGCGCGGCGACCAGAAATTCGCCGATCTCCCCATTGTCATCATGTCCGCCGTTGTCGGAATCAACGACATCTCCAATCTTCTCAAGCTTGGAGCAACACTGTTTCTTGCAAAGCCCCTCAACAGAGAAGAACTTCAATCATATATTTCTCGATGTCTTGCAGGAAAAGCCTGCTCCTAAACCATCCAGATGCAGAGTATCTGTCTCGGTCCTACTGCACCTATGCGAATACTCATAACCCACAACAATTTCCCGGCACAGTTCAGACATATAGCTGAATACCTTGGTCGTTCAGGAGAACACCAGATCATCTTCGCTACCAAGACTCCTCGCAATGACTGGAACATCCCGGGGGTAATCAAAGCCATCTATTCCTCGCCGGAAACAACCACCAAAGACACCCACATACTTGCTCAGGCGTTCGACGAAGGTGTCCGCCATGGCCACGCCATGCTCGACCTCTGCAATAAGCTGAAAAAAGGGGGCTTTACTCCCGACGTCATTCTGGGCCACTCAGGATGGGGGCAGACCATGTTTTTACGGGACGTTTTTCCCGACACGCCCTTTATCGGCTACTTTGAATGGTATTACAGCGCAAACAGCGCGGAAGTCCTTTTTGACGATACAGAAATATCTCTAGCGCAAAAAGCCATGCTCAGAACGCGTAACGCGCCCATTCTGCAAGACCTGGCATCCTGTTGCGCAGGCATAACTCCCACAGCTTGGCAGCACACACAATTTCCCATTGAGTTTCAGTCCAAATTGCTCCAGGCTCATGACGGCATCGACACCCGCTATTTTGCACCCGCATCAAACGGGAAACTCGATATATCCACTCTGTCCCTTCCGAACGCCGACCTGAGCGGTGCAGAAGAACTGGTTACTTACAGCGCCCGGGGGATGGAACCTTATCGTGGTTTTCCTCAATTTTACGAGGCTCTTCCGGCTATTCTTGAAGCTCGTCCAAAATGCCACATACTCATCGTGGGCACGGATCGAACCTGTTACAGTCCTCGACTCCCGAAAGGGCAAACATACAAGCAAATCATGCAGGAAAAAGTGAAGGTCGACGAAAGTCGCGTTCATTTTACCGGACTCCTGCCATACGGTAAATATAAGCAGGTACTTCAGGCTTCCACAGTTCATGTGTATCTGACTTGGCCCTTTGTACTGTCATGGTCACTGCTTGAAGCCATGTCCTGCGGCTGTCTGGTCGTAGCATCGGACACGGAACCGGTCCGCGAAGTCATCAGTCACGAAAAAAACGGACTTTTCACAGACTTCCATTCCTCAGAAAAAATCGCTATCTCCACAGTTAACGCTCTTGCCAAACAGGAAGAACTCGTCGAACTCAGACGGAATGCGCGAAACACTGTTCTCGAAAGATATTGCCTGAGCAAATGTCTCCCGGTTCATCTCGATCTTCTGAATCAAACAGCTCAGAAGGGATCGGATCGTTTCACAACCCCTAACCCGACAACGGAAAAAACATGAAAATCACTTTGAAGGCATTATTTGCATTTGCCCTGTTTTCCCTGCTCACCCTGTCCGCTGCACAAGCGGCTGACTTGGAAAACACAGTATATCTTGACCTCAAAGATGGTCGAGTCGTCATTGAATTGCGCCCCGATCTCGCGCCACAGCATGTGGACCGCATCAAGGAACTGACCCGAATGAAATTCTATGACGGCATTGTCTTCCATCGCGTCATTTCAGGCTTCATGGCTCAGACCGGCGATCCCACAGGCACAGGCAGGGGCGGTTCCGGCGAAAATCTGCCTGCGGAATTCACTGACGCTCCTTTTGAACGGGGCACTGTCGGCATGGCCCGCGCACAAAGCCCGGACAGTGCAGACAGCCAGTTCTTCATCTGCTTTGCACCCGCTCCATTCCTCAACGGTCAGTATACGGTTTTCGGACAGGTCACGAGCGGAATGGACCTTGTAGACAAGATCAAGAAAGGTGCTGGCCGCAGCGGCGCAGTTCAAGACCCGGACGCCATTGTCCGCATGCAGATTGCTGCTGACGTTCAATAATCATTTCAAACAAATAAGAAGCCTTCGGCTTCTCACTCGAAATCAAAAAAAGGCGCATCCCTATGAGATGCGCCTTTTTTGCGTTCACTCTAGCGATCAAGATAAATGAATCGCTTGATCTTCTGGGTGGGCGTCTTTTCAAAAGGTTCCATCTGTTCGATAACCCTATTCAGACGAGCAAAAGTGGAAACTTTGGAATTCACTTCCTTGCGGATATCTTCGAGCAGCTTCAGCACCTTGACCCGAACTTCGGACTCGATCAACTTGTTCACGCCAAACGTCTCATCGAGCGATTCATGATTCAGATGAATCCTGGCGACAACTTTACCGTCCACTTCATATACCATGGACTCCGACACATGATCGCAACTATTGATGAAGGATTCTATCTCTTCTGGATAAATATTTTCCCCACTGGGGCCAAGGATCATATTTTTGAGGCGCCCCTTGATATACAGATAGCCATCCTCGAACTTGCCGAGGTCGCCGGTTCTGAACCACCCGTCTTCTGTGAAAACTTCCTGCGTATCAACTGGAGCCTTGTAGTATTCACGCATGATGTTCGGACCTTTTGCCAAGATCTCACCCTCACCAGTCACTGGATCGGGATCTTCAATCATGAGCTTCACATTATGAATAGCCGGACCTATTGCTCTCGGACGCTGATGAGCCGGGTCAGTCCCTGCCAGCAACGGACTGGCTTCAGTCATTCCGTACCCGATAGCATAAGGAAAACCCGCATCGGTCAGGAAGTCTTCAACCTCGGGAGACAACGGTGCGCCGCCAATGCACATGCACCGCAGTTCTCCGCCAAAAGCGTCTATGAGCTTCTTGCCTGCAACCTGTGATATTTTTCGACGCGTAAGACCGAGCTTCATCAGGCCACGCGTCACACCCGATCCTGTCAACTTTGGTTTGATACGCTTTTTGTAAACTTTTTCTATGATCAACGGGACCACGTTCATGACCGTGGGTTTGATCTTCTGCATGGCTGGAAGCAATGTCGTCGGAGTGGGCGGCTTCTGGAGGTAATATACTGAGCTACCGCAATATACCGGGATAATCACTCCCAAGGAGCATTCATAGGTATGGGACATGGGCAGGACCGACAGGAAACGGTCGGTTTCGTGAATGGGGATGGTCTTGACGCCGTTAATACAGTTGCTCACCAAATTCTTGTGCGTGAGGACAACGCCCTTGGAATGCCCAGTTGTGCCTGAAGTGTAGAGGATTGCCGCCACGTGGTCCTCGGTCAACTCGAAGACCTTGCCGGTTCTGCGATCAATGAAATTCCTGGCAGTCCCCGTGAGTCTTTCCAAACGTTCCCAAGCCGAGCCACCCATTTTTTCCACACGTTCAAGGGCGGTTTCACTCAATTTCTCAACGCGCTCCAGGGCTGAATCACCCATTTCTTTTGCCGACTCGCCGAGCTCTCTGGCCGAATCACTGAGCTTGTCCATCTTTTCTTTGGTGGAATCGCTCATCTTGTGCCGTGCAGCCTTACTGAACTTCTCCATACGTTCTCGAGCCGCTTCACTGAAGTGCTCAACACGCTCTCTGGCCGTTTCCAGTGCGTCTTTATACGGAGTGACTTCACCTTCTTCGTTCTCGATGGAAAAATCATCCATAACTATGGTGTACTTGAGAGCGGCAAAACTCTCTTCTTCAACTTTATGGATATATCGTCGGGACGCCACCACCATTTTTGATTCCGAGTGGCGCAGGATGTGATGTATTGCGCTGGGATGAAATTCCTGCAGGATAGGAACCGCGATGGCTCCCATGGTCGTGATGGCATAATATGCGATAGCCCAGTTGGGCATGTTTTCGCTGAGAATTGCGATCTTGTCCCCCGGCTTGATGCTCAAATCCCGGAACACCGTCTGCAAATCGTGCACACGCTCGCCATATTGTGCATATGTAATGGCTTCGCCATCAACGAAACTCAATGCCACTCTCTCGGAATGCTTCTCGACAGACGAATCCAGAAGTTCCTTCAATGTTGTAACTTGATCGCTCACACATCCTCCCGATGACAAAACGCGACAAAACGCACCGCACGTACGCCACGCATTGAATATCACGTTACAGAACGGGGTCAAGCATGTGATTATTGAATATGGGGGTGCGCTAGGTCAGCGCTGTATCCACGGCTTTGAGCGCATGAATCCTGCAGGTATCCAGCATGGGAACGGCCGTATCACCGGGTCGAACCAGCAAACCAATCTCAGTGCAGCCAAGAATGACAGCCTGCGCACCGTGTTCCACCATATCTTCTATGATGCGAAGGTACTCGCTTCGAGAGTCTCCATTCAGCACGCCCTTGCACAACTCGTTGAAAACCACCCGGTCCACTATTTTTCGGTCCTCGGCGGAAGGGACAACGACGTCAACTCCCTGCTCTCGCAGCCGATCAGCGTAAAATCCATCTTCCATGGTGAAGATGGTGCCGAGCAGACCAACTTTAAAAAAACCGGCTGCCCGCGCCTCTTCACCCGTGGCATCAACAATATGTATGACCGGAACAGACACAGCCGCCTGAATCTGCGGAGCAACTTTGTGCATGGTGTTCGTACCGATAACGATCATGTCAGCCCCACCCTGCTCCAGTATCCGTGCTACACTAGCCAGATGCTCGCCTATTGTGTCCCAATCACAGTCCAGCATCTGTTGGCGCAACGGTTCGAAATCAACACTGTGCATAATGATTTTAGCCGAGTGCAGCCCGCCGAGACGAGCGTTCAGTTCTTCATTCATGACCTGATAATACCCGACTGTGGATTCCCAACTCATCCCACCAAGCAGACCGATAGTTTTCATGCGAACAACTCCTATCCGAAAAGATATCGAGCACCGGCCACCAGAGCCATGCCAAGAGCTACGGTGCCAAAGAAGCTTCGGGTGCGCCACGCCAGAATAAATGCGGGAATAGCTGCCCAGAGGTAATAGTTATCCGGTTCAAAATTAAAACTCGCATCCTTGAGCAACAAGGACGGGAACAGCATGGCCGACAACACCGCCACAGGGACGTAAGAGAGCCAGCGAACCACAGGGTCGGGAAGCGTTCGAGAAGCCAGAGCCAGCAGAGGCAGTGCACGCGGAATATATGTTACAGCCAGCATGCCGAGAAAAGTCAGAAAAACTACTTTTTGGTCCATGATTCCACTCCCGCACCAAAGGTTGCACCGATAACCGTCGCCAAAATCACGCTCCACTGGTCAGCGCCGGCCTGGACAAGAATAATAGCCATCAAACCGGAAAACCCGGCCACCAGTATATGCATCTTGTTTTTGGTCTGCATTATCAGCAGGGCGATGAACATGGCAGGCAAGGCGTAATCTATGCCCAGCGGCTCCACGTCAGGTATGGATGCCCCGGCCACAAACCCAACCCAGGAAGCCAGAATCCAAGACACCTGCGCGATACAATTAATACCAAAACAGGTGGCTTTGTTCAGATCACCGCGTGCGAATCGCACCGAATGTACGGCAAAAGATTCGTCCGTGACTTCATAGGCGAAAAGCGCCAATTCCCACTTCTTCCAGGTCTTGAGATTCGGGGCGAGCGATGCGCTCATGAGCAGATGGCGCAGATTGACTACAAACGTTGTGGCAATGATGGAAAGAGGCGGCATCCCGACGGCGAACATACCCACCGCTATCAATTGGGCAGAACCGGCATAGACCAAAATGGACATAAGCACTGTGTTGAGCATGGACAGTCCGGCCTGATGGGCCAAGACACCATACGCAGCGCCGACAGGCGCATATCCCATGACAATAGGGGCAACCTGTTTGATGGCCGACATCAAGGGGGAGTCGGTTTGTTCTCCGGCAACGGCATCAATAGTCATTATGAGTTTCTCTCTGAGTGTCTTTCGGGTCATAACCCGGTTAATCTGATTCATCCGTGGGTTGCAGTAAAGCGGAAAAGCTGTAATCAGTACAGACACAGATCTTGCAAAAACAATACATAACAGTTTGAGAAAGTCATGGAAACATACCGATACCAAGCCGTTGAAAAGCATATCATGTCGATGATCGAATCCGGTGTACTCGGGTTGAGCGACAGGCTTCCTTCCCTGCGTTCACTGAGCAGCAACATCGGCGTATCCATTTCGACCGTGAATCAGGCGTATCTTGAACTGGAACGCAAGGGAGTCATCGAATCCCGACCCCGTTCCGGCTTCTTTGTTCGTCGAGAGTCCTCCCGACTACCCCTTACAGAGAAAAAGACATCGCCCATGGACCGCCCCCGCCCGGTGACGCGCATAGGCCTGATACAAACAGTATTGGAATCCGTTGGGAGCGAAGGCGCAGTTTCTCTGGCCGTTGTGGCCCCTGGCCGTGAACTGCTCCCTCTCAAGGAACTTGGACGTATCACTGCCGCCATAGTCCGCGACGAGCCAGGACGTGCAATGGACTATGCCCCCATCCCCGGCGACCCACGCCTTATTCACCAGATCGCCTACCGCTCAATGGAGCATGGCATTCCCGTTACACCGGACGATCCGATCATCACAGCCGGATGTCTGGAAGCACTCTACATTGCATTACGTTCGGTGTGTCGTCGAGGTGACACGGTCCTTATCCAGTCCCCCACCTATTATTGTTTTCTCCAACTGCTTGAAACACTCGGACTTCGCGCTATCGAAGTTCCCTCTTGCCCCCAGAACGGTGTTTTGCCTGAAGCCTTGCATCATGCCCTGAACACATTTGATATTTCTGCCTGTGTACTTGCGCCTAATTTCAACAATCCCGATTCCAGTTTGACTTCAGATGCACGGAAAAAGGAAATCGTAGCCACCCTCGCCGCCCGCAACATCCCGTTGATCGAAGATGATGTTTCAACAGATCTCCATTTCGACCCCAAACGCCCCGGCACCTTCAAGCAATTTGATACAAAGGGGCTGGTTCTGCTGTGTTCATCCTTTTCCAAAACCATAGCCCCAGGCTATCGGGTCGGTTGGATGCTCCCGGGACGTTTCCGACAAAAAGCGCTGGAGATCAAAGCAACGACAAATGTCTCGTGCGCCACACTCTCACAGATGGCCATTGCCGAATATCTTCGTCAGGGAAGAATGGAAAGGCACCTGAAAAAGCTCAGGACATCTCTGGAAAAACAGATGGACACCATGCAGATGCACCTTGAACAGCACTTTCCGAAAGGCACCCGAGTCACGCACCCCACAGGCGGTGCAGTACTGTGGTTGGAACTTCCTCATACCATCAATGCCGTGGAACTGTTTTTTCAGGCACGCAACAACGGTGTGGGCATCGCTCCCGGCGCTGTGTTCACCACCCAGGACAAATTTTCCAATTATATCCGTCTTAGTTACGGCATTCCATGGACTAATGATGTGCAGACCGGAATCGAAACACTGGGCACCTTGGCGAACCAGATGAATCAGGAATAATCACATCCTCTTTTCGTTCTTTACCTGACAGGTCAACAAGAGTAGCGTCCTTTCCGGGCAATCTGCCCCACAAGGACATACCATGCCGAACCTCGATTCCAAGCAAAGAACATACGGTTTCTTTGCAGCTTTCACAGCCTTTCTCATGTGGGGACTGCTGCCCATATACTGGAAGTCGCTCATTGTAGTGAATCCGTTTGAAATCCTCTGCCATCGCATCATCTGGTCACTGGTCTTCATCGCCATCATCCTGACCATTCTCAAGGGATGGAAGGAAACCTTTGCCTCCATGCGCTCCCCCAGGGATATCGGCATACTCATCCTGAGCAGCCTTATGATCGGCGGCAACTGGCTGCTCTACATATGGGCAGTGAACACCAACCATGTTCTGGAAACCAGTCTTGGCTATTACATCAACCCACTCGTCACCATGCTGCTGGGCTTCATTTTCTACCGCGAACGAATGAAACCGTTGCAGATCGTCGCCATCGGGCTTGCAACCCTTGGCGTCATCAACTCCATATTCAGTTACGGTGAGCTTCCCTGGATATCCCTGACCCTTGCAATTTCCTTTGCCTTCTATGGCCTGCTTCGAAAGGTCGCCTCAGTCGAATCTCTGCCCGGACTTTTTCTGGAAACCATGGTTCTTGCACCCCTTGCACTGGGCTATCTGGTTAAACTGCAACTGAATGGTACGTCCGCTCTGTTCACTGTCAGCCCAACCATCGACCTGTTGCTGATCGGAGCCGGGGCCGCCACGGCGACACCGCTCATTGGCTTTGCTTTCGGCGCACGTCGCCTGCGCCTGTCTACGCTTGGCATTCTGCAATACGTCGCGCCTTCCATCGCTTTTCTCCTCGGTGTTTTTGTCTACAAGGAACCGTTCACCGCAAGTCATCTGGTAACCTTCGCGCTGATATGGTCAGGCCTTGCCGTATACACAGGTGAATCCATCTGGACCTTGCGTCAACACCGGCGACAGACCCGAAAGCAATAGACGCCCCTTGCCCATGGCTCTGACATGACATATCCTCCTGAAGAAGGAGAGATTACAACCATGTCCCCCAATGATTCACTCAAGCTTGAACCTCTCGGCATGATGGCGCCCGAATGTCCTCCCCAGACGGACAGCGATCAGCCCTGTTGAGGACCCAAGCCCGACCCCCGTGCAGGGGTCTTCGAAAAACCCGGCTATGCCATGGAACCCTATGTGGACGGTTTCGTGAAAACTCCGGCAGGCGATGTTCCACGAATACGAACAACCCTGTCGGCAAGAGACCATCTCGGGACCATCGGTGCCCGGACCGGCACCATCAGAAGCAACTACCGGGTCGTACCCGGCCTCTATTGCGTCGGCACCCCCACTGCCGACTCCCCTGTATTGGTCACAGCCAACTACAAACTCTCCTTTGACGCGCTCCGAAAGGAACTGGACAACCTCGACGCGTGGATTCTCGTGGCGGACACTCGCGGCATCAACGTCTGGTGCGCCGCAGGAAAAGGGCTCTTCTCCACCGAAGAAATCATATGCAGCGTCGTCTCTGCCCGACTGCCGGAGATAGTTGCTCACAGGGAATTGATTCTCCCTCAACTCGGCGCCACCGGGGTTGCCGCGCACAAGGTCAAAAAGGGCTGCGGTTTTTCGGTAAGTTACGGTCCGGTCTACGCAAAGGATCTCCCGCGTTTCATTGAAGCGGGGAACAAGGCTGACGACACGATGCGCACGGTCACGTTTTCTCTCAAGGAACGGGCGGAACTCATACCCGTGGAAATTTTCCTTTTGGGCAAACCGCTAGTGATCATCCTTCTGGCCGGTTTTATCCTGTCTGGATTCGGCCCGAATATTTTTTCTCTGTCTGCGGTGTGGACCCGAGGAGTGGCAGCCGCTACGGCAACGCTGTTCGGCATCCTGACCGGCTGTTTCATCGTTCCGCTCTTTCTGAATCAACTCCCGTGGAGGCAGTTTTGGCCCAAGGGAGCTCTCGCAGGACTGGCTGGCGGCTTGGTCTGCACACTGATCTTTTCCGGATCATTACACTGGCTGTCCCTCACGGCGCTTGTCGTATGGACCACGACTGTATCGGCCTATCTGGCAATGAACTTCACCGGCTCAACCCCTTTCACATCACCCTCGGGGGTTGAAGCGGAGATGCGACGGGGCATTCCCATACAGGCAGGCATGGCACTGGCGGGTATTACCATGTGGCTGATTTCTCCATTCTTATCATAAGGGATTCGCCATGAAAGATTTTCGTTATATTAACGGTGTATCGACGCTCACAATTGATAATGACGCCTGCATCGGGTGCGGCATGTGCACGAATGTCTGTCCCCATCGCGTCCTCACCGTTCACGACAGAAAAGCGGTCATCCTCGATTTCGACGGCTGCATGGAATGCGGAGCCTGCGCGCAGAACTGTCCGGTGGAAGCTGTCACTGTCACACCGGGCGTTGGATGCGCTTCACTCATTATCACCACATGGCTTCATGAATTGACCGGCAGAAAGATCAAATCCGGCTGTTGTTAAAAGACGCGAAAACCATTGCTATCAATTTGTTTGAGCAATTGATTTCCCATTGTGGATTTTTTTCCCGGTATGTGCGAAGTATTATCCCGATTGTAAATAGGGAGCACCATGACATGCCATTCAATGAAAAAAAACCGACAGCCGTCTTTTCCAAACATCCTAGGTCAATCCTGATCGCCGAGGATTCCGAAAGCAATGCCATGCTTTTTTCTCTATACTTCAAAGGCTCTCCATACACTCTGGATTTTGCAAGCAATGGTCAGTTGGCATTGGAAAAGTTCAAATCAACCCCCTACGACCTTGTACTCATGGACATTCTCATGCCGATCATGGACGGTTGGCAGACCACCCGGGCCATCCGTTCTTTTGAAGCGGAAAAAGGATTGCCCCCCTCTCCGATTGTTGCTGTCACCGCCAACGCCTTTGAAGAAGACAGACAGAAATCTCTTGAGGCTGGCTGCACGGACTTTCTGCCCAAGCCAATCAGGAAAAAAGCGCTGCTCAACTGTGTGGCTCGCCTGACACACGGATAGCCGCCTATTTCACCAACGGCAATCCGCTCCCCTTCCAGTCCACAATTCCCCTATGCAGATGCCAGACCTTGGTAAACCCAAGGCGGTGCATCAACTTCAAGGCTGAAGAGCTTCGATTCCCGGTCCTGCAATAGATAAAATACTGCGCGTTTCGATCCAGCTCTTTCAATTCCCCCTCAAAGTCCTTTCCATAAAAATCAATATTCCTCGCGCCTTCTATATGCCCACCCAAGAACTCTGCCGGAGTACGAACATCAATGATCTGCACATCAGAAGACTGGGCAAGCTGCGACTGAGCGGCGACAGCGTCAAGATCCACATACCCTTCCGGCACGGAAACATTGAGGTTCATATACAATAAAAAGGCCGCGGCAATACAAATGATTATGGGAACAATAGTCTTGGTTTTCATGGCACAGTCCTCATCACTGCATGTCGATTACACGGAAAAAGCCGTACCCGATGAACGGATACGGCTTATCATATAGCATTGTTTGTCTGAACTAACCAAGCAGCTCGTTGACCTTCTTCATGATCTCAAAGGCGTCGCCAACGTACAGGACATCGCATTTGCCCTGTGCCCATCCACAACTGCCATCAGTATTGATAGCGCGACGTTCCTTGACGAAACGCCAGCCGACAACATGCGGTTCTTCACCATGACAGCACGTCGACAACCCCTTGGCATGACGCGGTGTGGAGCCGGTCTGACCGACCTGATGCATATGTGTCAGGAAGGAAATAACTGCACCACCCTCGCCCGAGATATCCACCAAAGACTTGGAGGAGCCGAGCGAACACTTGGTAGTGGTCAGGAAGCGCATGATGGTCTCTTCGGCTACATCCACATGGGTCGCGCCGTCAGCCTGCTTCTTGGTCCAACCGGCACCGGCCACGAGCAGCATTGCAGCATCCGGGCGAATGGTTTGCTCGTCTTCGGACACGCATTCCATGCCGGCATTCCGAGTACGTACGCCGGACACATCTGCGGATACGGCTTCCACATCAGCGGAACCGGCACCGACAAAGGCTTCGGCACAACCGGAGTCCAGAGTCAGAATCCAGGGACGTTCGTCACGCGTCAACGTGCCTTCCATGCGCTGGCGGTAGAACCACCGCTTGGCGACAGGCTTGCCGTCAACGGATTCCAGACCGGACAGGTGCGTATCAACGCGACCATCCAGACGGATAGCCAGACCGGGCAGAGCGCGGCTGAAACGGGAAGTAGCCGGAGCGATCACAATCTCAGCACCGCACGCCTTGGCAATGGCTTCGGCGGCAGTCAGGTCGGAAGAATAACGGGCATCCGCAAATTCGGGGCCGGCTACGCCGTAAAACTTTGCACCGCAACCAGCCACGGAATCAGCGGCAGCGGAAATATCCGCACCAATGATACCTACAGCCAACTCGGCTCCCATGCCTTCCGCCAATGTCTTGGCAGCGGTCAGGGCTTCAAGGGCAGACTTGTGCAGGGTGTTGTCACATTCTGTGTGTGCAAGATATAATACTGTCATATCAACCCCCTAACCCTTAATCCATTCGACGATTTCTTTCGCCATTTCTTCAACGGAAGCGTCCTTGACCACACGGGTCTCACGACGCTGCTGCGGCACTTCAACAGAGGCAAAGCTCAGACTGGTGCCGGACAGATCAGCAGGCTTGGCCTGTTGCAGAGCAGGCATGTTCTTCTGCATGTTCTGCATACCAATCTGGGGATTGTTGGGAGGCTCAGGCAGTTCACCAGTGGCCCAACCCATGACGGCAGGAGCACCGTCCACTACGGATTTCTGATACGCACCGCCTTCAACGCGTTCCAGCACCTCAAGGGAACCGTCATCGCCAACGGTGAGTTTGTCAACACCCTGGAACTGTTCGGTAACGCCAAGCAGTTCACCAACCATCTGCATAACGGCACCGGAGCCGCGAGATGCAGACTGCCAGCCGCCAAACAGCAGCATCTTTGATTTATCCAAACCAGCGATACCGTCAATGGTGTCAGCCAGAACCTTGGCTGTCTCGAAGCTATCCACGAAACCGGAGGCGGAGCCATCGGCAACGACCAACTGGAAGGGAGCTTTCTGAGATACGGACATCATAACCTGCTGGAGCTTGGCTTTGGGACCGAGACTCACAAGCCAGACCTGACTTCCGGGATTTTTAGCAGCCAGATTGGCGGCTTCATACAGCGCATGCCCGGCCCATGGGTCGAGTACGGCAGGAAGCATCATTTCATTTTGCAGGACAGGTCCATTGGGACCGACCTGAGGTGCGAGCGTCTGGAGCGGGTCCGGTACTATGGAACCGCAGACCACTATGTGGAATTCATTGCTCATTCAGTTTCTCCTTGATGTAGAGGTGACATTCGTATTTCTCATGTCAGCCATTCAACAATGACGCGGCTATTACCACGCCACCCCTTGGATTCAGTCTATGCCTTTGGCGGGACCAAAGATCTTATTGAAAAGTTTCTCTGGACTCTCCAAAACGCTTTATGTCGTTCGTAAAAAAACTCCGTATTATACACACATCGCCGGAAACAAAATCACTCGACATCGCCGCAAAGCGACATCACATCCTGCCTTTATCCTAATTCTCTGCGGAATGCAGCCCACCAGAACCACCGTTGAACGAGACGTTCGTCCGTTCCGGGTCTTTGTAATTGGACTTGCTGCAATTCCACATGCAGGCGCCGCAGTGCACACATTTTTCTCTGTCAAACAACGGAGTGCCGCTTTCCGGATTGGTATAAATAGCCTGACCGGAACACGCCTCGATGCACACCTGTTCACGACACGTTGCACAGGTGGCCGGATCAGCGAACCGGACATGATCGGCATACCCGGGATTGGCCTGCACCTTGCCGCCCATGAGCAATGCATCCTGATGGGACACGAGCAAAGTACCGTCCAGCGGGATTTCAGGCCAGCCGACACGATCCATGAGCGCATCATGCAGACTAGAGCCTTTCTTGGCACATTCAGCGCGAATTTCCTGAATCTCGCCCTCTGTAATGTACCCTTTATAATATTCTTCAATTGTCGGGATACGATCTTGCGGCTTGATCTGCTTGCCGGGCATGTTGAGCAGTCCGTTGGTCAAACCGGTCATACCCATGCCGATGAAGCCGCGCACCACGGACTTAGTGAAACCTTCACGGGCCTTTTCAGCGACCTTGGCTTCTTCTTCCACCCATGAATCACGCCGCCTTGCAACATAGGTGGCTTCAAGATTTTCCTTGGTGAATTCCTTACCATCCCTGAGCAGCTCCAACACGGATTCGCCGAGCTGAACGCCGGTTGCCCACGCTTCGTCAACGCCAGAACCGGACAGAATGTTGGTGGAACCGGACCCCTCACCGATACGGGCAAAACCGTCACCGCACAGAATCGGTTCGCCACGTCTGCCGGACTCGTTCAGAGACTTTGCGCCCCATGAACGCATGGTGCCGCCTTCAAGCCGCTTCCACAAATACGGATGCATCATCCAGTGCTGCATATAGCGATAAGCGGTCCGCACTGGGTTATCGAACCAGGAAGGCACAAAAATGCCAAGCGAGGCCACGTTGCCGGGATAGACATACAGAAAACCGAAAATTTCAGGTTCGGGATACCCAATGGTGTGGAGCACGGTGCCGGGTTCCCAGTCACACCCTTCGGGCAGATCGACAACACATTTCATGCCCACGGCCCACTCACGCTGGTGGTTCCCTTCGGGCA
The DNA here is from genome assembly GCF_963675635.1 of uncultured Pseudodesulfovibrio sp. Classification (NCBI taxonomy): domain Bacteria; kingdom Pseudomonadati; phylum Thermodesulfobacteriota; class Desulfovibrionia; order Desulfovibrionales; family Desulfovibrionaceae; genus Pseudodesulfovibrio; species uncultured Pseudodesulfovibrio sp. The sequence goes on along the minus strand of NZ_OY776488.1, from coordinate 396,579 downwards.
GGCCGAGATTGCGATCAAGCTGCTGGCCCACAGGACCAACAGGGCCATCAGCCACAACGGTCAGCGCCGCTTTCATGTCCATACCGGGCATGAATCCGGCATTGGGGGTGCCGTCCTTTTCCACGCCCTGATCGACCATACGCACGCCCTTGACGGCCTTGCCTTCCATGAGCGGCTCAGCCACAGGGCTGGAAGGCCAGATCTGCGCAAGGCCGGTACCCATCAGATTCCCGCCAACCCACTGGTTGAGTTGGCCGATAGAAAACAGCATGCCGGGATGTTTTTCAAGAAACGGGGGAATGTACGGCAGTTCGAAAGCGTCATCCTTCATCCAGCGGGAAAGCATTTTATCCGCCATCTTGAATGCGGACGGCCTGCGACTCGCACCCACCGGGTCTTTGAGATACAGGACTTTCTCGCTGGTGACCTCATGGGCCATGGGAATCTGCGAAAGATCGAGATCAGGGAAACTCGCCTTGATGGCGCGTCCCTTGGTAACCACGCCGGACACGCCAAACCCAATATCATCAGCGCGTTCGTAACAGATCACCTGAGGCGGCATACCTGGCATGGCCTTGGATTCAGCCACGGGCGTACCGTCTTCGTTCATGAGACCGCGGGTCAAGGTGGTCAGGAAACCACCTGCTGCCGGGCCGAAACCAACACAGACAATATCAGTCTCCATTGCTGCTCTGGGAGTCTCGTCACTCATAAGAAATGCCTCCGGCGGCTTAAGTCCCCTTTGATAAGGGTTCTTAAGAATCTCCTAAACTTTGTGTATAAAACGCCGCCGAAAGAATCTGTAAGTTCATTTCTCTCTACTGCGGCGTCTCGGTTCGTTGTCGTCAAAAAAATAGTAATCACAAGTCTGCTCTCTTGAAAACGACTGATTACATTCAATGGTTTTCAACGAAAGACGCGAGGGGGGAACGTATCAATACGTTTCCCCCTCACAAGAATTATTAACCAATGGGATAATCAAGGGCTTCCGGAATCATGACACCAGCCAGAGCGTTGCCCGCACGATCTTTTGCCATACGGGAACCGGCCATGCACAAGTCAACCTGAGCCTTGAGTTCACGGAACTGAGCCAGGTCTTCGCGACCAGTGCATTCGGCCCGAACGCCCGGCTCAGAGGAGGGTTCGTTGCAGCAACAAGAGTTGAAGCCGTAGACCAGTTCGGTACAGATTCGAGCGACTTCACCGGCAGCACGGGCAGCCTGAACATGACAGAGATCCTTGTAGAACCCGGTCAGATCGTCGAGGCCCTCGGCCAAAGTCGGGGACATGGGGCCTTTTTCGATAAGCTCCATGACGTCCGTGGCCAGATAATACGGTCCGAGCAGCCAGCCCAGCGCATCAGCCAGCGGGAAAGTCACTCCCTGCCGCTTGTTGTGATAGAGCTTGCGACCGTCGTCGTCCTTGGCGTCCTTGAGATGATTGAGCGTCCACTGCCAGAGTTCCATGGCGGAAGCCAGGACGTATCCGCCCAGACCCGGCACGTTCTTTCCGGCAGCCTGCATCTGCTTCACCCAGTTGTCCATGATGTGCTGGAAGATTTCCGAAGTCATGGTCATTGTCAGGTGGCGACGTTGAACGGCTTCCGGGCCTTCATAGGTGGCCTCAAGCTGACAGTCCGTCCACTTCTGCATGAGGAAACCGGGGCAGTCTTCAGTGATGCCATATCCGCCGACCAGAGCCACGGCCTCGCGCATCTTGTTGGCGCCTTCGCCGGTATTCCAGAGCTTGACGCCCGGATTGAGGACACCGGCCAGTGCTTCCATGTAGGCATACTGGACCAGCGTATCGCTCTGCAATTCCGCATAGCGGGCCTGATCGCGTTCGGCTTCCGGGGTGTATTCCAGATCGATGAATTCGCAGACCTGATCCTTGAGCTTGCGCAGGACAGCCATCTGCTTGCGGACAGAAGGCACGCCCTCTGCCTCGAAATGGGCTTCCTTGGCCTTTTCGATAGGATCGAAACGGTCTGCCAGACGGGATGCGCCGAAAGCCAGAGAACACCCAGCTTCACCGGATGCCCAGACATCAGCCAGACGCTGGAGTGCGTCCTCGTTGATTTGGAGCCCCTTGTCGAAACGGGGAGAACCTTCAGTACAGGCGTCGCCACCGCGGAAACGGTTGCGATGATACCGAATAACCGGCTCAACAGCGGAAATAAGCTTGGCAGAAGTCATCAGCCCCACGGGGATACGGGTGCGGTGAAAAACCGCGCCGATGATCTCGGAATGATTGTATTTGGGAACGATCACGCCGTCGACTACGTCGTAGCCACCGATAATACGGGAAGCTGGAACCTTGAGATTCAGAACCGGATCACGGGTGGAAGAAAGCTGGTGAACCATTTTCAATGTCGGCGCGCCACGATCAAAAACACCTTCGTCAGTATCTTCAAGGATGACCATGAAGGTTCCCTTGATGCGGTCGTCTTTGGATTCCACGGCAGCAGTCACGAAGTTGGCGAAGTCCATGTTGGTGATAAACCGGCCGCGCTTATCGATCTGGAGCATGGGCTCTTCGCCCTCGGACCAGTCGGCCACGGAAGCTTTGCCGCACAGCACGCCGGTATCCACGCCGACGTAAGGCAACGGCTCGGTCAAGGCGAATGCGCCACGCCAGATTTGACGATCCTCACCCGGCTGGGGAGGAACGCACTTGGACATATAATAATCGCGCTGTTCGGGAGTGCCCTTCTCATGAATGGGAGCCAAAGCCAGATTGGAAGCCAGCGAAGAAGTCGCAGCACCGGCATCGACCCAGGCCAGTTCAAAGGCGACCAGAGCGAGAGCAAAATTTTTCGGACCTTCGATGAAACCGCCCTGATGGGGGTCCATGAACAGTGCGGTCAGGCCGGACTGATCGAATGCAGTCAGAAGATCATTTTTCTGTTCGGTCCACTCGTGTGTATTACGCGCACCTTCGGCCACAAGTTTGGCAACGGTGCTTCGAGCAATGGCACGGGCGGACTGCACCGACATCTGAAGGTCGAAACGCTCGGCAAAACGCCACATGATCTGACGGACGTCATCTCCCGGAAGAGTACGCAGTGTGTACATAAGTATCTTTCCTGAAAAGTTGATTGAATGCTATATTATGGTGATTAGTAATAGTCGGCGACGATAGGCCATTGTCATATGCGAGTCAAAGTCTTTTTGGGTTTAAAACGAGTGTTTCAGCGGCTTCCCGGCCTTCCCTATCCAAGCATGCGGACAATGACAGGGCTTTACGGGATAGGGATCTTCCAGATCCCCACGAATTGACAGCACCGATTATTTTGACATCACAGCCAAATCACTGCAATATTATATATTCATCACTAGGTGGTATTTACTCAATGGACGACAAACGTAATTCCATACGCACCACGGCACAAGCCATCCGGGAGTTCGCTACCAATTCCATGCTTGCGAACGGTCCGAGCATAGGCGGACTAGCCATTGAATTCATGAGTTGGTGCGACCATGCACCACAGCCTCTCCAGAACGACGCAGCCCTTCGTGCAGAAATAGTCCTCGCACTCAACGATATAGCAAAAAAGACCAACGACATACAGACAATTCAGAACTGTTTGCAGGCCATGGTCCACTCAGGTCGTTTTGGTCGTATCATGACCAGTCGTTTTATCCTCGCCAAGGCAGTTTCCCTCCAGAAACTGGATGCCAAAATCACTGGCTGGCCCGTACGCGACAGACTGGCAATTACCCACGAAATGCTGAGTGATTTTCCAGGAGACAATGACAAGGAAACCCTGGCCTGGCTGGAAAGCATACTCAAACCGCTCATGGCTACAGACCCGATGGAGCTGATACCCTTTGTGGCTGAATTGGGCGAAAGAGGAGAAATACTCGCATTTCCTGTCAGACAGGCTGTCATGGGAGGACTACTGGGGCGATGGGTCAACACAAAATTGTCCAATGGAACCGAAGGTGCGGAACTGCATCAGATATGTCTGATTATTAAAGCTCTGGGCGAGGCTTCATACGGTGAAGTTCTGGCTAAATCCGTTGAGCTCAAACATATCAAAGTCGACGTAGAGGTTCTTCGTGCCATAGCTGCGGTTGGTGAAGCCGGAAACAAGACCATACTGACCATGCTTTTCAAGACCCTTTCCGATGCCTCAAACGGACTGGCCGGAGCATGTCTCGACGCCATCATTGCACAAGACCATCCAGGGGTCGGAAAACTCCTCGCCTCGGTTCGCACCAAGATGCCGGGTCTGCAAAAAAGTGCTATCTCCCGCGCGCCACTCCTTGGTTCCGCAGGCTATGCCAGCTACATACAAAGCTTACCCGAAGATCGACAAATGGACGCACACCTGGAAGCCCTCGGCGTGCTGGAAGCCATTGCCCCGGATTTCGTCCGCAACGTCACCCGGCAATGTATGCCTCGCGGCCAACATCTTCATACGAATGCCCCTCCTCATCAGTTGGCAGTCGCCCCAAATCCCAAAAATGAAATCCCCAGCCCGAAGCAGGGGTTCTTTTCAAAGATTTTCAAGAGCAAACCAAAAACGCTGGAATTCATTCTTCCGAAACACCACACCATCCGGGATATGGATCTTACCGGCTCTCAGGTCGAAGATGAAGATCTGGACGGCCGAGAACTGACCGGACTGATACTCAGCAGATCCATGTTTTCCAAGACCCGATTCATCCGCACCAAAATGACAGGTTCCACACTAAACGACACAGTCTTCTTCCTGTGCCAGTGTACGGCCGCAGTCTTCACGGACATAGACTTCACAGACACACAATTCGCCAAAACCACATTCAGCGGATGCACATTTACGGATTGCACCTTTACTGCCACGACCTTTGACGACTGCACTTTTCTGGAATGTCGTTTTCGCAACTGCTCTTTTGGTGACGCCTCTTTCCAGCGCATGAAAATACGCATGAGTGATTTTGTCGCAGGCTCTCTTGCCGGGGCAACCATTCACGACTGTAGTATACACACGACCCGGTTTGAAGCCATAGACCTGACGTTCAGCGAGTTCATAAGCAACGACCTGCGCGGCGTGGAATTCATCAACTCGGTCTTGCATGCCGTTTACATCAGGGACTGCACCCTCGCTTCTCTGGAAATGCCAAGAACAACGGTAACCCGCTCAATTATCAAGAACTCCGATGCGGCTCACCCTCTGTTTCTGGCCAATCGCATCCGCCAGATGACTCTGTTCGCCAGAGAAGCGGATAAAGGAACCATCCCGAAAACACGTGAAACCGACCCATTTCAGGCCCAAAAAGCTTTAACCGCATGGTCGCAGGAACTGACTTTTATGCGACGAGAACGGCGCATGCTCGACAACAATCGCGCGCGGATTTCGAGAGCTTTCGCCACCATGGGGCGTACTCGGCAGGAATTTATCCGTATACTCCCCCTTCTTCTGGACACTGACAATTTCGAGCGAAAGTTCAACTTTGGAGAAACACCGACATGCCGAGTCTGGGGATACTACCCAACGCTCAGTTCTATAGAGCTAGCCCGACAACACATGAACAGGCTCCGGCTTCGCCCAACAGCACCCGACATACGCATCCTTGCCATCTATGCCATGGGAAGCACAGGCACCGTCGCTCAAACCACCCAGTCCGATTTTGACTGTTGGGTGTGCTATGACGGCGACTTGACCATTGCCATGGAGAATGGTCTCAAGCGTAAACTGGAAGCCATTGCCCTGTGGGCAGAAAGCGAATTCGGCCTGGAAACACATTTCTATCCAATGCGTATGGACGACGTGCGCGATAACCGCTTCCTGTCCGGGGATGAAGAAAGTTCCGGTTCGGCTCAGGTACTCCTTCTCAAAGAAGAATTTTACCGCACTGCACTCAGAATAGCCGGCAAGAACCTAGCGTGGTGGATAACACCGGCCGGTGCTAACCAGAAAACTTATGAAGCCTGTATCTGTGCATCCAGACGATATCCGGTGTGCGGCAAACCGCGACTGGAAGACTTCGGGTATCTCGCCCCGGTACCGCCTGAGGAATACTTCGGCGGTTCCCTATGGCAGATGGTCAAGGCAGTCCACGCTCCGTTCAAATCAGTGCTCAAACTGGGGCTGCTCGAAACTTACGCCACGCCAGGAGTCTTATCGCTGCCACTCTGCGAACGGATCAAACACAGCCTTGTCAGCAACCGACGAGGCAAACTGGACACCGACCCATACACAGCTCTGTTCTCCACCCTGTACGACTATTACACCAAACGAAACCAAACCAACGCAGCCGCCCTGCTCAAGGAGTCCTTCCGACTCAAGGCAAACCTTTCGGATGTGTCGTTCTTCATGAACCTGCCCACCAGACCCGAAGACGAAAGCCTCATTTCCGTCCTGTTCGGAACAGGATATGTGGAACCGGACCGCATTGCCGGAATCAACCGATCATGGTCCTTTGCAAAATCCCTCAGTATGGGGTCTCGCGTCCGCCAGTACATGGTCGATACCTACCAACGCATCCAGTCCACACTCTCGGAAGACGGGATGACCAAGGCACATATCAACGCAGAAGATCTGACTCGCATGGGACGCCGTATCGGAGCCAATTTTTCGCAGAAAGCGCATAAAGTCATGCGGGTTCCGTTCATGGACCCAACCGGAGCGGGATTCCCCATCCTTCACTTTTCCGCTGACAGGAATTCCACGAAAGCCCCAGTCTGGATTATTCGAGGAGGATCTGCAATTGAGGCCAAACAATCAGTTGAGACTCTGCAACCCCTGCATCGCAGTCTGGACCCTGTTCAACTTCTTGCATGGCTGCTCGCCAATCGCATATACCAGCCCAGAAGCCTGCTCCAGGCCGATCGATCCATTGCCCCCATCGCCGTCACAGACCTGCAAAAGCTCATGCCTGCCCTGCATGGTTTTTTCCCTTTTGCCACCACGTTTGAACGAGATATCAACGAAGGCCTCAACCCGGAACATGTCACTCGCGCCTTCTTCATTCTCAACCTGACCACCCCGCATGACACCAGGCGGGTGGAACAAGCCTCCGTCATCTACGCCACCAACTGGGGAGAAATGTATTGTCGGACATTCCTCCGCCCCGGCCAGATGTTCGACAGCAACCCGACACTCTTTCTGACACAGAAACTTGACCAGCAGGTCACAGATGCACTTGAGATATCGGTGTTCATGCCCAAAGGGGCCCAGTGCAGGAGAATCATTCAGTCATAACCTCAACTCCCTACAAAGCACTGTAGGACAGCCCCCTCCTATCCCCCCATCATTCCTGACCAATCACTCCCACCGGCCTTATTGTCGACAAAACTCGTTATATAGTCTAAACAAATGCGCGCGTTTCAAGAACAATATTTCGTCGACACGCACAATACCCGATCGTTTTTCTGTTTAACTGCTTTTCAAGGAAAGGATTCTCAATGAAAAAGTTTATGACTCTTACTTTAGCCTGCCTCGCTGTCGTCGCTTTCCTCGCCGACCCCGCCATGGCGGCTGATTCATCCAAAGGTGCAGCCAACGCCGAAATTTTTGGTCTACTCACACTGATCCCGCCAGTGGTAGCCATTGTTCTCGCCTTTATCACAAAGAACGTCGTTCTTTCCCTGTTCCTCGGCGTTTTCTCCGGTTGTTTCATGCTCGACCTCAAAGGCTGGGACATTTACCACGCTCTTATTAACGCTTTTCTTCGTTTTTCCGGCGAAGTGCTCGGTTCTCTGGCAGACAGTTGGAACGCAGGCATCGTTCTCCAGTGCCTTGCCATCGGCGGCCTTATCGCTCTGGTGTCCAAAATGGGTGGAGCAAAAGCCATCGCCGACGCATTGGTCAAGCGGGCACGGACCCCGCGCAGCTCCCAGTTCGTCACATGGCTCATGGGCCTATTCATCTTCTTCGATGACTACGCCAACTCCCTGACTGTCGGCCCGATCATGCGCCCGGTCACCGACCGCATGAAGGTTTCCCGCGAGAAACTCGCCTTCATCATTGACGCGACTGCCGCCCCCATCGCCGGTATCGCCCTGATTTCCACATGGGTCGCCTATGAAGTCGGCCTGATCCGCGACGGCTATCAGATGATCCCCCTTGACGCCAACGCCTACGGCGTGTTTGTCGAAACCATCCCCTTCCGCTTCTACAATATCTTCATTCTGCTGTTCATCCTTTTCACCATCTGGTTCATGCGTGAATTCGGTCCCATGCATAAAGCAGAAGTCCGCGCCCGCACTCAGGGGAAAGTCATTGCTGACGATGCCACCCCCATGGCGGCCGAGGAATCGTCCAGTCTCGAACCCGTGCATGGCATCAAACTCTCCATCTGGAATGCAATCATTCCCATCGGCACGTTGATCGTGGCAGCCTTCCTCGGCTTCTACTTCAACGGCTATGGCGCCATTGACGATCAGGCTCTTCTGGACTCCATCAACGCCTCCCCACTCAGCTTCGCTTCCATGCGCGACTGTTTCGGTGCATCCGATGCCTCCGTGGTTCTGTTCCAGGCTGCACTCATTGCCAGCATGGTCGCCATGGGTATGGCCGTGTTCAGAAAGATCCTGCCCATCAAGGAAGCCATCGAAACCTGGGTCACCGGCGTCAAATCCATGAACATCACCGCCGTCATTCTGCTGCTCGCCTGGTCCCTGTCTGGCGTCATCAAGGAACTCGGCACAGCAACATATCTGGTCAACGTGCTCTCTGACACGCTGCCGGTCTTCCTGCTGCCATCCATCATATTCATCCTCGGTTCCATCATCTCGTTTGCAACCGGAACCTCCTACGGTACCATGGGTATCCTCATGCCGCTGGCCATTCCCCTGGCATACGCACTCCAGGCCGACCCGAACTACGTCATCCTGAACATCGGTGCTGTCCTGACCGGAGCGATCTTCGGTGACCACTGCTCCCCCATTTCGGACACAACCATTCTGTCCTCAATGGGATCCGCGTGTGACCACATCGACCACGTCAAGACGCAGCTCGCCTATGCTGTCACCGTGGCCCTCATCGCCATCTTCGCCGGATATATCCCAGCGGGACTCGGTATCCCCGTATACATCACACTGCCCATAGGCATTACCGCCACAGGTCTCGCTGTCCGCTTCCTGGGCAAAAAGGTCGACGCATAGCGCAGACCGGAACACCAACAAAAAAACCGCCCGACCAGCATGACTGGTCGGGCGGTTTCTTTGTTTTATCAAACAAAATAAAATCAAAAAGAATAGCGATAGTATTTCACATCCACGCACATAACAGGAACCCTCTCAGGCAACTCCGCTTTGGAGATCTCAACAAAACCACTCTTTTCATAGAAACGGTGGGCAGCATGATAAACATCAACAGTGCCGAGATATATTTCCCGCACGCCTCTTTCACGTGACCACTCAATCAATGTTTGCATCAGTGCGTTGCCGATGCCACGTTCGCTGCCGCGATACTCTTTTTTCACAAACATCTTGCGCAAGGCGCAAACCCCATCTCCGGTATCCAAAAGCGCGATGGTCCCCACCAATTCGTCACCCTCGAATGCAAGCCAGAAATTGCCCACACCCTGCTGATAGAAATCAGGGATAGTTCTCAGGTCCGGTTGTTGTTCTACGGACGTCTGCACACCGAATTCTTTAATCTGAATCGTGGTAATGAGGTCAATAATCGCATCGGTGTCGTGACCGGAAAAAGGCATGATACGCATGGGACTAACGCATCCTCGTTGCAACCCAATCCAGAACCATGGCCGGATTGACGGGCACTTGCGTATTGAGAGCATCTTGAGCCTTTTCCAGAACAAGACCAATACGCCTGAGTTCCACAAGGTCGTGATTGTTGGCAAGCGTCGCTGAAAGGGGAGTACCGCACGAACCGGACATGGCCTCACGCAATTCCCGTTGCATGCCAAGCACCACCTGCATTGCGAGATGCTTGTCCACAGCCCCCTTGGACGACGTCCGTGCAAACCAGCCGCGTCCTGTCTTCCAAAATGAAACAAGAGCCTGTGCCCATTCCGTAACTTCGGGAGAATTCTGCCGTACATCGGGCCAGGCCAGAGTCACAACCCAGGAACGGGAGACCAGCGTCTCCAACAGCCGTTCGCGTTGTGGGGCAGCAAGAATAAAAACGTTACCGGGACGGGGTTCCTCAAGAGACTTGAGTAACGCATTGGCTGCCTCGGTCATGAACATCTGGGCCTCGGCAAAGATGGTCACACGATAGCCGTCACCATTGGGCGGCTGTCCCCAGGTCGAACGCAACTGCCGTACCGGATCGACCTTGATAAGGCCCTCTCGGCCATCAAAGAAAAGAAGGTCATTAAAGGCGAGATCCCCTATCTGCCGACAGGCCGGGCACTGTCCACATGGGACAGAACCGGACGCGCAATTGAGCCGCATGGCCCAATACAAGGCGAGGGCGACGCGGGAGTCCGCGTCGCCACCTTCAATAACTATTGATTGGGGAGGATCATGAGCAATGGCATTAAGGCGTTTCACCGCATGCTCATGCCCTGCGAGGGCTGCCAGCGGATCAGCATTCAATGACATTACCGACCCCTATATTAAAAGGTCTGAACCCGGTCAGGGCCGACAGAAACAATACCGATTTTAACACCGGATATTTCCTCGATCCGTTTCAGATACGCCACGGCGTTGGCCGGAAGGTCGTCCCAGCTCCGCGCGCCGGTGATGTCCTCATCCCATCCGGGCATAGTCTCGTAAACAGGCGTAACATGAGCCATACCGTTCTGTTCTTGAGGCGGATAGGCAACCTGCTCCCCCTTATAGTCATAGGCAACGCAGAGTTTGATGTCTTTCAGACCGGACAGCACATCGAGCTTGGTAATGGCCAATTCGGTTGGCCCATTCAGACGAACAGACTCCTTCAGCACCACCAGATCAAGCCAGCCGCAACGACGCTTGCGCCCGGTAGTCGCACCGAATTCATGTCCCTGCGCCTGCAGAAAATCACCGTCAGCGTTAATCTGCTCAGTGGGGAACGGACCAGAGCCGACACGAGTGGTGTAGGCTTTGACGATAGCGATAATACGCTCCAGATCCCGAGGAGAACAGCCGGAACCGGATGCGGCGTTGGCGGTCACCGTATTGGAAGAGGTCACGAACGGATACGTCCCGTGATCAATATCCAGATGTGTACCCTGAGCACCTTCAAAAAGGACGTTGCCCTGTGCTTCCTGAATAGCGGTAGAGACATCACCCAGATACGGGGTCAGTCGCTCAGCCACAGGCAGAACCTCATTGAAAACAGACTCGGCGTCCATGGGCTCCGCACCATACAGGTGCTTGAAAAGAACGTTCTTCTCCTCAAGTGCCTTGACAATCTTGGCCTTGAGCAGCTCCGGGTCGGCAAAATCCCCGGCGCGGACACCGCAACGGTTCATTTTATCTTCATAACAAGGACCGATGCCTCGACCCGTGGTGCCGATCTTGCCGTCATCAGATTTGGCAGCTTCACGAGCTGCGTCCATCTGACAATGGTACGGCAGAATGACGTGGGTCTTTTTACTGATCATCATGCGGGAAGCTGAAACATCCAGCCCCTTGGCATCAAGCTTGTCCAGTTCTTTACAGAAAACAAACGGGTCCAGCACTACACCGTTGCCGATAAGGCATTTCTTGCCGGGATGCAGTACGCCGGAAGGGATCAGATGCAGAATGCACTGCTCTCCGTCGACGACAAGGGTGTGCCCTGCATTGTTGCCACCCTGAAAACGGACAATCGCGTCCGACTTCTCGGCGAGCATATCGACGATCTTGCCTTTTCCCTCGTCCCCCCACTGGGAACCGAAAACCACTATATTGGCCATGAATTGCTCCTTGAATAGCCGGATTTATCGGACCGGCGTAAATTGCGCGCACAAACGGTTATCTTCCGTAAGTATAAATGCGGGCATATGTCAACTGACAGAGACAGCAGTTATTTGGTATTTTTCGGGGTCAATGTCAGTAATTTCCCCCTGCGATCCTTTTTCTGCTCATCGGCGACAAGCTCCGGACCTGTAATACGCGAACCCGAGTCGGGATTTGTGACGCGCTTTTCCGGGGCGGTCAAAGCCGCCAGATCTATTTCGTTCGGCGAAGCATCCGGCATACGAGACTGCGCCCAATTATAATTGAAAAGTTGATTTTTCAGGCGGGTAGACTGGATGAGATTAAAGACCAGTACGGACTCCTCCCACCGTTTGGTGGGCTCGAAATGACGGACCTTTTCCGAATATTTCTCCCACAGACTCATGAGCGACGCCTCGTCAAAAGCATTGATTTGACGAGCCAGCTTCAAGAGTGCCTTTTCCATGTAACTTTCAGACATTGAGTATCCTTAATTTAAACAACAGCAATAGTCGGGATCTCCTCCATACCAAACATCCCGCCACCCCGCCAAGGCAAAATCGCTCAGGTTTTCCCAAAAAAAAAAGACCATTCGCACGTATCGCACGAATGGCCTTAAACTACCGTGTCACATCAGTCAGTTGCGGGCCGTCAGCTGACGGCCCGCACGGAATGGTGTAGTACACACTACATCAGAACTTTTCAAAACCTTCATCATCGTCAGCCATATTCATATCGACCCCGCCACTTCTGGTCGGAGCAGCCTGAGCGAGCGGTCGAGGCTTTACAGACTGAACCCGGGGAGCGGGCCTCTGAGCGACAGACTCCGTGGCATTGCTGAAAGGCTCATGCCCACCAAGAGTGAAGAACTGCATGGCGTTTTGCAACTGCACAGCCTGAGCGGACAGTTCTTCGGCGGTAGAGGCAAGCTCTTCCGAGGCGGCAGCATTTTGCTGAATAACCTTATCCATTTCATGAATGGCAGAGGTTACCTGTGTGCCACCTTCATTCTGCTCGTTGGTAGCAGACGAAATCTCCTGCACCAACTCTGCAGTCTTCTGAATATCCGGGACGATCTTTGACAACAATTCCCCGGCCTCTTCAGCCACCTGCACACTGGAGGAGGACAATTCACTGATTTCGGAAGCGGATGCTCCACTGCGCTCGGCCAGCTTACGCACCTCGGCAGCGACAACGGCAAAGCCCTTACCGTGCTCACCGGCACGTGCGGCCTCAATGGCTGCATTCAGCGCCAACAAATTGGTTTGACGTGCAATATCCTCAATGATGGATATCTTTTCCGCAATCTGCTTCATGGCTCCAACAGTCTTGGCAACCGCCTGCCCGCCCTTTTCTGTGTCGGATGCGGCCTGATTAGTCATTGTGTTGGTGGTCTGAGCATTGTCGGCATTCTGACCAATTGAAGAAGTCATCTGCTCCATGGATGCCGAAACTTCTTCGATCGAGGAAGCCTGCTCCGTGGCGCCTTGCGACAATTGCACAGACGAAGATGCCAACTCCTGACTGCCAGCCGTGACCTGCTCGGTAGCAGTTCGGACATCAGTGACCACTCGACGCAATTCTCGGAGCATATTTGCCATGGCCGAAGCCAACTGCCCAACTTCATCCTTGCTGCGGACGACAATATCCGTACTCAGATCACCGTGAGCCATACGATTTGAAGCTTCTACAGCTTCATTCAAAGGAACCGTCATACTTCTGATGACAAACATGACAACAAGAATCAGGAGTCCCATGGCTACAATAGTCGGAATAAGAATCTGCCAACGCAGAGATGAAACCTGAGCTTCAACGTCATCAACATAAATACCACTGCCTACAATCCAGCCCCACGGCTTGAACAATCTGACATAGGATATCTTGGGTACAGCCTTGGATGCTCCCTGCTTTGGCCAAGAGTAATTAACAAAGCCTTCACCGTTCTTACGGCTGACTTCAACCATTTCCCGGAAGAGGTACACGCCGTTCTCATCCTTGATTTCGCCAACATTCTTGCCGACGAGGGATGCATTAGAACCATGGGCCACGACAACCGGGTCCATATCGTTAATCCAGAAATACTCAGTTCCCTTATATCTGGACCGCGTAATCTCCGCGATAGCGGCCTTTTGAGCCTCTTCCTTAGACAATGCGCCGGAAGACGCCTGCTCGGCCCAGTATTCGATTGAGCTATAAGCCACATCAACGACACTCTGCGTAGCAACCCGCTTCTCTTCCATCAGGGAATCCCCAACTACGGGTAAAAAATACCCCAACAAACCGAGGACAACCAGAAGGATCGCTCCCAAAAAGATGCTGAGAATCTTGCTTCGCATACTCCAGTCACGGAATCGCAGTATTGTCATAACCCCTCCAAAGCTGGAAAGTTACCGAAAATTCGATGAGTAAGGAATATTCTTGCCACATTGCTCATCAATTTTCTTCAACTGAACAATACACTGTTTCAAACAAGAGAAGTAGCAATATAACGCATTGGGGGATTATATATTTTCACCAGGCCCATATGGGCATTATTGCCCGCCGGAATAAGCTGTGATATGACCGCCACCTCACATGAGCACAACAGGGAGTTGATGAAATGAGCGATTTGAAGAAAATGTACCGCACCTTGCAACAGGACCCTTTCCCCGCGGACATGAAACTGACTCTGGGTGATCAGGAACTGGTTTTCAAAAAACGTACCTGGGAGATCGACGGAGAAACCAAAGGGTTACGATATGGAGAAAATCCAGATCAACCTGCTGCACTGTACGAACTGGCCAAGGGGCAGCTCGAAATCGGCGGTGTAAAATTCATTGGACAAGGACAGGGCCTGGTCTCCGCACTGACCGAAGAGCATATGCTCCAGGCAGGAAAACACCCCGGAAAGACCAATCTGACTGACGTGGATAACGCGCTGAATATTTTGCAGTATTTATCAGACAAACCAGCTGCGCTCATTCTCAAGCACAACAACCCCTGCGGCGCAGCCTGGACCGATGAAGGCGTATATGTTGCCTTGAAGCGCGCCTTTGAAGCAGACCGTATTGCCGCATTTGGTGGAGCAGTAGTGGTCAACCGCAAGCTCGACCTTGCCACCGCGGAACTCATTAATTCCGTATATTTTGAAGTGGTTGCCGCCCCTGAATTCGATGAAGACGCCCTGACCGAACTCAAAAAGAAGAAGAACCTGCGCATCCTGCAGATTCCCGGCATTACCGAATTGAAAAGTCTGGCTCAAACACCATTTCTCGACATCAAGTCCCTGTCTGACGGCGGCATGGTCGTTCAGTTTTCCTTCCGCAATGCTATCCTCAAGACAGATGATTTCATTCCGGCCACTGCTGAAAAAGACGGAAACCAGTTTGTCGCCCGCGCCCCGAGCAAACAGGAAGCAGAAGACCTGCTTTTCGCCTGGGCTGTTGAAGCCGGTGTGACCTCCAATTCCGTTCTGTTCGTCAGAGACGGCGTAACCACCGCCATCGGAACAGGTGAACAGGATCGCGTCGGCTGTGTACTCCTAGCCGTGACCAAAGCATACATCAAGTATTCAGACCTGCTGTCTTCCAAGGAACTCGGCATGTCGCTCTTTGAATTGAAACTGGCAGCCATCAAAGACCCCGAGATGAAGGCCAAGCTGGAAGACATTGAGAAGCGCACAGAAGAAGCCCGTGGCGGGCTGCCCGGATCAGTCGTTGTTTCAGACGGATTTTTCCCGTTCCGTGACGGTGTAGACCTCTGCATAGATCAGGGTGTAACCGCTATAGCTCAACCCGGCGGTTCCATTCGCGACAACGAAGTTATCACCGCCGTGAACGAAGCCAGCCCACAGGTGGCCATGGTTTTCACAGGACAGCGTTCATTCAAGCACTAGTCAAGAAAGCACACTGTGACATCTGGCTTCGTCGGACAAGAGGTTCGGCGAAGCCTTTTTCGCGATAAACAGGACGGCTACTGTCGCGCCCGTTTACCATACAGGACTTTCATGACAAGGATGGTGAACGTCAGGACAAGACTGACCCCGTTGGTCAGGATCAGGGCCAACGACTGCATGCTGATGCCGTAATACAGCCACAGCAAGATGCCGAAACAGAGCAACAGGTACATTCGCAAGGATATATCATCCACGGATTTTGTTCTCCAGGTTCGAACAACCTGCGGCAAAAATGAAAACGTGGTACAAAAACCGGCTATCAGGCCAATTATTTCTATGGGAGTGATATTCATGCGTCACCCTTACGCGCACACTCTTACACTGACAACCATTTCATGATATCCAAGCCGTTACAATGACGAAAAAACTCATACAATAGACATATGGTAAAAAAAACGACCTTCAGCCCAGCAGTCCGACCCGGTACAGTGGTAGAATTCATGCACGGCGACCAGCCGCAACTCGCTTGGGTGCTTGAAGAAGCATCCGGCAAACTCCGTTTGTTGACGATCAACAAACGGGAAATGAAACTCCCGACAGCCCGCCTGCTCCCATGGCATGGACCATCGTTGTCTGCCGACCTGTCCCGACAGGACATCCAAAACACGCTCAATGAGCATCAGGCAGTCCGTGGCGAAATACTGGCGGGTCTTGATGTCATGGAGTTATGGGAACTTGCTCAGGGTGAAATGGAAGCTGCCCCGCTTTCCTGGTTCGCTGACTTGCTATGGGAAGAAGCCAGCCCGGACCAGTTGGCCGCATTGGGCTGCGCCATGCTCCAAGCCAAGACACACTTCAAGTTCCGGCCTCCGAATTTCGAGATATGGTCTGCGGAAAAGGTTGCATTGAAAATGCAGCAAAAGGCCGAGGAAAAAGCGCGTGAAGCCGTCACTTCCGCAGGTCTGACGCTACTCCAGAACCTTTGGTCGGCGTACAGTCAGGGCCGCACACCCCAGATTCCTGTCATGGCCCCAGAGCTTTCTGCCAGCCTCGAACAGATACTCAGGCACAAGATCGCCGAATCGCTGGACGATACCGAGAGTAAAATATGGACTGCCATCAGCAAGGGGCTGCCTGATCAGCCGCACCTTGCCCTGCTTCTGTCCCAGACCTGGGGCATTATCCCACGCCACCACAACTATCACCTGGACGAGGCTGATTTTGCCTGGGGCAACAGCTGGTCAGAATTATTTTCAAATGAAATTAGTGTCTTAAAAGACCACTTTACCAATCAGGCCGCAGCATCGGAATGTGACGAATTTATCTCCATTGATGCCATCACAACTCGCGATATCGACGATGCCTTCCGTATCGAGAAGAGTGAATCAGGGTACACCCTCTCTATCGCGCTGGCCCGTCCCGACATCCACTGGGAGTTCGGCTCCCCGCTGGACAGGGCGGTAATGTATCGAGCCACCAGTCTCTACCTGCCTGAAGGCACCAGTCACATGATGCCAGAACAGTTGGGAACAGGCCTCTACAGTCTGATCGCAAGCGAGACTCGTCCTGTCATGATTGCAGATTTTTCTTTGGACAACGAAGGACGGCTGCTCTCAGTCACACCTCGTACAGCCTGGATCACGGTCAAGGCCAATATCACATATGAGAACGCCGACGCTGCCATTAAAAACGGCACCGATGAGTCACTCGTCCTGGCGCATCAGTTGGCCGAAAAGCTCATCAAACACCGTATTGCATCCGGGGCGTGTGTCATTCGCAAGCCTGAACCAATCGTCACGGTATCTGGAGAAGGCGCACAGTCCTCAGTAGAAATATCACTCAAGGAGCCAAGCCCCCGTTCGGAACTGGTCATTAGCGAATTCATGGTTCTGGCAAATTCCGGCCTTGCCCTGTGGGCCAAGGAACACGACGTGCCGCTCCTGCACCGCACACAGGATATCGCCCTTCCGCAGGAATCCGCCGGCATTTTCACAGAACCAGCCGCAATCCTCCGCACGGTCAAGCTGCTGCTGCCTCCAACGCTGGAGACGAATCCTAAACGACATGCAGCCCTTGGTGTTCCGGCCTATGCCCCGATCACCTCTCCTCTGCGCCGTTACACGGACTTCATCAACATGGCGCAGGTGTGCACGTACTTATCCGATGGCACTCCCCGACTGGACAAAGAAACGTTGAACCAGCTCGCCATCCACCTGAGGATGCGAATTCAGGCAGTCAGTGCTGTCCAAAGGTTCCGGCCTCGATACTGGAAGCTCGTGTACCTCGCCAAACAACGGAAGCAATTTCAATCAGCCGTACTCGTCGAAGAAGCCGGTCCCATGGCGACACTGGCCATGCCGCACCTGCAGGTCAATGTACGCGCGCCCAAGAAAATGCTTGGCGACAAGCTCTACCCCGGACAACGGTTTCAGGTAAACTTCTCACGAATAGACCCGCTGACCAATGAAATCAGACTGGGTGAAGCGCT
The DNA here is from genome assembly GCF_963675635.1 of uncultured Pseudodesulfovibrio sp. NCBI lineage: Bacteria > Pseudomonadati > Thermodesulfobacteriota > Desulfovibrionia > Desulfovibrionales > Desulfovibrionaceae > Pseudodesulfovibrio > uncultured Pseudodesulfovibrio sp. The sequence goes on along the minus strand of NZ_OY776488.1, from coordinate 378,415 downwards.
CGAGGAATAGACGCGCTTTTCATCCACCGACAAAATAGTTACAACCATTGCACACAGTGAAATTTCAGGAGAACTCCACATGGCTTTAATTTTAGGATCTTTGATCGCATATATCCTCGGTTCCATTCCTTTCGGACTGGTTATTGCCAAAACTTTTTGCAGTATCGATCCTCGGGAAGACGGCAGCAAGAACACCGGCGCGACCAATGTAGCCCGTTTATGCGGTACCAAGTTCGGCATTCTGACTCTTGTTCTGGACGTTCTCAAGGGTATGCTCCCGGTGCTGTTCGCAGCGACCTGGATCGAATCTCACATGGCCCTGAGCGTTGTGGCGCTGGCTGCCATTCTCGGACATGTGTTCTCCTGCTTCATGGGCTTTAAGGGTGGCAAGGCAGTCGCTACTACCGTAGGTGCGTTTTTCGCATTGGCTCCGTGGGCTACCATCATTTGCGCCGTCCTGTGCCTCCTCATGGTCGCGCTGACCGGGCACGTCTCCATGGGCTCCCTGACATTTGCCCTGGCCCTGCCGGTACTCATGGCCCTGAGCGGCAATTTTAGCTATGTTCCTGTGGCCCTGATAGTCATGGTCATCCTCTTCTGGCGGCACAAGGAAAATATTCGCAGACTGGCTCGCGGCGAAGAGAACCCCTGGATAAAACCAAAGGAATAAGCATGTTCGCCGACTCCCCCAAGCGGTACGCCATATACTCCATCGGGGCGTCTATTCTGACCCTGGCTCTCAAGTTCGGAGCGTGGGCCATGACTGATTCTGTGGGATTGCTCTCAGACGCCACTGAATCGCTCGTCAATCTCACGGCAGGCGTACTCGCGCTCACAGCGATCACCATAGCCATGCGTCCGGCGGACGATGATCACACTTACGGACACGGCAAAGCCGAATACTTTTCCAGTGGCATTGAAGGTGTGCTCATCATCGTGGCTGCATTCGCCATAGGGTATGCCGCCATCAGCCGTTTCCTCTCTCCACAACCACTGACCAATCTCGGCCCCGGCCTCATTCTCGCCCTGCTGTCCTCCGTGGTCAATTACGTGGTCGCCAAGGTCATGCTCAACGCCGCACATCGTTTCGATTCCATAACACTGGAGGCAGATGCAAAGCACCTACTGACAGATGTCTGGACGTCCATCGGCCTGGTGGCCGGGTTAGCTATAATAATCGCCATGCCGGAGTGGAAGATTCTGGACCCGATTATTGCTGCCATCATGGCCGTGAATATCGTTTTCACAGGTGTCAGCCTGCTCAAACGGTCAGTAGCTGGCCTCATGGATGACGCTCTGCCGGAAGAAGAATTGATGACCATCGTTAACGCAATTCGCAGTTATACAGACAGCGATGCGAGTTTTCACGGATTGCGCACCCGCAAGTCAGGTCCAAAGCGGTTCATTGACTTTCACTTACTCGTACAGGGTGACATGTCAGTTAAGGCTTCCCATGACCTTTGTGGACTCATTGAAGATTTAATTAAGTCGAAACTGTCACGCGCTGAAGTCACAATCCATGTGGAACCACTGGAATGCGAATCATCCTACGATGGATGGAAAATCGGTGGCACCTGTGCCGAAAAAGTAAAAGACTCCAAAAACTAGACGCCCCGTTTCTCCCAAGGGATTCCGCGCAGCATGGCGTCCACGACCGGCTCCAGACTTGCACGTTTCACAGCCACGGCAGGTATGCCGTCCGGGTACACGTTCTGCATGGCCTCACGCCCTTCAGCGTCCAACTTATCCCACTTGTTGAGCACGAGAATGGACGGGATATCATCCAATTCCATATCGTGCAAAATGGAACGCACAGCATCCACCTGCTCTTCGACTTCGGGATGGGACGCATCACAGACCAGCACGAGCAAATCAGCTGATTCCAATTCTTCCAATGTGGCCCGAAAAGCTTCTTTGAGATCCGGTGGTAAACGACGTATAAACCCAACGGTATCGGTCAGCACGACTTCTCTTTCCTGTGGGAACCGAATACGGCGGCTGGTAGGATCAAGGGTAGCGAAAAGCTTGTCTTCGGCAATGACCTTGGATTGCGTCAACGTGTTGAGCAGCGTTGACTTGCCCGCGTTGGTGTATCCCACCAGCGAGACAATGGGCAGTCCAGCCTTGGCACGGCGTTCACGGGTCTGAGTACGCCGCTTGCGTACGTCTTTCAGTTCCTTTTTCAGCCGTGTCAGCCGGTCATTGGCACGCCGACGGTCAATTTCCAGTTTGGTTTCACCGGGGCCACGGCCGCCGATACCACCCATGAGCCGGGACATGGCCCGGTTCTTTCCGACCAGACGCGGCAAGGTATACTTGAGCTGTGCCATTTCGACCTGCAATTTGCCGGAACTGCTTGTGGCGTGCTGGGCAAAAATATCGAGAATAAGCTGTGTACGATCAAGAATCTTCCGTTCAGTCACTTTGGCAAGGTTGCGAATCTGGGTTGGAGACAACTCCTGATCGAAAATGATGACAGACGCGTTGGCCTGAAGAGCCCGTACTTCCAACTCAGCCAGTTTACCCTTTCCCATAATGAACTTGGGGTTGTGTTTGCTCACCCTCTGAATCATGGTTCCTGCAGCAACAAGCCCCGCAGTATCAGCCAATTCAGCAAGTTCTTCCAAAGAAAGTTCCTGCACGGGACGCGGTGTCTTGTCCACACTGACCAACAGCACCCGATTCTCGTCTGATTCCGTCCCCAGTCCATCCATCTGACGGCTGAATTCATCTTCCAGCGCTTCGACAATCCCGCCCAGATCAAGATCGAATCTGTCCCAACGCATGGGCTCGAAAATTTCGTAGCTCTTTTCCTCAGGATTAGGCGGCAGCAAATGCGCTGTCTGAACAGTTTCTGGAAAGCCACTGCTGACATTCAGGGCAGACACCGAATCTAAGCGAAGAAAAACCATATCCATAAGGTCTTCCTGCGACAGAGATTCACCCGAAAGGTGTGTATGAAGAAGGCGCAATCCACGAAGTCGCCCTGCAGAGAGCCGTTTACGTGGTAATTCAGGGATATAGATGGAACGGTTGTCACCCACCAGCACCATGCCGACCTTGCCTTGACGATCGATCAGCAATCCCAGTTGACGGCCCGTGTCTGCGGTCAGTTCCGCCAGTTCACGAGCCTGTTCATTCGTGTAGCAGTCATCAGTGGGAAACTGACGCTGATACAACCGGGAAAGACGCTTTATCTGATTGGGCTTCAACCCTTGCAGGTTGCCCTCGGGTTTCTGTGCGATACCCATACTCCTTTGATAAGAAAAATCCTTCAACGACCCGGCCACAGGTGCCAAAGGGTGCATCCCGATGAAATCCTGTAGCCGATCTAAACACGAGAATCGGAGAAGTTTATAGTATTATTATGAGAAACTCGACAAGTTTCGCTCAAGGAAAAAACACGGAAAATCAAGCGATTATCATGAAAAAACAAACTCCCCCGACACCGTACGGCTTGGGAGAGTGGGTCGGCTGTGCATTTTCTCCGGCACTGACCGATCGGTAGGCAGCAACGATGCGAATGATCGGACAGTACCGGAAAAATGTGCAGATGGCCCGCTATCGCAAGCCGAATCAGAGAATGAAGCTATGCTTCGTTCTCATTCAAATACTTGGTAATCATGGCATCATATTCACTGACCAGTTTGAAAGTCAGTGCGGCCATTTTCTTACGGAATTCCAAAGAAATACCACCGTTCTCCTCGATTTCCTTCTGAACGATCGGATAGTACTCGGGATCAGGAATCACGCAAATGGAATGAAAATTCTTGGCAGTCGCCCGCAACATGGTCGGACCGCCGATGTCGATCTGCTCGACAGCAGCCTTGAGATCCAATCCCTTGGCCACGGCGTCAGCAAAATTATAAAGATTGACGCAGATAAGATCAAAAGGCTCGATACCGAAATCACGCAGAGTTTCCATATGCCCTTCGTCATCCTTGTCAGCCAGAATGCCGCCATGAATGTTCGGGTGCAGTGTTTTGACACGACCACCGAGGATCTCCGGAAAATCGGTGACATCAGAAACGGACGTGACGGTCAATCCGGCTTCTTGCAGCATTTTCTTGGTGCCACCAGTGGACACCAGTTCGCAGCCTTTGTCGGTCAGAAATTTTCCGAACTCGGCAAGACCTGATTTATCGGTTACAGACAATATGGCTCGTTTGACGGGCAACAATTTCATCACAGACCTCTCTTCATGTTTTGAGAGGCTGTGCCAGATTCACGCCGCAAAGGCAAGTAAATAGAGGCAGCAAGAAGTCGAGGAAAAGGCTACAGAACGCCAAAAAACACGCCTTTTACACTGTAAAAATATCACCTCCAGACAAGGAGACTCTATCTCATCCGAATAAGAGTACGCGTATGCAAAGCGACGTGCCGATTAAGCAGAAACAGCGGAACACCGTTCACAGGAAAACCATAAGACCAACGCGTAGTAAGTTACGCGAGGTTCAGGCTTTTGGAAGCGACACACCAGCCGTGTGCGTATAGACGGTTGTCCTCAGAGGCTGGCTCCCCGCTCCATCTACCGAAGTAAACAGAGCGGGAAACCAACGGGGAGGGGAGACCGTGGTTAGGACTGGAACTGCTCGAGCATTTCCTTGGCGGCTTCATGATTCGGGTTGGCTTCGAGAATAATCTCAAGCTGTGCCCGAGCCGCATCTTTTTGATCGAGACAGACAAGGCTTCCCGCCAGGGAATACCGCACTTCATGTTTGTCAGGATCAATCTCAAGGTAGGCTTCGAGGTGTGGAATAATATCATCCAAACGGTCCAGTTCATGGCCGAGCCTGATCAGACTGAACAGGGCCACCATGTTTTCGGGATTCAGGGTTATGGCTTCAGTGAAAAGGGAATATGCTTCCTCAGTTTCACCGTTTTCCAGCCGAATGAGCCCAATCCCGGAAAGACTTTTGTCGGAAGGCTCAATTTTATGGGCCTTCTCATACATAACCATGGCGTCTTCCAGTTGGCCGCGCTGAACGGCAACCGTCGCCAGGCCGAGATACGGGTCAGGATGAATGCCATTGGAACTGACAGCTTTCTTGTAATACTCTTCAGCTTTGTCGAGCTCACCCATAAACAGGTAGCATTCACCGAGTTCTTTGTTGATTTCGTAATCCAGATGACCACTCATAATGTCCCCTCCATTTCTCCTTTACCCGGAAGCCGGGTTGAAAAAATCTCCACGGTCACAGTTGACCGCACTAAACCTAGCAATGGCCATGCCAAAGCCAAATATTCCCAGACAGAAGCATATCGATTAGAACATTCAACACGCTAATAATAAAGATCTTTTTATGCATTCCACAGCACTCAACTCTCTATCGCGAGGAACCGAGTCAGCATAAATACGGAAGATTCTGCCCTCATATTCATCATTAAAAATGACGCTTACACCTCGAGCAGACAGCATGCTGATTCGTAGAAAATCTGAACTACAATTATTATTCATTTATTTCAAGATGTTATTTATTTGGAACGAGAGTTGCTTAACCTTCTGCGAACCTGACGGAAAAACATGCCTGTCAGGAAGTCGAACATCGCAGCGAATGCAGGAGGATCAAGGCATGAGAGAGCTTTTCGGACGACACATTCAATTGACGGGGAAGGTCATGGACCTTCGACTGCAACGTCAAAATATCGTCACGGGCAACATCGCCAACATTAACACGCCGGGATACAAAGCGCGGTCCATTGAATTTGAGGATAAGCTGCAAAAAGCACTCAATCAGGACGGCCTGGGCAAGATGACCCGCACCTCCCAAGCGCACCTTCCTTCAACATTCAATCCTAACGGATTTTCCGGCGATGGCCTGCAAGATTTCAAGGCCAGGGAGATATACGGTCAGGATTCGGTTGATCTGGATAAGGAAATGGCAACCAATGCCAAAAACACCATGATGTACAACGCACTTGCCATGATCATCAAAAAGAATTTTACAGGCATGGGCAAAGTCATAATGGACGGAGCGAAATAATATGGATTTCATGACAGCAATGGACATCAGCGCATCCGGCCTCAAGGCCCAGCGTGCCCAGCTGAATGTCATCTCAATGAACATGGCCAATATCAGGACCACCAAGACTGAAGACGGTGGCCCTTACCAGCGTAAGTCCGTGTCTTTCGAGTCCACACCCGTGTACTCCCCTTTCGCCCAGGAAATGCACGACCAGCTCAACCGGGACCTGCACGGCGTCAAAGTTCTCGGCGTAACAGCGGACCAACGTCCATTCAAACAAGTTTTCGAACCGCATCACCCGGATGCCAATGACCAGGGATATGTCACCTACCCTGACATCAACGTTGTCGAGGAAATGACCAACATGATGCAGGCAATGCGAGGATATGAAGCCAACGTGCAGACCATCCAGGCCGCCAAGCGTATGTTCCAGAAAGCCCTGATGATAGGCATGGGCTAAGCCCTAAGGAGAAAGAAAGATGGTCGTCAAAAGCGTCGCAATCAATGCATATCAGAGTGCTATGGGCAACCGTAGCAAGGCTATCAACACCAAAGTTGCAGACAGTCTGAAAAAACCTCAAGAACCGGTCCAGGGGTTCAATGACACACTGAAAAACTCCCTGAACAAGGTCAATGAGCTTCAAGCAACCAAAACGACGATGATCGAGGAATTCGCAACCGGAAAAGCCCAGAATGTGCATGAATTGATGATCTCCATGCAGAAAGCCAGTATGGCCATTCAGATGACCGGTGCAGTGCGCAGCAAGATCATGCAGTCTTACAAAGAAATCATGCAGATGCCTTTCTAAGGCTCGCATCAACTAAGATAAAACGCGAAACGTTCAATCTGCGGGAGAGAGAAAATGCCTCCGTTCGTCGCCGAATATTGGTCTAAGATTCATGGGCTCTGGACAGATCGTTCCATGTCCCAACGTATTCTCATCACCGGTCTGTCCGTGTCAGTGGTTATTGCCTTTGCGCTCATGATCTACTGGATGAACAAACCGGACTACCGGATTCTGATGACCAATCTCTACCCCGAGGATGCGTCCAGGGTCGTTGGGATGCTGCAGGCAGCCAAGGAAAAGTATGTCCTTGAGAACAACGGCAAGACAATCTTGGTTCCTGTTGATCGCGTATACGAACTCAGGCTCAAAGTTGCCGGTGAAGGCAACCTGCACGGTCAGGGCATCGGCTTTGAAATTTTCGATGAAGTCCAGATCGGACAGACCGACTTCGTCCAGCATATCAATTACCAGCGTGCTCTCCAGGGCGAACTCGCCCGCACTATCACCGAATTTCCCATGGTGCTCAAGGCCCGTGTTCACCTTGTCATTCCGCAGAAATCTCTGTTCATTGAAGATCAGGTCGCACCATCAGCATCCATTGTCCTTCAGTTGAAGGATGAAGGCAAGCTCGGCTCCGAAGAAACACAGGGAATTGTCAATCTCGTTTCCATGGCCGTAGAAGGCCTGGACCCAAAATACATCACCGTCACAGACATGAAGGGCCGGCCCCTTTATACGCCGAGCGACGAATCCTCCGGTCTGTCCCTGTCCAGCGCGCAGATGCTGCACAAGGCTGACGTTGAAGCCCATATGCAACGCCGCATCATCGAACTACTCGGCCCGGCTGTCGGCCCGGACAAGGTTATTGCCCGCGTCAACGCCGATCTCGATTTCAGCCAGCGCACGGTGCGCAAGGAAGTCTACGACCCGGATGGTGCGGTTGTCCGCTCTGAAACTCGGAGCGAAGAATCCACTGCCGGCGCCGCATCACTCGCTGGTGGCGAGCCTGATGCCAACTTCCGTGGCGATGGTTTCTCCGGTACACGGACAACCCAGGATTCCACCCGTGAAACCAGAACAACCAACTTCGAAATCAACAAGCAGGAAGAAAATATCGTAACTCCCGTCGGGGAGTTGAAACGACTGACCGTTGCGGTTATCGTAGATGGAACATGGGAGACAAACGCTGAAACAGGTGAATCTACATACACCCCGCGCTCAGCCGAAGAACTCGCCCGCATCCAGACCCTGATTTCCAACGCCGTCGGATTCGATGAAGCCCGCGGTGACACTATCGAAGTCAGCAACATCTCCTTCGGTGAGCCGGAACTGTTTGGCAGCGACTCCCTGACACGGACCATGCTCGAATACGCACAGCGTTTGGGTAAGCCATTCCTGAACGGCCTGTTGATCTTCCTCTTCCTCATTCTGGTCGTCCGTCCGGTAATCATGGCCCTGATTCGGCCCCGTGTTGCCGAACAGGAAATCGAGGAAATGGCAGGTCTGCCCGGATCTGAACGTCTGGCCCTCGAAGAAGAGGACATCGACGAAGAGGCCATGGATACAACTCGGCGCTTGGAAAATGCGAAGAATCACGCTATCCAGTTGTCCGACGACAATCTTGACCAGGCAGTTCATCTGCTCAAAACCTGGCTTACCCAGGAGGCATAGACCATGGCAGACTTCTCCGGACCCCAGAAAACGGCCATCGTACTGCTCGCCCTTGGCGAAAAGTTCACGGCAGAAGTATTCAAGCGGATGGAGCGCAACGAGATCGCGGCCGTGTCAAAGGCTATGCTCGATACCGATTCCGTACCCAAGGAGGAAGTGCTCGACGTGCTCAAGGAGTACAACGAGGCTCTGGCCTACGGCGCTGAACTTCTGGTGGGTGGACCTGAACAGGTCAAACGTCTCCTGACCAAATCTCTGGATGCGGAAACTGCTAAATACATTATGGATTCCCTTGACCTGGATACCGGCCCCACGCCTTTCCAGGAACTGGAAAACGTCAGTCCGCGTATCCTGGCACAGATTCTGAGAAACGAGCATCCCCAGACATTGGCACTCATTCTCGGGCATCTGCACCCGGATCAGGCTGCCGAACTCATCCAGAACCTCCCGGCAGGCGTTCGCGCCGAGGTGCTCATGCGCCTGGCAAAGCTCGAAGCCGTGGCCGAGGAGATGCTCATGGAAGTGGACAAGGTCCTGCAGAGCCAGCTTATCGCCATGGGCGGCAAGGAAGGCAAGAAGGTCGGCGGCGTCAATTCCGTGGCAGAAATTCTCAACGCAGTGGACCGCAACACCGAGGAAGAAGTTCTCTCCGAGATCGAAGAGGAATCCACCCAGATGGCAGAAGACATCCGCAACCTCATGTTCGTTTTCGAAGACGTCAAGGGTGTGGACGATATCGCCATCCGCGAACTGCTCAAAGAGGTCTCCAACGAAGACCTCACAGTGGCACTCAAGGGCGCATCAGAAGACCTGCGCGACAAGTTCTTCAAGAACCTGTCGGAACGCGCTTCCGCAATGATCAAGGAAGACCTGGAAATCATGCCGCCCAAGAAGCTGTCCGAAGTCGAAGCTGCACAGCAGTCTATCGTCAAGACCGTCCGCCGTCTGGAAGACGAGGGCAAGATCGTTATCAGCCGAGGTGGCAGTGATGTCTTTATCTAAAAGCGCGCATGCCAACAGTCCGCATTTGACGGGCAAGGTGATCATCGGCATGGACTCTCCGGGTCCGGATCAGGTGACCATTCAGGAACTCGAAGGCAAACGGCAACTCCTCTGGGATGACGCCACCAACGAGGAATATCTCGACCGCGTCAAAAAAAAGGCCATGGAAGCAGCCAAAGAAATAAAAGTATTGGCTGAATTGGAGGCAGAAGCCCTCAGAGCCACTGCCCGGCACGAAGGTTACGCCGAAGGTTTGGCCCTGGCCCAGGAAGATATAAACCATCATATTCAGGAAGTTTCGACGCAGGGTGAAGCCCTGCTCGCAAAGCTCGGTGCGCATGGTGCCACTCTTTTCGAGGAACGCCGTCAAGACATACTCAACCTTATCAGGTTGGCTGTCGAGAAGACACTCAAGGTAGAACTGGATGAAAAGCGCATGGCCTCACTTGAAGCATTAATGCGTGAGGCACTTGAACGGATCGAATCACAACGCCAACTTACCATCAAATGCCACCCGGACGACATCGTTGGTCTTGAAGAATATCTTCATACAATACAGGATCGCAACCCATCCCTCGAATACTGGTCCGTCAAAGGTGATGCCTCGATTGAATCCGGCGGTGTGGTTATCGAAGGGGCCGGCGGCAAGGTGGACAATACCATCGACACCCGCTGGCAAAGTGTTGAACCGATTTTTGACCAACTGGCCGCGCAGATCACTGCCGGTGACAGCGAAGGGTAATTCATGACTCAGGAATCGAGACTCGGATTGCTTGAAGACCTCGATCCCTGTCAGACTTTTGGCAAGGTGACCAAGGTGGTCGGCCTCATTGCCGAAGGTCACGGCATCAAGGCTCCGCTCGGATCCGTCTGTTATCTCATGCCGCCAGGAAGCAAACCCATCCCCGCAGAAGTGGTCGGTTTCCGAGACGGCGCCTGTCTGTTCATGCCCTACTCGGACATGCGAGGCATCGGTCCCGGTTCGCTCATCCAGAACGCAGCCACCCCGCCACACATCCCTGTAGGCAATGCCATGCTTGGTCGCGCAGTAGATGCCTTTGGCGAGCCAATGGACGGCAAGGGTGTCATCAATGCAGACACGTTTGCCCCACTGCACCGCGAACCACCAAACCCGCTGGAACGCCCCCGTATCAACGAACCGCTTGATGTGGGCATCCGATCTGTCAATTCTCTGCTCACCCTTGGCAAAGGCCAGCGCGTGGGCATCATGGCCGGTTCCGGCGTCGGCAAATCCACAACACTCGGTATGATGGCCCGCTATACAAAAGCAGACATCAATGTCATCGCCCTGGTGGGCGAACGCGGCAGGGAAGTCGTGGAATTCATGGAGCGCGACCTTGGGCCTGAAGGCATGGCCCGCAGTGTCCTGGTTGTGGCAACCTCTGACAAAAGTCCGCTTATTCGTATGCGGGCGGCCTACGCAGCCACGGCTGTAGCAGAATTTTTCCGTGACCAGGGCAAGGACGTTCTTCTTATGATGGACTCGGTGACCCGTTTTGCCATGGCAGGCCGAGAAGTCGGACTGGCCGCAGGCGAACCGCCGACCCGAGGCGGCTATACACCAAGCGTTTTCGCCCACCTCCCCCAGCTTCTGGAACGCGCAGGCAAAAGCCGGAAAGGTTCCATCACCGGCATCTACACCGTGCTCGTTGACGGCGACGATTTCACCGAACCCATTGCCGACTCCACCCGTTCCATTCTTGACGGTCACATCGTCCTGACACGCGAATTGGCAGACCTCGGCCACTACCCAGCTATTGATGTGCTCAAATCCATCAGCCGTCTGCGAAGCGACATCACCACCAAGGAAGTTCAGGCCGATGGTCGCACCCTGCTGCGGCATATGGCGACATTCAAAAAAGTAGAAGATATGGTGAATATCGGCGCGTATCAGAAAGGCGCCAACGCAGAAGTGGACAAGGCGATTGCCATGGTCGGTCCGATCAATCAGTTTCTGCGGCAACTGGTGACGGAACAAGAATCCCTGGCAAGTGCATTCAAGACCATGCACGAACTGGTCAGTGGAAGTGGCGGAAAACCGGCTCAGTAGTTTCCCGGCTCACAGAACGGAATAAGCACACGCAGATCAGAATATCCCCAGAAACTTCTTCTTTTGAGGCGCATCCTTGCCTACAGGCTGGTCCTCACAACAACTATCATCCAAGGCGGAACCAACGCCCTTGATAGCACCGGTCACACCGCCGAGTACGCTTCCGACGACACCAACAACAGCTCCACCCAAAGCCTTAACATATTCTGTCACCGACACCCAGTACTGCGGATTATCCACAGTCCCGGTCACATGAATCGGCACCAAAACACCAAAGAGCTCATCCGAAGACTTGCCGCCCTGCCCACTGGCCTGCGGCACCAGCTTTGCTTTGACCATATAATCTATTTTGTTGTTAACCAACGAAATTGCCCCATGCCCATTCGCTCGCAGCCCCGGGGCCATGACTTCCAGATCATCATTTTTCAAAACGCCGTTAACAATCACCCCGGACCCTTGAATGACACCGAAACGGGTAGAATCGGCCCTATCTCCTTCAACCTTACCATCTTTTGATTGACGACGGTGAGTCTCACGCGCCATCTTTACGACATTCACCCCAGGAAACACTCCGTCGGCCAAATGAAAGGAAACCTTGCCATTCAAGGTGTTGCGCATAGTCCGTACCCGTTCCCCCCGACACATAAGCGTGGCGTCAAAGTCAGCGATACCGGCATATTTTGAATCCGCGTCAATATCACGACTGAGCGCACCGATATCCAGCGATTTGACCTGCATGGTGACATCCGTTTTCGGTATCTTCTCGACAGCCGAGACAATGGCATCCAAAGCAACAGAACCGCCGTAAGCCTTTGCCCTAACGGGCGACAATTTAACCAGCCCCTGCTGCGCTGTAAGATGTGCCGTCAACTCCTGAAACCGCGCACCAGCCAATTTCAACTCAGCCACATTGGCTTCAATGTCCAAATCAAGCTGGCGAAGAACAGTACCGGAAAATACAAAATCATCAGAGTCGCCAGAAGTCACGGCATCTTTTGACACTGTGGTTTGAGTCTCATGTTCTGGAGGGAGGTATCTATCCAAATCCAACGTCCCCACGTCCAGACGACCAAAACAGGTAGGCAGGACATCACCCCGATCTACACGCACGCTGCCAACAATGCGGGCGTCATCCACATCCGCTTTCAATGTCTTCACCTCAATTCGCCCCGGGACAAAAGAGAACTCAGCCATGCCGCCAACGCTGGTCAGAGCCTTCGAGTCGGCCGTTTCAAGCGGTTTCTCTCCCATGGCAGTCATGGTTTTCTTCACATCAAACGGGTCGATGGTGAGTACACCTGCCGCAGCTTTCAATTCATTTGTTATCCCCTCAAGTGTCCCATCCAAATGAATTGTCGCGCCGTAGGCAGATACATCCAAGCCGGTAATCTGAGCGCGTTCCTTGTGAAAATCGAGGGCCAGGAAATTGAAAGCCGCCTTTGCTTCCACTGTACCGCCGGGCAGGGATTTCCCCTCTGCGTTCAAACTCAGCTGCATATCCATATGACCGTATTCACGGTTTGCAAGATTCATGGAGGACTTGCCCGATATCTTCAAGATCCCCCGCGCATCAGGTTGGGAGCATTCGAACTTCAATGATACGTTAACAGGGAAAAGAGCACCTTCCGCAATTTTTCCGGTCGTCAGATCAATGCCACGAAGTATAAAGCGTGTTGCTGTCTGCCGGTCATCCCACAGCATACTGCCATTGGAAATGGACACACCTTCCACCTCCAAAGAAAACGGTTCATCATTTGACGCCTCGGTCCCAGTTGTCACCTGACGACCAACAATGTCAGCCCAGTTGGTAGTTCCATCAGCTGCACGGCCCATATTAAGGACCAGATCATCCAAAATGAGCTTGCCGAATTTCACCTTGCCCAGCAGCAGAGGCAGAACACGAACAGAGACAGTGGCTGAAGAAACCTCAATCATTGGATCAGGGCCAAAGTCAATGTTGTTACTCAGGCTGACCGCACCCATTTTGATGCCAAGGTTCGGGAATAGTAATAGAGCGAGGTCGCCATCGAAAGTCAGGGTACGCCCTGTTTCCTCAAGCACAATCCGCGAGATGCGGTCCTTGTAGTCGTTGGGATCGACAACGGAAGAGAAGACCAACAGGGCCACAACAAATAAAACCGCGCAGGTTCCTATGAAAAAGATACCGTATTTCGCTGCCTTGTTCATCTGAAACCCCAGTCGGGACGTTGCCCTTTATTTGTTCAGAAGCTGTTTGATAACAAGAAGTTCACTTTGAATTTCCAACAGAATGTCGACCTGTTCGCTGCTGTGCAATTTCCGTTTGGCGCCGTCTATGGTCAGCCCCTCATCATAAAGCAACCGCTTGATTTCACGAATGACCACAAGGTTCTCTTCGGTGTAAAGACGTTGGCCGCTTTCGGTTCTGATGGGAGTAATTTCATCAAACTCCCCTTCCCAAAAGCGCAGCACATACGTCTTGACGCCGAGTTCACGGGCAGCCTCACCTATTCGGTATGTCTTGAAGTCCTGTAAATCTTCCATCCTTTTTTTCTAACAAATCGGGTCGCTCCCATCAATACGTTTACGAAGATGGTTGCAAAATGCAAAAACCCCCGCTCCTTTTAAGGAACGGGGGTTTTTCAATAATTTACTTTGATCTAAAACCGTATCGGCAAACTCTTCTCAAGGGCTTCCAGAACCTTCTTATGTTCCTTGTCCACCTGCTTGTCCTTGAGCGTCTTGGTGGGAGAGCGGTAGGTCAGGCGGAAAGACAGATTCCGTTCCTCGCTCTGACCATCAGGTACATACTCTGCAACCAGTTCAACGGATTCCAGAATACTGACGTCAGCATCTTCAATAACCGTGAGAATGGCATCCGCACCGAGGGAAACCGGCCCAATAACGGTCACGTCACGTCGACTGGGCGGGAACACGGGCAATGGTTCAAACTCTATCGCATGTTCTTCAGTCATTGTACGCAAAGCGTCGAGGTCGAAATCAGCCAACCACGTTTCTTTGCGAGCGTGATAATAGTCCGCAATCTCTTCCTTGACGCGACCGATAAGACCGATCGGCATCTCGCTAACTGTCACCTGAACGCAGGGTTCCAGATACGCATGGTCTTCGACCAGGCTGAACTCCGGCCCCTCAAGCTTGAGGTGATCCACAATAAGATGTTCCATATGGCCTTTGATATCGAGATAATCTGCATCATCTACTCCCCACGGCCACTCATTGGCATGACGGGGTCCGTAGAGCATAACACCCAGGCGAGTGTGTTCAGATGTCTCGGTTTCGGAATGGGCATCGGCAACGAACTTTTTAGCCACTTCGAAAATGCGAATATGATTGTTGCCCTGTGCAAGGTTATTCTTGAGGGTATTCAGCAAGCCGGGCGCCAGATCAGTCCGCATGACGTTCTGATCTTCGCTCAGCGGGTTGGCGATAAAAACCCGCCCTTCTTCAGGGAGGTTGAGGCGATCAAGATCCTCAGACCCGACAAAGCTGTAGTTCACAGCTTCATTCAGTCCAATACCAGCACCCCACACTTTAATATTCTTGATAAAAGCATATTCTGTTCCCCCGGACACGGTATCCAGTGATTTGGAAACCCGAGGCAGCACTGCCGGAATCTGATCGAGGCCAAACACACGGCCCACTTCCTCATACAGATCAACTTCACGCTCAAGATCCAAACGGTGAGACGGTGAGGACACGACCCAATTATCCGCATTGGTATCATCAATGGAGCACCCTTCGCCCTCAAGAACCTTCTTGGCGAACTCCGGTTCCAGATCGAGGCCGAGCAGAGACATGCACCGCGCATGACGGTAGCCATGCGTGCGGTCCTGCCACGGGGTCGGCTCATTGCTTGCCACACCGGACACCACGGAACCACCGGAAGTTTCAGCCATAAGCTGGGCCGCGCGATCCTGACAGAAGCGGGTCAACTGCTGATCCACGCCACGCTCAAAGCGATAGGATGCATCAGACGGCAGAGACAGGCGTCGAGCGGTCTTGCGGACCGTACCAGGACGGAAAACAGCGGCTTCCAACAGGACATTGGTAGAACCGGCATGCATCTCGGAATTGGCGCCGCCCATAACGCCTGCGAGAGCGACGGGCTTTTTGCCGTCCCAGATGAGCAGGTCATTAACGGTCAAAGTACGCTCGACTTCATCCAATGTGGTAAATTTCATGCCATCAGTTGCCGGGGCCACACGAATAGTCGCATCTTCAATCAGATCAAGATCAAAGGCGTGCAGGGGCTGACCCAACTCAAACATGATGTAGTTGGTCACGTCGACAATGTTGGAGATGGGACGCTGACCCATTGCGAGCAGCTTGAAACGCATCCAGTCAGGGGACTTACGCGTTTCCACTCCGCGAAGAATGCGGGCGTGGTATGCCGGACACAGTGTCGGATCGTCGATCAAAATTTTCAGTTCATCAGCTGCGTTGCCTCCGCACTCCACCAGATTCAACTCCGGCATGGTCAGCGGCAGGTCAAATGCCAATGCTGTTTCACGGGCAAAACCGAGAATGGACAGGCAGTCAGCGCGGTTTGGTGTAATATCGAAATCGAAAACCACCCGCTCCAGATTCATGGCGTCGACTAGCTTGTCGCCGACCGTGAATGCGTCATCAAGAACCCAGATGCCTTCATGGTCATCGGAAAAACCGAGTTCACGTTCGGAACAAATCATGCCGAACGACTTGATACCGCGCAGTTTGGCCTTCTTGATTTTCATGCCGTCAGGCATGGCGGTGCCGACCGTGGCTACCGGGACTTTCTGCCCCTTGCCCACGTTGGGTGCGCCGCACACGATGGTCAGGGTCTCGGGACCGCCGACATCCACGGTGCAGACCGACAGTTTTTCGGCCTCGGGATGGCTTTCACACTCCACAACGTGGCCGACCACGATGTCCTTGATGTTCTCGAAAGGATCCTCGATCCCTTCCAACTCAAGGCCCAGCATGGTGAGCTTGTCACCCAGAACCTGAATGTCGCCCTCGTAAGGAACGAACTCACGCAACCAATTAAGACTGACTAACATTGCACTACCGTAATCGGTGAAAAGTTATAAAAAGCGGCCCGAATAATCCTCACGGGACTATTCGAGCCGCACAGAATCTCTAAGCGAATTGTTCCAGGAACCGGACATCATTCTCAAAGAACATGCGCAGATCACCAATGCCGTATTTCAGCATGGCAATACGCTCAATGCCCAACCCGAATGCGAAGCCGGTATAGACTTCAGGGTCGTACCCAACAGATTTGAAGACGTTGGGATCAACCATGCCGCACCCCAAGATCTCCACCCAGCCGGTACCTTTACAGATACGACAGGTCGAGCCGTCTTTTTCGCCTTTGCCGCCGCACATGACGCAGGAGATATCAACCTCTGCAGACGGTTCGGTAAAGGGGAAGAAGCTTGGACGGAAGCGGACATCGGTCTGAGAACCGAATATCTGGCGCACAAACACGGTGAGAGTACCACGCAGATCAGCCATGGACACGTTCTTGTCGACCAACAGCCCTTCAATCTGATGAAACATGGGGGTGTGGGTCAAGTCAGAATCGCGGCGGTACACCTTACCGGGAGCAATGACGGCCACCGGAGGTTGCTGCTTAAGCATGGAACGGATCTGCATACCGGAAGTGTGCGTACGAAGCACAATCTTGTCCGACACATAAAGAGTATCCTGCATGTCGCGAGCCGGATGCTCAGGCGGCATATTGAGAGCCTCAAAGTTGTGCCAGTCATTTTCGACTTCAGGCCCGGCCGCATGCTCGAAACCAAGCCCGGTCAGAACGTTGCACACCTCATCCATAACGAGCGTCACCGGATGCAGGGAACCTGCCCACGGCTTACGACCCGGCATGGAAGGATCAAACTTGGACAAAGCCTCGGAAGTTTCAGCCTTCTGCAGTTCAGCTTCCCAGGAATCAATCAGCGCAGTGATGCGCTGTTTGACCTGATTAGCCTTCTGACCCGCCTCAGGCTTTTCTGAATTATCGAGCTTGCCAAGCTGGCCCATAAGACCAGCAAGTTTGCCTTTGCGCCCCAGGAACTCGATACGGAGTTCCTCCAGTTCCTTTAACGAACAAGCCTGGCCCTTGCGAGAATCGCAATCCTGGGCCAGGCTGTCGAGTCCTTCCAGGAAGGACTTCAATTCATTACTCACAATTTAGCTCACTTTGGCTTTTGCTGCCTCTGCGATTTTGGCGAACACTTGAGGATCGCGCACTGCCATATCAGCCAGAACCTTACGGTTCAGCTCGATGCCGGCCAGCTTGAGACCGTTCATCAAACGACTGTAAGACAGTCCATTGAGACGGGCGGCGGCATTGATGCGAATGATCCACAATTTGCGGAACTCGCGTTTCTTACGCTTACGGTCGCGATATGCGTTGCAAAGGGCTTTTTCAACGCGCTCACGAGCGGTACGATACAGGCGGCTGCCTGCTCCACGATAGCCTTTGGCCATCTTCAAATACTTTTTGTGACGCCTCTTGGCGGGCACTCCACGCTTTACTCTCATGGTAAAACCTCCATCGCTTATTTACCTCCCGGGCCGGACGGACTCCCCCGACGAGGCGGATTGCTTTAAATGTTAATGGAATCAACGGGCATTCGACTGAACCGAACTGACTCTACGTGCGAACCGGGGCCACTCCCCGGCTCTCTTTGAACGCGGCCAGCAGGTTTATCAGGCGGATTGCTAGCCGTTGGGCAACTGACGACGAACAGCCTTCATGTTGGCGGAGTCCACTGTGGTGGACTGGCCCAGGCGACGCTTTCTCTTGGCATTCTTCTTGGTCAGAATGTGCCTGAGGTTTTTACGGCGACGCTTGAACTTGCCAGTAGCGGTCTTGGAAAACCGCTTCGCTGCTGCACGGCGAGTTTTGATCTTAGGCATAGTAGTATCCTCCAGAAGGGAAATGCTCCCCTATGAGTCTCTATTTTTTCACGGGAGCAAGCATCATTGTCATGGTCCGTCCTTCTGACATTGGCTTGCTCTCGACTTTAGCGATATCCTGCGTATCCTCCACAACCCTGTCGAGCATCATGAGCCCGCGGTCTTTATGGACGATTTCGCGTCCCCGGAAGAAGATGGTCACTTTACAGCGATCTCCTGCATCAAGGAACTTAACAATTTTTTTGAGCTTGGTCTGGTAATCGTGCTCATCGGTTTTGGGCCGGAACTTGACTTCCTTGATCTTGATAACGGTCTGTTTCTTCTTTGCTTCCTGCAACTTTTTCTGCTGCTGGTACTTAAACTTACCGTAATCCATGATCTTACAGACAGGCGGGTCGGCATTCGGCGCGACCTCCACAAGATCAAGCCCTTTCTCTCGAGCGCGCTCTAAAGCGTCGCGGGTTGCAAGGACGCCCAACTGCTCGCCGTCATCATCTACGACCCGCACCTTGGGGATGCGAATTCTGTCATTACGCCGGACCTCGTCTTTATCCTGGTCCCGACGGTAGTTACCCCTAAAAGCTATAGCTCATTCCTCCTGTTTCGAAAGGCGCCTTTGCAGCATCAAGTATCAACTGCGCGGCTTCCTCCAGTGAAACCAACCCGGGGTCTTCTCCGTCTCGTGAACGGATATTAACACACCCGGCCTCAACCTCTTTATCACCGATTACCAACATATACGGGATTTTCTCAACCTGAGCTTCCCGAATCTTGTAGCCAAGCTTCTCGTTGCGAGTATCCGCTTCAATACGGATTCCTTTACTTGCAAACAATGTTTTGGCTTCATTAACAAAATCAAGCTGAGCATCCGTGACGTTCAAAAGACGCGCCTGAACCGGAGCCAGCCATACAGGATACGCACCTGCACAGTGTTCCGTCAAGACGCCGATGAAACGTTCAATGGAACCAAGCATGGCACGATGGATCATAACAGGTCTGTGCTTTTCACCATCTTCGCCGACATATACTATGTCAAACCGCTCTGGCAAGGTGAAATCGACCTGAATCGTACCGCACTGCCAGGACCGTCCGATGGAATCACGCAGATGGAAGTCGATCTTGGGACCGTAAAAGGCTCCATCACCTTCATTAATGGCGTATTCCATGCCGGATTCGTTCAAAGCCTCGCGTAATGCTTCAGTAGCAACTTCCCAGTCCTCGTCTGAACCAATGGACTTTTCCGGACGAGTGGACAGCTCCACATCGAACTCGTAGTCGAACAGGGAATAGATGTCCTGATAAAATTTAATAAGGTCTATGATCTCCTTGGAGATCTGATCCGGACGACAGATAAGATGCGCATCATCCTGCGTAAAGGTACGCACACGCATCAGGCCGTGCAACACCCCGGACTTCTCATGGCGATGCACGACTCCCAGCTCAAAGTACCGCTGAGGCAGATCGCGGTAGCTCATGGTCTTCCGCTTGTAGATGATCATGTGCGCCAAGCAGTTCATGGGCTTGATGCCGTAAGCCTGATCGTCAATTTCCGTGAAATACATGTTTTCACGATAATTCTCATAGTGACCTGACTTTTCCCACATCTCACGTTTGAGAATAAGCGGTCCCTGAACCAGATCATAGCCGCGCTTCAGGTGTTCCTTGCGCTCGAAATCCTCAAGGATCGCGCGAAGCAACATGCCTTTAGGATGCCACAGGGACATACCCGGGCCGACTTCATCATTGAAGGAGAAAAGGTCAAGCTGCTTGCCGAGCTTGCGGTGGTCACGCTTCTTGGCTTCTTCCAGACGATGCAGGTACTTCTTGAGCGCCTTAGGGTCCTGCCATGCAGTCCCGTAAATACGCTGGAGCTGCTTGTTCTTCTCATCGCCGCGCCAGTAAGCACCAGCCACGGACAGAAGTTTGAAGGCCTTTATCATGCCGGTACGCGCTACATGAGGCCCACGGCACAAGTCAGCGAAATCACCTTGGGTGTAAATGGAAAATTCGTCGACACCAAGGTCATCCATGATTTCTGGCTTGTAGTCCTCACCCATGTCGGAAAAAAGTTTCTTTGCCTCATCCTTGGACATGGTGGACCGAACAAAATCCTTATTTGCACCCACGGAACTGAGCATCTCTTTTTCGATGGCTTCCAGATCTTCAGGAGTAAACGGGCGCTCGTAATCAAAATCATAGTAGAACCCGTCCTGAATGGCCGGGCCTATGGTCACCTTGGCGGTGGGGAACAATTTTTTGACAGCTTCAGCCATGAGGTGAGCCGCGGAGTGACGGATAACACCAAGCCCCTCTTCGCTGTCAGCAAAGACGGGCTCAATGGTAGTACAGGGAGTCGGCACGGCAGTAGACATGTCGAGAATGGTATCTTCGCACTTGGCGGCGACGACCATCTTGAACTGTTTCTTGGACAGGCCCTTTTGCAGGGCATCGGCACACGATGCACCTTCGGCCAATTCAACAGGATTGCCAGCGACTTCGATCTGCACTTCTTATTCTCCTTGGCCCGACAATAAATGCCGGGAGCTGTTAACGAAGAAAGGGAGGCCTAAGGCCTCCCTTCCGGGGATGTTCTGGTAGGCGCGGAGGGATTTGAACCCACGACCCTTTGCACGTCAAGCAAATGCTCTCCCCCTGAGCTACGCGCCTTCTCGTTGAAGCGAGACGGAAACTATCCGTGAGGCCGTTTGTTGTCAAGCGCAATCTTGAAGTTTTTTCATTTATTTTGAAGTCACCCGACAGAACCAATCATACACACCGAAATCATGGATCTCACCCTCTGGGCATGACCGGTTATCACCCCTGTGTTTCTCCAATTCTAATTGCCCAAAGACGTCCATCATGTATTCTTTGGTAAATGTGCTTTCTCTGTGAACCAGACAGCCTTGTCGTCGCAAACAATCAGCTCTCAAGTGGTCAACGGAGGTCTTAACCCATGACTGACATCACGGTAAAATTCATGAACGACTTGACCGTTTTCGTCGAAAGCCCTCTTTTCGTCGCAGCCTTGACGGCTCTCATATGCCTCTGGATACACCTGCTCTGGAGAAAAGCAACCCGCAGGACGTATGATGCAGACGCAGACAAACAGTACAAAGATGCCCAGCGCCTAGCCCACATAGGACACTGGGAATACTCCATCCACGACAATCATCTCATATGGTCGGATGAGGTCTATCGCATATTCGCCATTGAAAAGCATGAATTCGACAACACATTGGATAGTTTTTTCGACCTTATTCCGCCCGATGACCGTCATGCCATCCATACTCAGTATGCCCATGCAATACAGAACCATGAAGACTATGAAGGCATTCATCGGATCATTCGCAAGAACGGAGAGACTATTTATGTTCGAGAGCATTGTCAGACTTTTTTTGACAAAAGAGGAAACGCGACACGTTCGCTGGGAACCATTCAGGACGTTACGGAACAGGAAGTCACCAAGAACGAATTACGACAGGCCAAATATAAGGCCGAAGCGGCAACCCGGACCAAAAGTGCATTTCTCGCGACCATGAGCCACGAAATACGCACACCTCTCAACGGGATACTCGGCATGCTCCAATTATTAACGACCACCCCCCTCGACCAGGAGCAGGACGAATATGTGTCTCTGGCAATCACTTCTTCAGAACGGTTATCCGATCTCCTTTGCGACATTCTCGAACTCACCGAGCTTGAAACGGACAGAATCAAACTCGGACGGGAACTCTTCAATTTCCACAACACAGTGTCCGACATCGTTGACATATTTTCCAACAAGGCGGCACAAAAAGGGATACTCCTTCAATTACACATAAGCAGCGACATTCCCACCCTGCTGATGGGCGACGAAGTCCGTCTGCGCCACGTCCTCTTCAACCTCATCGGCAATGCGGTGAAGTTCACGGACCAAGGTTCCGTATCCATCAATGTAGTCATGCTTTCCGGTAGTTTTGAGGGGAAAATGACTGTGTTGTTTACCATCATTGATACCGGCCCCGGCATTCCCGACGACATATTGCACATGATCCATGAGTCTTTCACACAAGCGACAGATGTGAGCGTCCGAAAACACGGAGGAGCCGGACTGGGACTATCCATCGTTCAGGGACTGACAAAGCTCATGTGCGGTTCATTGACCATATCCACGGAAGAAGAAGTCGGCACTAAAATATTCCTTAGCCTGCCTCTCGAATCCGCCGACGCCGACATATCTTATCCGCGCCCTCCCCAACAGGAATGCAAATGTCCATCTGCCGGGCGTAAAGTCCTGCTGGTCGAAGACGACGCCATCAACCAAACAGCCATAGGCACGCTCTTGCGCAAGCAGGGACTGCATGTCGACATCGCCAAGAACGGCAGAGAAGCTTTGAGCAAGGTTCGCAACGATAACCATCAACTCATTTTTATGGACATTCAGATGCCCGTCATGGACGGCATGCAAGCCACACAGGCAATACGGGAAGGCGGAGCCGGAATCGACAAGACGAACATTCCCATTATCGCCATAACGACATACAGCATAGCCGATGACAGGAAGCGGTTCATTCAGGCCGGCATGAACGACTATCTGGCAAAACCCGTGAGCCTTGAAGGACTGCTGAAGGTGCTCGATAGGGAAATAGGACAGACGGTTACGGGCTGAACACCGACCTGCCGCCCCTCATGCCGGTTATCCATAGTACGGTGAAACCGGCGGACACCATCAGGAGATTCCAGCAAAAAGGCCCGGTCCGCGTACGCGGACCGGGCCTTTTCATTTCAATTCATCTGTCAGCTATTCCATACAAGTCAGCGCCTCGCGCGCCATGGCCCCCACAGTCATATCCTTTATCACGCCGTCTTTGAATGTCCTTAGCTCGGCTTCGTCATTCTTGAGGCTTTCCAGCTTCCCTGTAGCCACGTTGGCCTTAATCAGACCGAGCACCCAGGCTGCATACCCTCGATTATAGGCATCTGCATCATCAAGACCGACAATCAGAAAACGCTCACCATGGGAAACCAGTTCAGGGCGTACACTGGCCAGTCGAGCCAAGCCCCAGTAAACATCACGTCGCAACTCCGGGTGGTCCAGGAAATTTCCGTCACATTCGGCATCACAGAAAATATATGAGGCCAGAATCTTATGGAACTCATTGGCAATCTTTTCATTCTGCACCATGGCCTCAGCCATGAAATGCGGAATCCCCCATCCCAGATTACCGGATTCTTCGTTCATATACCACATGAGCGTCCTCATGAGGGTGCGCATCTTTTCCATAGAAGCGTCAGCCATACGAGACGCCGCCCTGCCAAATGCCGGAACTGTGTGCCAGCGAACCGCTTCATCGCGATCAAGTCGCAGGCTCAGCAACGGCGGCATCAACTCTCCTGGACGGAAGTCGTCCAACTCAACCAGACGCTCCTGCCAATTATCATCTATGAGTATTTCACGAACAGTTTTCTTGGTATTGCGAAACTTTGACATAGTATCTCCTGCAAAGAAAAAGGGGACCGTCAATTCAACGGTCCCCTGTATATAATCATCTTTTTGATGCAGGCAACAGGAATAATTCCTATTTATTATTTTCAGCAACTTCCGCCTTGAAGGCTTCCGGAACTTCAAAGCCGGATTCTTCGGCCTTTACAATGCATTTGGCTGCATCATCCCATTTACCGAAATGAGCGTCCACAATGGCCTTGTTATTCCAGGCAGGACCGAAATGGGTCTGCTTTTCCAAGATCTTCTTGAGCAGTTTGTCAGCTTCTTCATAATCACCCATGGCGATGAACAAGGAAGACATGGTAGCCTGAGCCTGAGCGAACTCGGGATCAAGTTTGAGTGCTTTTTTCAAAGCCTTGTGCGCTTTGTCCAAATCTCCCTGCTGCATGAGGATGAATCCGATATTGCCCCAGGGCACGGCAAAAAACGGACGCTGCTGGGTGGCCTGAATATTGTAATTCAGACAGGATTCCATGTCATCGCGCTGCAAGGCTATACCACCGAGCTGCACGTAGCCTTCAGCCATGCGCGGGGAATGGGCAATAGCGTCGAGAAACTCACGCTCAGCCTCCATGAAGTCCCGACGGGACAGATAGGCTACCCCAAGATTATAATGGGTGTTGCCGCAAGTGGGATTGGCTTCCAGCTTGGCCTTGAGATCGGCAATGTACTCGTCAAGATTATTGAATTTTTCCATGGCGTAGTATCCTTCTTATGGCACAAGGCCGTGTTTTTTACAGTGCTCCGCATACCAGAGACAGAAATCATAAATCGGGCGGACTTTCTCAAAGTTCATGACCATCATGACGTTGAATTCATTGACCTGATCGATATACTCCTGATTTCCGTGCTTCCCTGATTCCCGAATAAAAAGCATGGAAAGGTCAGCTGAAGTGTATCCGGTCTTGTCCTGACGGATATCAATGGGATCGAACGGAGCTGCAAAGGGATCCCAATTTTCATATCCCATACGGTCCACGAACTTGCGACGTCTTGGCGACATCTTTTCATACATGAACTTCTTGCGGGCTTCGATGTCCGTATCGGACATTTCCTCATAATTAAGCGTCTTGGTCATTATTCCTTCCCGCCGCCACCGAGAACTATGGTTTCACCACAACTCTCGCACGCGGACTTGGACTGGGTACAGGTTGAACACGCTTCGGACTTGGGAGCATCAGGAGCGACGATTTCTTCAGGTGCGGCTTTGGGTGCAGCCTGCTCCAATTCGTCGACCCGCGCCTTGGGGACAGTCAGATTGACTCTCTCGCCAACGCCCAGATACTGCTCGTCATAGTCTGTCACCAGAGCCATGGACAACGGCAGCAACATTTCACTCAATTCCTTGAATCGGCTACCAATGCCCTCCTGCAACTCCTTACCGATGCCGAGCAGTTTGTCGAGAACGATGTCCATGTTGACTGTGGGGTACTTTTCGCCGCCCTTGAACCCTGTCTTGTTGCAGGTATGCGCCACGCCGCCAATGGAGGTAGGCACACCATACAGTCTACAGGTAAGGGGACGATTCTCGTAAATGGAACACAAGTCATTGTCGTCCAGCATGGGACACCGAACTCGAGCCTTGGCAACTTCCAAGAGGATGTCGTTGGTAGGCTGTCCCGCCTGACTTGCTTTGTAGACCTTTCGTTTGAGCTTGTGAATCTGGCGGTCGGCCTTGTCGGCACGCGTCAGAATGACAGATCGTTCAAGGCCGGAAAATTTTTCGTTGAATTTAGCGTTGATGTACATGGCCTCAACCAGTGTGACATCAAACAGGGCGTAACAACAGTCGCTACACCCTTTGCCGCATTTGACCAGGTCGCCCATCTCGTTTTCGAATTTCTTGAAAACGGCATCAACCTCGGCCACGACGGCTTCGTACTTTTCGAAATACTCGGTAAAATCAAGCGCCATTCTAGTATGCTCCTCGTCAGATCTGCACAAGTCGTTGGTGGACCGTAGCGGTATAGTGTCCAGTTAGTTAAGTCGTGAATTGAGGCCGTCAACCGTGCCGAGGGAAGAAAAACAATACAGCAGGCCCGGAAGATAAAAAAAGACGCCCGAAGGCGATGAGACGGCATGACATGCCTAATGGAATATAATGGAAGGGAGCAACAGCAAAAGCTGCCGCTCCCGAACCATATTCGGAACAATAAAGACTAGTTTTCTTCGATGGTGATAGCGTCGGATTCACAAACCTCGACGCAGGACTCACAACCGAGACATTCGTCTTCGTTGACTGCAACGGCTTTGCCGTCCTGAAGCTCGTAAACTTCTACGGGGCAAACGTCCACGCATTCGCCGTCGCCGGTGCATTTGTCAGTGTCGATAGTGATAGTGTAGCCCATTTTTTCCTCCAGAAATAATTTGGGACGCCCATTTTGCGGGCCTGTTCTTGTGTGTCGTCAGCCATGCAAAACGGTCATCAACACACTCATTCATTTTTTATCCGGTCAAAAAAGCCGGACACGAATTGCTGATATAACCAAGGTCGCCCTGTGTCAAGACATGAAACCGCTTTTCAGATGAGTATCAAATCTACTGAGAGTTCAATAAGGTTGTGATACTCTTCATACTTGTTTATCCTTCACCAACAAAAGCACATCACCGTCAAACGAAAAAGGATATATATGTTTACGCAAAAAGAACTCAGAAAGTACGCAGAAACCCTGTGGTGGGGTCTTTCAACCGCTCGCACAGAGCCGTACCAGCCGGGTGATTTCGTGCTGCTTCGTTTCGACACCGAAGCCCTGCCCCTGGCTGAGACCATGTTCGACCTTCTCATGGAAAAAGGCATCAACCCCGTTCCGCGCCAGAATATGACCTCCAACATGGAGTTGTCCTTTTATGGCAAGGGGACCGAAGCCCAGCTTACAGGCATCCCCGCCGGAGACAGGGAATTCGTCGGCAACCTGAACGGACTGATTTCGCTTATTGCTCCGTCTTCGCTGACACACCTCCAGAACGTGGACCCCAAACGAATCGGTCAGGCCGCCGTAGCTCGTAAATTCATGCGCGACATCATGGAAAAACGTGAGCAGACCGGCGATTTTGGCTGGACGCTCTGCATCTACCCGACCAAGGCTCTGGCCGAGGCCGCAGGATTGTCCATGGACGAATTCAAAGCCCAGGTGGTCAAGGCTTGCTTCCTCGACGACGAGAATCCACCTGCCAGATGGGAAGAAATCTTTGAGCAGGCCGAAAAGGTCAAGGGATGGCTCAACAGCCTTGACATTGAACACGTCAATGTCAAAAGCAAGAACACGGACCTCATCGTGGTGCCGGGTAAAGAGCGCCGCTGGCTCGGCGTATCCGGTCACAATATCCCCTCTTTCGAAATTTTCCTTTCCCCGGACTGGCGCGGCACCGAAGGCATTTACTATGCAGACCAGCCCTCGTTCCGTTCCGGCAACTTCGTGGAAGGCGTCAAGCTGACCTTCGAGAAAGGCATTGCAGTCAAGACCGAAGCCAAAACCGGCGGTGAATTCGTCGCCAAGCAGTTGACCCTGGACGAAGGAGCCAACCGACTCGGCGAATTTTCCCTGACTGACCGTCGGTTCTCCAAGATCAGTGCGTTCATGGCGAACACGCTGTTTGATGAGAACTTTGGCGGAGACCAGGGCAACTGCCACGTCGCGGTGGGCGCATCCTACGCAGACACGTATGCAGGTGACCAATCCACTCTGGATGAAGCAAAGAAAAAGGAATTTGGATTCAACGATTCCGCTTTGCATTGGGATCTGGTCAATACCGAACAGAAAACGGTCACAGCCACTCTCAAAGGCGGCGAAGAACTCGTCATCTACAAAGACGGTCAGTTCCAGCACGATTAAACAATGGGGATGCCTCCGGCGACTGGGGGAAGAGATGGCCCCTTCAAAAAGGGAGTTTTTCCTCTTTCACCAGCCGCCCGCCCCTTCTCTTTCCTGAACTTTTTTATGCGATTTGTGTTGTTGCCGGTCAAATACAGGGCGGTATTATTCGGGATCTTTGAGGGAAGTGTTCCGGGTTGATGCAAGGAGTTATCGAGAATGACGAAACGAAATATTTACTTGGAAACGATTCCGCCCGAGGTGGCTGTCAAACGTGCCAAGGGGGCACTGGATCGGACGGCCCTTATGGGAAACGAAATAATACCCACGCACGAAGCTGCCGGACGGGTAACGGCCGGGCCGATTTTTGCCAGATGCTCTTCCCCGACTTTTCACGCCGCTGCCATGGACGGAATTGCCATTCAGGCGGAATCCACCTTTGCCGCCCGAGATGACAAACCTGTCCATCTGAGTCACCCGAATCAATTTCAATTCGTGAACACAGGCAACCCGATGCCTGACGGAACCAATGCGGTCATCATGATCGAAAACGTCGTGCAAAAAGATGAAGTCACGGTTCTTGTCGACACTCCGGCCTTCCCCTGGCAGCACGTCCGACGCATAGGTGAAGACATTGTTGCCACTGAGCTGCTCATTCCGCAAAACCGCGAACTCACACCCTCTGACATCGGAGCACTGCTTTCGGCTGGTATTTATGAGATAGAAGTCAGGGAAAAGGTCAAGGCTGTATTTCTGCCAACGGGCGATGAGGTGCTCAATTTTCTGGACAAACCCGAACCGCAGGCTGGACAGGTCATTGAATCAAACTCTCAAGTGTTCAAAGCCTATGCGAACTCATGGGGTATTGAAGCTTCATGGTCATCGCCGGTCCCTGACAATGAGGACACACTCCGTACAGCTGTCATGGGTGGCCTCGAAAGCGGGTGTCATGTCGTGATAGTTGGTGCCGGTTCCAGTGCAGGCAGCAAGGATTACTCAAAAAAGGTCTTCGAATCCATCGGCTCGGTATTAGTGCACGGCATCTCGGTCATGCCGGGTAAACCCACCCTGCTCGCCGTAACAGATGAACGCAGTGGCTATCCGGGCCGTTTGCTCGTGGGCGCACCGGGATATCCGGTATCCGCCATCGTCTGTCATGAAAAAATTCTCGCCCCGATTCTCCATTGGCTCATGGGCAAGGCTTTGCCTGCACGGCATATGGCTGAAATAACACTGGCTCGCAAAACGCCGTCGAAAGCAGGCATGCGCGAAGCCATCCGGCTGGCCGCAGGTCGAATCGGAAACAAGATTGTCGCGGCACCGCTCGCTCGCGGCGCAGGCATGATTACCACCATGACCAAGGCACAGGCCGTGGCCTATATCCCAGAAGAGGTGGAAGGCGTGGAACAAGGGGATTCGCTGAACGCTGAACTGCTCGTACCAAAAGACGACCTGAACAGGGTTCTGGTTCATGTAGGAAGCCACGACAACACACTCGACCTGCTCGCAAACGAACTTATGGGGTTAGCCGTTCCCATGCACCTTGTATCCAGCCATGCCGGGTCCATGGGCGGCCTGACTGCATTGAAGGCAGGCTCCGCCCTGTTCGCTGGCGCGCACCTGTTCGACCCGGCGACTGGAGATTTCAACTTCCCGTTCATTGCCCGCTATCTGCCGGATATGCCTATGACCGTGGTCAACCTCGCCATCCGACATCAGGGACTCATTGTAAGCAAGGGCAACCCACTCGGTATCCGTGGCGTAACAGACCTGACCCGTGAGGACATTATCTTCATCAACCGTCAGCGCGGAGCCGGGACCAGAATTCTTCTGGACCACCACCTCAAGGAAGCAGCCATCAACCCGCGTGATGTTCATGGATATGACAACGAAGAATTCACGCACATGGCCGTGGCTGTGAACGTCCTGACCGGCGCGGCATCCTGCGGTCTGGGTATCTTTGCCGCAGCAAAAGCGCTGGACCTCGACTTCGTGCCGCTGGCCCATGAACGATATGATCTAGTCATTCCCACGGCATCCATAAGCGACGAACGCATTCAGACGCTCATAGCCACGATCCGCACAGATGAGGTCAAAGCAAAGATCAAAGATCTCGGCGGGTATGAAACGGATTTGACCGGCCTTGAAATGACGCCGGGCATCGGGTTGGGATAGTTTTAGAGCAATGTCGACGGGGGGCCGTCGTTCTTGAGGTGGACATCGACCGCCTTGGGGCCGGTTTCCTCGTCGATAAGACCGAAAGTCACTTGTTCGCCCGGTTCCAGGGTTTGAAACCCATCGCGAACAATTTCGGTATAGTGAACAAAAACATCCTGTCCGTCTTCACTCGTGATGAATCCGAACCCCTTCTGTTCATTGAACCAAGTCACTTCGCCTTCACACCGCACAGCAGCCTCCCATGAGTTGATGCACAAACATTACCCATTGATCAGCATATTTGCAACGTGATTGGCGCTTTGTGCCGGAAGGACTAAAAACTGCTAGGAAGCAGCTTCCGTCTTCTCTTCAGCGGCATCCTCGACGGCACCCTCAACGACTTCGTCGTTTTCATCGCCATCTTCAGCAGGATCGAACCCGTCCTGCGCCTTGAACAATTTACGCTGTTTTTTTTCTTCTTTCTTCTTTTTCTTTGCCAATTCCTTCTGACGCTTCGCGAACTTGTAATTGGGCTTTGCCAATTCGATCTCCTTACAAAAGTGTATCCGACCCTGAAAGAATCGGAAAAAAGAACCCGTCCCTCCCTAAAGAGAGACGGGCTTTCATAGCCTAGCTTACGCTTGAAAGCGGAAAACTACCAGCGGGGACGCTCCACGCGAGGTTTGGCTTCGTTGACCTTGATGTTACGGCCGCCGAAATCCTTGCCGTCCAGAGCTTCGATAGCTTCCAGAGCACCGGAATCGTCATCCATCTCGACAAAACCAAAGCCGCGCGGGCGACCGGTTTCACGGTCTTCGATGAGTTTAACAGAAGAAACCTGACCGTATGCTTCGAAAGCAGCACGGACTTCGTCTTCAGTTGCGGACCAGGGCAGATTGCCGATGTAGATGTTCTTAGACATAATAAAAACTCCTGAAAATAATGATATGGTGCACGTGCACCGATAAAAAAAGAAGCAGTGTACACGATGCGCACACTGCTTCTCGATATACCTGTTCTATTTCCAACCAGCACCGGCCAACATTCAGACCGCGCCCCCATGGGCTCCACTGGTACATTCATGAGGACAGTTTGTTAAAAATCGAAATATGTCAAGTTATTTTTTAAAATTTATTTCATTTTATAAAAAAAACTATTTATCCAATTATCCCATGACATACTCATCACGCGGTCCACGAAACCGCACCCGGCCTTGCTCCAACATCAGCACACGATTGAGTGTTGACACCCTGTCATCGGCATGATGCGTGACAAGAACAAGCGGCGTCCCCGACTCCCCCAGTCGCTGAATCATCTCTCTCATAAATGCGCGAGAAGCACTGTCCAGACCAGACAGGGGTTCATCCAACAGAAGCAGCTTCGGTCCCGGAGCCATGGCCCGTGCCAGAAAAACCCTGCGCTGCTGTCCATACGACATGTGTCGCAATCGCCGGGATTCCAACCCGGACAGTCCGACCATTTCAAGCCAGCGCGCCGCTCCTAGCTTCTCTTCACTCGTCGGCTCGTCCAGCATGCCCACACTGCCCCGATAGCCAGACATGACCGTTTCTTCCGCCGTCACTTCCCAGCCTAGTTCACGCGCATACCCGGCCTGCAGGTCGGGCGACACCACGCCGATCAAGGGCCGTGCTTCATCCATGGTCATACCACCGAGCCGTCTGATGACACCCACGCCTTCCTGGTCATCGGCATACGGCGCTATTTCACTCATGATAAGTTTGAGCAACGTCGACTTTCCAGCACCGTTTGCTCCGATCACCATCCAATTTTCCCCGGGCAGAATCTCCCAGTCAATGGAATGAAGGATGCGCTTCCCGTCCTGAACGACTGAAACATGCTCCATGCGCAAAAGATATTCCATACTCGGATCAAAGATAGCCGCAGGCAGATCACAGGCCGCAAGGTCCGGCGCACTAGCCTGCAATATCTGCAAAGCCTCATCCCTGCCACCTTCCGACACGATAACACCATCTTCAAGAATCATGGCGTGCGCAATGCAATCAGGCAGATCTCCTGCCCGATGCGCAGCACAGACCAACGTCGTCCGCTCTGCTGCGACATCAAGCAGTTGCAGCACCTCGCTACGCGACGAGCTGTCCAAGCCGTCCAGACATTCATCCAGCAGCAGGACATCTGGCTTTACAACCAGTCCACGAGCCACGAGCAGTTTGCGCACCTGCCCTGTGGAAAGTGTTCCTAACCTGCTTTCAGCCAGAGCATGAAGACCAAGCAGATCAATTATCTCATCTACCGCAGTTTCCTGTTCCGTTGTCGGCGTATCATACAAGATAGGGGTATCGTAGAATCCAGCCAAAATGACATTCCGACCAGTGACATGCGGCGTATGCAAACCGTAAAAATCCTGCATGTCAGCCGACACCATGCCGATTCGATGACGCAGGCCGAGCACTGAATGTTGCTCTCCATGCCCGAAGTCATACACGCGACGGCCGCCTGAATCCGGTAGCAGTTCACCACGCACAAGACGAAGAAACGTGGTCTTGCCCGCCCCATTGAAGCCAGTCACAGCCACATGCCGCCCCTGTTCAAGGTGCCACGACACTGGACCGAGCAGAGTCTTTCCCCCACGGGTCACGGTGACGTCATTCAATGAAATCAATGTATGCATGGGCGACATTCTTCCTCTTCTTTCGTCAGGAGGCAACTGCTTTATCTTGTCTTCAATCAAGCTCCCGCCTATGCTGACGGTCATGCGCCCATCTGTTGCCATCCTCAACGTCCCAGACTACACCCCCGCCCAACTGAAATCAGCTGTAGCCAAGGTTCTGACAGCATCCGGCCTGAATATCACACCTGGGCAACGAATACTGGTCAAACCGAACCTGGTAAACGGCAGCAATGCCCGTCACTGCACCACCAGCCCAGAAATCGTCAAAGCGGCATGCGCGTGGCTTTTAGATCACGACGCTCACGTAACCGTGGCAGACTCCCCGGCTCTCGGCCCTGCCGCTTATGTGGCCCGGAATTCCGGGCTGACCAAGGCAGTCGGCGCGCTTGGCCTGAAGGTGACAAATCTGAAACGAGCCGTTCCGCTTGAGCTGTCGCACGGCGGTTCAATAGGCATCTCGCAGGACGCATTGGATGCAGACCTCATTCTCAACCTGCCAAAACTCAAGGTTCACTGCCAGATGGTCATGACCGGATCGGTCAAAAATCTGTTCGGTTGTGTGGTCGGTTTCCGCAAGGCCATGGCCCACAATCGTCTCGGACATAGCCGCGACATCTTCCGCTCCATGCTTATGGATGTTTACGAAGCCCTGCCGCATTGTCATCACCTCATGGACGGCATCCATGCCATGCACGAAGATGGGCCTATCAACGGTACCCCCTTTGAACTTGGCCTGCTCGGCGCATCCATAAACGGCATCGCTATGGACACAGCGGCTTACACCGTACTCGATCTGACTCCCGACCGCATACCGTTATGGAATGAAGCGCAGGTCCGCGACATGCCCGGCGCGCGCACCAAAGACATAGACTTCCCACTGGAACCGCCCACCGGGTTCGACACCACCGGGTTCACCCTGTCACCGGAGCGCGAACTCTCCTTCGCACCCTCGCGGGTTATCAAAGGCAGAATTCGTGGTTTATTGAAGCATTTCAAAAAACAGTGACCACTTGCGCTCAGAGGGCTGGAGTTGTATGGACTCTGCATGATTCTCATGCGGCAGAAGTTTACCATCACCGGGCAGGTGCAAGGCGTAGGATTCCGGCCCTTCGTCTACCGGACGGCTCTGGACAACAAAGTATCGGGCTCGGTTAACAACTCCTCTGCCGGTGTACTCATCGAAATTCAGGGCACACCTGAACAAGTCACAGGTTTCTCCGATGACCTGGCTGAAAACCTTCCTCCACTGGCAAAGATCATCACTCTGGACTTTGAAGATCTGCCTGTAGTGGAGAACGAGGAAGGATTCATCATCCTCAAATCAACTGGCGGACAAGGTCATTCGGTCCTCATCAGCGCGGATGTCGCCACCTGTCAGGACTGCCTTGACGACATGGCCGATCCGGCAAACCGTCGATACCGATACCCGTTCACCAACTGCACAAACTGCGGGCCGCGCTATACCATTACACGATCCATCCCCTATGACCGGCCCCAGACTTCCATGGCCTGCTTTCCACTATGCAACGACTGTCTTGAAGAATACGAAGATCCGCTCGATCGCCGCTTTCACGCCCAGCCCAACGCCTGCCCGGACTGTGGTCCCACGGTCTGGCTCACGGACGGCAAAGGAACCACCATTGCCGAGGGGGACCATGCTCTCAGAACACTTGCGGTTGAACTCGCCAACGGGAAAATAGCGGCTGTCAAAGGTCTTGGCGGATTCCACCTTGTCTGTGACGCCATGTCAGACCAAGCAGTCAGGACTCTACGACAGCGCAAACACCGCCCGGACAAACCGCTGGCTGTCATGATCCCGACCATCGCCCACGCCAGGAAGCTTGCCAACATTCTTTCGGCTGAAGAGGAGTGGTTGACCGGGCTGCACCGCCCCATCGTGCTTGCCGCAAAACATGAACCGTTTCCCCTCGCGGAGCAGGTCGCCCCGGACACGAATTTCGTGGGGATAATGCTTCCCTACACCCCACTGCACCACATCCTGCTTGGCGACTTTGCTGATGCAACACCACATGACATCCCCGCTCTGGTCATGACATCGGGCAATATGAGTTCCGAACCCATCTGTCTGGACAACGACGAAGCCCAGACGCGACTGAACGGCATTGCGGATATTTTTCTGTTCCATAATCGGGATATACTCATCCGCACGGACGACTCGGTTCTTCGCGTCAATCCGGCGACCAACGAACCTATTTTCATGCGCCGTGCCCGAGGATTCGTCCCTGCCCCGGTCTTCATTCCCGAAAAGGGACCTACCGTGCTGGGCATGGGCCCTGAACTCAAGTGCACCATGACGCTGACCAAGGGAGACCAGGCTTTCACCAGTCAGCACATCGGCACCATGTCCAACCTGGAGACAATGGAGTTCCATAGGGAAATCCAGACACATTTGCAGGACATCCTACAGGTCCAGCCGGAACTTATCGTTCGCGACCTGCACCCGGACTATATGACCTCCACCCTTGCTGAAGACATCGGCAGGGAACGGGGTATTCCTGTCGCGACCCTGCAACACCATTACGCCCACATCTACGCCAACCTTGCAGAAAACAAGCATACCGGCCCAGTCATTGGATTGGCCCTCGACGGCACAGGCTACGGTGAAGACGGCACCATATGGGGTGGCGAGTGTCTCATGGTCATGCCCGAAGAGTTGGAGCACCAGCGACTGGCCCATTTTTCACGCATCCGGCTGCCCGGCGGCGAAGCCGCAGTCAAGGAACCATGGCGTATCGCCCAGGCCGCGCTCTGGGAAATCGGCATCAGGGAACCGGAAAAATACGCATGGCCCTGGCTCGCGAACTTTGAAACTCCAAGCCGTTTCCTGCCGCAGATTCTGGAAAAGGGCATCAATGCACCCGAGACATCCAGTTGCGGACGACTGTTCGACGGCGTATCCGCACTCTGCGGACTGGTCGACACCATCAGCTATGAAGGGCAGGCCGCAATCCTGCTGGAAAAAATTCAGGACCTGTCCGAGACAGGCGCCTATCCCTGCCCGCTTCAATCCGACGACCCTGTTTCCCTGAACACGCTTTCTCTGGTACAAGGCGTGTTGGAAGATCTGGAAAAAAAAGTTCCGGTTCCAATAATTGCCCGTCGATTCCACCTGGGGTTGATCAATGGCCTGACAGAAATGGTCTATTCCTTTTCCATGGTGCTGGACATCCATCACGTTGCCCTGTCAGGCGGGGTCATGCAGAACCTGACTCTTGCCACGCAACTGCCCCGGGCTCTCGAAAACGCGGGATTGATTCCATTGGTTCATCGCCAGCTCCCGCCCAATGACGGATGTATTTCGCTCGGTCAGGCGGTCTGGGGTCAAAGGAAACTGTTGCTCGAAAAATAAAAGGAGAAACCATGCACGCCATCCGCACTCTTTCGGTCGCGATCATGTTCATCCTGTTCACCCCGGTGCTGCTTGCAGCAAAATCCACATGCACTCCCCTCGTCCTGTCTGATATCCATGTAGCAGAAGAAACCGCCGGATTCATGGTGGACGTCCGCTATCCCGTACTCTGTGCAGAAAAGGCCAGCCGAACAATCCGCGACTGGGTCGGATATCGTCTGTTCGATTTCAAGAAATTCGACCCGGACCACGACCTGTCGGACTTTCCTCATAAATATGACATGACGATGAACTACAGCGTCTGGTCAGTCGCTTCCGGCCGTCTCGCTTCGGTTAAACTGGATGTAGATGTTTATACAGGCGGCGCCCACCCAAACCATTGGCCCATGACATGGGTTTTCGACATGGCAAACGGCGACACTGTCACACTGGAAGAACTTATCTCGAATATGGAGACCACACTACCGGCAATCTCAGTCATCTGTCGTGCAGTCTTGGTAAACACGCTCGATTCTGGAATCCGGGACATGATTTTTGACGGCACCGAACCTTTGGAAGAAAATTTTTCACGCTTCATCCTGAATGACGAAGGTGTGACTTTCATTTTTCCGCACTATCAGGTTGCTCCTTACTCCTATGGAGAACAGGTAGTGACCATCCCTTATGCAAACATAACGAAGCACCTGACACCGGAAATCAATCAGGCACTTGGACTCACCATTCCCTGACCTGGAAGTAAAGGCTCTTTTCCGAGAGAGGATTGAAACAAACCGCAAAAGTAGGTAATGGGAAAGCATAGTATTCACCTTTTTCAAAGGAGCCCACGTGGAACTGCTTCGCATCATTATTTCCGTGCTCATTCCGCCCATCGGGGCATTTCTGAAAGTCGGCCTCGGCCTGCAATTCTGGGTTAACCTGCTGTTGACCCTTCTCGGATACTTCCCCGGACTGGTGCACGTCATCTGGCTGCTCGCCAGAAAATAATGCACAAAAAAAGGCCCGACGCATCGCGCCGGGCCTTTTCATCTTTTCAGCTATCTACTAGAAACGATCAAATCCATCATCGGGTACATCTTTGGCCACAGGCAAGGCTGCAACCCCATTCCCTGATTGAAAACGAGAAACTCCCGACACATCGAAATAGTTTATCGCCATCTGCAACTGCTGAGCCTGTGCAGATAATTCTTCGGCAGTTGAAGCAAGTTCTTCGGAAGCTGAGGCATTTTGCTGAACAGTAGAATCCAGATGCTGAATGCCATTGTTGATTTGGCGCACGCCCTCCGCCTGTTCACGACTGGAAGCACTGATCTCCTGAATGAGATCTGATGTTTTCTGGATATCGGGAACCATCTTGACAAGCATGCTTCCAGCCTTCTCTGCAACAGCAACTGAAGACACGGACAATTCACTGATCTCCGCGGCGGCCGCACCACTGCGTTCAGCAAGCTTTCGGACCTCCGCAGCAACAACGGCAAACCCTTTCCCCTGTTCTCCGGCCCGTGCAGCTTCGATAGCCGCATTGAGTGCCAGCAGGTTGGTTTGACGAGCAATCTCCTCAACAATTGAAATTTTCTCGGCAATTTCACGCATTGCAGAAACCGTAGCGTCCACGGCCTTGCCACCTTCTTGAGCATCTTCACTCGCCTGCCGCGAGATGGTTTCAGTGGAGGTCGCATTTTCAGAGTTCTGCTGGATGCTTGCGGTGATCTCCTCAACACTGGAAGAGACCTCTTCCACCCCTGCGGCCTGCTGGTTGGCACCGTTCGAAACAGTCTCCGCCGTAGCCGTCAATTCTTCTGCGCCGGAGGCTACAGAAGCGGCCGAGTTGGACACACGACCAAGGATTTCGGTCAACCGATCCACCATGACCTTCATGGCACCATACACAGAGCTGATATCAGGCGTACCCTCAAATGAGACGCCCAGCTTCCCTTGAGCGATCTGCTGTGTGATTTCAACCAGATCCTTGGGATCGGTTCCCAACTGCCTCAGAATACTTCGAACGATTATCAAGGCTGTCAGAATGCCACCAATAACTGCAAAAAGACCAACAAGAATAGCGATGGTTCCCATGGTGGATGCGTCTGATTCAACGCTTGAAGCCTTGGCTTTCGCCATTTCCCAGGCATCATGAGCAATTTTATCAACAACAGGCTCAATGGCGTGTACGGCTTCACGCATCTCGGCAACGATAGACTGAATATGAATATCTTCGGCAACAAGTGCGTCAAAGGCAGCCCTATATGCCTCACCCATGGCAATCGCCTGCTCCACAAACTTCGGGTCCGCGTCCGAGTTTTTAAAAGCACTGACCAACGCATCCACGTTGGCATGAGTGACCTTCACATACTTCTCGGAACCACGCAGAAGATAATCTTTTTCTCCTCGGCGAATCATCAGCAGCAGCCCTTTAACATCAGGGACAAACAGCGAATTGAGCCCCTGTTCCATGGTCTCTGCAGCACTGCGCACAGCTTCATAGTTACCCGCAGTGCCTGCCTTTTCATATTCAGAAAAAGCCTTCACGTAGGCCTCAAATCCCCGTTCGGATTCAAGTAAAGCCTCGGACTTGTCCTCACGCAGAGCAAGCTTCCTTGCAAAGGACTCCTGCGTTGCAATCATCCTATCGTGATATCGGGTTGCACGTGTTCGGCTGAAATCTTTTTCCCACCTGCGCATAAGCATAAGATCAATATACAGGTCCTGCACCTGATGCTTTTCAAAAGCCATCTCCGCATCCCTGACCACCTTGCGAAAAGCTCCCTGCAACCCGGAATCATGAGTAAGCCCTCGCTTTTCCCAGGCTTGTGTCAAAGCGACGAATGCGGATTCGTATTTATCTGCCGCCCCTTTGATAGACATGGCAAGACGTGCCAAGTCTTCACTGCCGACAGACCTCGCCAGCGGCACTATGGCGTCTGCATTCTTGACCACGCTCGCCAGATTTTCATGCAGTTCGTCTTTATATTTAAGGTCTTTACGCAATAAAAAATCTTTCTCATTACGCCGACATTGCAACATGCTTATTTCCGCTGTTTCCGCATGGACCTGAATGGCAACTTCCTCATTCATCAAATCGAGGAATGCGGTGACAGAACCAGACATAGCGAACTGATAAAGCACCACAACAACCACAAGCAATCCGGCGGCCAGGCCGAAACCAAGGAAAAGTTTGGTTCTCAACTTCAAGGATTGAAACATAACACTCTCTTATTAATAACTTTTGTAGCAAAATGATAACTATTATCCCAAAACAAAACCTATAATACTATTATAAAAACCACATTCACACAATTGTAACAGACCAAAAAAAGACCGGGAAGAAATCCCGGTCTTGAACAATTAAAACATAACGTATTGGAATAAATCTACAGTTTTTTCAATTCGACTTCGAGCACATCAAGATATTCCGCAAGCATATCAGGAGTTATGTCGCCCATATGACCGATACGGATAATCTGACGTTTCCCTTCTTTTTCCAACTGAGCGTTGAGCTTCCCGTATCCGGGGTCCATAAGGTAGCCTTTGCCGCGCAGGGCTTCCTTGACGGTCTCCTTGAGCTGTGCCTGGGTTACACCCTCAGGACACACCACGGCGGACATGGTCACGGAACGATAGCCTTCGGGCACAAACATCTCGAATCCATCCAGCCCGGCCACCCACGACTCAACCATATCGCGCATTTGAATATGACGGGCAAAACGGTCTTCCACGCCTTCTTCATTAACGATGCGATCGAGCTGAACGGCCATCTGATTGACAAGTGCACCGTTGGGGGTCGTCAGCGTCTGGTTCTTTCGGGCACAGGCAAGCTGACGGGTGATGTCATGGGCATGGCCCTTGTTGGTGACACGCAGAGCCTTTTCTTCAGCTTCTTGTGATACGAATCCGATACCGAATCCGGCAGGCAGAGCCAGGGATTTCTGGGTGGCGGTCACGTACATGGCAGCTCCGGAATTGGTCAGATCAAGTTCCGCGCCACCGAATATGGAAACACCGTCCACCAGAGGCATGGCACCATGCTGACGAATGAGAGCGCAGACAGCCTTCATGTCGTTGGTTACGCCAGTGGATGTTTCATTGTGGGTAAAGGAAACCACATCCGGCTTCAATTCCTTGAGCTTCTGTTCCAACACGTTCAGATCAATGGGTTGACCGTATTCAAACTTGAGATTCGTGGATTGCTTCCCGTTAGCAATGGCGATAGTGTGATAATGGTCACCGAATGCGCCCACGGACACGTTCAGCAAAACATCGTCATCGGCCACCAATGAACGGATTGATGCTTCCATTGCCGAAGAACCTGACCCCAGAACAAGAATCGGTTCGTAATCGTCACCACATCCAGCCAACGTACGCAAATGCTGACGAATGGGCTTAAAACGAAGATCATTCTCACTATCTCGATGACCGAATTCCGGCAACGAAGCCGCAGCCTTAACGTCGTCACGAATATAGGTTGGACCTGTGATGAAAAGTTTGAGCGATGCGAATTTTGACAGACTCATGGCGTATCCTCTCACTGTGGCTGTAGAAAGAAAAGGTGGAAAAAACGTCGTCGTTCACTATACCGGAGACTGCACAATGTCCAGAAACGACACCATCGAATGGCACCGATTTTTCATATTTCCCTCCTGCTCCGATGCTTGCCATTCGGGGAAAAACCGCTTATTCACACTCTCTTCACCCATTTCCATGGAGTATTAAGACATGGCTCAGCTTGGCCCCCACATTTCGATATCAGACGAACAGCTCATCACTCGCGCCTTGGGCGTGGTTGACATGGAGCAGTACGCACACTGGCCCGAGGATGTTAAAAAGCTTGCTGCCAATCTGGCCGCAGAACTTTTCCTTGTGCGCTATAATCCGTTCATCGACGCATCACTGGTCAAAAAATCCGTTACCCGTCGACTGAACATGTCCAGACCCTCCCTCGACAAGGAATTCGGTACCATCCTGACAAAAGGAATCGAATTATTCTGGGAGCGCTACGACCGGGAAATAGCTTTCCGCGAACAGATCATCAAACAACTCAGGCACTTCATGCCTGAAGAATGCATCGGAGATGCCCCACACTCTCGTGTGGAATCAGCCACCGACGCAACGGACCTGCGCATGGAACTGCCGATGCTCGTCCTCTTCCCCGAGACCGAGGCGCAGATTCAGGGAATCGTCAAACTCGCCAATGAGATGCACTTCGGCATCATCCCGCGTGGTGGCGGCACCGGAGCTACCGGTGGTGCAATTCCGGCGGAAGCAAGGTCAGTCATCCTTTCCCTCGCCAGATTCAAGGACATTCTTGACGTTGACCCGAATGAACGCACCATGACGTTGGAATCCGGTGTCATCACGCTGAACGCAATCCAGGCCGCCGCAAAAAAGGATATTCTTTTCACAGTGGACCCGGCCTCCAAGGCAGGTTCTTCCATCGGCGGCAACATCTCCGAAAACGCCGGTGGCCCGTTCGCCTTTGAATACGGCACCACCATCGACAACATCCTGAGCTACCGCATGGTCAAACCCGACGGTTCGCTCATCGAGGTCCGCCGCAAGAATCATCCGCGCCACAAGATCTATGAAGGCGAAACGGCGACCTTTGAAGTTTTCGATGCAAACGGGCACCAGATCGATACCGTCACACTCGACAGCAGTGAAATCCGGGGCAAAGGTCTCGGCAAAGACGTTTCCAACAAATACCTTGGCGGTCTGCCCGGCGTGCAGAAGGAAGGCACTGACGGCATCATCACCGTGGCCCGATTTGTCTGCTACCCCGCCCTTGCACACTCCCGCGTGCTCTGTCTGGAATTTTTCGGTCGCTCTATGCGGAATGCCATGCTCGTCATCAAAGACGTTGTCGGCCTGCGCGACACCATCCGCGAGGAAGGCGATCTGGTGAAGATTTCCGCTCTGGAGGAGTTTGGTCCAAAATACGTCCAGGCCATCGACTACCAGACCAAGTCCACCCAGTATGAAGGCAACCCCATTTCCGTCCTCATCCTTCAACTGGATTCCGACGATCAGGAAGCACTGGACGCGGCATGTCAGAACGTACTTGCCATAGCCCAGCCTTTTGACGGCGTGGATATTTTTGCGGCCAGAGACGACAAGGAAGCCGAGATTTTCTGGGAAGATCGCCACAAACTGTCGGCCATCGCCAAACGCACTTCCGGGTTCAAAATCAACGAAGACGTTGTCATCCCCATGGATGTCATCCCGGAATTCTCCGACTTCCTCGAAGACCTGAACCTCATCTATCTGGCAAAGATCTACCGCACGACGCTCGAAAAAGTGCGCGCCATGAAAGGCGTGAACGACGATGACGCAGACATCCGGGAAGCGTTTGGACGTATCGACGACATTCTGAGCGGCAAGATCACCTCTCAGAACTTCTCCGACACCGAACAGGAGGCCCAGTGCCGTTACCTGTTCCTGAAACTGCGTGATTCATACCCTCGTCTGGACCGTGAAATTAAAGCCATGTGGCAGGACATGCAGCTTCGGCGCATCGTCATTGCCAACCACATGCATGCGGGTGACGGGAACTGCCACGTCAACCTGCCGGTCAATTCCAACGACCCTGAGATGCTCGCCTCGGCACACGAAGCCGCTGAAGTCGTCATGACCAAGGTTCTGGAAATGGGCGGAGAGGTGTCGGGCGAACACGGTATCGGCATTACCAAGATCGCCTTCCTGAGCGACAAGAAGATCAAGGCACTGGCCGATTACAAGAAGCAAGTGGACCCGAACAACATCCTCAATCCGGGCAAACTCACCGCACGGAAACTCCCGAGTGTGCCGTTCACTTTCTCGTTCAACAGACTTATCAAGGATCTTGATGCCACCGCGCTCAAGGACAAGGAAGCCCTCATGGGGCTTTTGCGGAACATCCAGACCTGCACTCGCTGCGGCAAATGCAAACAGGTCTGCCCCATGTACCTTCCGGCCAAGGGCCTCCTGTTTCATCCGCGCAACAAGAATATCAGCCTCGGCGCTCTCATCGAAGGTATATACTATTCACAGGTCCAGACCGGCGAACCTTCCGCAAAACTCATGGCCGAACTGCGCAACCTGATGGACCATTGCACGGCCTGCGGCAAATGCCAGGCGGCTTGTCCGGTCAAGATCGACTCTGCCGGGGCAGCTTTGTCCATGCGGTCATTCCTCGACTCCAAGGGCAAATCCGGTCACGCGTTCAAACAGATCGTTCTCCGCAACATGTCCAAAAACCCGGCGTCCAACCTGCCGGTTGTGGCGAAGTTCCTGTCTGTAGGACAATCCCTTCAGGACAAAACCCTCGGAATGATCCCGGCCCGTTGGCTCTCACGCATCGAATCCCCGATTATCAAGAGCCGCAGCCCGCATATTGATTTCAGGAACCTGTTCGAAACGCTGGAACTCGAAGGCGGTTCGGTCTTCAAGAACCCCAGAGCCGCCAGCGACAACACGGTTCTCTATTTCCCCGGTTGCGGCGGGTCGCTGTTCTCCCATTCCATCGGCATGGCTTCGGTCTACCTGCTTCTCAAATCCGGCGTAAACGTGGTCATGCCCGACCACCACATGTGCTGCGGCTATCCGCTGCTCGCCTCGGGTTGTGAAGAAGCATACAAGACCAACCGACACCGCAACATTCAGGAATTCCTCGACCTGTTCGTCAAGACAGGGAAGGCAGGCCTCAAGGCAACGACCCTGCTCACGGCCTGTGGAACCTGTCGCGAGTCTCTGGAAAGCTACGATTTCACCGGCGAAATGGAAGAACCGCTCAAACAGATGGACGTGGTCCAGTTTCTTATCGAGCGACTCCCCACCATCCGCCAGTCCGAATCCATTGTGTACCACGCCGCCTGTCATGCAGAGTGGGTAGACGCGCCCAAGATCAAGGCTCCAGAGATGTACCGCGCCGCACTGGCCGAATTGACCGGCGCCGACGTAAGCCTCTCGCCCGGCTGCTGTGGAGAATCCGGCCTCGGCGCCATGACCTCGCCCGCCATCTACAATCGATTGCGTGAACGCAAGCAGGACCAGCTCTCGGAAGATCTCGGTTACAACCGGGAAAAGCCCATAGTGGTTGGCTGCCCGTCCTGTAAGGTCGGCATCAAACGATCCATGCTCCAAATGAAACGGCCCAACAGGGTGCTTCACGCCGTGGAATATCTGGCTGAAGCCGTGGGCGGTAAGAAATGGAAAAAGGAACTCAAGGACTTGCTTGAAAAGGTTGAGCGCAAGGGCGCAGACAGCTAATATCCCGGTTCGAATTTGACCGAAAATATTTGTCGAGGTAGGCTCCTATCCCAAAGGAGCCTACCATGACAATTTACGCCCGCCTCATTACCTCCATTGCGATCCTGCTTGGCCTCATTTGTTTCGCGGCCTTCATGCGACATAAAGGATTCATTCGCGAAGAACACGGCAGCATCTTTTCCAAACTTGTCACGCACGCCACTTTGCCCGCACTCATTTTTGTTTCGCTGGCCCGAACTTCCATCATGTGGAGTGAAACATGGCTCGCGCTCATCATGCTGATGGCCGAACTCGTTGCTCTTGGTCTCGGCTGGATCGCGGCCAAGGCTCTACGATTGGATCGTCCATCCACCGGGGCAATGATTCTCGTGTCCGGCTTCGGTAGCTCCTCACTGCTTGGATACGCCCTTATCAGTCAGGTTTTTCCGGGGAACACCGGAGCCATGACCGAAGCTGTCATGGTTTCTGAAATCGGCGTTGGCCCGGCACTTTTCACCCTTGGCACCATGATAGCCATCTACTATGGCAGCGAAGGCGCGTCCCCTGAAACTCGTTTCAAAGCTGCTCTGGGATTTTTCCGTTCCCCCATTTTCATCTCCGTGGTAGCCGGACTCTTCTGGGCTACCTTCAAGCTCCCGACAGACGGCCCTGTCATGGGCACCATCATGCAGGCTCTTGACGTGACAGGCGCAGCCAACACACTGATGGTCACACTGCTCGTCGGTGTCCTTCTCCATTTCCAAGGACTCGGCTCC
Organism: uncultured Pseudodesulfovibrio sp.; assembly: GCF_963675635.1. NCBI lineage: Bacteria > Pseudomonadati > Thermodesulfobacteriota > Desulfovibrionia > Desulfovibrionales > Desulfovibrionaceae > Pseudodesulfovibrio > uncultured Pseudodesulfovibrio sp. The sequence goes on along the minus strand of NZ_OY776488.1, from coordinate 333,544 downwards.
GTGGCGTTGGCAGGTATAGCAGTGGCTGCAAACAAACTCATCCTGAAACCGATCATGATATGGATGCCGACCATATTCATGACCCTTGAAACATGGGAAGTGCACGTACTCGTACTGGAAGCGGCCATGCCTTCAGCTTTACTCACCGTGGCGTTATCCAAAACATACGGCTGCAATGCAGGACTTGCTTCCCGAATGGTTTTCCTGACCACCCTGGCCAGCGGCATCACCATCCCAATTATGTTCAAAATATTGAGTTGACCGTGTTTTTCGTTGACCATTGTCCGCTCAAATGCTTTGTATGGGCGGACTTTTAATGGAGGCGCACAATGAGTAAAGAAGCAATCAGACAACTTCACGTAAACACCGCTCCCGATGTAATTCGGGTCGGAAACTGACATGCGCGCACTTGGCATTGATTTTGGTCTGAAGCGTGTAGGTCTGGCCGTGTCCGACCGAACAGGTACGCTTGTCTCACCGTTCAAGACCATTGTGCGAACGTCGCGAAACGCCCTCTTTGACGAACTGCTCAAAATCATACAAGATGAGGCAATTGAGGTTGTTGTGATCGGCCTCCCTCTTTCTTTGGATGGGGAAGACACCCTGACCACACGCCAGGCCCGGAATTTTGCCGAAAGCCTTGAACGACGGATCGAACAGCCAGTCCATTTGATGGATGAACGGCTGACCTCGGCAGAAGCCGAAGAAGAACTCAACGCCGCAGGACTCTTCGGCAAAAAACGAAAGATGGCCCTGGACAGTCAGGCCGCTGTCATCATACTGCGCTCATGGCTCGAAAGCGGACAATCATAATATCAATTCTCGGCCTGCTCCTGTTGGCAGGTATCGGAGTGGGCGGGTATGTTTGGCATAAGGCATGGCTTGAAAACCAATTCCTGACCGTACCACCAGAGTCTCCCGGACGTGACATCCTGTTTCGCGTGGAACCCGGTGAGATTTTCACAACCATCTCTTCCAACCTCAAAAAAAACGGCCTGATCACAGACACACGCCGTTTCCTCAAGCTCGCACAGCGAACCGGCAAAACGGCCTCTCTCCGCGCAGGACAATTCAAGCTTTCCACAGGATGGACTCCTTCACAGATACTTCATGAATTAAGCACTTCGGCCGGCATCATGAAAAAAGCCTCCATCCGTGAAGGCCTGACATGGTGGCAGACCGCCGACAAAATCCAGTCCGCTCAATTGGGCTCTTTTGAAAATTTCTCCAAGGCGGTGACAGACCTTGAATTGCTCCAAAAGTTTGGGATAGAAGCGAAAAGCGCCGAAGGGTACCTCTTCCCGGAGACCTATCTGCTGACGCCGCCCAAGGGCGACCAATCCCGATACATGGTCGAATTAATGCTCAAGGAATTCTTCAGGAACGCCCCCAAAGCGTGGCCCGACGGTTTGCCTGAATTCAAGGAAATGCACAAAATGGTGACCCTCGCTTCCCTTATTGAAAAGGAAACCGGCAACACCTCCGAACGAAAGCGCATATCCGGGGTTTTTCATAATCGACTCAAAAAGCGCATGCTCATCCAGGCGGACCCGACCATCATCTATGGCCTTGGCCCGACTTTTGACGGTGACATCCGACGTAGCCACATTCTGGACAAAACCAATCCGTACAACACATATGTCATCCGGGGACTTCCCCCCGGCCCTATATGCTCACCCGGTCTTGACGCACTCATGGCTGCAATCCATCCGGAAAAGCATAACTTCTTCTATTTCGTGGCAAAAGGTGATGGATCCCATTATTTCAGCAAGACGTTGTCGGAACACAACAAAGCTGTCAGGGATTACCAACTCAGACGAAACCGAGAAACCTACCGGTCTACTCAGAAATAACCGGAATCACCGACTCTCGATTATTGCGAATTGATACCTTTTCCGATAGCATACCATATTGAAAAATATTCCACTTGGAGAAATATGCGGCTATCAATTCGACTTGCCCTGCTGACGGGCCTCATTCTCTGTCTGACCTATGCCGGAAACAGCTTTGCCCAACGGGACTCAGTGGTTCGGAGGGCCGCATTCGACATCGGTTCTGCCGTCATCAAATGCACCATAGCCGACGTCAACATATCCACCGGACAGATTGTTGAAGTCATTGAGACTTTGAATGAAAAAGTTGATTTCGCCGAAGACATAGCCCGTTCTTACGATTCCAATCTCAGCCGAGAGATCATGGATGCCGGCATCAAGGCTTTGGAAAAAATGAAACGGGTGACCGCGGATCTCCATGTCGAAGAGTCTTCAGCAGCAGGGGGAGCCGTGTTCCGGTCGGCCAGAAACGGTCGGGCCTACTTTGTCCGCATCAAGGAGGAAACAGGCATTCCTAGCCGTATTGTCTCCGAACAGCAGGCAGCCATGCTGAGTTATCATGCAGTCCGACAAGTGTTGGATTCATCAGCTCAAGAGTTACTCGTCTGGGACATCGGGGGCGGCAGCATGCAGATGACAACCCGTCATATGGACGGCGGTCTGCTTTTTTACATTGACCCCATGTCTTCGGTTTCCTTCAAGAACGTCGTCATCAGCACCATTCAGGGGAAAGACATCACCACAACGACGTCTCCTAATCCGGTCAGCCCCGAAGAAGCCGCTTCCGCCCTCACGAATATCAAAACCCATGCTGCCACATCCGTCCCCCCGCTCATAACATCCCGCCTGCGCCATTCCAACATGATCATAGCCGGCATTGGCGGAGTGCATTATTTCGGAATCCCCGAGCAGATAGGCAGACGCGATTCGGTTTACACGCGCGATGACGTTGCCAAAGCTCTGGAGAAATGGACAGGCAAAAACGATGAAGACTTTGACAGTGAATTCGCCGCCACACGTCTGACCAATCTCATTCTGGTACTGGGATACATGGATGCCCTTGGCATCAAGGAAGTCCACCCGTTGGTTATCAACCAATCAAACGGCCTGCTGGCCGCCCCTGAATTCTGGTAGTCTACCGAATTACCATCCCGAACCGATCACTCCACTCGTCCGACTCGAATCCACCAGGGAAGTAAATATACTTGGCCTTGGCCGTGATCTTCTGTCGCTTGACAATTCCCCACCACCTGGAATCATAACTCTCGTCGCGGTTGTCACCGAGAACAAAATAGTCATCCGCACCAAGCGTCAGCGGTCCAAAATTGTCACGCAGAGGCTCCATAGTCATTTTGGTGTGTTGCACGTAAGGCTCTTCAAGAGGTTGTCCATTGACGAACACCTGTCGTTGGCGGATTTCCACCGTTTCACCGGGAAGACCGATGACACGTTTAACGAAATATTTGCTCTCATCTTTGGGAAACAGGAAAATCACTACATCCCTGCGCTGAACAGCGTCATCGGCCGCCAAGGTTTCCACCATAAAATGATCACCAATTTTCAGGGTGGGCAACATGGATGCCGATGGAGCTTTATATGTCTCATATGACTGAGACATCAACGGCTCAAACGCAAAGCCGGAAGCCAGACTTACGCAGAGGCACAGTGCGTACACCCACCACCGATTCCATGTGCCAGGCGTGTACTCACGAAGGATTCTGGCCGAAGCAAAGGCTTCCCCGGCCACAAAGATATTGAAGCCCAGCAGTATGGCGAGACACAGCAGCGTGGATACGAAATCTGACCAAAACGGGATCATGGCCAGAGAATACACCCACTCAGCCACAAAAAAGCCAACGCCCTTCTTCCATTGCCCATTATATACCTGGCCCAACCCCGTAAAAAGGAAGGAAAGCAATCCTGCCAGCCACGGTTTTCTCGGCTTGAAATCAGACGCACTCTGGAGGGAATTTTGATCAGTCATGGCATGACCATGCCAGATTGATCGGCAGAAGAAAACATCAGGCTACAGGTATGAAATCCCGACCCAATTCATAGCCACGTCCACACAGAAAATCGGTGATATCCTCCCGTGCTCCCCGACTGCCAACATACGGTAAACAAAAAGCCTCACCTGCACCGGGAATATCATTACGATCGACCACCGACACCCCGTTAACGACATGACCGATTTTACGCGGGTCAATGTCATAATAGGCCGCGAATTTCACACCATGGGCAAGCAGGAGATCTGCCCGCTTGCGGGTTATTCGCCCAGAACCGAGGATATGAACCACGGGGTGCAAAGGATTGTTCCGTGCCAGCCAGCGGGCCAGATACACGCTCTTGATCCGATAAAATGCATCCACATCATACCGCGGGTGATTCCGCGACAACCGAGTGGGCGGATCATTCCAGACCAGCAGTTCCTCGTCCACTTTCTCCATGCGGACACCCGCTTCAAGCCACCGCAGCAACAACTCATAATCTTCGGGGAAATCGCCATCACGGTACATGCCATGTTCGTTCACACATTCCCGCCGGTACATTATGGATGGATTAGGTACTGGAAACTCGACAAATCTATTCAGGCTGATGGCTTCGTGCGAGACGACCGTATTGGTCCAATCCACATAATGAGCGTATCCCGCACAGGATTCCCGGCAACCACCGAAACGGATACGGCAGCCCACCAGTCCGATGTCAGGACTGTCATCCAGCAACCTGGATTGGGCCTCCAGTCGACCAGGCAGAGACTCATCATCCGCATCCATACGTGCAATATAGCGGCCACGAGCCGCTTTGATGGCCGCATTCGCCGCCGCAACCACGCCACCATGCTCAATGGAAAGAATGCGAATACGGGAATCCCGGCGCGCATATTCGGCCAGGATTCCCGCTGTATTGTCGAAACTCCCGTCGTTCACGACCACCACCTCGAAATCCCCACACGTCTGACCGAGCAGACTATCGAGAGCCTTGTGCACAGTCTCCCCGCAGTTGTAGCAGGGCATGGTCACGGAGATCTTCGGTGTGGGCATGAATCTACTCGGTTTTTTCCTTACTCGCTTTCACTGCCGCCTTGATGCGACAGACCGAGCATGTTTCCGCACTGGTGGGCGATCCACATTCATCGCACGGTTTGAGTTCATCTCCGATCTCCTTCTCCAGATTGGCGAAGGCCGGTTTCCCCTTTTTAAGGAAAGACTGATAGAATTGGAACTTCTGTCCAGGGCTGCGATATTCCAGTTCACCCCACAATTCCTTATGATGGGTAAAGCTTGCGCCTGAAGCATATGGGCACGGATCGGAATGTATTTCAATGCCTTTCAGGAAGGCGTAGTTGGCGGTCTCGAATTCGCTCAAGCGAAACAACGGTTTGACCTTGCGCACAAAACCGTCGCTGGCTGGCAGAATCGGTCCCTGATCGGACAGGTAGGCTGTGTCCCAACGCAGGGTGTTGGCAAAAAGCCGAGCCACTTCATCGTCCAGATTATGACCGGTGGCGAGGACATCGAAGCCCTCTTCCCTGGCTATCCGATTGAAATGATGCCGTTTCATTTTCCCGCACACGGCGCAGACAGGACGATTGACGTGTTTTTTGACATCCGGGATGGGCAGCCCCCATTTCTCCATTTCAAAAACACGCAGGTTCAATTCATGCAATTCACAGAAAGCCTCGACCTTGCGACGCGCCTTTTCCGAAGAATTGGGAATACCAAGGTCGATGTGCAACCCGGTAACATCATAGCCCTGCAACTTCAGTTCGAGCATCAGGGCCAGAGAGTCCTTACCACCCGACAACGCCACGAGAATTCGTTCGTCATGGGTGAACATTTTTCCCCGGCGGATGGCGGTTTCCACTTGTTTGGTAAAGAAAAGCGGAAAGCAATCCTTGCAGAACCCGGAATGATGGCTGGGCAATGCGACACAGGCTGTTTTTTTACAGCGGATACATTTCATATTATACCCTTACCCTGCGGACGTAACTTTGCGGACCATAAGTGTATCGCCGTTATCCAACATACGGTCCGGAGTGAGCAACTCTCCATTACGCGCGACGATAGCCATGGTTGAACGGAGCTTCAATTTATTCAGCACAGCAACAACCGAGCGCGTATTGTGCATCTCGATCTGCTCTCCGTCCGGTTCAAGATTAACCGTTATCATAGATGTCTCCTTTTCCGTCGGTCGCTTTGATGGCCAACGGTTCGGGTGGACCCTACAGAGGAAGCCGGTCCTGTTCAAGCCCCCTGTTCCGTAGGGGAATTGAATGGTAAATGCAGTCACTCCGGGGAGACACAGCCGCATGTTAGAATTTAAATGAAAAGACAAAACCCCTGTTGACCCAAAAGAGTGGATTCGCGTATGTTGTCCTCAAGGGAAGAATCCCAAGGAGGATTTCATGAGCCAACCGAAGATTCTCGTTGTTGATGATGAAAAACATATCCGTATGCTTTACAGGGAAGAACTGGAAGCTGATGGATACACAGTTGCCACCTCAGACGGCGAAGAGGACATCCTCGACGTGATGGAACGAGAAACCCCGACCATCGTCATTCTGGATATCAAACTTGGTGTCAGCCGCTCCGGCCTTGACCTCTTGCAGGAAATTAGGACCAAAGACTTGCAAATTCCGGTCATCCTTTCCACGGCATATGACTCTTTTCAACATGACCTTAAATCGATTGCTGCTGATTACTATGTGGTCAAATCCGTGGACCTTTCTGAACTGAAAGACAAAGTCCGCATGGCCCTCAATAAAGCCGGAATGTAATCAGAAGCACATTTTTTTATTCTGTTACAGGTACCCTCCGGGCATATGCCGGAGGGTACTTTGCACGAAACTATTGTCTGCACAAACGTCTCTCCCTGAGACATTCCCCTTGCCGTTTCGCCCCCAGACATGGTAGCCGCAACGCATGTTCGATATTACCACACAGGACCTCCAACTGTATCTCATCATGGCTCCCGGTCTGCTTATCGCCCTGGTCTGTCACGAAGTCGCCCACGGCTTTGTGGCCTATCTGCTCGGCGATCCCACGGCCAAATCCCAGGGGAGGCTGACGCTCAACCCGCTCAAGCACCTGGACCCCATCGGCACACTGGCCTTTTTCTTTGTCCAGTTCGGCTGGGCAAGGCCCGTTCCGGTTAACGCACGATATTTCAGGAACCCACGTCAGGGCATGATGCTCACGGCCATGGCCGGACCATGCACGAACTTTTTGCTGGCTGCGATTTTTGCGCTGACATTTCACGCCATGGTCGCCTTCGACATCGACGGGCGAAGCGCGTTCTATGCCGTGGCCTACTACGGCGTGTTCGTAAACCTCATTCTGGGCGCATTCAACCTTTTGCCTATTCCGCCTCTGGACGGCAGCAACGTTGTCGCGTACTTTCTACCGCCGCAGGCAGCCTACAAGTTCATGTCTTTAAGCCGCTACGGATTTATTCTTCTCATCGGCATCATCCTGTTGGGACGCTTCACCGGTTTTTCACTGGTTGGCGAAATCATCCTGCCCCTGGTGCATACAATGGCCGGACTGCTCGGCATCCCCATGTAACCTTTTAGCCAACACCACATTCATCATGAGCGAAAGAAAACGCATCGTCTCCGGCATGCGGCCTACCGGCCCCCTTCATCTTGGTCACTACTTCGGCGTCATAGCCAACTGGGTTAAACTCCAGGAAGAATACGACTGTTTCTTTTTCGTGGCCGACTGGCATGCCCTGACCAGCGAATATGCCGATCCCACCAGGACCAAGGGTTTTGTACCCGGTCTCGTCAAGGATTGGATCGCCGCCGGTCTGGACCCGGAAAAGTGCAGCATATTCCAGCAGTCAATGGTCAAGGAACACGCTGAACTGAACCTGCTCCTGTCCATGATCACCCCGCTGGGCTGGCTGGAGCGCTGTCCCACATACAAGGAACAGAAAACCGAACTGGCGCAAAAAGAACTGAACACATTCGGTTTCCTCGGCTACCCCGTGCTCATGAGCGCAGATATCCTGATGTATAAGCCGTGCGCCGTGCCCGTGGGCAAGGACCAGCTTCCGCATCTGGAACTGACCCGCGAAATAGCCCGCCGCTTCAACCATCTGAACAAGACGGAACTGTTCCCGGAACCGGCAGACATGCTCACCGAAGAGTGCAAACTGCCCGGTCTGGACGGTCGCAAGATGTCCAAAAGTTACGGCAATTCCATCATGCTCTCCGAACCTATCGACGAGATCATGCCCAAACTCCGCGGCATGAAGACCGATGAAAACCGCCTGCGAAAGTCCGACCCGGGTGATCCCGAGATCTGCAACCTGTACCCCTATCACAAGCTCATGACCGATCCGGCCAAGCTCCCTGAGATTCAGGAAGGCTGCCGCAACGCATCATGGGGTTGTGTTGACTGCAAGAAATTACTCATGGAATCCATGGAGACCTTCCTGACGCCCCTGCACGAACGCCGCGCCGCATGTACCGACGAGATGGTTCAGGAAATCCTGCAGGCCGGCAATGAAAAGGCCCGTGCATATGCCCGGAAGACCATGGACGAAATCCGTCAGGTCATGAACTTCGACTTCTAGATCAAAAAAATATATACAGTGGTAATTCCCTAACTTGTCAGGGGCCACAAAAACTTCCAGGAGATACTATGGCAGCCAAGAAAGGCAGCACTGTCAAAGTCCATTACACCGGCACACTCAAGGCTGACGGCAGCCAGTTCGATTCCAGTGAAGGCCGCGAACCTCTTGAGTTCAAACTTGGCGAAGGTATGGTCATCGCCGGTTTCGAAAAAGCCGTCATCGGCAAGAATGTCGGCGATGCCGTGACCGTGGAAATTCCGCCCGAGGAAGGCTACGGCACTCCCAATGAAGAACTGGTCTTCACGGTTCGCAAAGAACAACTTCCTCCGGACGTTGAACTGGAAGAAGGCATCATGCTGGAAATCCGCACCGAAGACGATCACCCTGCATACGTACGCGTCACTGCATTCGACGAAGAGATGGTCACCCTTGACGGCAACCATCCCCTAGCCGGAGAGACCCTGATCTTTGATATCGAACTTGTGGAAGTTGCATAAATACCTTCATATTGAGTATACTACCCCTGCTCTTGCTGAATCCGGCAAGGGCGGGGGTTTTCTTTTTTTAACAGACGGATCATACACATGAGCATCTCAAAACGCTGTAGCGGACTGACCCCGTTCCTGGTCATGGAAATTCTTGAAGCGGCCCAGGCCATGGAACGCAACGGTGAGTCCATAATCCATATGGAAGTGGGCGAGCCGGACTTCGATACCCCGGCCTGCGTCAAACGTGCATCCTGCGAGGCCCTGGACAAAGGGCACACCCATTATACACACTCGTTGGGACTCATCGAATTGCGCGAAGCCATCTGCGACGACTACCGGGAACGGTATGGCGTTACTATCGATCCGGCAAATATCGCCATCACGCAAGGCACCAGTCCAGCCATGCTCGCCCTGTTCTCCGCCATCCTTGAAGATGGTGATCAAATCATCACCAGCGACCCGTGTTACGCCTGTTATGACAACTTCATCTCCTTTGCCGGGGCCGAGCAGGTCAAAATCCCTGTATATGAAGACGATGCCTTCCAATACCGCGTTTCCGCCATTCGCGAAGCACTCAAGGTCAACAACAACATCAAGGCCATTCTCATCAATTCTCCGGCAAACCCAACAGGCACACTGCTTTCCAAGGAACGAATGCAGGCCATTGCCGAACTCGCCGAACAACACGACCTCTGGATCATATCTGACGAAATATACCATGGTTTGGTCTATGAAGGACAAGAACACTCCATCCTTGAATTCACGGACCGCGCCTTTGTCCTGAATGGATTCTCCAAGCTTTACGCCATGACCGGCTGGCGTCTCGGCTATCTCATTGCACCGCCGGAATTCATGCGAACACTTCAGACTGCATGCCAGAATTTCTTCATTTCCCCCAACAGTATGGCCCAATGGGGAGGAGTGGCAGCACTCAAGGAAGCCGAGCCGGACGTGGCCCGCATGAAGCGTATCTACAACGAACGTCGTCTTTACATTCTCGACCGATTGATCGGCATGGGATTTGATATCAAGCACGCACCTACCGGCGCGTTCTACGTACTCGTCAACATGCGTCATCTGGCCGCAAAGTTCGACGGCAGTTCGCTCAAGCTGGCCTATGATATTCTGGAAAAAGCAAAGATAGGCGTGACGCCCGGGATAGATTTCGGCGAAGGAGCAGAAGGATTCATTCGTTTCTCCTACGCAACCTCCATGGAGAATATAAAGGAAGGCATGAATCGGTTGGAACACTATCTGAAAGTTTATGCATAGTGTCGAGAAACACAAGCAACGTTAAACGAGTATATCCAGCCCCTTGTACGGTGTATTTCCAGCACCGAAGACCGTCCCTCCACCGGCAAACAATGTCGTGGTGTCCATATTGGAGGAGTACCACCACGCCATAGCCTCGGTTTGCAGAGTCTGATCCATGTCCTGTACAGAAAGCCGGCTTTCAGCTGTACTCGCCAACCGGCCGAACTGAATAATGTCTCCCATCTCCCGCACCCGACCCGGGTTGGTACTGAAATACCTGTCGATCATTTCCCGGTCCCCATAGTCCCCGACAACAGTCACAGCGCCAGCCGGGTCATACATCAATCGAAATGGGGATAACGTATCCACGCCAAGTTGTCCTAATTCGTTCTTCACTGCATTGTTCCAACTGGATTGAATCAGTGCGTGATGGTCCACAACATCCCTGAACGACAGCCTGCCATCATCACCACTCTCGACCTGTGACAGCAGTCCGCGAATATAATTGCGCACATCACCTCTCGTCTCAACCGTGTTTTCCTGACGCTTTTTTGACTGTTCAGGGCCCAGCAAAAACTCCGCGTCATCCTGTGCGCGTTTCGGTTTTTTGTACGTGTACCCTTGTACAGTCTGTTCAATAGGTTGCGTCGACATGGGAGTCTTCTCGCCTCACGGTGATTACATGGATCAAACAGCAAGCTATGTTTTTTCAAGCACGAAGTGTACCACCTGCATTGCACGGACACAGAAACATAGGTATGATGAGATTGACTGTTCAAACCGAAAAGCCTTGAGGGATATCCATATGCAACAGAAATCATTGACTATCAATGGTGTCGATGTTTCCAAAATCATCAACCGGAACGAAACTCGCGTGGCAGCGCTCATCCCGGAACTGATACAGGAATACTATCCAGACTTCATTTTCGAAGATCTCGATATACAGGATATCTACGCGCTCACCCTGAATCTGATCCCCGCCGGGTATGCCCAAACCGGTTCAATCGTCTTGTCCAACCGGTTGTCAGATTTCGAGATAAACTCAAAAATTCGTATCGCCATCGAACGAGTCCTCGACAACCCCACCCGCGTAAGTGATTAAAACTGCCTCAAGGTCCACCGCCTCCCCTTCCAAGTCAGCAGCGTAGGGGGAAGTGGGCAACATGGCGTGACGTATTTCAGACTATTCAAACCAATGTCACTTCTTCGAGCGACAGCCGCACAAACTACACCGTAGTTCCTTCAACGAGCCTGTCTGCGAATACTACTCATCGCTCATGCTGAGCGGAAGCGTGACATAAAAACAACTGCCCTTTCCAAACTCGGATTCAGCCAGAATTTCGCCCTTGTAGTGTTCAATGATCTCCTTGCAGATGGGAAGTCCCAACCCTGTTCCGAGTTTAGATGAACTGAGGGTGTTCCCATTTCTCGCCACATAGTACCTGTCGAATATCCTATCAAGACTTTCAGATGACATGCCAACGCCTTCGTCGCAGACAGCTATCACAAGGGTATCCTCGCTCACCGTCGTTTCAATGGTGATTTCACCGGAATCAGTAAATTTGATTGCGTTGCTGAGAAGATTGACCATAACCTGCGTGATCAAATCTGCATCAATATATAATGAAGGAAGAGAAGAACGTGTATCAATTTTCAATGACACTGAAGCTTTTTCAAGAAGCAGCCCCTCCACCGCCGTAACCGATGATTCGATGACATCCTTCAGTAAGGTTGGCTTATCGTTCCATGTCGCCTGACCAGATTCAATCTTGGCAAGGTCGAGCACATTATTGATCATCCGAGTTAATCGACTACATTCACAAATAATAATGGAAATATTCTTCCAAATTCGGTCTTTTTTTATCGCAGAGGGTCCATCAGCGGCGATTTCTGAACTGATTGAATCAAAATCTTTCTTTATGAGCTTGGTAAAACCGAAAATAGAAGTAAGCGGAGTTCGCAATTCATGGGACACTTGAGAAAGAAAATCTGACTTCAACTGCTCAGACTGCTGAGCCATTTCTTTCTGTTTGATTTCCTGCTTCAAGTTTTCGTTGAGATGCAACAGCGTCTCTTGATTCTCTTCAAGCTTACCAGCGTATTCTCTCAACTCAATATTGATGTTATTCAATAAATCAAAAGCCCTACGCTGGATGATAATCCCAGTGTAGACAAAAATAGCTCCAAAGATGAAGATGAGACCAATAACCAGTTCATCTATAACATCTATCTGACTCATGAAAAAAAAGATAACAACTAAATAGGCAAAGAAGAAAAAGACCATAAAGGCCATATGGATTTTCACCAAGCCCGAAGTCTGTTTTGAAAAACCCGCAATCGACTCTTGAACGGTGAACATCAGGTTCTTGTGGTACATTATGCTTCGCAGCATCACCAATGCACCTAAAAAAATCAAAACGCACGCAAGTATTGTGCTCCACGTCATCCTTGCTCCTTATCAAACAACTAATAATGCTTTCTATTCTTATCTTTTTCATCGAGTTTCATAATTGTCCAGTATAACATTTAGTCAACAACTGACGGTATGTTCATCCGTTGTCCGCTATCCCCTAGATTCCGCCATTGTTCCCTTTAAAAAAAACACTGATACGATGGCATCTGCTCACAAAAATCGAACGGGATACCTTCCAATCCATGGAAGGTATCCCGTTCGATTTTTGTGAGCAGGCTATCGACACCCGAGCACATGCTTCATGCGCCCATATGGCTCCAAAACTGCTCGGTCCTATGAGGCCAAGGAAAGCACTCAGGCATCCTGGAAATGAATTTCCGTCAGACAGCCCCCGACCGGAATCCCCGAAGGAATTCCGGCCGAAAGCATGCTGTTATTATGCGTTTATTTTGCTGCCCCGCTTTTCCATACCGATAACGAACATGAGTAGCGCAGGGATGACGAACACCGTAAATACGGTGGACATTGCAAGACCGCCGAGCACGACCGCACCAAGTCCTCGATACAACTCCGAACCGGGACCGGGGGCCACTGCGAGGGGGAGCATTCCAAAGATTGACGTTGTTGCAGACATATAGATCGGCCGCAGACGTGTACGGGTGGCTTCAATGACCGCTTCTTTGTGTTCCATACCGTGCTCTCGGATATTTCCGAGCGATTGGTGCACAATAAGGATGGCGTTGTTAACGACAACACCGATGAGAATGACGAATCCAAGCATTGTCAGGATATCAAGAGCCTGCGGTGCAATGAAGATATTCTCCAAACGCAGACCGAGGAATCCTCCTGCTCCGGCCAAGGGGACGGTAAACAGAATGATGAACGGATAGATGAAGTTCTCAAAGAGCGCCGACATGAGCAGATACGTAATGATGATTGCGAGGATGAAGTTCCACTGCAGGGCATCACGCGTGACGGTAAGTTTGTCAGCCGCACCGGACAGTTGAACATGCACTCCTTCCATCACACCTGTCTGCTGGACAGCGGGAATGAGTTTCTGCTGAATGGTCTCCATGGCGGCCTGCAAAGGCATATCCGTTGGCGGCGTGACCTGAAGCGTGATGGTCCTTTTCCGTTCGAGATGTCGAATTTGAGTCACGCCGTACGTATTCTCCAAAGATGCCAACGAGGAAAGCGGCACGGCCCATCCTTTGGGCGTAGCCACTAATTGCGAATAGAGTTCTTCGGGCGTGCCTATATCATCCTTGGAAGCTTTGAGCACGAGGTCAATCTTTTTTTTGCCTTCTTCCTTGTAGTCACCGATTTTCCGACCATCGAGAATAACATCAACGGCCTTGCCCAAGTCACTCGAAGTCAAACCGGAAGCACGAACCCGATCACGATAGGGATGAAAACGCACTTCGGGATACAGCAATTCCAGTGATGGGACAGGTCGTACCTGTACTCCTTGAATGGACTGCATGGTCATGCCGAACATGGTTCCGGCAGCGGCGACGAGCTGTTCCAAGTTATCGCCGGAGAAATCCACGTTAATAACGCGCCCCTCACCAATACCTTGCTCGAAAATGGAGGACTGCAAGGCAACACCGAACATGCCAGGAATGGAATTGAGCACCCGCATAAAAAGCGGAATCATACCGGCAGCATTCTGTTCTTCAGTCGAGCTGGCACCAAAAAGGTTGATGGTAGGATGCGACACGAAAAACATGTTCTCGATTCCCGGAACCTCTCCGATGCGTTTACCGAAATGGGGCTCCACTTGATCGAATACGTACTTGCCGATGTCAAACCGTTCCGAATAGGAAAGACCCGGCGGAGGAATCAGGATTGAAATGACAAAGTTACGATTGCCCTGCGGCAGGTATTCCATCTTCGGGAACATGGTCCAGACTATAAGCACGGATACCAGCGTCAAACTGACAACGGTAACAACACGACTCTTCCAACTATTGATAGCCATGCGCAAGAGCATGATGATGAAATCAGCAAATCTACCGCCCAACAAGGTCAACGGGGTAAGCACCCTCTTTGCTATGGACAAACCTGCGGGTTTTCTCGGCCCATCACCCTGATTGGCATTTTTTTTCTCAGCAATGCGATAAAACTGGTTGGCAAGCATGGGGATGACCAGCACCGAAACAAAGAGCGACAAGGCGATGGCGCACGTAACGGCAATGGCTATATCCTTGAAAAGCTGGCCGGCTTCCTGCTCCATGAAAACAACGGGCAGAAACACGGCCACGGTGGTCAGGGTCGAAGCAAGAACTGCACCCCAGACTTCGCTCGCCCCATCGTAGGCCGCCTTGAAGGCGGTTTTACCCATACGACGATGCCGGTCGATATTTTCAAGAACAACAATGGCGTTATCCACAAGCATACCAACGGCGAACGAGATACCTGCCATGGAAACGATATTGAGCGAGCGACCTGCCGCCGCGAACATGATGAATGCACCGACAATGGACACGGGAATAGAGACGGCCACGATAATGGTCGAACTGAATGATTGAAGAAAAACAAACAGGACAATAATCGCCAGAATGGAACCGATCAGAATATTGCGCTGTACGAGATCAATGGCGCCTTCAATGTAGGGACGCTGATCATAAACCCAGTCAAGATACACGCCTTTCTGGGCCAGGACCCCGGCGTTGAGTTCATTGACAACTTCTTCCACCGCATTGGTCATGGACAGGATATTAGTCCCCGGCTCGGGTTTAACACCTACGGCAATGCCGGTGGCACCTCGCTGCAACATGACGGTGACAGGCTTTTCATTTCCACGAGCGACCGTTGCCACATCACCAAGGGTAACGCGAAACTGACCGGAAGAAGAAATAACTACGGATTCGATATCCTTGATGGACTTGAACTCGGCTGGTGTACGAATTCGATAATCGCGTCGCCCGACACCAAGGGTACCAGCGGATACGGACACGTTTTCGCTTTGCAGCACACTGATGAGTTCAGTGGCCGTCAGGTTGTAGGAAGCAAGTTTGGCCGGGTCCACGATGATGTGCATTTCATCCTCGCGCCCCCCGCCCATGAACAAGTCTGCTACACCTGGTATACGTTCAATGTATTGACGAATCTCGTCTTCAAAGAATGTCATGTACGTTGTGACGTCATCTGTATTCTCTGGCAACCCCTTGAGGAGCATCCAGATAACGGGCGACGTGGACGCACCAGTCGCGGAAATAATGGGCCGATCCACATCATCAGGATAGTCAGGCACTTCGTCGAGTTTGTTGGACACACGCAAGAGGGCGCTGTCAATCTCGGTGCCGATTTCGAATTTCAACGTCAATTCAGACAGGGAATTATAGTTGGAACTCTCCATCTTGATGAGGCCGGGAATACCCTTGAGAACCTTTTCCTGTTCCTCGATGACATCGCGTTCCATTTCATAAGGCGTCGCGCCGTTCCATGAAGTGGTGACGGTTATGACAGGCTCGGTCACGTTGGGTGACAACTGGTAAGGAAGCCCGAGCAGGGCCACCACGCCGAACATGGTGACCATAATGACGCCCACAAGGACGGCAACGGGTTTACGTATGGCGGTTCCGACGATATCCACAAAATCCCCCTACTGCTGCTGCATAGGTTGTGCGGCCACGGGCTGCTGTGGCTGAAGCCGCTCGTTACCCTTGACCACGACATCCATGCCCTCTTCGAGAGTCTTGGACTTCACTCCGGCGCTGAGACCGCGATATCCGACCACATACACCGGCATGGGCACAGCCTTGCCTTCGATCACGCACCAGACAACAAGTTGACCGCGTGCGGAAATAATAGCGTCACGAGGGACGATCAACGTCTTTCCGCCAATCCCCTTGGGCAGCCTAACGCGAGCTTCCATTCCTTCGGCCAGAGAGCCATCATTCTTGACCCGAATCTTAACAGGGAAGGTACGAGTGGTCACGTCTCCCTTGGGAATGACAGCGAACACCTCACCTTGCAATTCCTTACCGGCGGTATTGACGATGACCTGAAGCCCAGGCTTGACCACCCCGAATGCATCACGAGGGGCATTGACCACCACGTCGAATTCATCATCCCGGGCAACCAGTGCCACGACCGTGCCTGTGGAAACCCACTCACCACGGAAGACCTTGCGCTCAAGGACCACACCTTCATACGGGGCTCGGATGGTTTTCTTTTCACGCTCTACATAAAGACGATTGAGAATAGCTTCGGCAGCGATCATCTTTTTTTCAGCGGATAGAGCCGCCAACCGCTTGGAATCGTATTCACCCTCAGCGACAGTTGCACTTTTATACAACGTGGTTGTCCGGGCGTTTTCCCGTTTAGCCAACTCAAATTCCGCCTTGGACTGATCCATGAGCGCTTTAGCATTGGCAATAGTCCGATTCAGAATATCCGAGGACAAAACCACGAGCGGATCATTCTTTTTGACCCGCTGCCCTTCCTGAACTTTCAGATCCACAAGCTTGCCGTCCACTTCAGCAGCCACATTGGATATTTCAGTGAAATAGACTGTCCCAATGAATTCAGTCTGCGGGGCCATGTCCCCAATTATGACTTTTTCTGTGACAACAGGAGACGGCGGTCTCTCACCCTGTTCCTGGGCATAAACCGGTGCGGCAAGCAAGGCAGCAAGACCGCAGGACACAGCGAACAAAAATATTTTTCTCATAACAACCCCATTCATTTTCATACTTTTTTCATGGCTTGATGTTAGCTGAGCACCACGTTTACGCTCAACGACAACATTCCACATTCCGCAGGAGATTCTCTTCTCTATCCGGTGAAGTAATGATTTTCCATAGTACTCTCTGACAAATGGCGAGTTCTGCCGGATCAATGTCCTTAACAGTATTAATGAGAACCGCCAAAACCGGATCAAAGGACGCTTCCATCAGTTCCCGCCCCGCGTCTGTGATAAAAAGAAAATTCACGCGCCGATCCTCTTTACTGGATTCCCGCCGCAACAGCCCGCGCTTTTCGAGCGCGGAAACCAGTCGACTGACTCCGGTTTTTTCCTGAGACATGATTTCACACAGCTGGCCCTGCGTCAGACCATCATGCTTGTAGCAGGGGATCAATGCGCGCCATTGTTCCACGGTGATGTCGAGGCCGGCCTCGAACAGCTTCGCGGTCATATCATTAGTAAGAATTCTCGAGACCTTCCATGTCAGAAAGCCAAGAGATCCTCTAGGATTCAATTCTTGTAAAGGCATCGAAAGGTTGTATCTGCAACCAATTACTCGGTCAACCCATTTTTTGCGTGGTCACCTGTTGCAATAAAGGTCGTATGGTTATACTGTTCCGGCCATGGAAAGATTTACCGCAGACCTGCACGTCCACTCCCGTTTTTCTCGCGCTACGAGCAAGAACTTGACCATCCGGAGCCTGGCAGCCTGGGGGCGCCTCAAAGGGCTGACAGTCCTTGGCACCGGAGATTTTACCCACCCCGAATGGCTGGCGGAAATCGAAGACCAGCTACAAGACAACGGACAGGGGCTCTTCACTTTGAAAGACCCCGGTGGGCTTGAATCGGAAATCCCGACTTTTGACGGAGACATTCCCGGTCGCGTCCGTTTCATGCTCCAGACGGAAATTAGTTCCATCTACAAACGTGGCGGCAAGGTGCGCAAAGTCCACAATCTGGTCTACATGCCGGACCTTGAATCAGTAAAACGATTCAATGAAAAACTCGCTCAGGTAGGCAATCTAGTCTCGGACGGACGCCCCATACTCGGATTGGACAGCCGAGACCTCATCGACATGGTGCTGGAAACACACCCCATGGCATTCCTGGTCCCGGCCCACATATGGACACCATGGTTTTCACTGTTCGGCTCAAAGTCAGGCTTTGATTCCATCCGTGAATGTTTCGGTGACTATTCGGATGAAATCTTTGCCATGGAAACCGGCCTTTCCTCAGACCCGGAAATGAACTGGACATGGTCGGAACTCGACCGGATCAAGCTCATCTCCAACTCGGACGCCCATTCCGGTGAAAAACTGGGCCGTGAAGCCAATCTGTTTCGTGGCGAGATTTCCTATGAAGGAATTTACCGCGCACTCCGCAGCGAAGGATTGGGCCACAAGTTTCTCGGTACTGTCGAGTTCTTCCCCGAAGAAGGCAAATACCACATGGATGGGCACCGTAAATGCGGCGTGTCCATGGACCCGCACGAGACCATTGCCCGAGACGGCATCTGTCCGGTCTGCGGCAAGCCGGTCACCATAGGCGTTTACAACCGCATATTGGAACTGGCTGACCGGGAAGAACCGATCAAACCAGCGGGAGCGGCAAATTTCGTTTCCATGATTCCACTCAAGGAAATCCTGTCCGAAGTGTCGGGCGTGGGGCCGAACTCCAAAAAGGTCAACCTGCTCTACATGAAGCTCCTCAGCGAATTCGGCAACGAACTGGATATCCTCCAGCGCGCTCCAGTGGAAGACCTGAACAAATTTTCCTGTCATCTCGGTGAAGGGCTGTCCCGAATGCGGGACGGACGAGTTATCCGCAGAGCCGGATACGATGGCGAATACGGAGTCATCTCCGTTTTCTCTGAAAAAGAACGCGCCGAGATCAAAAACGGAGGCACACTCATTTCCATGTCAGTCCCTGACAAGCATCCTGACGTTGGCGAAACCGCCAAGCCCTGCAAGGCAGTTCTTCGACCCAAAGTCGATATCAAGCCCATCACCTACAATAAGGAACAGAAGAAGGCGATTAAAGCCGGTCCCGGTGCGGTTCTGGTTATGGCCGGTCCCGGCACGGGCAAAACCCAGACCCTCATGGGGCGCATAGACCGACTCATCGACGAGGGAGAAAATCCCAAACGCATTCTCGCCCTGACCTTCACCCGCAGAGCGGCGCAGGAGCTTCGCGACCGCATGAAAAGCCTGCGTGGAGACACGGCTGAAATGCCGCAAGCCGGCACACTGCATTCCCTGTGCTTCGACTATTGGCGGCATGCCTATTCCGACACACCTATCGTGGTGCCAGAGGCAGCGGCCAAGAAACTTTTTGCCGAGGTCAATCCCGAATTCGCAGGAAAGAACCTCGACCACTACTGGAACAAATACATCATGGCCCGCGAGCAATTGAAAGAATTGCCGGAAGATCTGACCGAAGCGCACATCAACTACGGCAACCAGAAGAACCACTGGGACCTCGTAGACTACACCGACCTGCTGGAATTCATGCTGGAACAATCGGGTGCACCCACCTACCGCATGCCCTACACGCACGTCCTAGTGGACGAAATCCAGGATTTGACTCCGCTACAGCTTGCCGTCATCAAGGGCATTGCCGGGAAATCCGGCAAGGGCGTCTTTTGTATCGGCGACCCCAATCAGGCCATCTATGGCTTCCGGGGCGCAGCGGTCAACGTGGCAGAACGACTCAAGGAGATGTGGCCGGGAATTGCCCAAATCACCCTGCTTGAAAACTACCGTTCGGGTCAGGCCATTCTGGATACGGCAGCATCACTTTTCCCAGACACGCCCAAACTTCGCGCCAATCAGGATATCAACGCCACTATCCATCTTTTCGAAGGACCGGACGGATTGCGCGAAGCCACCTGGATCAGCGACAAGATCAAAGGGCTGATTGGTGCAACCAGTCACTCCATCACAGATCAGGAAGGCGGCGGCGATCTGGCCCCCGGTGACATCGCCGTACTGGTCCGGTTCAAAGCGCTTATCCCAATTCTCGAAAAAGCCCTGAAACGGGCAGGTATCCCAGTGTCCACGCCGGAACTGGAAGGCTTCTGGCAGGAACCGCGTGTGGCGAGTATTCTCAAGGCCGCCGAACAATTCCTCGGCATGACCCTCTCCGATTCCGAAGACGTACTTGATGTACCTGACCATATCCTCGCCAAAGGACCTGTGGCCCTGGCCGCATTCCTGAACGAAACCCCGCCGTTCGACCAGTTCTTCTGGGACAGTCGTCAGTTCAAGGAACTGAAAGCTGCCTTTGACCTGCGCGGCGGTTGGCAGGGACTGGTCAACTGGGTCAGCCTCCAGACTGAACTGGAGCTGGTGCGCAAATCAGCTGAAAAAGTTCAGATAATGACCTTGCACGCGGCCAAGGGGCTGGAATTCGATGCCGTATTCATGCCTGCCTGCGAAGAAGGCATTCTGCCCTTTGCCGGAATGGACCTGCTGACTGCCAAAGTGACCCTCACTCCCGGACGCGGCCAGCGTTTCGAGGAAGAGCGACGTCTCATGTTCGTGGGCATGACACGCGCCAGACGAAACCTCTACATCAGTCGATCCGACCAGCGACAGTTATATGGGAGAACTCTGAATCTGCCGCCGTCACGTTATCTACGGGAACTCCCGGAACAACTTCTGACGAAATCAACCCTGGCAGCCAAGATGGTAACCAAGGAAAAACAGCTCGGATTACTCGATTAAAGCAAGAAGCGATACAGACCACGCTCATATACCCGACACACGTTTCTGGCGGCAAAAGTGGATATACCAACCTGACGCAGACGACAGAACAGGTGGAGCGGGTTGAATACATGCTGGCAAAAACTTCTGATTTTTTTCATGGCAACGACCTCGGCAACTCAGTGCATTTGTCTGTTTTTTTGCAAGGGCCATGCCCATTATAGAGAGTGCAACAATGACCGACAGTTCCACATCGACAGATCCAGACAGAAGGGAAAAAGCTGCGCACCAGCGCCCGGATTCCGTCGCGACCACGCAGCAAAAGTGGACTGTGGAATTTCCGTATTCAATAGCTGCGCCTTCCTTTGTCCTTCCTGCCGGTGCTGCGGAGAATGCACTATTTCTGGCTGATCGTTTCCCTGAAATCGCCCTGCTGTTTTTTGAGGCGGACGCCTGCCTCGCCTACACGGAAGAAGACCTGCCATTCACATTGGCCGACCTGCCCGTGTCATGGCATGTCCACATGCCCCTCGATTTCGAGTGGTCAGACGGGCTGGATGCCGTCTGGCGCAAGATCGACGGGCTTATTGACAAGGCCACGTTCCTGTCGCCACACGCCTATGTGCTTCACCCCCCCACCGAACCGGACATACTCGTCCCGCTGGCCGCTCGACTGCGGGACAAGGGTGTGGACCCGGCCGATTTTCTGGTGGAAAATATCCGGGGATACAGTCTGCCCCCCATCTGGGATGAGATGCGTGAAGGCGGTTATTCCGCGTGTCTGGATATCGGACATATTCAAGCCTACAATCAATTCGACATACTGGATTTGCCCGATTTATGGTGTCATGTGCAGATGCTTCATATCTACGGAGCAGAAAAAGGCATGCAGCACCAGTCGCTCTCCGAGATGGACAAGGCGGGGCAAGACCTGCTACGCACCCTGCTCGGCAACTTCACAGGCCGGACATTGACTCTGGAACTATTCAATGAACACGGGCTTTTTCAATCCCTTGACCTGCTGGGCCAGTGGCTGTCCGGCTGGGGAGACGAACAATGATCACCCTGGTACTCGGCGGCAACAAATCCGGTAAATCCGATTTTGCGCTCAACCTGCTCAACGACATGGAAAAACCGGGAGTTTTCATCGCAACAGGGAAGGCAAAAGACTTCGCCTTCCGGGAACAGATAGTCAAACACCGCCGGGAACGTTCTTCAAGCCTTGAAGTTATTGAAGTTTCCGAAAACTTGCCTCAGACGCTGAGACAGGCTAAATTGCACTTTCCTTCAGTGCTTGTAGACAGTCTTGACTACTGGCTGTTCGCCTGTCGTGAAGCCGGATGTGAGGCAGAAAAAATGCAAGAATTCTTGGACGTTCTGAACGATTGGGACACCACGAATCTCATATTGGTTTCCTGTGAAACCGGGCTTGGAGTTTTACCGGCATCCGGTGAAGTCCGAGCATTCGTACGGAGCCTAGGCGCGCTTAATCAGCGTATAGCCACGCAGGCTGACCAGGCATTTCTGGTCGCTGCCGGACTTCCGTTAACCCTGAAACGGGGATAATTTTTTTGGCACTCTTTCGACAATTGGATGAACAGGTCGAGCAACTGCTCGGATTGTTCAACAAGGACGACAACTGGCTTATTGTCATTAACGCCGACCCCGATGCTCTGGGTTCGGCCTTGGCATTGAGGCGAATCATGGCACGGCGGGTCAATCAAACCGCCATTGCCCAGATCAACGAGATCAAACGACCGGACAACCTGTCCATGATCCGTTACTGCCGCATCCCGACACAAAAACTCATCCCGAACCTGACTGCCCAGTACGACAAGTTCGCGCTGGTGGACTCACAGCCCCACCACAATCCCGAGTTTAAGGATTTCAAATTCTCGGTCGTCATCGACCACCACCCGATCTCATCGGAAGAGCCGGTCAATGCGGACTATGTGGACATCCGACCAAAATACGGCGCGGTCTGCACCATGATGACCGAATATCTCTACAATATGAAAATCCGTCCGGCCAAACTGCTGGCCACGGCCCTGATGTACGGCATCCGTTGCGACACTAAGACCTTTGAGCGGGAATTCATCGACGCCGACATGGCGGCCTTCAAGTATTTATCCAAGTACTCTGATTCCAAGCTGATGAACCGTATCAGCCGAAGCGAGTTCCACTTGGACTGGATGCGCTACATTTCCCGTGCCTTCTATAACCTGCGCCGCGTCGGCAAAGGACTGTTCGCTTACTGCGGCAACGTGGAAAACCCGGACATTCTCGTTATTGTGGCCGACTTTTTCACCCGCGTTCATGACGTACCGTGGGTTGTTGTCTCTGGCACGTCCGAAGACAAACTTGTCTGCATTCTGCGCGGAGACGGCCAGCGCCGTAACATGGGAACCATGGCCCAGAAACTCATGAACGGCCTTGGTTCGGCAGGTGGTCACAACCAAGCTGCCCGCGCTGAGGTGCCGATCGAGGAACTGGATGGCGTTGACCCGGAAATCTTCATGCTCAAGCGAATCGGACAAGGCCGCAAAGCCACGATTCGCAACGTTTAACTCTTACTCACACTACACATATGTCGCTGAAAGAACGCCTTAATTTCGATAAGGAACCTGTCTACCTTATCGACGGTACCGCCCTGCTCTATCGCGCCTTCTACGCACGCGCCGACCTGTCGCGTTCGGATGGATTCCCCACCAATGCGATCAACACGGTCATGCGGGTACTCATGAACATGCTCAGGGACGAACAGCCCAGGCATGTTGCGTTCATGATGGACGGCAGAGGGAAGACCTTCCGCAACGACCTGTATGACCAATACAAGGCCAACCGTCCTCCCATGCCTGAAGGGCTGGCCGAACAGATAGAGCCGGTACAGAAAGGCGTTCAGTTGCTCGGGCTCAAGTTGCTCGTCTCCGATGGCGTCGAAGCGGACGACTGCATCTGCGCGCTCGCCAACAGCTACAAGGCCGACCGTCCGGTCATTATCATGGCCTCTGACAAAGATCTCAAGCAGTGCCTCGATACTAACGTTGCCATGGTCAGTCAGCACGGACGCAAGGAAACCCTCTACACGCTGGACGGATTCCGTAAAAAAGAAGGCATGGAGCCTGCCACATGGCCAGATTTCCAGGCCGTAATCGGCGACTCGGCTGATAACATTCCCGGCATCCCCAAGATAGGCCCGGTCACGGCGCGAAAGATTTTCGCTGAAACCGGCCCCACGCTTGAAGACCTGCGCGACAATATCGACAAACTTCCGGAAAAACTCCGCACCAAGGTTGAACCGGAACTGGAAAACGTGTTCATGTTCCGTGATCTGACACGCATGAAGGCAGACTGCTGCACCAATCCGGTGGATGATTTCATCGTGCAGGACATGGATCTAGACGGACTCAACGCCTTTCTTGAAGAATACGAACTGCGCGGATTGCAACGCGACCTGCCCAGAGCAAAGACCGCACAGACCGCGACCGACACCCCGACTGCATCCACCCAGAAAGCCGCACCGGCACAAAATGGCGGCATGCTCTCTCTGTTCGGCGAAACCCCGGCTGCCCCGAAAGTGGTAACTCCTATGGCTGTGACCGAAGCATCCACCGTGGATGACCTGCCCAATCTTGCGGGTGAAGACGTCGGTGTGGTCTTTGAAAACGATGCATTTTTCATCGGCATGGAAGGCACGGAATACAGGTATACCGGCGAAGTCGCCCCACTGGTCCGCGCACTGGCCGACGCTTCGGTAATCGCGACCCCGTCTGTGCAGGATTTACTGCGCACGAATGCGGCATGGGACTATATTTTGACGAGCCAATGGTTCGATCTGAGTCTGGCGGCATACTTGTTGGACCCGGAATCACGCAACTATACATGGGCGCGTCTCAAGCAGTCCATACATCAGGACGGTCGCTCGGAATTCGCAGAACCGGCCAAGGGACTGCACCCGCAGTCACAGGGACTGGCTGCCCTCGCCTACATGCAGGGCATTCAGGGGCAGGTGGAAAGCGCGGAACTCGCGCCGCTCATGCACGATCTTGAACTGCCGCTCATCCCGGTACTCGTATCCATGGAACAGGCCGGTATTGCCGTTGATCTGGAGGCGTTCAAGGGATTTCTCGATGATGTCAGTGCACAACTGGCAGAACTGACCCGCACCATCATCGGCTTTGCGGGGGAAGAATTCAACATCCGCTCCAGTCAGCAACTGGCCGTGGTGCTATTCGACACGCTCGGCATCAAGGCTGGGTCGAAAACAAGCACGGGCCTGCGCTCCACTGCCAACCAGATACTGGAAAAAATTAGGGATCACCATCCCATTGTCGAAGCAGTATTGGAATACCGCATGTTGGAAAAGCTGCGCTCCACCTACCTTGAGCCACTGCCTAAACTGGTGGACAAGGACTCCAGACTGCATACGCATTTCAACCAGCTGTCCACGGCCACGGGCCGACTTTCCAGTTCGCAGCCGAACCTGCAAAACATCCCGATTCGCGGGGTGCACGGCCCTCGGATGCGCGCCTGTTTCACTGCCAAGGAAGGCCACATGCTGGCTGCGGCCGACTACTCGCAGATTGAACTGCGCGTACTCGCGCATTTTTCCAAAGACCCGGCACTGATCGACGCTTTCCGGCACGACGAGGACATCCACTCGCGCACGGCGGCTCTGCTCAACGACAAAACCGTCGAGAAAGTCACCCCGGACGAACGACGCGGCGCAAAGACCATCAACTTCGGCCTGATCTACGGCATGGGTGTCCAGAAACTGGCCCGCGAACTGAAGATCAAACAGACAGAGGCCAAGGAATTCACAGAAAAATATTTCGAGAAAATGGCGACCCTCAAGGCCTACTACGACACCATCGTGGAAGACGCCCAGAAACACGGCTTCGTGGCAACCCTCGCAGGACGCCGCCGTCTACTCCCGGAACTCCACTCCCGCAACAACCAGCTCCAATCCCAGGCCAAACGCCAGGCCGTCAACACGGTCATTCAGGGTTCCGCCGCCGACGTCATCAAAATGGCCATGCTCGCGGCCCACAATGACGCAGAACTCAAAAGCCTCGGCGCGCAGCTCATCCTCCAGGTACACGATGAACTTATCATCGAAGCCCCACAGGAAAACATCGAAGCCGCCGGAGACCGCCTCAAAACCATCATGCAGGATGTCGCAAGCTTGGATGTCCCACTCAAAGTGGATTTAGGAATCGGGAAAAATTGGGCGGAAGCGCATTAGAAGACGACTTTTTTTGTGGGAAAAGGCCACCCAAAAGGGTGGCCTTTTTTATAAAACCAAACTTGCAACACATCTTTGCTTTTTATTTCCTTTTTCATCCCATAAAAAAAAGCCCTGCAGAACAGGGCTTATGCGATCTCTTCAACAAAAAGCTCTTCCAACCTACCGCTTATGGCACTCTCTACAACAGTGATAACAGCCATCAACATTGTCGTAATGCTTCCTCGCCTCACGTACAGCATCTTCACACGCCGTAAACTCTCCAAGGTAAATACGATTTTCAGGCGCAGGTAAAAAGCCACACTCTGAAGTGTGCACTTCATGTTCACCTGTCGTTTGCTGATTCTTGTTCACAAAATATCTCATTAACCGTATCTCCTTGTGCGGTGTATTTGACATACTATACATAAAATTTTATTAAATGAAAACCTAATACTTTCGCTTCTTTAAAATAAAGTAACGGACTGTGTTTATGTTAAAAACGCAGTATCGACAACCTTCATCCGCGCTCATGCACACCATATAAGCGATTCACCGCCCCCCCCTGCTCTCGACAAAAAAACAGGGTCGCCCTTTCGGACGACCCTGTGATGAATCTTACTTGGATCAACTATTCATCCGACACGGGCTTTTCAGCTGGTCGGGTTTTACGGATCTTGCTGCTGAGCTTACCGCCAGCCCCCTGAATAGCCGTGTACAGAGCCGGAACCACAAGCACACCCAGAATAGTCGCCGCAAGCATACCACCGAACACCGAAGTGCCGAGCGCATGACGGCTGGATGAACCGGCACCTTCTGCCCAGACTAGCGGGATAACGCCGAGAATAAAGGCAAAGGACGTCATCAGAATAGGTCTGAAACGCAGCGCAGCAGCAGCCAGTGCGGAATCCTTTATGGACATGCCCTCTTCATGTTTTTCCTTAGCATATTCCACGATCATAATGGCGTTTTTCGCAGCCAGACCAATGAGCATAATCAGCCCGATCTGTGCATACACGTTATTATCCAGCCCGCGAATCCACTGGGACGCCATGGCACCGAAGATACCGAGCGGCACACAGAGAATAACCGCAAATGGAGTGGCCCAGCTTTCATACTGCGCAGCCAGCACAAGGAACACCATGATTATAGCCAGGGCAAAGACCAGAGCGGTATCACCGCCTGCGGCCTTCTCCTGATAGGCGATACCCGACCAGTCATACCCGTATCCTAGCGGTAAGGTAGCATTGGCCGTCCGCTCAAGAGCAGCCATGGCCTGCCCGGAACTGTATCCGGGCGCCGGTGATACCGTCATCTCGACCGTGCGGTAAATATTGTACCGCTGGACATATTCCGGGCCGACAGTTCGAGTGGACTTGCTCAAGGTCGAAAGCGGAACCATGTCACCCTTGGCCGAACGCATATAGAACTGGTCCAGATCGTCGATCTTGGTCCTGTACTTTGATTCAGCCTGAGCCATGACGCGATAGGTCCGACCATACTGATTGAAATCATTGATATAATATCCACCGAGGTAGGTCTGGAGCGTCTGGAAAACGTCACTGATCGGCACGCCGAGCTTCTTGACCTTGTCACGGTCGATCTCCACGTTGAACTGCGGTACATGCGCAGAGAACGTGGTGAACACATTGCTGACCTCTGGCAGCTTTCCTGCCTCAGCCATGAACGTGGTTGCCACAGCGGACAACTCCTCAATAGAACCGCCGGTCTTGTCCTGCAACTCGAACTGCAGACCTCCAGTGGAACTCAGACCACGAATGGGCGGCGGTCCGAACGCGACAACAATGGCTTCCTGTATACCGAAGAACGCCTTTTGAGCCTTGGACATAATGGCATCTGCCGTCAGGTCGGGCGTGGTCCGCTCGGACCAGTCGTCCAGAACGACGAAGAACGCGGAGTTGTACGAAGAATATGCGCCGGTCAACAGGCTGAACCCACCCAGTGAAACCACACTCCGAACACCTTCTGCATTCTTGAGATAGTCCTCGACTTTTCTGGCAACAGCATCGGAACGCTCAAGAGATGCGCCCTCAGGCAACATGGAGTTGACGATGAAGTAGCCCTGATCCTCATCCGGCACAAAACCGGACGGAAGAATCTTGAACAACCCACCGCAGCCGACAACAAGAATAGCCACGATAAGCAACCCCATGACCGAACGCCGGACCAGGGAACCGACCGCATTGTTGTACCGTCTGCTCACGGATTCAAAAATGACATTGAACTTATCAAAGAACCAACCCAGTGGCCCACGGATGGGCTTATACGGCCTGAGCAGCAATGCAGACAGGGCCGGAGACAGGGTCAACGCGTTGATGGACGAGATGAAAACGGACACAGACAAGGTCAGTGCGAACTGCTTGTAGAGCTGTCCCGTAATACCGCCCATGAAGGCGACCGGGATAAACACCGCGATCAGCACCAGCGTGCTGGCGATAACAGGCCCGGTGACCATGGTCATTGCCTTCTTGGTCGCTTCCTTGGGTGACAACCCTTCCTCATCGATAAATCGCTGTGTTGCTTCGACCACGACAATGGCATCATCGACAACAATACCGATAGCCAGCACAAGGCCGAACAGGGTCAGTGTATTGATGGAAAAGCCGAGCAGCGGGAAAAGCGCAAAGGTACCGATAAGTGATACAGGCACACAGACCATGGGAATAATTGTGGTTCGCCAGTTTTGCAGAAAGATAAAAACCACCAGAAAAACGAGAATCAACGCCTCGTACAAGGTGACCATGACTTCGTCGATGGAAGACGACACAAACAATGTTGTATCATAAGGGATCTGATACTTGACGCTCTCCGGGAAAGCGACGGACAGCTCGTCCATTGTCGCACGGATCTGGTCTGCAACATCCAGGGCATTGGCACCAGGAAGTTGGTAAATAAGCAGAGAAGCGGTGGGACCACCGTTCAGGCGCGCAAAGGTAAAGTAGTTCTTGGCACCCAGTTCTACGCGAGCGACATCCTGAATCTTGACGGAGCTGCCGTCATCGTTTGCCTTGAGGATAATGTTGCCGAACTCACTCGGCTCGACCAAACGCCCCTTGACGCGCAGTGCCATCTGGAACTGCTGCCCCTTGGGCGCGGGCGGCATACCGATCTGTCCCGCCGGAGCCTGGACGTTCTGTTCCTTGACCGCGTTGATAACGTCCGAAACCGTCAGGCCGTACGTTGTCAACTTGTCAGGATCAAGCCACAGACGCATGCCGTAGTCCTGATCACCGAACAACATGACGTCGCCGACACCGGGGATACGCTTGAGCGCATCATAGATATTGATCTTGGCGTAGTTGTTGAGAAAAAGCGTATCGTAGGCCGGATTGTCCGAAGTCAGGTTGATGATCAAAACAATGTCTGGAGACCGCTTGTCAACGCTGATGCCCGAATTGCGAACTTCCTGCGGCAACTGGGCCGTAGCAAGGTTCACGCGATTCTGCACATCAACGGTTGCGAGTTCAAGATCACGTCCTAACTCGAAGGTGACGGTCAGTGACATGGAACCATCGTTGGCCGAGATGGAGGACATATACAACATGTCCTGCGCACCGTTGACCTGCTCTTCGATGGGCGTAGCCACTGATTCCATGACTGTCTGAGCGTCAGCACCGGTATACGAGGCGCTGACACTCACCGATGGCGGCGCTATTTCCGGGTACTGCGCGATGGGCAAGGCAAAGATGGAAAGCCCACCCACCAGCAAAATAATAATGGCCAGAACCGATGCAAAGATTGGCCGATCAATAAAGAATCTGACGAACATGGGCTAGCTGTCCTTCTTTTCAGTATCCGTAGCATCAGCAGGAGCATCTGCGGGTGCAGGCTGAGTACCGTCATCAGTCATGGGAACCACGATGGGCTTGATATCCATGCCCGGGCGCACCCGGCGGACGCCATCAACAACAACCATGTCGCCGACGTTCAGGCCTTCCTCAACAACGACCAGATTATCGGTTTCAAAACCGAGCTTAACTGGCTGACTCTTGACCTTGCCATCTTCGCCTACAACATAAAGGGACTTCATGCCCTGTACGTCCATGACTGCACGGGCAGGCACGACAACGGCGTTGTCGACATTCGTAATAAGCACCCGGACCTTGGCGTACTGACCAGGCCTAAGCATGTTGTCAGGATTGGGAAAAACCAGTCGGATACCCAGCGTCCCTGTCTGCGAATCAATGGTCGGATCAACCATGCTGACCTGACCGCCCTGCTCGTATTCACTGCCATCGGACAAAATCAACCGCATCTGCCGTTCGGTGTCCTTATCCATTTTGTTACGCATGGCGCGAATGTAGTCTGTTTCACTCACGCTGAAGCTGACGTACACCGGGTCCTGTGTTGAAATAGTCGCGAGCAGAGTGTTTTCACCCTGACCGACAAGGTTGCCCACATCCACCTTCACTCGACCGATAAGGCCATCTGTGGAGGCATAAATTTTTGTGTAACCAAGCTGTATTTTTGCGTTTTCTACTTTGGCCTGATTGTCGCCGATCTGCGCCTGATAGGTTGCAACCTGCGTCTGATAACTTTCGTATTCATCACGGCTGACAACGCCTTCATCATAGAGCTTCTTGAACCGCTCGAAATCTTTCTTCGCTTTGGCATACAGAGCCTGATTGTACTGCAAACCGGACTGCGCCTGTTTCAGGTCTTCTTCAAAGGGCTTGGGATCAATGACGAACAGCAGATCCCCCTTCTTGACACTCCCGCCTTCCTCGAAATTCCGTTCGATCAAGAATCCTGCCACACGCGCACGAACTTCCACAGTCTCCACGGCACTTATCTGCCCCACAAACTCGCCCCATTGCGGCATTGTGCGCGTCTCGGCCTTGACCACTTTCATTGGCACCGGCCCTTGCGGAGCTTCAGCCGTCTTATCTTCACCGCCACAGCCGGCAGCCATCAACATTAATATAACCAAAGACAGGAGGAGAGTTCTGCGCAAACCGTTATTCACCATGACAAAAACCTTTTTGGAGGGTTAATTCTACTCATTACCACAGACCCTATGTTCAATTTCAAAGCATCTTAAACGGAAAATGTACTCATGTCACCGTGTTTTGCACTAAAATACAGATGAGTAGACACATTTACCACCCTCTCGCATATTGACTCCGGGGACTCCAGACCGTACTTAATTGCGAGTGATACTTGCATCCGTCAAAATGGAGAGGAACATGGCTGACGATAAAACGTGCAAAGACAACCCAATGAAGGGTGTCCCCATCGATATCAATTTCACGACATTCATCTATTCCCTGTCCTCATCGGCCATGGTGGCTCTGGGCGAGGCACCTGATCCGGGGACAGGACAGGTCGGATTTAATCCGCAACTTGCCAAGCACACTATTGATGTGCTCGGCATGCTCAAGAGAAAGTTCGACAGCGGGCTGGAAAAAGACGAACAAAAACTGCTCTGCGACATCGTATATAATTTGCGCATGTCCTATGTGAACAAGACAAAATAATCGGAGAGGCCCATGTCTCAGACAATCAAGGCGGGGCTGGTCGGCGTAACCGGCTATACCGGCATGGAACTGGCGCGACTCATGATCCACCACTCCTCCATGGAACTGGTCCAGGTCACTTCGCGCTCGGAAGCGGGTAAAACGCTTGCCGAAATTTATCCCTTCCTGAACCGCCTGCCGCTGGGTGATCTGGTTATCACCCAGCCTGACCCCAAGGCATTGGCTGAGGAATGCGACGTGGTCTTTCTGGCCGTGCCGCACAAGACCGCCATGGAAATAGCCGCCACCCTGCTGGACGAAGGCGTCAAAGTCGTTGATCTGTCTGCGGACTTTCGCATCAATGATAAAACGACCTATGAACAGTGGTACAACGTGGAGCACACCCGTTCAGAATTGCTGACTGAAGCGGTATATGGACTGCCCGAGCTGTATCTCGATCAGATTATGGGAGCACGTCTCATTGCCAACCCCGGCTGCTATCCGACATCAAGCATCCTTGGGCTGGCCCCGGCATTGACAGGCGGATTCATCAAAACCG
This sequence comes from uncultured Pseudodesulfovibrio sp., assembly GCF_963675635.1. NCBI lineage: Bacteria > Pseudomonadati > Thermodesulfobacteriota > Desulfovibrionia > Desulfovibrionales > Desulfovibrionaceae > Pseudodesulfovibrio > uncultured Pseudodesulfovibrio sp. The sequence goes on along the minus strand of NZ_OY776488.1, from coordinate 301,321 downwards.
AAGATATTGTCATCGACGCCAAATCCGGCGCATCAGGTGCAGGACGCGGGGCCAAGGTCGGCACACTCTTCTGCGAAGTCGCCGATTCCTTCAAGGCATACAGTCTGCCCAGACACCGGCACACCCCTGAAATCGAACAGGAAATTTCCAAGCTGGGCGGAACCGACATCACGGTTTCCTTCAACACCCACCTCCTGCCCATTGATCGCGGAATCCTGTCCACTATCTACACCAAACTGACTGGCAACACGTCACTGGATGACATCCACGCGGCCTACACCGAATTCTATGCAGACAAACCCATGGTGCGCGTTCTACCAAAAGGACAACTCCCGGAAACCAGATTTGTGCGCGGCACCGTGTTCTGCGACCTGGGCCTGGTAGTCGACCCTCGCACCAACAGACTGATCATCCTGTCTGCCATCGACAACCTGTGTCGCGGCGCGTCAGGTCAGGCACTGATGAACGCAAACCTTATCTGTGGACTCGACATTGATGAAGGGCTGCCCATGGCCCCCATGATGCCGTAATCTTCAGCTTCAATTGTACGATTATAAAGGCCGTTTGAAAAAGCGGCCTTTTCTTTTGTCCGGGAATTGTTATCATGGGACAAAGGCAGCAAACAGCCACTGGGAGGTTACCCTTATGGATTTCAGCGATATCCTTATCAAAAGACGAGCCATCAACTTCTTTGACCCCACGCGCAATGTTTCCGAAGCCCTGCTCAAAGACCTGCTTGAGGAAGCAGTCAAGGCGCCATCAAGCTTCAACCTGCAACCATGGAAGGTAAAGATAGTCCGCGATCCTGAACAAAAAGCTGCGCTGCGAGCATTAGCTTTTGATCAGCCAAAGGTGACCGAAGCTTCGGTGGTCATCATGGTGCTTGCGGACCGCGATGGTTGGAAAGAAGGGAACGAAACTCTGGAAAAGCACTTTGCCAAAAACATGCAGCCGGAACAACGAGACTGGTTTATCAGCACCACGAGCGCGCTTTACGGCAACAGCGAAGCTGCCAGCCAGGCATTTGCCAACAAAAACGCCGGACTGTTTGCCATGTCGCTCATGTATACGGCCAGCAATCACGGTCTGCACACCCACCCCATGGACGGATTCGATCATGAAGCCGTCAGAAAGGAATTCGCCATTCCTGACAACTATTGGATTCCAATGCTCATAGCAGTTGGCCATCTCAACCCAGGCACAGATATCCATCCCAAGGCATGGAGACAATCTGCTGATGAAATGATTTTGGAGTAGAGCAGACATGAAGACCTCTAGACGAGTATCTCAAAAGAATTCGTCCAGTAGACACCAGACCGAGACTTTTTTAATTCCACATCGCCTTCAACGAAAAACAAATGAAGCCCTCAAGAACACAGTGTTCTTGAGGGCTTTGTAGTCCATGAAGGACAATAGAATTATCCCAACTTCAAACCGTTGGGGACTTTCTTGTCAGGCACAGCCAACACCACACCGTCCTCACGGTAAAAGCCCGTGACCAGACATTCGGATTTCATGGGGCCTATTTGCTTAACCGGAAAATTGACCACACCAACTACCTGCTTGCCCACGAGTTCTCCGATTTCATAAAGCTGTGTAATCTGCGCACTCGACTTGCGAACGCCGATTTTTTCACCAAAATCCACCCAGACCTTGTACGCCGGAACTCGAGCTTCGGGAAATGCCTCCACTCTGTTGATGGTACCCACGCGCAACTCCACCTTCTCAAAATCATTCCAGTCTATGGTTTCCATATCTATCCTCCACCGTGTTCATGCAGCACGACCATGCCTGAACCTACAAAAAAGGAGGCCCCGAAGCCTCCTCTTTCACTTCAATCCAATGAACATTATCGCCATACGGCATAAGCCGAATCTTTCTTGAGCAATGCTACCAGGGCGACGACGCCCATAACGACGGCCAAACCAAGATGCACCCATTCGATAGTAACTATAGCGAGCGGATCAAGGGTGATACCAGGCATGTTCCGATAAACACGCAACAAGCCACTCACCAACAGCCCACTCAGAATGATATTCCTGACCAACCCCAGGCGGGTTAAAATCAGTTTGTCTTTCCATTCAAGCAACCAGTTCATAACCGCCAGTGCAACTACAAATAACAGCAACGCTGCGAGCATGTAATGCAGCTTGTGCACGAGGAAGAGATCACCTGTCCAGGCCATCCCCGGAACATCGGTCAGATAATACCTTTTTGCCAAGGGCATTTGCAACACGCCAGTAAAAGCCAGGCCGGTCATGGCAAAGATGAACAGCCGGGATATCCATGGGGAATACGGTCTAACTTTCATCGCCACCCTCCTCTTTCGAGCGTTTCAGGAGTTTGGCTCCCACGCCGAGGAATCCAGCGACAATGCCAGCCATAGGGGCAAGCAGTGTGGCCGTTGCGAGGTTGGTTTCGTCTTTCATGACATCTTCAACCTGTGCCATATGCGGCTTGCCCTTGCCTTTTTCCACGCCCTTGTTGAGTAACTCGAAAGGAACCGGAGAAACATACAGCGTATTGGTTCCGCCATTTTCATTCAAACCGTAGATGAAACCGTTCATCTCCTTGGCCAGTCTCTTGGCCTTGGCAATAATATCACGGCGCGGTCCGATGGTCTGCACGTCTTCCGGACAGGCAGATATGCAGGCAGGTATTTCACCCTTATCGAGCAACTGGTAGCATCGATCACACTTGTACATCACCCCGTTACCGGCGAATCTCGGCATGATGTCCAGATACAATCCCACGCCTGACTGTCGCTGCGGAATATGCCATGGGCAGACAGTCCGACATTTCGCCCCCCCCATGCAAAGCTGATCGCTGATTTTGGTGATGCCGTTGAGTTCCTTGTTGGCCGCGCCGAACGGACACAGATTGGCGCATGGAGGGTTCTGACAATGCATGCACCGGCGAGGTATGTTGATATCGAATGCTTCGCCTTTGTATTCACCTGTGGCATTCTGAAGAAACAACCAGTTGTACGGGGTAAGACGATCATCCACATCCCGTTTTTCCGACCAGTCCTCAGGCTTGGCCCGCTTGGACGGTTCGATCCGGGGAAAAGGCTTGATGGGTTCGGGGAACTTGGCACCGTTGGATTCGCGGCAGGCAGAAACACACTCACCACACCCGATGCATTTGGACAAATCAAGCAACGTAGCCAATTCTCCATCTGATGGTTTGGGAACACGCTGCTCTGACGCCACAACTCCAGATGGGATGAGCATTCCTGCCCCGCCCGCACCAAGGGCTTTCAAGAACCCGCGACGACTGACGCCTGGAGATTTTTTTTCCATTTTACCCATAGTAGTAAACACCTCATTTTGATCGCTCTGGCTGCTCGAATTCGATTTCGGTGCAGCACACAGCATACCCTATAGGGGTATATTCTGCATTGTCAAGATGAACACATTTAACCGAGATTTTCTTTATTTTGGCTGTGGACGAAGAAAATATTGACAACAAGCTTGGATAACGCATTAAAATAAAACATCTTTTTAAACACGACATATTCTCAACAATTGACATAAATCCCATCATTGTTGTAATAACATCGTGATAACAAACGAGTCTACAATTCAAGATAGCGTATCGACCGCAACGATCGGCCGTAGATCATCGGCCGCCTGGCCCAGTCCAGCAAACGAATATCATTCTGCCTCCGACGGCATCGGAGCCACTTGGTCGACGGCAAACGACAAGGAAATGACATGGCAAAAGAGAACATAATGACAGATGCACAAAAGGCCACGCTGACCATAGGTGACGCAACCTATGAGCTACCCATCATCGTGGGTACGGAAAACGAGCACGCAATCGACATCACCAGTCTCCGCAACAAGACCGGCTTCATTACCTATGATCCAGGCTACGCCAACACAGGTTCTTGCTCCAGCAACATCACCTTCGTTGATGGAGAAAAAGGGATTCTCCGATACCGTGGCTATCCGATCGAAGAACTGGCGTCCCAGGGCACCTTCATTGAAACGGCCTATCTGCTGATCTTCGGCGAGTTGCCAACCCGTGCCCAGCGCCAGGAATTTCGTGAACTGCTCGACGAGCAGGAACTGCTGCATGAAGACCTGCGTCACCATTTTGAAGGATTTCCTTCCAATGGGCATCCCATGGCTATCCTATCCGCAGTCATTAACGCGCTCGGCTGCTATCATCCCGACCTCCTTGAAATCAACACGGAAGATGAATTCCTCCGGGCCGCAGCCAAAATCATTTCCAAGGTACGCACCATCGCGGCCTGGTCCTTTCGCAAGGCGCAGGGGCTCCCGTTCATGTACCCGGACCCAAAACTGACCTACTGCCGGAATTTCCTGCACATGATGCACTCCATTCCGCACCGACCGTTTGAACCGACCGATGCCCAGGTACGGGCACTGTCCCTCTTTTTCCTGCTTCATGCAGACCATGAACAGAACTGTTCCTGTTCCACAGTCCGCATGGTGCAATCCACCGAAGCCAACATGTTCGCGTCTGTTTCGGCAGGCATCTGCGCATTGTGGGGGCGTCTGCACGGCGGAGCCAACGCAGGCGTCATTGCCATGCTTGAACAGATCAAGGACGGCGACCTTTCCGTCCAACAGTGCATTGAACGGGTCAAGAAAAAGGAATTCCGCCTCATGGGCTTCGGTCACCGCATATATAAATCCTTTGACCCTCGGGCAAAGATACTGCGAGACGCGGCTCACAGCATGCTCGAATCCACAGGATACAGCGATCCTTTGCTCGACATTGCGCTCGAACTGGCAGAAACTGCATTGAACGATGAATACTTCACCGAGCGTAAACTCTATCCCAATGTTGACTTTTATTCCGGCATCATCCTGCGCGCACTCGGCATCCCGGTGAACATGTTCCCTGTCATGTTCGCCATTGGTCGCATGCCCGGCTGGATCGCCCATTGGAACGAGGCAAACACTGATGGTGTTACCAAAATACATCGCCCGCGCCAGATTTATACAGGCCTTGCTCCGAGACAATACATCCCGCTGGACTCACGACTGTAGGCTGTCATGACCAAAAAAGAGATCAGAAAAATCGCCTGTGTGGCATCGGATACCCCCAAGGCTCAGGAAGGACTTGCCGTCCTTGCTGAACGCTATCCGCTTGCCGACATCGCCGATGCCGATGTGCTGGTTGCTCTGGGCGGTGACGGCTTCATGCTCCAGACCATCCATGACAATATCGACTCCGGTCTCCCCATCTATGGCATGAACCGGGGTACCATCGGATTTCTTCTCAATCAATTCAACCCCGACAATCTGCTGGAGCGACTCAACTCGGCGCAAGTACATGCCCTCAACCCACTGATCATGACCGCCTTTACAGTGGAGGGTCAGCAGGTGTCAGCCCTGGCTTTCAACGAGGTGGCTCTGCTTCGATACTCTCAGCAATCCGCCAGAATCAGGGTGTCCATCAATGGCAGGGAGCGCCTGGACAACCTCATCTGTGACGGCATCATGGTCGCCACACCGGCAGGCTCCACGGCGTACAACCTGTCCGCACGCGGACCGATCATCCCTCTGGGCTCTAATGTTCTCGCCCTGACCCCGGTTAGTCCATTTCGCCCACGCCGTTGGAACGGCGCACTCCTCCCGCACTCGGCGACTGTCGAATTCGAAATACTGGATGCCAAGCGTCGTCCTGTCGGCGCGTCAGCAGACTCCTTCGAAGTGCGCAATGTGGCGCATGTCACCATCAGAGAAGACCATTCGCGCCCGGCCTGCATTCTCTTCGACCCGAATCACTCGCTCGAAGAACGCATTTTTAACGAGCAGTTTGTCCATTGACCTTGATCGCCGAAAACGACCCAGTACCCATTCTGAAGACACCTTTTGTAAAAGGTGCTTTCGGGAAGAGTGTTTTACCGTTATTGTACAAATAATGGATTAAGGTATACTGTGCGCGAGCTTTCAACGAATTTATCACTCCAGTCCTATTTATACGACTAACTTGACCGGAGTTCACATCATACATTGTAGGTACTTATGGAAAATGAAAATCTGAATCCCGACAACGGGAATGACGACGGGATAGACGAAACAGCTACCCCGGGAATAACTTTTGAAGAACTGCCTGAAAAAATGGCAGAAGCATGCAACCGTGCCGGATGGGACCGACTCATGCCGGTACAGCAAAGAGCACTCCCCTATCTACTGAGTGGTCAGGATGTCATGGTCCAGGCCCGGACAGGTTCCGGCAAGACCGGCGCATTCGTGCTGCCGCTTATCGAAAAACTTGATCCTGCCAGCCCGAAATGTCAGGCAATGGTCATGGTTCCGACCCGCGAACTCGCTAAACAGGTCGCACAGGAAGCGAGCATGCTGGCCGGTGAAAACGGCATCAAAGTCGTGTCCGTTTACGGCGGTGTAGGCTACAAGGAACAGCTCGACGCTTTCCGTGATGGTGCTCATCTCGTGGTTGGCACACCCGGTCGTATTCTTGACCACCTCATGCGCCGCAACCTCATTCTTGATGACCTCAAGGTGCTTATTTTCGACGAAGCGGATCGCATGTTGTCGGTCGGTTTCTACCCGGATATGGTGGAAGTGAAGCGGTATCTGCCGCGCACCCTGGTCGGCTCCTTCATGTTTTCTGCCACCTTCCCACCATCTGTTTTACGACTGGCCGAAGAATTCATGGTCAATCCCGAATTTTTGAGCCTTTCCTCTGACGAAACCAATGTTTCGGCTATCTCCCATCAGTTTGTGGAAGTGCAAGCCATGGGTAAGGAACGCAAGCTCATCAAACTCATCGAGTTGGAAAATCCTTCTTCAGCGATCATCTTTGCCAACACCAAGCGTAATGTGGAGTTCACCGCAGCCCTGCTGTCCCAGTTCGGTTTTGACGCCGAAGGGTTGACTTCGGATCTGACGCAGAACAAACGCGAACGGCTCATGGCCCAGATCAAGGAAGGCAAACTGCGTTTTCTCGTCGCCACGGACGTAGCCGCGCGCGGCATCGATATCCCGGAGCTTTCTCATGTTTTCATGATGGAACCGCCGGAAGACCCGGAATCGTATGTGCACCGCGCTGGTCGGACTGGACGTGCCGGAGCAACAGGCACCGCCATCACCCTGGTTGACGTCATCCAGAAGATGGAACTGGAACGCATCGCCACCCGATTCAAGATTACCTTTGAGGAAATCAAGGATCCCACAGAAGAAGATGTGACGGCCATCATCGAGGAAAGGCTCACCGCCATCCTTGAAAAGCGTTTCCGTAAACTGACCAATATCCAGACGGAACGTGTCTCCCGCTTCCTGCCTTTGGCAAAAAAATACGGGGAAAGCGAAGAAACCCTGGCCCTGCTCGCCATGTTGCTTGATGAGCTCTATCAGCCCACCTTGCATGGCAAGCCCGCAGAGCCGACTGTTGCCAGGGAACCGTCTGGAAACGCACGCCCCAAACAGAGCAATCCCCCAAGAAAGCCGCAAAAGCGGGAAGAAAGGCCTGCTCCGCGTGAACGGTCCGAACCCAAACGCGATACCAAACCCGCTCAGCGAGAGACCGCCGCACCCAAACGCGATACTAAACCCACTCAGCGAGAGACCGCCGCACCAAAAAGCGCACCCAAGCCCAAGCAATCAACACAGCCGGTCAAGGAAACACCCGTCAGCGAACCCAAACGCGAGGCCGCTCCCCGGGAACCGCAAGCGTCTGAAAACGATACTTCTTCTACAGCCAGACCAAAGCCTAGACGGCGTCGGCGTCGCAGGAAGAAACCTTCCAGCAGTTAAGCCGTGCCGAAAAACACACTTATTCTCGGATTGGCCGCAGGTTACCATTACGGTGATGTGCGGCCTTTCCTTGCATCACTGGACAACACGGGCTATTGCGGCGACCTCATCCTGTTCGTATCCGATACCACTCGCGATCTGGACCGAATCACAACGCATCCTGTAGCCACAGTCCCGATCCAACGAACTGCTGAACAGAAAAACGTTCCGTACAACGGACTGCGCTATTTTGCCTATCTGCGCTATCTGGAGTCGTCAAAAAAATACGACAAAATCCTTATCACTGACGTCCGAGACGTAATTTTCCAACGCAATCCGTTTTCCTTCCCATGGCCCCGAGGGCTCAACTGTACGCTGGAAGATCGAAGCGCGACCATCGGCGGATGCCCATACAATAGACACTGGGTCCGTGAACATCTCGGCACTGAGATGCTCGGAGAGCTCAAGGACAAGCCCGTAGCCTGCTCTGGGACAACGATCGGCGACCACAGTGCAATGGTCGATTACCTTCGCGACATGACGAGGCTTCTTACACCGCCCCCAAAAGCCGAACGCATGGCTGGGTATGATCAGGCCATCCACAACATGCTCGTCCACACTGGCCGGATAGATAGCCTGACGCTGTTCGACAACACCGGCCCCATTCTCACACTTGGTCAAACACAAGGGGAACCGGCAACAGATACGATGGGGAACGTCCTGAACGATGCCGGAAGTCCGGCCCACATTGTCCACCAGTATGACCGCAAACCGACCCTTTTCAGAACCATCCGCAAAGCCTTCGTCTCATAATTTTTGCCTTAAAAGATGACTGTTGCACATTCAACAATCTCACGATATGGTCCCCCAACTCATCATTGGAGGGAGACCATGAAATCCAGAATTCACGCACTCAAGGAAGAACTCAACACCACCAAACAACTCTGGTGGCTACACGACTCATACTGGCATGCGACTATGATCAGGGAATTGGGCGAAGAACGCGCAAATCAATTGAACCTGGAAGCCAACGAACGGTTTTTTCGCAAATATACGCTCATGCTGTTGCGCTCAAAAGCCATCACTCGCCCCACGAATATTCAGGAATTAATGGATGTTTTCAAGCGTCTCTGGACCGACTGCTTCTTTGACGACCTGTATGTGAACGACACGATCACATTCGAGGGGAATACCGCCACCTGGACCGGGTGTCATTGCCACGCATACGACTCTTTAACCAACGCAAAGATGACCGATAATTATGCTTGCGGCTGTCAGGCTATTCGCACAGGAGCCATGAAGGCACTCAGGCTCAACCCGGTCCACTCCATAAAGAAAAGCCTTATCCGGGGCGATGATCACTGTGTCATCACAACCAGTTTTGAACCGAAAGCATAAATACAGTTACTTCTTGAAATACTGCTGAAACTCTGCACTCGGTTCGGTCTCCGCATAGATATACAGCGCGACGCCATATGGATCGAGTGTGGCAAAACCACGGTCACCCCATGGATGATCCTCAAGCGGCATGACAACAGGCAATCCGGCGCCAACGATCCGATCATGCATCGTGTTGACCAGATCTGTGGATTGCAACTGCATATTGTATGTCAGTCCTCCCTGGAAAAGCGGTTGTTCCGGTGACTGTGGTTGCATAAATTGCAGCGTGGCCCCTGCGGTCCCGATCTCCATATTCACATACCAACCGCAGTCGAACGTGATGACGGCGTTTAAATGGGCACTATAAAAATCCCGGGCAAGCTGCACATTCTGGACTATGATACAGGGAGAAATGGTTGATGGATTCATGAACCCTCCTATTTTTTTCGACTGCTATCATAAACAAATATTTTTGCCCACGCATAATGAAAACACAAATTCCATCACACACCTGCGATGGCAGTTTATTGATGTTGACAGCAACTAATCAACCGATTAGTTAACAGACATGAGTACGAAGGAACATATATTAAAAACAGCGGCACGACTCTTTGCCATGCGGACTTTCGACACGGTAGGTATCCGTGATATCGCACGAGAGGCCGATGTCAACAGTGCCATGGTATCATATTACTTCGGGAGCAAAACCGGCTTGCTGCGAGAAATTTTCTCCCGCTTCAAAGATCAGTTCATGAGTGAAGCCAAACGATGCATGGACATGTCACCGGACACCCATTCATTGATTGAAAATTTTGTTCCAAGGGTATTGGCAAATGCCCGGGCCAATCGTGATCTTTATCTGATAGGACTCAGAGAATTGAATCATGATTCCCCGGAACTACAGGACCTGCGAGACGACCTCATCAAAGCCGCCCAAATCAATTATATAGAAAACGTAGAACGCCTGGGAATCAGACGGCCTCGTCTGGACGGTATACCTGCATTGGGTTTTACCGTCATTATCGGTGCGGTTTTTTCAGACTATCTGCTTGGAGGCGGCAACTGTATCGACGATGAGACGATGGTCGGTGAATATGCGGATGCAATCGTGGAAATTCTTCAAAAAGGGCTCACAGGATATTGGATGTAATTTTTTTTTAACCACAAACTAATCGACTGATTAATTTTTTATTTGCTTTACGAGGAAGATAATGAAAAAAGTGATTATTTTCAGTTTATTGCTAGTGTTCACACTCGCAGGCTGCAAGGAAGAGAAAAAAGTGGCGGCAACGATTCGTCCCGTCAGAGTCTTTACGGTTGAGAACACCAATGCCCAAGCATCCCGTACATTCCCGGCCAAGGTTAAAGCGACTCGTAACGCAAGTCTGGCGTTTCGCGTTGCAGGTCAGATAATCGAACTGAATGTGAAGGAAGGCGACTTTGTCAAAAAGGGACAACTCATCTCCATGTTGGACCAACGCGATTTCCAGGCGGCTGTAGCTGACCTTGAAGCCCGTTTGGTCGGTGCCCGCTCTGTTCTCAACGAAGCCAGACTGAACATCGAACGCAACCAGAAACTGCTGGCAGACCACATCATCGCGCAATCAGCCTACGACACCGCGCAATCCAATTATGAAACCAGCCGCTCAGAAGCACTCTCACTTGAACAGTCCCTGCGCCGAGCACGGCTCAACCTGCAATACACGCGTCTTGAAGCGCCATTCGACGGGATTATTGCAGAAAAAATTCCGTCAAACCACGAATATGTCCAGGCCAAGGAAGTCATCGTCAAGCTGGTAGACACTTCTGCTCTGGACGTTATCATCGATATACCCGAAACCGTCTGGGTCAATGCATTCAGAACGGGTGAAGCCGAATTGACAGGCTTCAGTGCGCAGTTTGAATCCCTGCCCGGCAAACTCTTTCCTGTTCGCATCAAGGAATACCAGACCAACGCCAACCCGCAGACCCAGACCTACGAAGTAACCCTGACCATGGATAATGCTCAAGGACTGGGTATTTATCCCGGCATGACTGCGGAAATCATCGGCAATATTCCCGGCCAGATGACTTCCGAAGCCGTAACAATTCCATTCTCTTCGGTGGTCGGAGAAGTCGAAGGCAAAAAATATGTCTGGGTTCTTAATAATGACAGCATGGTGCAGAAGCGTGAAATTGAAATCAAAGACCTCATTCAGGATTCATTCTGCGTCACCGGAGGCATCAAGCCGGGCGATGTCCTGGTCGTAGCCGGAGTCAATTACCTGCATGAAGGCCAGAAGGTCAAAGTCCTCGAAGGACGCATCGGGGGCCGGGAATAATGAACCTGGCAGAATTTTCCATCCGCAAAAAAACCATCACGTTAGTCCTGACGGCCTGCTTCCTTGTAGGTGGTGCTATCTCTTTCATGGACATGTCCAGACTGGAAGATCCTGAGTTCACCATCAAGGATGCGCTCATCATCACCAATTACCCCGGAGCGACACCCGCCGAAGTTGCCGACGAAGTAACTGATGTTATCGAAAGTGCGGCCCAGCAGTTGAGCCAGCTCGACAGAGTCGAATCCGTCAACAACCCGGGGCAGTCCATTGTCACCGTGCGAATGCAGGATAAGTACGGCAAGGAAAAGCTCGCACAGATATGGGACGAACTCAGGCGCAAAGTCAATGACGCTCAGGGGCAGCTCCCGCCAGGCGCAGGACCGTCTATGGTCATTGATGATTTTGGAGACGTGTACGGCATTCTGCTCTCGGTTACCGGAGAAGGATACCCTCAGCAGGACATTCAGGATTTTGCCGATTACCTGCGAAAGCAACTGCTCCTGGTGGAGGGGGTCGCCAAGATCTCCCTCTGGGGCAGCCAACAGGAAAACGTCTATGTCGAGATATCACGAGCGCGCATGAACCGGCTGGGTGTCTCCATGGAATCCGTGTACGACGCCTTGTCCCAGCGCAATCTCGTTGTCCCGGCGGGGAATGTTCAGGTTGGAAAGGAGTACGTAAGGATTTCTCCTACAGGGAATATCGATTCGGTAGAGAGTCTTGGAGATCTGTTCATCAAGGACACGGCCAGCGGTCGGATTGTCCCACTCCGCGACATTGCCGAAATCCAACGAGGTTACTCCGACCATCCCGCACAGATCATGCGGTACAACAACAAGAACTCGGTAGCCCTCGGCATATCGATGATTTCTTCCGGCAACGTTGTGGATCTCGGTCTTGCGGTTGACGCCAAGCTCAAGGAACTGGAAGGACAGACCCCGATAGGGATGTCCATCAATTCCATATACTATCAGCCCAAAAGAGTTGACAACGCGGTGACTTCCTTTGCCATTAATCTGGCAGAAGCCGTAGCCATCGTCATTATTGTGCTGTTGTTGTTCATGGGGCTTCAGTCCGGCCTGCTTATCGGAATAATCCTGCTCATCACCATATGCGGATCATTCATATTCATACAGATGGCAGGGGTTTCCCTGGAACGCATATCACTGGGAGCACTCATAATCGCGCTCGGTATGCTGGTCGATAACGCCATCGTAGTGGTCGAAGGCCTGCTCATACGATATCAACAGGGCATGAACCGATTGGAATCCGCCATTGCTGTGGTCGACCAGAACAAATGGCCTTTGCTTGGTGCGACCATCATTGCCATCATGGCCTTTGCTGGTATCGGTCTCAGTGAGGACAGTGTCGGAGAATTCTGCCGTTCTCTTTTCATTGTCCTGTGCATTTCACTGTTCATGAGCTGGATTACGGCAGTGACCGTTACCCCCTTGCTCTGCCACATGTTCCTGCACCCGAAAATCGCATCCGAAAAGGATTTGTATAGCGGAAAAATCTACCGCATCTACAAACGGTTTCTTGTATCCTGCCTCCATCACCGAACGCTCACAGTGGTCGCGTTGGTAACAATGCTTGCCCTGTCCATTTTCGGATTCGGCTTTGTCAAACAGAGCTTCTTCCCCGCGTCCACGCAACCGAGGTTCTTCATTCATTACTGGTTGCCACAGGGTACAGATATTCGGGTTACCAGCAGCGACATGAATCAGATCGAGCAGATGCTCATGAAGGATGAACGTATCGCATCCGTAACTTCATTCGTGGGACAGGGTGGGCCACGATTCATCCTGACCTACAGTCCTGAGAAAACGAATTCATCATACGGCATGCTCCTCGTTGAAGTGAATGACTATCACGAGGTTGAAGCCATCATGAGCAAGTATCAGGATATGGTTGAAAACCAGTTCCCGGATGCGGAAGCAAAGTTCAAGAAATTCCGCCTCGGGCCAGGACGCGACGCCATGATTGAAGTCCGTTTCAGCGGACCGGACACCAAGGTTCTGAAGCAATTGTCCAGACAGGCGCAAGACCTGATGCATGCCAGCGGCAATGCGCAGGGAGTTCGCGATAACTGGCGTCAGGAAGTCAAGGTTATCCACCCGGTCATGGCTGAAGCTCAGGCCAAACGGGCCGGTGTAACACGCCCGGGGTTGTCCAAAGCCTTGAACATGTTCTTCACAGGGACCACCGTCGGCGTGTACCGCGAAGGAGACAAGCTCCTGCCAATCGTGGTTCGACCTCCAAAGAACGAACGCCTTGAAGTCAAGGAAATCGGCAATGTTCGCGTATTCAGCCCGACCGCAGGACAAATGATCCCAGTGGAAGAAGTGGTGTCAGAATTCCGCGCCGAATTGGAATTCGGCACCTTGAAAACACGCAACCGCCTGCTGACCATCACGGCCTCCTGCGATCCGTTGCACGGGTTGCCGTCCGTGCTGTTCAACAAACTCAAGCCGCAGATAGAAAACATTGAACTGCCGCCGGGGTACATTATGGAATGGGGCGGTGAATTTGAGGATTCACGTGACGCACAGGCCAGTCTGGGCGAATCAATCATACTGCCGACCATCATCATGATCCTGGTGACAATTCTGCTCTTCAACAAGCTGCGCAACCCGCTCATCATCTGGCTGACAGTGCCGCTCGCCATCATCGGCGTGACATTCGGTCTGTTGGTCACGGGCCAGCCCTTCGGGTTCATGGCCCTGCTCGGATTCCTCAGCCTGTCAGGCATGCTTATCAAGAACGCTGTCGTCCTCCTAGATCAGATCAAGTTGGAACTGGAGAATGGAAGGCAACCCTATGATGCCATTGTTGAATCAGCCGTCAGCCGTATCCGTCCGGTGGCTATGGCGGCGGCCACGACCATTCTCGGTATGCTCCCGCTCATGATGGACCCGTTCTTCTCTGCCATGGCAGTGACGATCATGTCCGGTCTGGCCTTTGCAACGGTTTTGACACTGATAGTGGTTCCAGTCCTTTTCGCGATGTTCCACAAGGTGGGAAATCCGACATAAATATATTCCCCCTCAATCATCTGACATACGTATGTCAGGTGCAAAAGGGCCGGGGACTCACCCTCGGCCCTTTCTTGTACCCAACCACCGTGCTTTCAGTAAAAATAAACCTGACCAATCAACCCCGAAATACCTAACTGCAACACTCTGATTTCATACCCCCTCTTGACGAATTGCAGTGATTGACCTACCGTGCGCCTGTGTTACTAACTCAATTTTAGTAGCAATAAAAAATCACCAAAAAAAAGAACATGCACAAAAAGGGGATTGGAAGTGAAATATAGTATCTGCACTTCTCTGCTTATTCTAATGTTGGTCACTTCGGCCGCGGCCTCATCCGACACACGACCCGTCACAGATGATGCCGGCCGGATCGTCCAGGTGCCGCTGGAAGTTACACGGGTCATCTGCTCCGGACCCGGAAGTCTCCGACTTCTGACATATCTTGAGGCCCAGTCCATGGCCGTGGCTGTCGACGATATTGAATCACGTAGAAGTACATATGACGCACGTCCTTACGCATTGGCCAACCCCCAGTTCAAGAGTTTGCCAATATTCGGAGAGTTCCGCGGCCACGACAATCCCGAGCTGATATTAACCCTTGAAACGCAACCGCAGGTCATCCTGAAAACGTACGCAGGCAGTATGGGATACGATCCCATAGAGTTGGGACAGAAGACCGGAATTCCAGTGGTCACGCTCAACTACGGCGATCTCGGCAAACTGCGTCCGCAGTTCTTTCAGGCATTGCGCACCATGGGCGAAGTCGTGGGCAAACAGCAGCGGGCACAGGAAATCATTACTTTTTTTGAAACAGAAATCGCCGACCTCAAAAACCGCACCGCAGATATCCCTGAAAAGGACAGACCCAGTGTTTTTGTCGGCGGCGTGGCTTTCAAAGGCCCGCATGGCTTCCAGTCCACAGAACCGGCCTACCCACCGTTCACTTTTGTCAACGTCAAGAACCTTGCCTACGACACAGGACTGTCCGGCAAGGAGTTGCGCCACTCCGACGTTTCCAAGGAAATGATCGTGGCCTGGAATCCCGATATTCTGTTTCTCGACCTTATGACCTTGAAACTGGGCAAGGACGCCAGTGGTTTGAATGAACTGCGAACCGACCCCGCATACCGCAGCCTGACTGCCGTGACCGATGGCAAAGTTTATGGAGTATTACCCTACAACAGCTATTCAAAAAACTATGGTTCCATTCTGGCCAATGCCTTCTACATCGGGAAACTGCTCTACCCTGAACGTTTCACCGACATTGACCCACAAAAAAAGGCTGATGAAATTTATAGTTTCCTTGTAGGCAAACCTGTTTTCGAACAAATCAATCAGCTCTTTCTGGGACACGCATACAAACCCGTTCCGGTAAACTGACATGCACTTCTCGGACGGACAGATTCCTGCTGAGTATCGTCGTTACATCGGCTGGAAAACAACGCTCCTTATTATCTCACTGGGACTTCTGGCGATCACTCTTGTGATCGCCATTTCCCTGGGAGCGGCTCGGATTCCTCTCAGCGACGTGATCGCTTCCCTCTTGGACTTCCCGGTTTCCAGACGAGTTGACGTCATCGTCTGGAACATCCGACTGCCCCAGGCACTCGCAGCCATAGTGGCAGGTGCAGGGCTTTCCATATCCGGCACGGCTATGCAGTCCATCCTGCGCAACCCGCTGGGTTCGCCGTTCACACTGGGCATTTCCCATGCGGCAGCATTTGGTGCAGCTTTCTCGGTCATGGTACTGGGTGGCGGCATCATGACATCCACCAATGCCGGCGCTGTCACCATTACCAGCCCGTACATGACAACCGGAGCGGCCTTCATCGCCAGCCTCGTCGCAGCCGGAATCATTGTGGGGATATCCCGGACACGCGGGGCAACACCTGAGGTCATGGTCCTGACGGGTGTGGCTCTCGGCGCACTTTTCACGGCAGGCACCATGTTCCTGCAGTTCTTTGCAGACGACATCCAGTTGGCTGCCATGGTTTTCTGGACCTTTGGAGATACCGCCCGCGCTTCGTGGTCAGAACTGGGCGTTATTTCAGTAGTTGTTGCAGTCTCATCACTCTATTTTCTCATGAACAGCTGGAACTACAACGCCATCGACGCCGGAGACGAAACAGCCAAAGGACTTGGCGTTCGCGTAGAACGAATCCGTCTGATCGGCATGCTGCTGGCTTCCATGGTCACGGCGACCATCATTTCCTTCCTCGGCATCATCGGCTTCGTCGGACTGGTCGTGCCCCATATGGCCCGCCGAATCATCGGCTCGGACCACCGTTTTCTTCTGCCCGCATCCATTCTGGGCGGCAGTCTCCTATTGCTCATATCTGACACTGCGGCCCGCCTCATGCTGGCACCGCACGTATTACCGGTGTCAGTTCTCACAGCCTTCATGGGCGCGCCGGTCTTTATTTATCTCATAATCCGGGGGCAACGCCGATGATCCTTTCCATCTCCGACGTTGAATTCACCTATGGAGCGACTCCGGTCCTCTCAGACGTCAACTTCCAACTCGACGGCGGCGAGCTGCTCGCCATCCTCGGTCCCAACGGGGTCGGCAAAACCACACTGCTCAAATGTATCAACGCCATCCATCGTCCATCCGCAGGTGCGGTTATGGTGGAAGGCCGCGACATTCTGACCATGCCGCCCCATGAAATTGCTCTGGGTGTCGGCTATGTCGCCCAGCAAAGCGAAGCCGCCCGCATGACGGTTTTCGACGCCGTACTCATGGGAAGAAAGCCCCACATTCGCTGGAGACCCACAGAAAATGATTTGAAAATTGTGGATTCGGCTATCAAACGGCTCAACCTGAAACACCTGACACTGAGACACATCGACTGCCTTAGCGGCGGCGAATTACAGAAAGTCGCTATTGCCCGCGCCATGGTCCAGGAGCCGAAGCTTATGCTCCTCGACGAACCCACAAGCTCCCTTGACCTCAAGAGTCAGGTGGACATCCTGACCATGCTCCGCCGCGTGGTTGATGAGCATCGCATCAGCGCGATCATGACAATGCACGACCTGAACACGGCCCTTCGGTACGCAGACAAAGTCCTCTTCCTCAAAAACGGCCGCATTCATTCTACTGGTCCAGCCTGCGACGTCACCGCCGACGTTGTGGAAGAAGTATATGACCTGCCAGTTCACATCCACACGGTACACGGACATCCCATGATCGTCCCTGCCGGTTGACCTCATATCCTAGGAGAAATTATATGCCTTGTAATCTTTCGCCTGAAACCATCGACAAAACCATTGCCTTTCACGGCCACACCTGCCCCGGTCTGGCTATCGGTATCCGCGCAGCAGAACTTGCACTGCGCGAACTGGGGGATTCCCCGGAAGTCAACATGGTGGCAGTCTCGGAAACCGACATGTGCGGTGTGGACGCAATCCAGTTCATCACCAGTTGCACATACGGCAAAGGGAATTTCCTGCACCGCGATTACGGCAAAATGGCCTTTTCATTCTATGACAGGAACAGCGGCAAAGGCTTTCGTGCCATGGTCAAGCCGGGAATAAAGGATGAAATAGACAACGAACTTGCCGTGCTCATGCGCAAAGATGACAATGGCTCTATCACGCCTGCCGAATCTGAGCGCATAACCGTCTTACGCGAAATATCTCGGCAACTTTTCATGACACTTGAGCTGGATGAAATGTTTGTCATCAGCCAGCCCAATGAACCTGTCCCGACTCCAGCCAGAGTCCTGGAGAGCATGGTCTGTGAATGCTGCAATGAATCCATCATGGAATCGCGTTCACGCAGACTGGGCGGCAAGACTCTCTGCATCCCCTGTTTCAGTGCACAGGAGCAGAAAATCTAACCGGCGCGACTGGTCAAAGCCGAATCAGCACTATGGTTGCTTTGAAAGTCGTTGACGAAGTGTGTGAACAAAATCCGTAATGATCCCGAAACAACCGGCATGGATCAGCGACATCGCCTGATCCATGTCGTTGACGGTATACGGACTGACCTTGACGCCACGACTAGCAAGGCTCCGTACCAATTCAGGATCTATGATGTTCTTGTCTGGATGATATCCAACAGCTCCAAAGAATTTAAGGTAGCCAAAGATATCATCAGGATGATTGTCCTCAACCAACACCGCCAATGGCATAGCCGGAGCAATATGATGCATCCGGGACAAATAATCGTGGTTGAAGGATGAGAACAGAATAAGATTTTCAGTCTCAGTTTCACGCGCCAATTTCAGAACGTCATCGACAATGGACAGATCGCCCGGTGATTGAAGCTGATCCTTGATTTCGACATTTACAGGAAGATTGTGACACCGGGAAAACTCCAACGCTTGCCTAAGCGTGGGAATTTTCTGCCCGGCCATCCTGTCGAGAGTCTCGGATGAAACGTCACCGCTGGCAATGGTCCCATAAGGGTCTGTCTCGACAAACCAGGCCCCGGCGTCCAGTTGTTGCAACTCTTCACATGAATACTCATGCGTTGACCACGGCTCAACTCCGGTAAAGCCTGCGTGTGTGACAACGTCCGTGGTTCGCGACAAGACGTCGTCGTGGAAAACCATAAACGTTCCATCTGCGACTTTATGGACATCAAGTTCCCAGAAATTGGCTCCCAGCTCCACGGCCAGTTCCGCCGCGAGCATTGTATTCTCAGGCGCTAAAGCGCGTGCGCCGCGATGGGCACAGACATACCCCGCACCGGGCAGAAAATCGAAGAACACTTATTCTTCCTTCTTCGTGAAATACAGATTGACCATGGCCAAAAGTGACGTTCCCACAATGAGCATCAGGGATATCGAATTGATGACCGGCGTGCTGCCGTCTCGAACCTGTAAGTATAGGTTGATCGGCAGGGTCGGCTCCGACCCCACGAGAAACAACGTGGTGTTGAAGTTCTCAAAACTCATGAGAAAGGCCACGGCTCCTGCGCCCATAATGGCCGGTCGCAGGAATTTCAAAGTAATATGCCAAATAACACCGAGTTGGGTTGCTCCAAGATTCAGGGCCGCTTCTTCAAGCGACTTATCGAACTTACGCAACCGCGCCGAAACAACGAGCGTCACAAAGGTTGTGATAAATGAGAACTGACCGAGTACGACCAGCCAGAAGCTGGGACGGAACAAGTCAAAATCCAATCCAAATGTTTCATCAAAAAACGTCCCGGCCGTATTGGCCGCAAGGAGCAGAGAAATACCGAGAATAACGCCCGGGATGACCAACGGAGCGAGCATAAGAAAATAGAGCACTCCCTTGAAACGGAATTCCTCATTTTCGAACAGGAAGCTCGCACAGGTGCCGACCACTACGCTGAAAATGGACACAAAAAAAGCGGTCTGAAAACTTGTCACAATAGATCGCAGATTCTGATCATCAAAAAAAAGACCGACCCTTTCTGGCCCGGAAGATGTGAACCAGTCAAGAGTAAATCCCTGCCATGGCAACGACGGATAATTGGAGTCATTGAACGCCAGCACACAAGTGACAAGAAGCGGCGCGAACAGGAACGCAAAATACGCAATAATGAACAGATTGAAAGACCAATTATAGGTATTGCTTCGCGGCAATGAACGGATCATGATGCCACCTCCCCGAGCTTCTGGCCCGTCAGCTTGAGACCCGCCCAAATAATGAACGAACTGATCAAAAGCAGCAGGAAGCCGAAAGCCGACCCCTGACTCCAGTTGAAGCTGGCAATGAACTGGTTATAAATCTGCTCGGTAAACCAGAGCGAATTCTTGCCCCCCATAAGGTTTGGCGTCAGGTAATTACCAAGCGCGAGCATGAAGACCACGATGGCACCGGACGTGATACCTGGCTTGCAATGCGGAATGATGATGGTCCGCCAGATGGTAAGATGCCCTGCCCCAAGATCGTGGGCCGCCTCGATGAGACTGTCGTCCAGGCTATCCATAACGGATACCAGTGGGACGACCATGAACAGCATGGAGGTATAAACCAGCCCCATGATCATTGTCGCGTCATTATAGAGCATTTCGATGGGCGTATCGATGACGCCCAGTTTAAGCATGAAAAAGTTCAGCACCCCGGATTCCCGCAGCAGGATCATCCAGCCATAAATACGCACAAGTTCACTGACCCAGAATGGAAGCAGCAGCAGAATCATGAGTGCGCCCTGCACCCGCGTTCTTGCCAGTTTGGCAATATAGAAGGATACAGGCATGGCGAGCAGAAACGTAATGAATGTAGTGATGATCGCATACAGCGCGGTGCGCACGAAAGTCAGCCAATAGACTGGTTCGGTAAAGAAATTCATGTAATTTTGCATTGTCCAGACAGCGTCACCGTAGTCATCTTCTCCCCTGAAACTCATGGTCAGCAGGTCGAGATGCGGCAGAACAATCAGGAGCAGGAGCCACATAAGTACCGGCGCGAAAAATATCCAGAAACCAAGACGGGAACGTTTCATGTTACGCCTCCGTATCGAAACAGATACCGGAATCAGGATGCCAGCCGATGGTGACTTCATTTCCCGGCTCAATGTAATCGAATTTGCGATTCTGCGGGAGCGTGACCAATAATTCGTGGTCTTCCTTGGTGACAGTCAGGAGACGGCTGTTGGCACCGTCAAACAAAATGCTCTTCACAATCACGTTGAACGTATTCAGTCCCTCCTTATTCCGAGGTTCAATACGCATGGCCTCGGGTCGGAGGAACAGATCAACCCTGTTTCCATGACCGCAGGAGTTGTGCGCCTTGGTACGGAAGGAATACCCTTCATCCGTGGAAACGAGGACATGGTCACCAACCTGCTGGGTCACCTTCCCGCTCCAGATATTGTTGTCCCCTACAAACTTTGCAACGAACGGCGTGGCGGGCTTGCCGTAAAGTTCCTGAGGCGTACCCACCTGTTCAAACCGGCCCTTGTTCATCACAGCCACCCGATCTGACATGACAAGGGCTTCGGACTGGTCGTGTGTGATGTAGATAAAAGTCGTCCCGACCTTGGCTTGCAGCTTCTTCAATTCCACTTTCATCTGTTCGCGAAGCTTGAGATCCAATGCACCGAGTGGCTCATCAAGCAGAAGGACCGAAGGTTCCAGCACCAGACACCGGGCTATGGCCACACGCTGTTTCTGTCCACCGGAGAGTTGGCCGATCTGCTTGCTACCGAATCCGGGCAGACCGACACGCTCAAGCATGGCCTCGGTTTTCGTTTTGATTTCAGCAGCACCGAAACCACGACGCTTGAGACCGAACGCAATATTTCCTGCCACGTCCATCATGGGGAATAGAGCGAGATGCTGAAACACAAGGTTCACCGGCCGCAAGTTGGGCGGCACCCCAAGCATATCCTTACCGCGGATCTCGATTGTCCCGGACGTCGGCCCTTCAAAACCGGCAATCATGCGCAAGAGCGTCGTCTTGCCACAGCCGGACGGACCGAGAATAGAAAAAAAAGAGCCTGTAGGGACATCAAAAGTGACATCATCAACAGCGATGAAATCGCCAAACCGCTTTACCATATTGCGAACGGATAAATCGTTGGTCATAACACTCGTGGAATTAAAGATTAAAGAAGGCGGGGGTCCGGTTGGACACCCCGCCTTTTATACATCAGAAGCGTAACATTGGCTAGTTTGCAGCCTTGATCTTGTCCAGAATCTTGCCTTCGATGCTTTCCAGCTTGGCCGGAACAGGCGGATACCACTTGATATTATCAATGGTTGCTTGCGGGAAGGAGCGGGCAAAGTTATCAGCAACAGCCTTGTCGGTGAATTCCAGTGCGCCCTTGGAAGCAGTGGCGTATTTTTCCTGAGAAGAAAAATATCCAGCATTTTCGGGCTTCATGATGAAGTTGATCCATTTATAGGCAGCTTCAACATTTTTGGCTTTGGCAGGAATGGTGAATGTGTCAATCCAGCCCAATGCGCCCTCGGAGGGAGCCCTGAAATCAATGGCCTTGTTATCGCCATGCAGTTTCCATCCACCTGCATCCCATGCCATGGCAACGAAGACTTCTTCAGAGCGCATGGATTCGAGCAGGGAGTCGCCGTTGGCCCAGTAATTCTTCACGATGGGCTTGGCTTCGATCATTGTCTCAGCGATCTTGTCGAGCATAGCCGTGTAGGCTTCAACGTCACCGTACAGGGAGAACGGATCGTACCCGAGTGCAAAACCCATGGCGATCAGAGTAGGCCTCTTCAAACGGTAGCTCACGCGACCTTTGTACTTGGGATCAATCAGGGCTTTGAAGGAGGTGGCTTCAGAAGCCTTGTCATTGTTGACAATCAGGCCGGAAGTTCCCCAACAGAACGGGACAGCATGAGACTTGCCGCCAACCAGCGTGTTTTTCTTGACCGCGTCCAGCATGGACGGGATGAACAGAGCTGCGTCAATCTTGGAATAATCAAGCGGTTGGTACAGCTTGAATTTTTCCTGCACGGAAGAAATACGGTCCTGAGAAGGCTGTGCCAGGTCAAAACCAGCCCCACGAGTGGCGCGCAACTTGGCAATCATCTCTTCATTGTTGGAAAAAGTGACTTCAACCTTGATTCCTGTTTCTTTCTCAAAAGCATCGATCACCTTTTGCGGGGCATACCCTTTCCACGTCAACAATTTCAGCGTTTCCGCATGGGCTGTCCCGGCAAAGGCAAACATTGCCAGAAGAGCGAACACGATAATCTTCTTCACGGTCATACTCCTTATTAAAAATGACACATCAACGTTTTATACACCCGTAAGTACAACCATGTGCACTTTTACACAACAGAGAATTGTTACAACATGGTGTCTTCTTAATTTCAGATCAGCGTTTTCTTGAGGAAATACAGTAGGAAAAACTCCGTTTCATCCTTGCACAATAACAGCAAAAAGGTTGCCGAGACTCCCCGGCAACCTTTTCTTTCTCAACTAAAATATGAACCAACGGGTTCAGATGCATCCCATGAAAAAAATGCATCATGCCCCTTTTTGCGCGGCGACCATCAATCCAAGGCCATTCTCGAAAACCGGCTGACAACGGATATTATCAAACCCAAGACTTTCCAAAATCCCGACCAATTCTTCCTGCTCAATAAAATGGGAAGAATAGCCGCACAAACGCGTTAGCAATTCCAATGAAGTCTTTGACATTTCATAACCGGGCTTTCCATACCCTGAATAATGATGGGACACGAACCAGCCTCCTGGCTTCAAGCCTTCGGCAATTCTTCGCAGCGTCCCCACAAGATCCTGCTTGAATATATACAACACATGAGAAGTGAGAATCAGGTCAAACTCTCCGGCAGGCAAATGATCTTTCCTGAAGTCCACCCCCTGTGTGGTTACACGATCACCGAATCCGTATTTATCGCACTGAGCCTGTGATTTTTCTACAACGGAAGGCAAATCGAAAATCACTCCGCTCATGTCTTTGTTTCGCTCCAATACACCCATGGTATACAGGCCATGATTACCTCCGATATCACCCATGAGCCTGAACTTGGAAAAGCCGGGCAAAGCAGCTGTAAATTCAAGCACATGTGACAAGGCCCCACCCATGGCATCCTGCGCCGAGCCTTCAATGCTTTCGTCGATCCCCCAATCCGTCTTGGTATGGGAAACCTCTCCGCCACAGACAAGTTCTGTTATTCTGTCCTCCACCATCGCATTGAAGCGCATAGTCAACCGCATGCAACTTCCTTGATACCGCGGCGCGCTGCTGACCAAAAATTCAGATGCTCGCGAAGTGTTTTGATACCCCTCCTCACTTTTCACCACCAGATCAGCTGCGACCATAAGATTCAGCAGCGGCTCCAGCCTTTCGACCATCCCCCCTATCTCATCAGCAAGCTCGGACGCCGAACGTGGAAGCCTATCAAGCCTATCAAAAAGTTTCAAATCTACGGCACTCATGACGACTTTGGCAGAAAAAGACTGCATCAACATGGCATGTACCGGCTCAAAATTGTTCTGAGGTTTCGTCACAAGCATAGATACTCCTTTGTGTTTAGGTGCTAAACCCATAAGGTAAAAAAATTATTTCAAATAGTTATCCATCCACATATTCATCTGCTCGCCAAACTGACGAATAGTCTCATATGCATCATCGTCAAGCTGACTCATAAACTCCAGAAAATCCCTGTCGTGATTTCGATGAAAGTTCACATGATTATCACTGGCTTTCTTCCCGAGTTCCGTGGTTCTGATAATGACACGCGCTCCATGCTCGGGGTCTGGTTCCTTCACAAGCAGCCCTTTCTTCACAAGCTTACCAACCAACTGAGACACAGCCCCCTTTGTGGTACCGAGTTCCTCAGCCAACTCCGTCACTCCTGCGGC
Organism: uncultured Pseudodesulfovibrio sp.; assembly: GCF_963675635.1. Taxonomy (NCBI): domain Bacteria; kingdom Pseudomonadati; phylum Thermodesulfobacteriota; class Desulfovibrionia; order Desulfovibrionales; family Desulfovibrionaceae; genus Pseudodesulfovibrio; species uncultured Pseudodesulfovibrio sp. Next base: position 276,571 of record NZ_OY776488.1, on the reverse strand, counting down.
ATCATGCATATCCACCGTGGTGACCATATGGATCTCCGCGGGGTACAACTGCATTCCCACACCAAAATCAAAGGATTTTCTGTCAATAAGCGAATACTTCGTCATGGCTCGACTGAATTGCGTGAGCACTGGCATCATTTCTTCGAAAGTTCTCATGCTATGTGTTTAGCAACTAAACACAGCATGGTCAATCTATACCTTACTGGAGTTTAAGATGCACACAGACAGAACCTGTCACAGCTGTATGGTGTTCAGGACTACGGACAGAGCTTTGAACCAGAACTCCACCTCATCCCCGGATTGCAGTGCCAGGTCGTTGGCACTCTGTGCAGAGATAAGCGCACATACATCGGTCCCATCTGGCATACGTCCCAGCACTTCGGAAAGTACGGGAGAATCGGTCACGCGAAGCACGGTCGCCCTGAATCGGTTTCGAGCACTACCGACTGGCGTTTTCTGACACAAAACGACATTCACCAGTGGAGCCTTGACCGTGGCAACAACCGGAGCACCCTTCACAAGGTTCAGGGTACGAAGACTGTCAGAAGTGATGACTGCGGACAAGACCATGCCCGACCGCGTCTCCATGATCACTTCCGCCATGACAGAATCTGAGACGACACCTATCACATGACCGACAAAAGAGTTTCGCGCACTGGTCCGCTTGCGCATGGAGCTGTGGGCTGTCCGCACGATGGACTGCATGTCACCAGTCGAAAACTGTTGAAAGTTCGCTGTCAGATCAAGAGAAGACTGACCAAGGATGTCCTTGACGATAGTGATGGGAACACCGCTGCGCAACATCTCCACGGCTCGGGTGTTCCGCAGGGACTTCGGACAGACACGGTCTTTGGATAACCCGCAATCCTTGCCGCGGGCATAGCAGATACGTCGAAAATACCCAGGGTCAACCTGAAAGAATGTTCCCCGCAAACCACACCCCAACGGGCCTTCAAGGACTGCCATTATCTCATCAAACAATTCGCTCGGAAGCGGCACTTCACGGATTCGCCCTTCCCGTCCCAATCGAACAAACGTCCCGCCAACATCAAAGGCGGTCGCATCATCAAGGGATAAAACTTCCCCCAAACGCGCACCCGTGTGCCTGAGCATCAAAAAGATAAGCCACATGCGCTCTCTTGCCTGTACGCTGTCCGTTCGAACAGCTGCGGATTTCCACTGTCTGAACGCCTCTTCAAAAGCGAATATCTCGGATGGTTCCAGATAATTCACATGTTCCGAAACATTAAAGAACTCCCGGGGACAGACCTTGCTGGATGATTTCATATTGTTCATTGATATGGTCCCTTGAAAGTCACGTTTTTTTACTATTCGCGTGACGTGGTTGCCGAATAACAGAACAGAACATAGGTAAATTGTAATCATGACACAAGCCTGCATGTTACCCCGACACCTAAAAGGATATGGAAAACCATGACTCTGTCCGTCAATATCCATAAAAAACTCCCACATTTCGATCTGCAAACCGAATTTTCCTGTGCTGCAGGAGAACTGACAGCCATTGTCGGACCGTCCGGCGCAGGAAAGACCACACTCATCCGCATCATTGCCGGACTAGAAACACCGGACAGCGGTGCCATCAGTCTGAACAATGTGCCATGGACAGATTCGAATACTGGAGACTTCATCCCCACCCGCAAACGAAAAATCGGACTGGTCTTTCAGGAATACACGCTTTTTCCACATATGACCGTCCGCCGGAACATAACCTTCGGGGCCGTCAGACCGGCATCGGTTGACGCCCTGATGCAAACCTTCGGCATCAGTCACCTTGAGAACCAGCGGCCAGGCTCCATTTCCGGCGGAGAACGACAGAGAACCGCCTTTTGTCAGGCTCTCGCCAGTGAACCGGACCTGCTCTTGCTCGACGAACCTTTCTCGGCTCTGGATACGGCCACACGAACCTTCTTGTGTTCCCTGCTGTCAGACATCAAAAAGGACCTTAACATTCCCATTCTCCATGTAACCCATGACCTCGGGGAAGCAGATCAACTGGGGGATCATGTCATTGCCGTGGAAAACGGCCGGATCACCCCGGATTGGTTCGCCCGCCATCAACACGTACCACACGGTTCGACTCAGCGGACCGTCCCTTTATACGCATAAGAGGAAACACCATGCACACCACTCGCACATTCATTCTCACCGCCTTTCTCGTCATCTGCATGGCTACCGCAGCCCTGGCAGAAAATGCTGTCCTCGCATCCGGCGCCGGCTACAAGAAAATGGTCAATGCCCTCAACACGGAATACATGAAACAGACGGGACGGACCGTGGACCTTCTCTTCGGCAACATGGCCCGTGTGACCACGCTGGCAAAACAGAGCGGCAACGTGGACATCGTCATCGGTGACGCCACCTTCCTGAAAAAGGCACAGCTCCCCCTGGAGGGCAGCCAGGAACTGGGACAGGGCAAACTGGTTCTCGCCTTTGCCAAATCAGGGTCCTTCTCCACGGTGAAAGACCTGGACAAGGCCGGACGCATTGCCCTGCCTGACACCCAGAAAGCCATTTACGGCAAGGCTGCGCGCCAGTTCCTGCAATCCACCAAGCGACTGCCCGACATCAAGCCAAGATTGGTGGAAGTCGCCACGATCCCGCAGGTTTTTTCCTACCTGACAACAAACGAAGTGGACATGGGATTCATGAACCTCACGCACACGCTGAACGTGGCTGACAAATTGGGCGGGTACATCATCATCGACCAAAAAGACTATTCTCCCATCGTCATCCTTGCCGCCCTGCTCAAAGACAGTCGCCGCATGGAGCAGGCCAGGGATTTTCTCCGCTTCCTCAAAACACCTGAAGCCAGAACCATCATGCAGGACAACGGCCTGTAAAAAAGATGGGTTTTCTCGATATATTGGTTCAACCACAGACGACCGGACCGCTCTGCCTCACCCTCAAGGTGTTGGCAGTGTCCGGCCTGCTCCATCTGCTCAGCGGCATTCTTCTCGGCTATTACCTGACCTCCGGGAAAAGTACGATGCGCTCTGTGGTGGATTTTCTTGTTACACTACCGCTCGTCTTTCCGCCGATCGCCACCGGCTTCATCCTGCTTATACTGCTCGGCAGAGCCGGATTGATCGGGCAGGTCTTGCCAGTGGATATCGTATTCAGCTTTCCGGGTGTGGTTATCGCCGCATTCGTGGCCGGCCTTCCATTGGTGGTCAAACCAGTGGAAGCCGCTCTCCGGGGCAACGTCAAACAACTGGCTGAAGCCTCAAGGGTGCTTGGTAAAAACGAATGGCAAACATTCTGGTTTGTATTGCTCCCTAATGTCCGCCGCAATGTGGCCGCCGGCTGGTTTCTGGCCCTTGGCCGATCCCTCGGGGAAGTCGGCATCACATTGATGCTCGGCGGCAACATCATCGGCAGGACCAACACCCTTTCCCTTGAAATCTACAACGCCGTCTTCAGTGGCGAATTCGAACGGGCATTGGTACTGTCCGCCATCATCGGCATATTCTCACTGACCATCTTCATTGCACTCAAAAGGCTTTCCGCCGTCTAGGAGCATACATGAAAACCACTCTGGAAATCGTCCGTGACAAAGCCCTTCTTCTCTGGGGAAAAGAGAACATTCTCAATGAAAGCATCACAGTTTCTGCCGGTCCTCTGACAGTCAAGGAGGCCATCGGCAGCCCGGAAGAAAATGACTTCCCCATTCAGCAGGGCAAAGAGAAGTTGATGGAAGCCATGTTCAGGGGAGAACGAGGACAAGCATTTACCGACAACTATGGCAATTATACTGGGACATTGAGCGATGTAGCCGCACTGACTTTGGACAATAACTTCAACCGTGCTGTATTCGTGGCCACACTCAATGCAGTCTCTCGTTCGCTCGGGTTGGCGAAAGGGACGATCCACTGCAAGGACTGCGGCCCCAAGGAGTGTTCGAAAACGATCTTCGATCACATCAAAAAAAATTACGGGCAATGCCGCATCACCATTATCGGATTCCAGCCTGCACTCGCCGAAGTCCTGAACAGGGAAACCGAAGTGCGACTGATCGACCTTGATCCGGACAACATCGGACAAACAAAACGGGGTGTGCTCGTGGAAGGCGGCGAGGCCACGGCAGAGGCCATTGACTGGTGCGATCTGCTGCTCGTCACGGGCACAACGCTGGCGAACAGCTCCATTGACCAGTTCCTGACCGAAAAGCCTGTGCTTTTTTACGGCACGACCATTTCAGGAGGGGCCGCGCTCATGGGGTGGGATCGATTCTGTCCGCAGAGCGCCTAAGAATTCGAATCAAAAAAAGTCGGCAGGTCATCTGGGGACACGTCGGACGCGATCAACTCCAGTCCGTTTGTCCCTGACCGTAAAAGGACACAATGCGCATAGTCGGGTTTGAAATGAAACAGGTCATCCATGGGGTGGCCTGTAACCCGGCAGAGTACCGAACGCAGCACCCCCGCGTGGGTCGCGACCAGAACCGGAAGCGCACCGTGCGCCAGTTCATTCAGGGCAACCAATGCGCGGTCCGCGACATCCATGAAACTCTCGCCAAGCGGTGGACGAAACGAACCGAAGCGACCTCCGCGCTCAGCATACCCATCCGCATACAAGCGACGCACGTCTTCAAAGGGAAGTCCGTCCCACTTTCCCATATCAATCTCATTCAGAGCGGGAAGCGTTTCCACGGTCATATCGAGAACCCGAGCCAACGGATCAAGGGTATCCTGCGCCCGTTGTGCAGGACTTGCGCATAACCGTTTGAATCCGACACTGCGCAGAGACGCAACAATATGCCGCGCCCGCTCACGCCCTGCATCGGACAACGGCACCGGCGTCCTGCCGATACATCGCCCGGCACCGCCCTCAGTCTGCGCATGTCGCATAAGCACGATCATGCCAGAACATCCTGCGCCAGTTGTTCGGCACAAACGCCCATCTCCCGATCAAACCGGGTCATGATATCGGTCGCACGCTCCAATCGATCAAGAATGGCCCCTTCCACCCCCGGTTCATGGCGGTAGAGTTCTATTTTGTTCATGTACCGGACCTTGAGGGGAACCGGAGACTCTCCGCAAACGAGCTTGTCGGCAAGAAACACAACTTCCTTTTCGGTTATCGGCTCCTCCGGCGAAAGCGTCAGATCAAAATGTTCAAGAGCAATAGTCGCAGCATCGTGAAAGCCATGTGCTTGCAATCGTTCGGCACCCACGATCTCATGCCGTCTGGTGCCTTTGCCTATATCATGGGTCAGAGCCGCGCCTCGAACCAGGTCGATATCAAGACAATTGCCGTTGCGCTGACAGTTCAATCGTTCGCACAGGACCTCGGCCACACGAGATACGGCCTGACAGTGACGAACAATATTTATAGGCACGGAATACATGTCCCACAACTGACAGCACTCTTCATTGGTCGGATACCGGACATCTGCCAGGGTTCGGGCCAGCGAATAATCAGCCGGGCGGTCCAGATCATGAACCGTCCCGAAATCCGCCACGTCCAGATCTCGCGCCCCGGATTCATGGTTGTCCAGCACTGTCCGCAGGCCGCCCGTTCCGTCATGGGACAGAATGACCGGCACCAGACTCCGGCTGATCAGCGGCGGATGACCGCGCTCATCTCGAAAGCGGGGATAGAGGATGGATGGAGCAGACTGCGTGAATTCCTCGATAAGACGACCAACCGTTTCCGGCCTGACCAGCGGGATATCCACAGGAAGCATGAAAAACGCCGACACGTTTTCCTTCAAAGCACGGACACCAGTCAGTACCGAGGAATACATGCCCTGCTCAAAATTCCGATTATGCACGGCGACTGCCCCGGCCTGGTGAGCCGCCGCGGCCACGTAGTCACACTGTTTGCCGGTGACCACGACGATCTGTTCAATGTTGTTTTTCCGGAACAGATCGACACACTGCGACAGCACCGTACCTTCTCCCAACGGCAGCAGGGGTTTGAACTCCCCCATGCGGGAAGAAAGGCCTGCCGCCGGTATTATCGCGGCAAGAGTGCTCATGCGGCCCCAGACCGCACCTGAATCAGTTCACCGCAGATGGAGACAGCTATCTCTTCAGGCGTCTGCGCACCGATGGTCAGCCCGATGGGGCAATGACACCTGTTGATGTCCTGCTGCGTGAACCCGTCAGCCAAAAGCGATTCGTAAATTTTGTCGCGTTTCTTCTTGCTGCCGATCATGCCCACGTAACGAGCCTTGGTCCGCAAGGCTTCAGCCAGCACAGTACGATCATGCATGTGGCCTCTGGTCACGATGATGACATACGAATTTTCATCCATACCCAGTGCATCGCAGCACCCGGCAAAACCAGGCAGGACAACGACTTCGTCAGCCTCGGGAAACCGTTCGGTGTTGGCGAAATCTTCACGATCATCAAGAACCACGGTCCTGAACCCTATCATGGCGGCAGTACGGGCCGTGAACAGCGAGACATGCCCTGCCCCGAAGATATACAGGGACGCGGGAGGAATAAATGGTTCGGAAATCCGTATGCCGTTAGAATTCTTTTCAAAAACAGGCGTATCTCCGTCAGCTTCATCCCGCAGGACCTGATATTCCACGCCACAAAGACTCGTGACTCCTTCAAACGTCGAAACCAGTGAAGAACGGATGCCGCGCCGCAGCAGTTCATTCACTTCAAGGTATGCCACGGCACAGGGGCCATCCGGCTCTATGACTTCAAGCAACACGCTCAACCCCCCGCCGCAGATCATGTCGGAATTGGCCGCGAGTTCCTGCGTCATGTCCACAAAAGTCAAACTGGCGGTTCCATCCCCCGCGCTGAGCATGGTCAGGCCGTCCTGACAGGCCCGGGCTTCAACCAATCCTCCCCCCACAGTGCCGAGGATGGAGCCATCACCGCGCACAACCATCTTCGCCCCGGAAGATCGCGGAGTCGAGCCGGAGCTTTCCACCACCGTAGCCATGACAAAGGTTTCATTCTGTCCGATAAGTTCACATATGGAACGCACAAACGCTTTCATGATTCAATTCTCCAGTTCTCTCTGTATGGATCTTTTTCCCAGCCCCGGGACAGCCGGGGTTCCGTCATCTTTAATTATTATATCCAACGAGAGCAGTCCCTCTTCAATCCCCTGCTCAACAACCGGCATAGCTTCAAGGGCACCCTGAACAAGTCCGGGCAGTACACCTTGATCCCCGCACGCCATGACTCGCAACCGCCCGTCAACGCACCATACACCAAAATCTTCCAGCCCCGGCACTCCGTACAAGACCTCATTCAATTCCCGCAGCGTCAATAGCCCCGCCCCGACAGTCACTCCATCTTCCCTTCGAAATATTTGTGTATCAAGTCGGCGCAAAGGACTTTTACAATCACACAGGTCCGGGAGTATTCTCCCTATGTCGCCGGTCCTGTAGCGAATAAGCGGCATCCCTAAACGAAGCGGAGTGGAGACGACCATTTCACCAAACAGCCCTTCCGGCAAGGCTGTACCCGTTTCAGGGTCAACTATCTCCATGAAAACATCCGTTTCGCGCAAATGCATACCCGAGTGAGGAGCGCACTCCACCGCCCCGCCAAGGCCGGTTTCGATCATGCCCCAGTGACACAACACCCGACAGCCGAAAATTCTTTCAACAGTAAACGCCACAGCATTCGGTGCCGCATCCCAACACAGAAGAACCGATTGGATTCGACCAAAAGGCAGTCTCCGCTTCTCCCACGCGTTGGCGAGCATATTCACATGAGCCGACGACCCGACAATACATCTTGCGTCTTCTGCAAGGCATTGGTCGAGCGCGCTGTCAACGTCATCCATGACGCCATGTGTAACGGCTCGTACACCTATCCGATCAAGGGCATCAATCAGCAGTCGCCCCACCCCGCCCGGTCTATCACCCGGCATGAGGACAAGTGCGGTCTGTCCGGACTCTACCAGATTCCTCATGCCCCACCCGAAATAATCGACTGTAGCATCAAGGTCCTCAGCCGTATGAAAAATCCGTTTGGGCTGCCCGGTAGTGCCGGAAGTCGTCAAGGTCACAACCCGTGCGATCTCATCCTGTGACACGCAGAGCAGGTGCTCACCTCCGGCACGTATGTCCTCGGACGTCATCATGGGCAAACGGGAGTAGGCTTCTACAGAGTGTATATCCAAGGCGTCGATACCCGCAAGATGACGCGCATAAAACGGACTGTTGACCTGTGCATGTGTCACCAGGTCACGCAACCGGGCAAGCTGCCATTGGCGAATATCCCGAGCTGTAGGCGGTGCGTTCTTACGCCACTTCATGCGACGAACAAGCCATTGGTCAAGAGCTGGAAGATCCATGACATTTCCCCCTGTAGAGGGTTTCTCCATCCATGGAGGTCAGGTTGTACGCACAAAACGGAATCAATCTCCCATCCGGAGAGACTTCGTGAATACAACACCCCTTGAGGCGCTCCAAGTCAAGAGTCCAGGCATCCTGAAACGCCATAGCGGACACGGCCAGAGTATGTGTTGCCGCACGACTGATAAAGGCGTCAAGGGCATCCGGACCGTCTGCCATGGGCAATATTTTTCCCGGTGCCGCCCATTGGCGTTTCACAAACGCCTTGGCCTTGTCCGCGCCCTCTGACGCTGGACGGGGCTTACACCCGCACTTGCCGTCTGCCGAAAGTTTCTGCAACCGTCCGCTCTCAGTCACCATATAATTGGCGTGAAACGAGCAATGCGAATGTTCACAGCCCGGCGGCATGAAATGATTTGCCTGAAGTGCTCCCCCGGTCTGTTTCTCAAGGAGCCTCATGATTTCCGGCAAGGTGATGCGCTGTGCGTCAGTCGGCGATTGGGCATATCTCCCGAAATAACTCACGGGTTGAAAATGCACACCGCGCACATGCGGTGAATGTTCAGCCGCAAATTCCACAATGGCACCCAGAACATGCTCGTTAACACCCGGTATGATCGTAGGGACCAACACCACGCCGACACCTGCTTCAGCCAAGGCATGTAAAGCGGCAAGTTTGAGATCAACCAGAGGGCGACCACGCAGGGTCTCATGGACATCGTCACTCAAACCGTCGAATTGAAAAAAAACGGAATCAAGTCCGGCCTCGGCCAGCGTAGCGGCATACCCCTTTTCTCGTCCGATACGCAGCCCGTTTGTATTGAGCTGAATAAAAGGGAATCCCCTGGATTTGGCCAGCCGAATCACGTCAGGCAAGTCATCCCGCACCGTTGGCTCACCGCCGGAAAGCTGGATATTACAATAACCGGACGCTTCTTTGACGCGATCAAACAGGAAGCCGAGTTCTTCATGAGTCGGATCAGGTAGCGCACTTTTACCAGACGAGGCAAAGCACACCGGACAGCCAAGGTCACACCGCCATGTTACTTCAATGATCGCCGTACAGGTATGCTGACGATGGGCGTCGCACAACCCGCAATCCAGCGGGCAGCCCTTGTCCACACGGGTAAACGGAGTTTTCGGCAGCGAAGGAATCTTCACCCGCGACCAATCCTCGAAAGCCGGCTGTCCCCGCCAGACAACGGTTCTGAATTCACCATGGTCCGGGCATGTCTTCACCAGAAATGTTTCGTCCCCGATGGTTTCATGTTCCGCCGGGATCGGTTTCAGGCAGACAGGACAGACGCTTCGCGGGATACGGCTCATGACAGGGAACGTCCTTCGGAGGGGTCCAATCCGTTATCCACCAGAATTTCACGAACCTGCGCATAGGCCGCAGACACCAAACCGCCACACCGGGCGGCATCCGGCTGACCGCATCGCCCATCCAGAATATCCCTGCACGCCATGCCGCCATACTGGGTCGTTGCCGCGGCAAACCAGTCGCGCAACTCTTCAAGCATCAGAGGCAGTACATCGACTGGCTCTTCTATGTCTTCACCTTTACCGCCATACAACCCGAGCAGTATTGCCGCACCAGTATAGACGCCACACAGGCCGGAACAATCGCCAAGTCCGTTACACAAACCGGAAGCAGCCCGGACCAGATCCGGATTTTCCCGCCCTATTTCGTCAAGAGCCAACACAATCAGGATCTGACTGCAACAATATCCCTTGCCGCCCAGCTCCATCATTTTGAGACCTGTATCATCCAACATGAGGCTCTCCCCCTTTTTGCGCAATCATCAAATAATACCCGAGACGACCAGTACATGCCCCGGTTGTCTGCCCTCCGGCGAACATCAGCTTCGCCGCCAAATCCTTTAACTGCCGGGAATGATCTTCAACCAGCCGCACTGTAAACCCACATGCCTCCACCTGCTCCCGCGTGACAGAGAGCGGCACGGCACGTCCGACACAGGAATTCCCGTTCGGCAATCCCCTTTCCTCGGCATGCAGATCAGCAAGAACAAGATAACCCTGCGGCTGAAGTACACGGCAGAACTCTACAAGTCCCTGCCGAGGCTCAACAAACAACGACAGCACACACTCACAAAATATGGCATTGAATTCTTCATTCCGAAAGGGCAGGAGATCCCCTCGCGCCTGAACGACATGAGCTTCACTACTGCGGTCAATCTGCGCCCGGGAGTGTTCAACGCCCAAGGCATCAGCACCGAATCGGGAACGCAATCGCCCGACCGTAGCTCCCAATCCGCTGCCCACGTCAAGCACACGCCAACCGGGAATCACCCCAATCAATTCGGCAGCCCGATCCGTGACGGCAAAACCGCCGGGCCGCAAGGTCTCCCCGGCAACGGCTCGCAGAGTCGGTTTCTCCCACAACGGCACACACTGTTCAGGCACGGCTACTTGTCCTCCAGCAGATGCTCGACCTGATTCATCTTGCCAAGCGCCAACCCTTCAGGGATGAACACGAACCCGCACGACGGGCAGGTCGGCAGTTCCACATTGAACAATGAATCGAGATATTCCAATTCCACCGGAGCCATGGTCAGTTCCTTGTCACAGGCCGCACACTTCCATCCTGTGACATCCGCTTCCGGCACTCTGATAACACTCATGACTGCGCCCCCCGTATCTTCATTCGGTGGCACCATGCGTTATGCACGAGGAAACCGTCGTCTTTAGGTTCATATTCGACCCAGTAAGTCACGACCACAGGCCTGAATGACGCAAGAAAATGCCCTGTGTCACTGTTGACGAGTCGTTTGCCGGACTCCCGAGCCTGAAGCAGAACCTTCTGCACGTCGCTTTTCAGGATACGCCGCTCTTCCATGATGCGTGCGGCATGATCCGTCATAGCAAACTCAATGGCCTCATACGGTTCGGCAGCGTGTGTTTCATCCTGCCGCCACTGGTCGCGCAGCAGTCGTTCTCGAAGGCGGACACGGTTCTCACGCCGCGCCGAATATCCGGGCGAAGGCCGCGAACCGGGATCATCCTGATTCGAATAGAGCAGATCATAGACGTGTATCGCCCGTTTGCCGGTTTTGACGATCATGTCACGGCACATGATGCAGTACGTGACAAAATCCTCGTCCGCCCCTCTGGCGCGAACTTCCGCAACAGCCATGCCGAGTTGCGGATTAGCCTCGGACAACAGACCACCGTAGCCGCAGCAATGAGCAATCTCGCCGTTATATTCCGGCTCGGTCATAACCACCTGTAACTGATCCAACAAGACCCTGACGTCTTCGCGCAGTATGGCGTCATGTCTGGCAGCACAGGGATCGTTGACTGCCAACGTACACTCCTTCGGAATCACCCCGGAAGGCAAACCGATTGCCCGGAGAATAGACCAATGAGAAACGATCTCGGCATCGGGCAACCCCTGGCGTAATGTCTTGAGGCAGGTGGGACAAGCCGCGATAATTCGCGGGCTGCCCAGACTCTCCCATTTACCCTTGAGCACAGCCATGGATTCCTCAAACATGGTACGGCGCCCGGACCATTCAGCGGGTGCGCCGCAACAATGGAGCATCAACCCGACACTGCCGAGTCGATCACGCAGGTCGGCGTAGGCCGCTTCCACGCCGTCAGGATCGGATGCCGTCAACTGACAGCCCGGGAAAAACAGATATTCACTGGAGGATTGACCGGGAGCATGGCGGTGCATCGCGCATCTCTCACCATCGGCAAAAGTCATGTCGCGCAAGGCGAACTCATGGGCGGACGGCGGCATATTCCCCCGCTCGACCAGATTCTGCCGTGCTTCGAGGCACACGTCGGCCATGGAAAAATCTTCAGGGCACAGGACTTCGCACTGTCCGCACAACGTGCAGGAATTGATCATGGTGTTGGCCTGCCGCGTTCCCATGACAATGGATTCATTGTTGTAAATCTGTCGGGCGTATACCTTGGGATAGTATTTGTAATGCCGCAGGTATTCGCACCCTTTCACGCACTCAAGGCATTCGCACTGGATGCACCGTTTCGCCTCATCACGCGCATCCTCTTCGGAGTACCCGTCAACACTTGCAACAGGCGGGACCGAATCGATTGTATCCAGGCTGGTAAACAGCCGGGATGCGTACGGCCCTTCCAGCTCACGACCTGTGACCATGGATACCCCCTGCGTGAACCGCTCGATGGAATTGGCGGCGCGACGACCGGCAGCAGCCTGCAAAACAGCAGAATGTTCATCGGCACGGCTGGCAAAGACACCGATCCGGGTCGTCCCCAGCGTCAATGAATCCGGGTCGTCACAGTCCACGGTGCACTCGGAGGGTATAGAGGCCGAATCAATGAAGACGGCGTCCTTCTCGGCAATGAGTGAAGTCAAGATTTCAGGAGTCAAATTCTCGCCGCTGTGAATGACGACTCCCAGTTTTTCAAGGCTCGCCAGCTCCTTATCGAGCACGCCTTCGGGGAGTTCGGGTAACCCTTCGCCCAATACCGCACAATGGAGAGAGACATCAAAACCTCTGCGCGCCATTTCCCATGCGCCACACAGGCCGATCATGCCGCCGCCGAGGACAGCCACGGACTTGCCGCGTGAAGGTAAAGGCCGGGGCGGGGCCACAGGCTTGGCGTTCTCGGCGCAGAATCTCTCCAGCAGTCCCATTTCAATGGCGCCACCGGCGTCCTTGCGCACACAATCGACTTTGCAGAGCCCGTCACACAACCGCGCCAGCACACCGGGCAACGGCATGGTCTTGGCAAGCACCTGCCACGCCTTGTCCCAGCGACGTTGCGCCACGAGAGAACAAAACGTGCGCGCATCAACATGTAAAGGACAGGCAGCAACGCATTTGGGCGCTTCCTCCTGGATACACCTGCTTTCCAATTTTCTCAGATCAGCCTGTTCCATAATCGCCCCGATGTCTCTCAACTAAAAGGAGCGGTCCATGCCGAAGCAAAGACCGCTCCTGTTTGATGTTACGAATTAACCTTTCAAACCGGCCAGCACCTTTTCAGGCAAAGCGGGCAGCTCACGGATGCGGACACCGCATGCGTTATAGATACCGTTGAGGATCGCCGGATGCGGAGAACACAGCGGGACTTCGCCAACGCCGGAGGCGCCATGCGGACCGTCAGGACGCGGAGTCTCGACATAGATGATCTCGATATCGTCCGGAATCTGCTTGATGTACGGGAATCCGGCACCCTTCATGGTGGAGTGCTTCTTGATGTCCTCATAATCTTCAGACAGGGCCAGACCGATACCCTGGGCAACACCGCCGTAGATCTGGCCATCAACGACCAGGACGTTGTTGACCTTGCCGATGTCGGCAATGAAGGTGATCTTCTCAACCGTGGTCTGACCAGTGGCGATTTCAACGGCCACTTCGGCCATGCACAGACCATACATGTAACAGGCAAAGGGTTTGCCCTGACCGTTTTCATCACAATCATTGGCCGGAGCGGTCCACTTGCCATGCTGGACAGGGTCAATGTTCTCATCAATCATTTCCTGATAAGTGCGATAGGACCCGTCAGGCTTGAGCATGGCGCTCATCAGCATTTCGCAGCCGACCTTGATGGAGTTGCCTACAACAACCTGAGAGCGGGAGCCACCAGCCGGACCGCCGTTGGGGCAGTAGCGGGTGTCATTCAGGATCAAATGAATCTGGTCAGGGGCAAGGCCCAGAGGACGCAGGGATTCATGCGCTGTACCCAGCACGCCCATGTCGGCGCCCTGTCCATGGTCATGCCAACAGGTCAGGACCGTCACAGTGCCGTCTTCGTTCAGGCGAACATCTGCTTCAGCGGTGTCCGGGCCGTCAAGACCGGAGCCGTATACACCAAGGGCGATACCCACACCGCGTTTGATTTCAGCGGTGGAGTTGGCGGCAGTCTTTTTCTTGGCTTCCTCGTACTTGGGACGAAGAATGTCGAACATCTCAGGCAGGGAATACACCTCGGGATCACAACCCGTGGGAGTCGTGGAACCTTCACGATATATGTTCTTGTAGCGAAGCTCCAAGGGGTCCATACCGAGCTTTTCAGCCAGTTCATCCATCAGTGTCTCAGAGGGGAATTCGGCTTCAGGTCCGCCGTAACCACGGAAAGCGGCACCCCATGCATGGTTGGTGCAGACAGTCCGGCCTTCGCCGCGAATATTGTCGATATTGTACCCGGCACCGATGAACTGGGCGCCGCGCAGGGTCAGCAGATCACCGAACTCGGAGTATGGACCATGGTCGACAGTCCAGTCGGTTTCCATGCCGAGCAGCTTGCCGTCCTTGCTCGCCGCCATACGTACGGAGGTGAACTGAGGCGAACGCTTACCAGTGTAGGTCTGCTGCTGATACCAGTCATAGCACAGGAAGACCGGCTTGCCGGTAGCCAGACAGGCAGCACCGACCAAGGCTTCCATAGTCGGGGAGAACTTGTAACCGAACGTACCGCCGGTGGGATTCTGCACCATGACCAGGTTCTCAGGCTCAACACCGAGGCCGGGAGCGATCATATACAAATGCAGATGCAGACCGATGGATTTGGAATGGATGCACAGTTTGCCGTCGTCATCCAGATAAGCGAATCCGACATCCGGCTCGATGGGCATGTGGGGCTGGCGGGTAGTGAAATAATCACCCTCGACAACCACATCGGCCTTATCGAAAATAGGAGCAGTTTCCTCGCCCTTGGCAATCTTCTGGATATAATAGACGTTAGGCGTGCCGGGATGAATCTCAATGG
Organism: uncultured Pseudodesulfovibrio sp.; assembly: GCF_963675635.1. NCBI lineage: Bacteria > Pseudomonadati > Thermodesulfobacteriota > Desulfovibrionia > Desulfovibrionales > Desulfovibrionaceae > Pseudodesulfovibrio > uncultured Pseudodesulfovibrio sp. The sequence goes on along the minus strand of NZ_OY776488.1, from coordinate 261,549 downwards.
CGTCGTCAGCCATGGCGGCAGGTGCGCTCATGTACTCGGGCAGGCGCTCCAGCTCGACTTTGACCTTGGCGGCAGCCGCCTTGGCATTCTTTTCGGTATCAGCGCAGACGATAGCGATGGCGTCACCGTACTGGAAGACCTTTTCATCGCACAGAATGGGACGATCCCAGCCGTCACCCTTGTTGGTGGGGAAGGTGATCAGACCCGTTATGCGGTTTTTGCCTTTGACATCCTTGTGCGTGACGACCTTGACCACACCGGGCATGGCTTCGGCTTCGGTAGTGTCGATGGACAGGATCTTCGCATGCGAGACTTCGGCCTGAACCAAAGCGCACTTGAGCGTACCTTCGGGCATCTTGATACCGAGGTCTGCACCGTAGTCCAACGTGCCGGTGACCTTGGCCACGGCGGTCGGACGGGGATACTTGGTGCCCCAGATACGCCCATCTTCGGGAATCTGGAATGCCAGCTCATCCATGGTCATGTCACCGCGCATAACAGCGGCGGCGTCCATGACGGAGTCGACCAATTGCTTGTAACCAGTGCAACGGCAGGCGTTGCGATATTTCTGGAACCAATCGCGGATATCTTCACGAGTCGGACTGGGATTAGCCAGCAACAGGGCATACGAGGAGACAATGAAGCCCGGGGTGCAGAAACCGCACTGAGCGCCACCGTTGGCTATCCAGGACATCTGGATGGGATGCAGATTGTCGGGAGTACCAATACCCTCGGTAGTCAAAATGGTTGCGCCGTCCTTGACCCTGCTCATTTTCATGGAACAGGAGCGGACCAGCTTGTCATCGACGATAACGGAACAGCTACCGCATTGTCCGGTTCCACAACCGATTTTCACGCTGGTAAGCCCGAGGCTTTCACGCAGGATCGACGAAAGTTTGTCGTCCTTTTCGCAAATCACCTGTTTGGGAGCACCATTCACGGTGAGGTTCAATTTAATCATGACAGTATTCCTCCTTGGTGTGTAACTGTCGCAGGTTCACGCCGCCGAGTGGCGGAGGGATAAGCACCTATTTTCCAAAGGGGCAAATTGGATAGCGACAGACGTCGCAGGCCGCACAAAAACCGCCATGCCCCAAAGCTACAATGTCTTCACGGGTGATTTCTTCGCCGGCCAGCAGGCGAGGCACCACAAGATCAAAAATTGATGCCCGGTAGTACATAACGCACCCGGGCAAACCAAGAATAGGCAGACCGTCCAACATGGCGATCATGAACATGACGCCCGGGAATGTAGGTGAGCCATACGTTATAACCTCAGCCCCTGTGGCACGAATAGCCGTGGGAGTCTGGTCGTCCGGGTCAACGGACATGCCGCCCGTGACCACCACCATCTCGGCACCTTCAGCCATGAAGGCCAGAATGGCATCGCGGGTCATGGACGGATCATCAGAGGTCAAACGCTGATCCATGACCGTGGAACCGAGTTTTGAAAACTTTTTGCGGATGACCGGACCGAACTTGTCCGTAATACGTCCATGGAACACTTCGCTGCCGGTGGTGACGAGTCCGACATTGTGATGTTTGAAGGGACGGATGCCGACCACGTATGGATATTCGGCACAGATGGCCTCAACCTGCTCTATCTTTTTCTCATCGATAACCAACGGAACCACACGAGTACCGGCCACAGGACGCGCCTGTGTCACCTGCTGACCATTATGCATGGTTGCGAGTACGACTTCTTCGATGGAATTAATACGATTCAGGGCCTCGATGTTTACATCGAGCAGACCGGGTGAAGCCTCAAAATTTATACGACCCTCACTGACTTCAGAAAGCGTGATACCGGGTCCGACAGCGGCCTTTGAAATGCGCTCCGCCGCCTCATTCTCATGGATACTCCCCTTTTCCAGATTGAGCACATAAATATGCTCCTTGCCAATTTCCAGAAGCGCGGGGATATCGCTCTCTGCAATCACATGTCCCTTCTTGAAGGCGGGACCCTTGGTTTCTCCGGGAACAATCTTCGTCATGTCATGGCACAGCACCATGCCGACAGCGTCGTGAACGTGAACGGTTTTCATCAGCAACAAACTCCATATTCCATCAGGGGCAGGCGCCGCCATCACCCAGAGGCTTTTATTATTATATCTATTCAGGCCTAATGCCTGACAGAACCTTCTCATTCAGAACAGTTAATCCTGGCATTGCATCCACAGTTAAACACAACTTCATCGGACTTATTACATAGAATTATGCTGTGCGCGACATAATTAAAGCCCCAACAATCCATTAGGATTTACGACACTGATCCTTTCCATTTTTCAACAAGATACATGGCATCATGCTCAAACGGGCACAATATACGCTTCCCTTCAAATCGCGTCAACAGAAGCGACGAATCATGCGCCGTCCCTCTCAAAACAATGCACATTAAATGCCATATGCCCCGGCTTTCCGGCAGCCTTCCGATCCTATTGCCGTGCCTTGGTTCAAGGCGCAATCAAATGACACTACTTACACGAAAGTCAGTGTGCAAAACCTGGCAAGCATCTCGCAATATCGCGCTTTCAGACTCGGCTTAGAAGAAGCCTCTCTGCCGCATCCATTTTTCTCATCAAATATCATGTAATATATTCAACTAGCTATGATGTGCAAAGTCATATCCTTTAAATATGAGGCACGTCCTGTGCAAACTCTGGAGGATATTGTTGAAAATTAATCCACCGACAAGGAGAATTCATAATGGAAATCATTTTTACAGTACACGGTCATTCCTGTGATCTTGCTTTGCATCCAATATCCCAAAAAACTGCGAGCCTCATCAATAAGCACGGATCGGACGTGTACACCATGAAAGCTCTGGAATGGTGGCGCAAGGGAAACACTGCGACGTGGGGTATGCGCATTGATGAAGAATGCCATATTCAAGTAACAGTGGACGGCAACCCCGTTGCCTTCGACACGAATACAATCACAGCCGATCCATTGAAGATACGACGCAGGATGTATCTGGACAGCAAGGCCAAATACCTGTGTGTCCTCGGCTTTGACAATGAACTCTGTAAGTTCTCATGGAAATGGAGGACAAAAGAAGCCTTCGACCCGTCAGGATTTGAATTCATGGTTCACCAATGGGACAGGATTATGGGCGAGACTGGCTACTTCATCCTTGATGAAATTCGCTACAACAATACATTCGCCACAAACCACGATTGGTGTGACGCTTCCGGTTACACACTGGTTGCACCCCGTGTCATCGACCTTGATGAAGTCAGACGGGAACTCTCACTGGGCGCCCATGAACATGAAGGGCCGCCTTTCCCCACACCCTATGTCTCGGCACAGGCAGCTTCGGAATAGTTCCGAACTGCCCTTCCTCCGGGGTACCGCACAAACGCCCCGAAAAAGCCCCTGCACCACATGGTGCAGGGGCCGAATTATGCATAGTGCTGCCATGCCTTTTCTTACTGGGAAAGGCTGTCGGGTTCCGACTGCGCAGAGGTTCCCGCTCCTTCAACCGCACAATCACTCTCCACATCAAGCACAGGGAGCAGCCGGATGGAAACGGTTGTTCCATGCCCCGGTTTGCTGGCTATTTCCACTGCGCCCCCGAAATCTTCCACAATCTTCTTGATCATGGCCAACCCGAGACCATTTCCATCCTCCTTGGTCGAATAGAATGGATTGAAGACCTTTCCCAGCTCCTGCTCAACCATTCCGACGCCAGTATCCACGACCTTCAGAACGACTTCGCCATTCTCCAATCCCAGATCAAGAAGAATTGATCCTCCGTCGGGCATGGCTTCGATACTGTTCTTGATAATATTGACGAGACATTGCTTGAGTGCATCAGCCTCGCCTTTTACGGGTGGCAACGATGATGCTTTCAACTCGATGGTATATCCCTGTTTACCGTATCCGACAGACATTAATTCCGCGACATCCTGACAGACAATCACGATATCCACATCCTCTCCCTTAGTACGCGTAGGGCGGGCAAAGTTCAGCATGTTGCTCAGCATGCGGTCCAGCCGCTGGGTCTCATCAACAATAATCTGGGCCTTTTCGCGATCTTTTTCATCGAGGTTGGTGGACTTCAACAGGGAGTTGGCAAACCCTCCCACCGCGAACAGCGGGTTGCGAATCTCATGAGCCAGATATGTGGACATCTCGCCGATTATTGCAAACTTGTCCCGCTGATGCTGGAATTTTTCACGATGTGTCCGCTCCGTAATATCCCGGTGCATAACCATTATGTGAGTCATGTTACCTCTCATGTCATAGATCGGATAAGCATATAAGCGATAGTATTGCAGCAAGCCGTTTCCATTGATCCGTGTCACCAGCGACTCTTCTTTTTTCCCGCTTTTCAATGTTGCGTGAAAAGGACATGCCTGATCCAACTCATTACAAAAGACCGAACCGTCACGCAGTCTGGCCGCATGCCAGCACGGCTTGCCCAGAAGTTCCTTTCGCGACACACCCGCCCTTTGCCAGACCATTCGATTCAAATCAGTAATGAGACCTTTTTTGTCGAGCAGGAAAATATCTTCCCGGATTTCATCCGTAATGGATTGCAGCAGTATGCGTTGGTGATCCAGATGATTCATGTAGTTGCTTTTGACCAGGGCCATGTCATGCAGACCACAGAGAAACACGAACTCACGATGATCCATGAGAGAAACCCTGTCCGGAAGAGATTGCCGCAAGCGAGTCCGCGTACTGCGGTTGCCCGTGATCTGGACAACAAGATTAATCTCCGGGTGTACGTCGAGCATTTCCGCCCAGGTTGCATAAACAGGACAGGAAATACCATCCAGCTCCCGCAGGACAGTCTCGGTTTCACCTTCATGACTGACCGCGAGCAGCTTCATCTCCGGCAAGAACTCCCTGAAAAGCTCATTATAAATAATGTCTACAAGTACTTTCAGCCCGTTTCCGACACCGACAACACCAATATTGAACGGCCCCAAAGCGCCATTCCAGTAGCAGAATCCCATATTTTCATAACTGAAATCATTCATGTTTCACTCCTGTATATCTCAGTGCTCCAAAAAGCTGTCCCATGTGATTACCCGCCGAAAAACTGAATGATGTCATTGAAATGCCACGCAACAACGAAAACGGTAAACCTCCGACAAAACGAGGGGAATACTTCAAGGCCATGACCAGCATGAAACAAATTCACCGATAAGAACCCATCCGTCGACGAACGACCACATACAATACAAAAGCATGGGGTGAAGGAGGAGAAGTCCCGAAATGGTTGCCTTATACCATCAAAGAGCATTACCAAGAAACTTGAGACCGATGGCTCTCAAGAAAGAGATCATCACAATGGTTCTCCCCATGACACATTGAGAGTTAAAGCGTTAGATCAGTTCACTGCCGGGTTCTTGAAGAGCTGGTCGATTTCTATCTCGTTATTGCGGAGTTGTTTCTTATCCATTGCTCGTTGCACAGCTGTAATAATTTCCTCCACCGAAGCTGGTTTCACGAGATAATCGAACACCCCGCGCTGGAGGAGCTGTGTCGCTTCATTGATCGAGACGTGCCCTGTCAGACAGATCGTTTCCACGTCAAAACCCTGCAAGCGGATTTCATTGTAGGTTTCCTCTCCCGAAAGTTCGGGCATTTTCAAATCAAGAAGAACAACATCAAATCCGCCGGTCGCGAGTTTGTTGAGGGCATCCATGCCATCACAGGCCTCATCCACGACATACCCCTTGGATTTCAAGATTCGGACCATGGACTTTCGGAATCGTTCTTCATCATCAACAACCAGAATTCGTGCGATGGTTTCCATCGTTACCTCTCATGATTCAATGGGTATTCGAACAGTAAAGGACGCCCCTTCACCTGCGGTGGACTTCACGGATATGGTACCACCCAGTTCGTTGACGATACGCAGACTGACTGACAGTCCGAGGCCCGTCCCTTCACCTGGGGGTTTTGTCGTATAAAAAGGATTGAACACCCGCTTTATGTCTTCAGGGGGAATACCGGGACCAGTGTCTCGCACCTCAATGCACACCATGTTTTTTTCACAGAAAGTGGAAACGAATATGACACCGCTTTTGCCCATGGCCTGCACGGCATTGATAAGAAGGTTCAAAAAAACCTGCCGCAGGAGAGGGGGGTCGGTTTTCACCATGGGAAGAAGATCGTCAAACGCCCTGACTATCCAGATACTGTCACTCCCGGATTCTCGTTCAACCAGAGACAGCATGTCTTCCATGAGCAGATTGATATCTGCAAACTGAGAAACAGGACGACGATGACGTGCAAAATCAAGGAGTTTATGAGTTATCTCCGAACATCGTTCAACCTGCCCCAGAATGGAATCCAGGCTGTCCTGAATCTCTTCCATTTCTTCCGGGGACGGTGGCGATTCGAGCTGCATGCGCAACAGTTCGACTTCCCGCAGAATGATGTTCAGGGGGTTGTTTATTTCATGTGCGATACCGGTTGATATTTCACCAAGAGCGAGGACCTTCTGCGATTGAATGAGCTCTTTCCCCAAACGGGACTGCTCTGCCGTCGCGTCATCAAGCCATCGCGAAGAAGTACGTAGCAGCAACCACATTGCGGTGACAGTAGCGATAATACCCACCATGAGAAGAATATGGTCACGCGGCGGGAATTTCCAAACGACTGCGGCTATCAGCAGGCAGGAAGCAGGGTACGCATACTGCCCAAGTCGTGCTATCCTTCTGACCCGCAAGAGCTTCATATATCACCCCGCTCCAGCTTCTTCAGCCGGGAATGCTCACTGGCCGCACGAATTCGTTCAAGCAGATCATCAATGGAAAATGGCTTGAGTATATAATCGTAGGCGCCATGACTCATTCCGTCGATACCCGACTTCACCGACCCGTGTCCGGTAAGCATGATGACAGCCAGCCCACCAAATCGCTTGCGAATTTCCTTGAGAGTTTCAATACCGCTCAATCCGGGCATCTTGACGTCAAGAATGACGACATCCACGAGACTCTTGCGCAGGCTTTCAAGCGCGGCCTCGCCGCTGGTCGCGACAGCAACGTCAACGTTCCGCTTGGATAGACGCCGCTCGATAAGCTTCAAAAAATCCGGTTCATCATCCACAACGAGGACTTTTATTCGAGTCATGCTTCCTCCTGGCAGTCGGGGAAATACGGACAGGTCAACGGCAAAGATATAACAAAGACAGTACCTTGCCCGCGTTTGCTACGCACGTTGATCGTACCACCCAGTTTCTTGAGCGTCGTATAGACAATGGACAACCCGAGACCAGTCCCTTCCCCTGTGGCTTTGGTGGTAAAAAACGGGTCGAAAACCTTGTTGATATGTTCTTCGGGTATCCCTTCACCGCTATCTTCAATCTCAACAACCACCTTGTCTTTTTCTCCACGGGTGGTCATCGAGATGGAACCGTTTTCACCAATGGCATCAATAGCATTTTCAAGCAGATTCAGCATGACCTGCTGTACCTGGTTCGAATCGGTCGTGATGAACGGAAGGTCCTGATCAAAGTTACGCACAACTTCGATATTTCGATGGCGAGTTTCATTTTCAAGAAATGAAAACGTTTGCAGAGCCAACATGTTGAGATCAACATCTTCATGAAGCGGCTCCATACGACGAGCGAACCCAAGCATCCGGTGCGTAACGGTGCGCGCCCTTTCCACATGACGGTCTATGTCGTCTGTTGCCTCTTGAAGATCATCCACGGCCGCACCTTCACCAAGTTCGCCGTCATTGATGATATCCCGTATCCATCCGGCACTCTCACGAATGATGGAAAGCGGGTTGTTGATTTCATGGGCGACTCCGGCAGCCAGTTTCCCAAGAGAAGCCATCTTGCTCGACTGCATGACAGCCGCATCCATGGCCGCCCGTTCCCGATCCGACGCTTTGAGTTTGGCGACCACCGAAGCAACAGAAATGTACGCCCCGATGAAAACCATCAGCGCACAGATGGAAAGCAGCATGAATATGAGTGACTGCGTCCGCAAAAGCGGAGAAAGTTCTTCTTCGGGATTCTCGATGATAATGAGCCGCCAACCGGCATGGGCCAGGGGCGTTATTCCGGCAACAAGCGGCGTGCCGTCCTTTTTCCAATTGATGATCTCCACATCACTTTCACCGTGATATTCCGGGAGTTCAGCCTGAGACAGCACCTTGCCACCGAAACGGGAAGGAGTTTGAAGTGCATAATCCTTGTTGACGAGGTAGGCGTCCCCCTGCCTGCCGAAACGGACATTACGAACGAGAGACGTAAACACGTCCGAATCAATGGTGGCCCGGAGAATCCATGTTGAACCACCCTCTCGCCGTTTGACCGCTATGATGAAATGCGGAAAATTTCTGAATCCCATGAAGACGTCACTGATATACAGCCCCTTGAGCATGACCTGATTGAACCAGGGTTCGTCCTTGTAGTTGACGTCCTTGAGATCGAATGGGCCGCAATATGCTTCATGATTTCCGTCCTGTCCGATAACGCCTATATCTATGAAAGAATGTGAAGTCTGTTGGACTATGTTGAAAACTGAACTCAGATAGTTTTGATCCGTCATGTCTTTAAACGAATGCATATCGGCGAGAAGCTGCAACTGCATGACCCGCTCGGTCAAAAACATGTCGATGGCATCCCGCTTGTTGCCAGTCACAAGCCGCAGATTACTTGTCAGTTTTTCTTCATACGACTGACTGAATTCGGCATGAATGGCATACCCGAGCGCAAACAGAGGAATGAGAGAGAGACTCAGTGTGATAAGAACAAGTGTCCACCGCAGCTTCTTGTATGATGAAGGCATCATGCGTCGCACCTCCAGTCCCGGGATTCCGTGACCGCACCCGACAAGAGGGAACCAATGTCCGACGTAAACTTTTGCCCGTACCGACTGAGAGAATCCGAGTCTGCCGCGACCATGTCGACCTGGCGGGTGTGCACCAGAAGGTACCCCGCCACAACAAGTGCCCGTTCCACGGCTTCTCTTTCCACACCTTCGATCCGTGCAAACAGTGCATCATCCCGAACCTCCACGATAAAACCATGTCGCTCCAGAATACTGCTAATCATGTGCGCACGGTTGCACCGCCGTTCCATGTTTGCACCGCCTCCCTTAAACTGGAAGAGAGCATAATTTTCAGCAGGATTATCCCCGGCAAACCCTTCAATGGTGCAGAAGTGAAATCCGAAACGAGACTGAAGGTTGCAATAGTGCCGTCCGACAGTGAAATAATTGCGGTCCCCCATGTTGTTCGCCATCCCCGGAACCAATGCAGGGTTGCAGGCGGCTTCGGAAAAAACCGACATAAGACCACCGGGAGCAACCGGCGGTGGGCCATCCCATGGTATGGCAGTCATCCCGCGCCACAAAGCCTTCATGGCGTTGGACCGGATGTCATCCAGACAGACCCGTGTGTTATCGCATGATTCGGCAGTGCCGCCGCCAATGTCGATGAGCCAATACTGCATGGGCATCTGACCGACCAGCTTTCGCGCATTTGCCGTCAATTGCTCACCGCCCATGAACATCTCATTCACGGCCTTCTCGTGGCAAAATCGTGTGATATCATGCAATGACACACATTTTCCCGGCACGAAATCCGACGATTCCGGGTCCGTCAATGACAGAGGAACTATAAACGGGAGCATTCGCTGCAATGCCAGTCGCACTTCGTTTCCCGGAGTCGAGGCTGCAGAAGCCACAGATTGATCTATCTGCGCCTGCCTGAGACCGAGATAGACATTTCCATTGTCTGCGTTGACGGTCACCATGCCGACTCCAGACAATTGTTCAACAGCACCGGGACCACCGATCAGATATGGCCTGCCGAATTCCCTGGCGACATTGGCGAGATGCCCGACCGGACTGCCATATTCTGTCACCAGCGCACTCACCTGCGCCATCAGCACGGACAGTTGCGGTCGAGCGCTTCGTGCCAGAAGAATGCCACCATCCGGGAAACAGGACATGTCTTCATCAGAGGTGACAGGAAACACACGACCCGCAGCAACGCCGGGGCTGGCTACAACACAGGATTCCAAAAGGATCGAGGCCGCGTCTTCGTCGTTCTGCACATGAGATGGAGCGTCCTCGCGCAAGGCACAGACTGCCAGGGGACGGCATTGAAGAATAACAATGCGACCGTCACGGGCCAATGCCCATTCTATATCCTGTGGTATGCCGAAATGATTTTCAATGCGAAGCGCCAGCCAGACAAGTCGCTGGATAACCGAATCCGATACGGACGGCGCAACACTCTTGTCTCCATACAGTTTTTCCTTGCTTATACGACCACAGGAGGCCTTCACATAGCACATTTCCTTAACCGCAATATCTCTATGCCGAATGGTCAAGGAAGTTCGGTCGACCACCCACGAATCAACAAGGGAACAGCCATCCACGACAGCCCGGGGGAGTCCCGGCACCGCATTGACGACCACGCGACCATCGTCATGTCCCATGGGCGACTGGGTATAGACGACTCCACCTGCCTTTGCGTCAATCATTTCCATACAGGCCACGCACATGACCACAGCATCATCCCGCAGTCCGCGATTGAGACGGTACGCCATTGCCGTTGCAGAATAGGCACTCGCCAGGACACTCCTGTACGCCTCCAGCACATCACAGGTCTTCACGCCGAGCTTTGACACAAATTGTCCCGCAAAACTGGCACCCTCAGAGTCTTCACCCACAGCACTGCTGCGCACAGCCATTCTGACATTGCCGAGTTCTCGGCAACTCTGCGTGACAGCCTGCTCGATATCCTGCGGAATCACCGTCATGTCGACGGCGTGCCGAATGCTCTCTTCAAGAAGACGCAAGCCATCAAGCGTTTCGCTGTCATGAATCTGGATTAATCGGTTGATTTCATCGCCAAGTCCGGACCGTTCCATAAAGACATGATACGCCGAGGCGGTGATTGAAAAACCACGGGGTACATCCACGCCAAGAGCCGCCCGAACTTCACCGAGCATGGCCATTTTTGACCCTGTTTGTGGCAGGGAATCAGCCCGGATGTCCTCCATCCTCAGGACCAACGGGCCAACGTTTCGATCCGAACCCTCATCCATGGCTCTTTCCATGGACACAACGATGTCGTTAAACACATCTCTGAGTTCATCATATTTCCCTGGGGCCATAAGACACAATCGCTCGATCATCTGGCGAACCCCGGAGGCAGCCTTCAGACATTGAGCCCTGACATGAGCCATGCCGAAAACACTTTCCGACTGTGCATCTTCTGTTATCTGCGCCATGATTTCGAGGGCCTTGTTGTTGGCGGCCAGCAGTAGACGGAAGTTTTCAGTTTTTGCCAGAAAACGTTCCCTGTCTTCCTCATGTCCGGCAGAAGTCCGACGAATACAATTGAACAGCGTCTTAAAAAGATTCTGCATTTGTTGGCCCTCCACCGATTACACCTGAACGCGGTGTTTTGACCTGACAGCATCCAGCACCCTGAAATACAATTCATCCGTCCCGACCGGCTTGAGCAGAAAATCAAATGCCCCGATATCCATTCCCTCAATCATGGTTTGCGAATTTGCGTGGCCCGTCAGAATGATAACCGGCAGCTCAGGCTTGATGGCCTTGATGCGCCGCAACGTTTCAATGCCGTTCATTTCAGGCATCATGACGTCGAGAATAACCACGTCGAAATCTATGGCCCGAATCTTGTCGATGGCCTCCTGCCCACTGGACGCAAGGGTGATATCGGCGTTTCTGCGAACGAAACGCCGTGCATACACCGTGAGAAAATCCTTTTCATCGTCAACAAGAAGCAACTTGATTTTCTGCATATGAATCTCCACTCGTCTCTTTTCATGCCTGGGCCGGGGGCGGGGCTTGCCCCCGGCCTGGATGGGGAGGGTAAGGAATGCAATCACCAATACGTTTGCGCCGAATCGGTCACATCCTCACAGAAAGATCTCGCAATTCGATAACCAAAGGAGCCGCAGCCCAGAAAAACACCAACAGCAGAAACGCTGTCATCACAACGATGAAGACGGCCTTGAGCTTGCTGACTTCCGCCACCTTGAACAGCCCTATAGCCACGAGCACGGCCCGAACGGGTTCCATCACGATGGCGAGTCCCGGAATCCAGGAAACGACCATGACCGCCCCGCTGGCATAAGCGTAGACGTTAAACACTTTGCCGTACGGCACTCTTCCCTGTCCCGTCATTCCTAGAAGGATGAAGCTGAAGACCGCTCCAAGAGCGGGCATGAGCACCGCGTTGGCCATCATGACGACACCCATGACCAACGAGTTTTCAAAGAAATAGGTCATGCTCACGGAACAATAGAAAATTCCAGAAATCATGAGAAAGAACAGAGCACGACGCGATCCGGACTCCGATGCGACCCGTTCAAAATGCCGGGCCGGGGACCGCATGACAGTAAAAATGACGTCGAAGTATTCCCTGATGCCCATTCTGGCGTCTGCTGCACATGTTGCTTTCATTGTTCCTGCTCCCTAAAAGAGATCCTTTGAATATTCGACAACACCCCAGATGAGCATTGCCATGGTCATAACAAACAGCACGCGCCGTTCGGTATGCTTTGAAAAATACGTCACGCCCTTTTCATGAACGAAAGTCTTTTCACTGTTTTTTGCCTGTCTCATTGGTCTTCTCCTGTTAAGGCCGACGACCCGCCCGTAGGACGGGCCGCCGGTTTTAACGGTTATTTCAGCATCGTCAGAACGATGGTAGATCGTTGAATCCTATTCCGGTCCAGTACACGGCTGTCAGCACCACGATCATGATGTTGGCGATAAACCACATCGGGACACCGACACGGAGATAGTCCTTGGGTTCCAGATACCCGGAGGCATACACGATAGCGTTCGGCGGCGTACCGATGATCAGGCAGTAGGCAAACGATGAAGATACAGCTGTTGCCATTGCCATGAACGGCAGGAACGTGGTTCCTGGATGGACGATACTCGCCATGTTGAGAGTGATAGGACCGACTGCGGCAGCGGCCGGACCATCAGCCATCAGGTTGGTAAGGACTGCTGTCAATCCGTTTGAGGTAAGCATCAGCGGGATACCCTGACTCATGCCCAACGGTGCCAGCATGTCGATGACGGACTGTGCCAGCCAGTAGGCAGCACCAGTGACATCAAGAGTGCGACCGAAGATGATAGCACCCGCGTACAACCAAACAACACCCCAATCGACTTTTTCCTGATAATCACGCCAGTTGACAACACCGGCCAGCAAGTAGGCCACAGCGCCGGCAACCGCGATGACGCCGATGCCAAGACGAATTGGGTATATTCCCATCTGGAAGAAGGCCTTCTCTGTGAACCATCCGAAAACCATGACCACGAAGATGATCATTGCCCATATCTGATGCTTGTTCCACTTACCCATCTTGTTGATTTCACCTTCAAGATGGCGCATTGCCGGAGCAAGAGACGTAATACGAGGCTTGAAGATCATGTTGGTTACGAGCCATGTGATCGGAATCATGACAATAACAAACGGCATACAATAGGCGATCCACTGGGCGTACCCAATGTCCATGCCGAACATGTCGCTGAGATATGTCATCATGATAACGTTACGAGCACCGCCGGACGGAGCGCCGGGGCCACCGATGTTACACGCCATTGCGATGGTAATCATCAGCATCTTGGCGAGTTCCTTGTCCTCAGGGACTTCATCGGTCAGGCTGTTCTGATAGAGCAGCATACCGATGGGGAGGAACATGGCTGCCAGGGCATGGTCGGAAATGAACGCCGCCAGCGGACTGATCACGATAAAGAAGATCAACGTAATCCATCGCACGTTAGGCACCGCCAATTTGCGGAACATCATCAAGCACATGCGCTTGTCCACACCTGTCTTGACAAAGGCTGCTGCAAACATGAGCGAACCCATGATAAACCAGCAGGCATCAGACCAGTACAGACCGGCGACCTGACTTCGTGAGACAACTCCTGAAAAGACGAGAATCAGACCGATACAGAAGGCTACGCCCGGAAGAGGCATGCACTCGGTCATGAAGCAGAAGACAACGAATACCACCAGAGCGATGGCGACCTTGATCTTCCATGCCCCCTTGTCGGCATTGACCTTATCCTTATCCGACAAGTTGTCATATTCAAGTCCCTTCGTCCTTAGATCGAAGGCACTTTTCATGATAGCCCTATAGGTTTCAGGGGGAATGGACTCCACTACATATTGCATGGCCCGTTGAAAATTGGTTGAATCAGCAGGGATCTTGTATTTCTTGGCCCACTTCAGATCACGCTTGACGAACCGCTCTTTTGACAGAGCGCCCATACGCATGTTCTGTTCCATCATGCGAGCGGTCAGCACTTCCCACTGTGTACAATCAGCACTTTTCTTGCCGAAAACTTCCTGTGCAATATATTGGGTTACGACTTTGGGACCGACCGAATACTGCATTCCTACGTTTTTCATGCCGTCGGGAATCGGAAGAAGAAGGATCACAGTAAACAGAATAACCGGAATTATTAACAGCTTCCAATTGACGAACTTATCGTAACCGGTCGCCTTTTTCTTTTCTTGAGCCATTGTTAACCTCTGTGTGTTGAACTTCAATCAAAGTCAGCTGGATGAAATGATCTTTGCGACCTCGTAAAACAGCTCCTGCTCACGGACGATACCCACATCCTTCCCATTGTCCTGGACCAGCATGCGCCGCGCAGGAAGCGTCACCATGGTGTTGGCAACTTCCATGAGGTTGGCCTGTGCATCGATGACGGGAAGATAATCGGACATGAATGTCTGGACTGGTTTGTCCACTATTTCCTTGACTCTGGAAGTGAACAGGCCTTGCCAGAACATGGTGGAATATTGCAGCGTATCGGCCATTGAAGGCTTCGGTGCCGAGAGATACTCGGGTCTGATGGCATCAATGAGATCCAGCGGACTGAGCAAACCGACAACATCATTATTAGGTCCGGTCACCAACACGGAACGATGGCCGGTATCCATGAGTCGATCCGTTGCCAGGAACTCACGCATGGCAGTTTCAAGAGCGGCAATCGCGTCACGGACAGTGCTGTTGACGTCGATTCTCGTATATCTTTCAAGGGGAATCATGATGTCCCCGGCCATTTTTTCGATATAAGCGACTTTGGTTGCGTACTCGTAAGCGTCCTGAATTTTGGCGCTCAACAGGTCCACGTCGCAGGGTTTTGCCAGATAGTCGAAGGCACCCGTCTCATAGGCTTTGCGTGCGCCGGGGACATCTCCGTGTCCGGTCAGCATTATGACCGGCGTATCCGGCTGACGTTCCTTGATGATCTTCAGAGTGGCATGCCCATCCAGTCCACTCATCTTGACGTCCAGAATCACCACGTCGGGACTCTGGTCCAATTTGTCCAAAGCCTCTTCACCACTCTCTGCAAGTATTGTTTCAAATCCCTTACGGGCCAATATCTTAGCCGTCGTGGTACGGAAGCGTTCCTCATCATCAACCATGAGGACCTTGATTTTAACCATTTCAACCTCCTAATGTTATCTAACGCAGACCACCCTGCCCCCCAGTCGCATCGACCATACGGGCAGAATGAATTTTCTGTTTCTGAAGCGTTACCTTTTCAAAAGCCTCCTCTGCTTTTCCGAGAAAATCTTTCATGCTGACAGGCTTGATGAGATAATCCAGCGCACCGAGCTTGAGACATTCCACCGCAGTTTCCATGGTGGCATGCCCGGTCAGGATGATGACTTCCATGAGGGGGTAGTTCTTCTTGATGCGCTGCAACGTTTCCATGCCGTCCATGCCGGGCATCTTGATATCGAGAAACACGACATCAACTGCTTGCTCTTCCAGAACAGTAAGAGCATCCTTGCCGGAGGAAGCTGTCAGGGCATAAATGCCCATTTTCTCGAAGAGTTTTTTTGTAGTGCTGAGCAGACGCTCTTCGTCGTCTACAAGCAAAATTTTCAATTGTTCCATGGTGTCACCGTCTATTTGACCTGCTTGATAATTCGTGAACAATGGCTTCTCTTTAGCAACCCGTGTGCCATTTATAACTATTTGATTTAATGAGATTTTTATTAGCAAAACGAGTTGCGAAACGGTATTGCCAGATGCAAAATCAGGCAATATACGAAGGAAACCGATGCAAAAGGAAAAGAGACAGGCGTCGCTCCATGGAGTTGTTACGCCCCATGATTGCAGACAAAAATGCGAGACAAAAAAAAAGCCATACAGTATGGCAAGGCATGGATGATGCACGGTATACAACAAACATCACCAACGAAAATCACGGAGACTCACCTTGCTGACTGATCTTTTTCACTACGATAAAAATGATTATAAGCTACTTGAAATTCTTGATGATCTTTTGACAAGAGAAGCCGACAGATCCAATTTCAAAACGCTTTTGGAGCCATATCTCAAGCCACACGGCATCAAGGAACTTGCAGCTGAACGTGGACTCAGAATCGCTTATGCGATCATGCACCTGCTTCAATCCCTGAAATCTGATCAGGCTTCCGACAGAATAAAAGCCCTTATCGCACTTCGTGACGAGACTATGTCCGCCGCCGGTGGTGGCATGCGCAACAACCGGGCCAGAGTCCTCCTTCAAATCGGCAAGGAGTTGATTCGAGCGAGAGATGATAAAGACAAACAGTTGAAACTGGCGCACGAATTCAGAAAAGCAGCTATCGGAAAAACACGTTTCATCCGGCAGCAACTAAAAAAGTATCATCTGCTTGAAATGCCTGAGGAATGGAATCAGGTTACTTTCGACGATAGGGTGCACGACGCCAACAGCAAGGGCAGAAAGTCGGCAACCCATCTCATCATGGATGCCTGGATCAAGGGTATCCGCCGCCTCACAGTCGTCTATTACGACTTCATGGAACCGTCTGTGGCCAGAGAACTCTTTTCTTCGGCCCACATTCTCGATATTTCAGTCTCGGTTGGCATCGAATACAAGGCGAAACATGGCGATAGGTTCGTCAAGATCGTCTGGGGGCCAGACGGACTCCGTGACAATGCAGACGTAGACAGTTTTTTCAATCAGGAGAGTGTCCAGGAACTGATGCAACGGGGCCGCGAGGTACAGGCGTACAGAACCGCATATGTGCAGGCTGCCACCGAGGCATTCAACGACGTACACAGGAAATCAATTCATCAGGAATTCGGCATCTGTCTGCCATGCATTGATTACAAGGATGTTGCCAAAACAATCGGTACCGGGCAGCCGTCAATTTTTCACCTCGGCAGTCATATTCATGAAGTGGCTCTTCCGCTGTTCGCTGAACGCGTGGCAGAACTGAAGAGAGAAAACGCGAATGAGAATATTGACTATGACACTATGGCTTCTATCGCCATGCAACTGGAATCACTTGATTCACTTGATGCAGATACGATTGTCGCCCGATATCTCGTTCCTCAGGAAAACCCGGACATTCCTGATCCTGACACGCCATCTTCCGATGGTTCCGGTCCTGAATTGTTGCAACTTTCCCCTGCGAAACTGACCCTCAGACTGCGACGGGTCAGTCATACAAGCCAATTGACATTGATCCTTTCAGAACTAGACCTGTCCGATGCCATTGAACTGCTGTATGATTGCAAAGGACGAATTTCACACTTTGAAGTCTTCAACATCAAATGTCTGACCGAATTCATCGTCCGTCAGCGCAAGCCTTTCAGTCTGTTGCAACGCTCTCTGAACGAACAAAACGCTGTCACACTCAAGCGGACGATTCGTCAATGCATCGGCCAGTTACATGAAAAAAAGACAATTGAGGCAGAAGAAAAAGCTGAACGGCTGATGCCCATCCTTTCCGATTTCAGCGCACTCCTTGAATACTACAAGCGCACACCGCTCAAGACAAAAATTGGCAGTGGTTCCACAGGACGATCGACACGCTCCCATGGGATGGGGTTCGCCGTGGTTGACACACTCCCACTCAGGTCGCAGCAGGAAGTCAGAAACAGACCTATGGCAAACTGCATTCCAGTGTCAGGAGATACAACTCAGTCCATTGAATTTATTCCGCCGCGCAATCGACTCGTGCGCTCGAAAGGTATTGCCAAAACTCTCTGCCACATGCCCGGACTGCGAAACATAATGTGCAAAACAAAACACAGTTGGCACATTGCCGGATACCATGTCGACAACGAAGGATGTGGCAATGTCGTCTCTCTGGGCGGCATAAATCAGGAAGGGAACGGCCTGAGTCTCTATGATGATGAAAAATCTCCACATCGCAAGTCAACAGGCACACTCAACACAACACTCAAGAATGCGGCCAAAATCCTCATAGGTTTCATCCCTGCGTTCCTGACATTCTCGTTGACCAAGGACTGGTGGGTGCTGGCGTATCTTGGCGGTGTTATCTGGTTCTCAATCACGGGTCTGCGAAATGTCATCCAATCCGTTCTTGGCGGCGGTGGTCTTCGACGCTCACCGTATCTGAGTTGGAATGACTACATTAACTGGGAACGCATTTCAGACTCACTGCTTTACACTGGTTTCTCGGTACCGCTGCTCGACTGGCTGTGTAAATCAGTCGTACTCGATCAGGGGTTCGGCATTACCACCATGACCAGTCCCCTCCTTCTATACACCATTATGGCGCTCACGAACGGAGTATACATTTCAAGTCATAACATCATCAGGGGGCTCCCGCGAAAAGCGGCTATCGGTAATTTCTTCAGAAGTGTCCTGTCTATTCCGGTAGCTATGCTCTTAAACTGGGGAGTCGGAGCAATCCTGATCGCTTCCGGGGCCGCGGATGTAGCTGCGATCCTTCAACTCTGGGCAGCAGTCATATCCAAACTGGCTTCAGACTGCGTTGCCGGTGTTATTGAAGGGCTTGCCGACCGTGGCAACAATATCGCCATGCGTCATTGGGACTATTCTGAAAAAATCAAACAGGTCATCGAAATATTCTCTCGGCTGGAAATCAAATATCCTACCAGAGACATGCTTGGCACATTGAATTCACCGGATGAGTTTATTCAACTATCCGAGGAATCAACTCCAAGCCATGTCCCGGAAGTCATCGCGAATGCGCTCGATCTGCTCTATATTCGTACGTACAAACCAAGAGCGCGCGAAGCGCTCAGGTTGGCTCTGGAAAACATGAACCGGGATGAGCTGGAAGTGTTCATTGCGTCCCAACAGATTCTTTCACAAGAGAAAACCATTGCGCGTCTCTTCGTGGACGGGCTGGTCGGACGGAACTTCCCCAAGGCTCTGGCATTCTATCTGCTCAGATACCCTGACTATCTGCACGAACTTGATACGTTGGCAGCCCACTACAGGAGACAGCCTGACACCTAGAACCCACTGCCCATCAGGGCTTGGAATTCAAGCCCGGTAACGTAATAACGAATGTGCTCCCTTCTCCTCGGACACTTTCCACAGCCAATTCACCGCCGAGTGAATCAATGATCGTGTGGCACACAGGAAGCCCCATGCCCGTGCCTTTTCCCGGAGGCTTTGTCGTGTAGAAAGGAATAAATATCTTATTCTGAACTTCCTGAGTCATCCCGGTCCCATTATCAGCAACCCGGATGACGGCACTTCCCTGAATATTCTTTACGGAAACAGCAATCTCACCGCCTTCGGTTCCATGTCTGTCCACCACGGCATAAATGGCATTGTTCAGTAAGTTGATCATGACCTGCTGCAACTGTCCGGGGTCTGCCGATATGGTCGGAGCATTCGCATCCACTTCAAAATGAAGATCTATACCATGCACTTCCGCCTTGGTCTGCACCATTGCTCCGACTTCGGGGATATATTGTGTCAGAACTACAGGCTGCAACTCCGGCGCATCATGCCTCCCGAAGCGGAGGATCTCACGGGTTATGGCCGCACACCGGCCAATCTGAATTGAGAACTGATCGACAACTTCCTGTGCTTCGGCGCATAGAACCGGATCTGTGCCTTTTTCCACCAGATCACTCAAAGTTATTTCCAATAGAGCGGTGTCAGTCTTCATAACCTGTAAGGGATTATTGATTTCATGAGCGAATCCTGCCGCCATTTCACCCAGCTCCGCCAAACGGGCGGCTTGAAGTAATTGATTTTCCAAGACACAGACTTCCTCTGCCTGCCTGTGCAAAGTATCCCAAACTCTTCGGCTCACTATCACGGCAAGAAACACGATAACCACGCCGCCGCACACGAGTATCAACAAAACCGTATACACCGCTGCCATGGTGGATTGAAAGGCTTCTTCCTTTTTCTGACGAACAACCAGACGCCATTTCCCGTCATTCATGGTTGCCGAGGCAAACAAATACTCAGCCCCACCATCCTTTCCGGTAAACGCCATGACTGACCCTTCATGGGTTGGATAATTAAAGTCGTCACGCTCCAGCAACTCACCGTGTGAACGGCGATCGGTTTGTAAATAACCATCTCTGTTCAGAATATATGCTTCCCCTGAATCTCCAATACTCACCTGTTCGACAAGACGACCAAACAACTTGGAATCAATGGTCGCCCTCAATACCCATGTCTTGCCCTGAATTCGGCGAGCAACCGCAACGATAAAATGCGGGACATTTCTATAACCGAGAAAAACATCACTGATGTAATACCCATGTTTAAGGGTCTCTTTAAACCAGGCAGCATCCGCATATACCTTCCCAACCAAAGCATACGGCCCACTGTAAGCTATCTGTCGGCCAGTGGGGTCGATAACCCCCATGTCCTGAAATACGCTGCCGGAAGCCCGGAGTATTCGACTGATCTCAGCCTGTCCGACAGGCCCGCGCAATACATCAATGTTCACGAGCGCCAGAAGCGTTTCGAGGTCTGTTCGGCGTTCATCAAGAAAATCCGCAATCATATTCCTGTGGTCGACAGCAACCTGCTCTATTGCATTGGTAGCAAATTTCTTCGTAGTACCAACATATGAGTAATACCCGATTGCGGCGGCCAGAAACAACGGAACGGCCGGAACGATTATCATGGAAATAAAAAGCAGCCTGTGAACTCCGGAAAACATGGCTTTCTCATTCATAAAATTTCGCTGCCTGATTTTGCGCAAAAAGCTGCGTTTTATTTATCTAATTATTACAAATAGTTAATAAATCGTGCAAACCAATATCGCGAGATTTATTAAACTCGAATATGATTAAGCAACCGTTATGCCAAAAATGATTGACACTGACAGAAGAGAAGAATAACCGCACAATCAAGAGTATAAATTTCGTTATGCATTGTTGAAGCTTGCTACACGGGGAGAATGCCATGACCAAGACTCATACGACTGACCATTCCACACAATCAGGTCGCACCGGAATCACATCGTCAATCGCACATAGACTTGGATTGCGAGGGAAACTCCTGCTTGCCCTGCTCCCTCCCATCGTCGCCATACTTCTTGTAACCGGGTATGCATCATACACCGTTTCTGAAGACTTCATTGACATCGCCGTAGAGCGATCCGTCAAAATGCATACCCTGGCCATGGCACATGAGATGGAGCAGTTTTTCGATCAATGTCGAGTCGACCTTCTTTTCTTTGCACAGGGAACCATGAAGCCGACCGAATTGCGTTCCACGCTCGAAAAGCACATCCACTCGGGGGGTACCAGATATTTTGAACTTTCGTTCATCCCGGCCTCGGGAGGCCAACCTTTTGCGCTCATACAACATGATGGCGAGATACATGAGGTACCCGCCAGTGAATTTGGCGCCATACACCCGAACCCATTCGAAGAACTGGAAAAATTAGGCTCACTCAAAATTGGGCAGGTGCTGCCTTCAGACATCATTGAAACCACCTATCCCATCCCTAGCGATACAGCTTCAAATCGTCACATCAAAACACGTATTCTGCGCTTTTACACATACTTTCCCGGCGATGAAACATCACCTCCAGGCATTCTCTTCCTCTCGGTAAAAGCGAAAGATGTTCGCAATATTCTTTCCTGGTACAATTCAGAAGAATCACCGTTGTGGGCATTTCCCCGAAGCAACGAACTGCGATTCAGCTATTTCCTCAACAGCGAAGGCTGGATGCTTTTTCAATCCGAAGATTTTAATGAGGCTGATAATAAACTGACCACCTATCTTGCCAGAGAAAATTTCAGCGGCACTCTTGGCAAAGACGGCCATGCAGCAGCTTTCAGACCCAATGAAAACCATGTTCGCTATTGGGCCGCAGTCAAAGACATTAACAACGGAAAAAGCGGACTCACGCAGGTTGCAGAAGAGCGCATCGGCGAGTCAGCGGTAAACTCATTTTATTTCAGTTACGCACCAATCCGTTTCTTGAGCGACAGCACAGGCCGCCCGACCCCGTTCGGCGGTGTCATCTTTGTCGACAGAAGCCAGCTCCCCATCATTGCGGGCTACAAGAATCTGGATGTCATGCTCTTTGTCACCGCCGGTGCCATAGCCCTCATTTCCTGTCTTGTTTTCTGGTTCGGCCGTATCCTCACCCGACCTATCCATGCCTTGGCAACCAGTCTTGATTCATTAAATTCATTGGAAGAGATGGAAGAAATCAACCTGCCATACAGCGGCGCAGACATCACCAGACTCCAGACTGCGATCAATGTTATCATCCGCAAGGTCAAACAGCAGGTGGTGGAGATCCAAGCCAAGGATGAAACCATACTCAACGTCAATAACCGAGAACGAGCGCCGCTGAAACGAGAGCGGGAAACCCTTGCCGAAGCGGAACTGAGCCGCATACCTGAGATCATCGGCATCGGTCCCATCATTTCAAATATGAAGGTAAACATTCTGAAGGCTGCGCAGGTGGAAGTGGATGTACTCATTTCCGGTGAAACTGGTACCGGAAAACAGTTGGTCGCTGAGGCCATTCATGCCCACAGCAACCGTTCGGACAATCCGTTCATCTCGATCAACTGCGGCGCTCTGGATGAAAACCTCTTGCTCGACGCCCTCTTCGGTCATGTCAAAGGCGCATTCTCGGAAGCCAAGGAAGATAGAAACGGAGCGTTCATTGAAGCGGACGGCGGTACACTGTTTCTGGATGAAATCCAGTCAGCTTCGCCCAAAGTACAGCAATCCTTGCTCAGAGCCATTGCGTCGCGCAAAATCAAACCGCTTGGGAGCGACAAGGAGCTTGCCGTCAATGTTCGGATTGTCGCGGCTACCAATGTGGACATCCCTGACCTGATCGAACGCAGAGAATTCAGGGAAGATCTCTATTATCGACTCAAAGTGGTTTCCATCACGACCCCGGCCCTCAGAGAACATCGTGAAAACATTCCGATGCTCGCCGTGTATTACCTCAACCAGGCGGAACAGCTCGCAGGACGTGAAAAACTTGATCTCAGCAAGGGCGCACTTGCAAAACTCGTCAACTACCAATGGCCCGGAAATATTAGAGAACTCGTCAACTGCATTACCAGAGCCGCAGTCATGGCAGAAAACGACATCATTCAGGCGGAAGAAATTCGCTTGGAGAACGATGTATACCAACCAGTTGCTGAACGAGTCGAGACGCGCCCTGCACCGCCAAGAGAAGTTGTTGAAACACCCTTGAACAATCCGAAACCCACGCCCCCCCCTGCTTTGACATCTCCTTTAAACGTCCGACAGAAAGAAGCCTGGCCTCACATACAAAAGAAAAAATCCGTGACCCGAAAGGAATATCAGGATCTGGTCAGTGGTTCCCTGCCTACACGAACAGCGATCTATGATCTACAGGACTTCGTCAAACGAGGCTTGCTCGTCAAACAGGGGAAAGGACCGTCCACGCGATACGAGGTAGTCACGAATTCATAACGCCCTACAAGCCGAACTGTTCGATTCCACCATGGCATCGAGATATACGGAGAGGGAATCCTCGCAAGACTCCCTCTCCTCCCATCATTTTCTGCCCAATAGCGACACATTTTTTCGGCCCCGGGATGCGTGTTTTAATCCCATCTTTGTTCACTCCCCCTCCCTTTGTTGACATATTTGTTATTATTAGAATTGCCAATAACCAGTCAACTATCTAGAATTAAACGATTACTTAAAAAAATCACTGTTGGCACTCTGTTTGCTCTACACATGCATGCTTTCTACTGTACATGGAATGAAACACTCGGCACTGCTTGCCATCTGCCAAGCTATCGACACAGCCCTCAATCTTGAGTCGGCCCTGAGCGGTGTGCTGCGGATCATGTCCGAACAGCTTTCCATGCAACGGGCAACGGTGACGTTGTACGACCCCCAAACCGGACAACTGTCCATTAACGCATCCTATGGTCTGTCAGCGGAAGAAAAAGAACGCGGAGTCTATCGGCTGGATGAGGGCGTTACCGGACGCATTTTTCAGACAAGTGAACCGTTCTACGTGCCGGACATCAGCAAAGAACCACTGTTTCTCGATAAGACGGGAGCACGCAAGATACAGCGCGGCATGATTTCCTTCATCGGCG
The DNA here is from genome assembly GCF_963675635.1 of uncultured Pseudodesulfovibrio sp. NCBI lineage: Bacteria > Pseudomonadati > Thermodesulfobacteriota > Desulfovibrionia > Desulfovibrionales > Desulfovibrionaceae > Pseudodesulfovibrio > uncultured Pseudodesulfovibrio sp. The sequence continues at coordinate 237,221 of NZ_OY776488.1, read as the reverse complement.
TCCCTATCATTCTTCATGGCGACCCCATCGGCGTCTTGAACGTGGACCGATTATTCGAAGACGAAATTGCCTTTGATGAAGATATCGATTTTCTCAAAGTCGTTGCCACACTCATAGGACAGTTCATCAGTCTGAACGAAAAGATCATGAAACGGGAGGCTGTTCTCAAACGGGAGAATACTTCACTCAAATATCAGATTTCAAAGAAATCCAACGGCCCCTATATCGTCGGTGAGAGCGCACCCATGGTGGAAGTGCAACGACAGATGGAAAAAGTGTCACCAACGCGAGCCACTGTTCTCCTGCTTGGAGAATCCGGAGTCGGAAAAACCCTTATTGCGCAGATCATCCACGAACTGTCAGAGCGTAAAGGGCATCCTTTCATCAAGATCAACTGTGCATCCATCCCGGAAAATCTGTTGGAATCCGAATTATTTGGGCATGAGAAAGGTGCATTCACAGGTGCGTCAGGTTCTCGTCCAGGGCGTTTCGAAGAAGCGGACAGCGGGACTATTTTTCTTGATGAAATCGGCGAACTGCCCATAGCACTCCAAGCGAAACTGTTGCGAGTCCTGCAGGACAAGGAACTGGAACGCCTCGGCTCCAACCGGACAAGAACCATTGACGTCCGCATCCTTGCCGCTACCAACCGGGACCTCGGCGATCTTGTTGAACGCGGAGAGTTCCGCCTCGACCTATACTACCGCCTGAACGTTTTCCCCCTGCGTGTTCCGGCACTAAGAGAACGCAAGGAAGACATTACCGGCCTGCTCAATCATTTCCTGCACAAGATGGCCGATGATTATGGTCGTTCCATCCACTTCACCGCTACAGCACTGGATGCGCTGATCCGCTACGACTGGCCTGGAAATGTTCGTGAAATGCAAAACCTCATCGAACGACTTGTCATCATGTCAGATTCTGAACGGATAAGTCTGGAATTTCTCAAATCATATCTCGCTCCGGGTCAGACAGCTGCCGTGCAGGAGGGCACTCGATCCAATGAAAACATGCCCTCTCACGGGACGTCCCTCAAAGACGTTGAACGTAATGAAGTCATGGCCGCACTGGAACGAAGTGGATGGCTGCAATACAAAGCCGCGGAAGCACTGGGGTTGAGCGCCCGCCAGATGGGCTACCGGGTAAAAAAACACGGCCTTGAATCAATGATAGCCGAAGGCCGTGCTCGACTCAGACGCATGAAAGAAGCCAAAGCATAATTCTCCGACATACCTCCCACCCCACGAAAGAAGCCCCGCCGGTTCATAACCGGCGGGGCTTCTTGTATGCATATATCGGGGAGTCTCCTACCCGCAGCTTGTCCCGGTGCCAGTGCAGCACGCACCACCGATACCGCTTCGTCGACCCTTCAGCGATGCCAAATCACCTCCATGGTACACAGCCCGGAGGCCGTCTTCGATAAAGCCGTTCACGACATGGGTTTTGACGCCATGCTCTTCGAGAAGCATCTGGGGAGTTTCACCCACAGCGGCAACCAGGACCGCGCGACAATCCTTGAGTGTTGTGGCGAGATCGGTCCAACGCTGAGGACCGCAACCCGATTTGGGAGCCTGACGGTCTTCGACCAGACGGAATGCGCCATCTGCTTCACCCCATATCTGAAAACCCTTGGCCTCACCCAGGTGCTGATTGACAAGCATGCCCTCGCGGGTGGCGACAGCCACATAAGGACGGGCCATTTCCACATCCAGAGGCTTGAGTTTGGAACACGCCCGAAGCGTGCCGCACAGAGATGCGGACTGGTCATCACCCAGCAGACCAACAGCATCCGCCCGGCACCGCTTGCAATGAGTCATTTGCTCGATAAACACACCAGCTTCCCTACGCAACGGCAATACCGTCTCCTTGCCGGGTTCTGGAATTCCGGCAAAAGGCGTGTCAGCCGTAGGCTTGATCGGGATCATGTTCTGGATATCCGCGCCGAGTTCTGCGGCGACTTGAGCGACTTCGACGATGTGTTCATCGTTGATGCCGGGGATAATGATGGAATTGACCTTGACCGTAATACCCCGTTCCTTGAGGCCCTTGATAGCCGCAAGCTGGCGCTCAAGCAGAATCTTGGCACCCTGTTCACCGCGATAAACAACATTGCCGTCCTTGACCCAGGCGTATATTTTCGCTCCGATAACCGGGTCCACGGCAGACATGGTGATCGTCACATGAGACACACCAAGTGCGGCAATGTCATCGAGATATGGCAAGATACCCATACCATTGCTGGACAGGCAGAACAGCAGGTGCGGGTGTTTCTCATTGAGCAGACGCATGGTTTCAAGCACTTCGGCGGGATTGGCAAAAGGGTCACCGGGACCAGCGATACCCGCCACAGTGATACGGGGTTCTTTCGCCAGTACCTTGTCCATGTATTCGGCGGCCTGATACGGCTTGAGAATGCCACTGGTCACACCGGGCCGGGACTCGTTCACGCAATCATACTTGCGATTGCAGTAATTACACTGAATATTGCATTTCGGTGCGACCGGGAGATGAACTCGACCGCAACTTCCTGCGGTTTCCTTATTGAAACATGGGTGCTTGGTGGTGTCTTTCGTCATGATGCTCTCCTGTCTTTATATGTAGCCGTAACCGATATCGCTATCAGACTGTTTCTTCTCGATGACCGCGTTGACGATCATGTCAAACAAGTTGAGCGCACCTTTGTAGCCAAGATGCAGGATGCGCTGGCCTCCGAATCGGTCATGAATGGGGAAACCGACACGGATAATTGGGATGTTCCATTCCTTGGCGTAACGATACCCTTTGGAATGCCCGATAAGCAGGTCGGGTTTCAGGGCCGCTGCTTCTTCGGCGATATCATGAAAATCCACTCCCTCCCGCACCTGAGGAGCCATACGGGCCACACCGTTCGTGACCGAAGCGATGGCGGCTTCGAGTCCCTTGTTGCGTGACCCCGTACCTGCGAGCACGACATCCACACCTATCTCGGCCAAAAAAGCACAAAGTCCGGCGACAAGATCTTCTTCGCCGTAGACAACTGCCCGTTTGCCGAACACGTATTTATGCCCGTCCACATAAGCGTCCACCAGTCGACCGCGTTCCAATTCATACCGCTGCGGCATAGAGTCGCCGGTAATATCTTCGAGGGTTTCAAAGAAACGATCCGATTCGCGCAAGCCCATGGGCAGACCGATACGATGATTTTTCACACCAAAAGCAGTTTGCAGACTCGTGCCTCCTGTATGCTTTGGCAAACAGCGGCCAAACTCGATGGTCGCCCTGGAACCGGACATTTCCCTGATCTCGTTCAATGTCGTGCCGCCCGAAGGAATCTTCACATAATCCTCCAGAGCCGGGCCATCGAGCGTTTCTGAAATATCGGGCAAGATCGTTGCTCCGATACCAAAATCGCGACAGATATCCTGCAAATGCCGAACGTCTTCGCAGGACACCATGTTGGGCAGAATGTTCACCCGCTCGGCGTCTGCAGCCCTGGTTGTACACAACTGTTCCACAAGAGAACGGACCGCACCGTGCCAGCCGTCGGTGTGGGTACCGTTGTAACTGGGGGTGGAAACATGCACGATTTCCGGCAGATCAAGGTCGCTGAATTCGTCAAAGAACTCCTTCAGGATCATGGGAACATCGTCACCGATAGTCTCGGTCAGACAGGTGGTCGCCACACCGATGAGCTTGGGTTCGTATTTCTTCATGACATTGAGTGCACCTTTCTTGAGGTTCACACCGCCGCCATAGACCGCCTGCTTTTCCCCCAGAGCCGAGGAAGCTATATCCACCGGCTCACGAAAATGCGAAATAACGTAGCGACGCATGTAGGTCGCGCAGCCCTGGGAACCATGCAGGAACGGGATGGCCCCTTCGACGCCCCGGAAAGCCATGGAGGCTCCGAGCGGCGTGCACAGTTTGCAGGCGTTGGTGGTGGACACATAATTCGGCTTGGAAGCCTTGGTGATCACCTTACTCATTGACGGCCTCCTTTTTCTCGACAGTTATACGGTTGGCGCGACGCGGCGCGAACTGCCAGACCGGGGACATGGCCGAGGAATGAATTTCACGGGCAAAATTGAGCATGCCGACAAATCCCTCCAGAGCCTCTTTGCGTTCGTGATTATGATCGCAGAACCCCACGCCGAGTTTGAAGGCAATGGGACGTTCTTTCACGCCGCCCACAAAAATATCCACGTCCTTTTCCTTGATGAACTGAGACAGTTCCAACGGGTTGGCATCATCCACGATGATCGTGCCGGGATCGGCAATCTGTTCCAGTTCGGCATAGTCTTCCTTGGTCCCGGTCTGGGAGCCGACCATGACGACCTTCATGCCGAGATGACGAAATGCCTTGAGCAGAGAGAACGCCTTGAAGGAACCGCCCACGTACATGGCGACCTTCTTGCCTTCGAGATCCTTGCGATAACGGGCAAGCTCCGGCATCAGCTTCTGCAATTCCTCGCGCACCAATGCTTCGGTCCGCGCGACAATGCCGGGATCTTTGTCCTTGAAGAAATCAGCGACCTGATAGAGGGAATCCGCCATGTCCTCAATGCCGAGATAGGAAACCCGAAGGTGTGGTGTGCCGTATTTTTCTTCCATCATCTTGGCGAGATCGAGGGTCGCGCCGGAACACTGCACGAGGTTGAGCGCCGCGCCATGGCAGCGGCAGATATCATCGACACGTCCGTCGCCCGTCACGTTGGCCACGACCTCGACGCCCATGCGCTCGAAATATTCGCGAATGATCCAGATTTCTCCGGCCAGATTGAAGTCACCGAGAATATTGATGGAAACAGGCGATATGCCGGTCGTCTCACGCGTTCCGACGAGCTTGAACATGGCCTTGCATGCCGCAAGATATCCCTCGCGTTTGCTTCCCTTGAATCCTTCGGACTGCACCGGCAGAACGGGGATACCCTTTTCCTCGGACATTTTTCGGCAAACCGCTTCCAAATCGTCACCGATGAGACCGACAATGCACGTCGAATAGACAAAGGCCGCCTTGGGGCTGTGCCGGTCGATAAGTTCGTCCAGAGCGGCTGCCAATTTTTTCTCGCCGCCGAAGACAACATCCAGTTCCTGCAGATCCGTGGAGAATGAAAGGCGGTGCAATTCCGGGCCGCTGGAGAGCGCGCCGCGGATATCCCATGTATACACCGCGCAGCCGATGGGGCCATGCACCAGGTGCAGGGCGTCGGCTATGGGGTAGAGCACCACACGGGAGCCGCAAAAGACGCAGGCCCGCTGACTGACCGCACCCGCCAGTGACTCCCGGTTGCAGGCGATGTCGGTATCGCCCTCACCTGTCCTGTGGATCTGGTCCTTTCTTTCTTCCAATATAGTAGTACTCATATCTTCCCCTCATGAATTGATGCATCAGGCATTACAGTCGGTTTCTCAGACAGACCAGTTGCGTTGGCTGCCATCCAAGATGTTTGTAGAAGTCAAGGGCCGGGAGGTTCTGCCTGTCCGCAAGCAGTTGAAGCCGGGTCACTTCATTTTCCCTGGCCCATGCGGTGATCCCGTCCATGAGCTTTGTCCCGATGCCCTGGCCCTGCCAGTCCTGCTGGACAATGACGTCCTCAATCAAAACGGCAGGGCCGCCTTCAGCCGTGGAAACCGTCAACTGTCCCGAACACATGCCGACGACAGTCCCGTCAGCAGCTTTCGCGGCAAGGATGCATCCCCGACCATTGTTCAGCATCAGTTCCAGTCCGCGCCGCTGCTTTGCCTGATCGACGACAAAATCCTCCTCGATGGAAAACAGTGTTTCGAGCAATACAACCAGACTCTCAAGGTCTTCATGTCCTGCGGGACAAACGGATACGGCTTCAGGCATCGGACTCTTTCCCTGATTATGCGGCTAAATAGTCCGCACAGGCTTCGCCGTCTTCAAGGGCATCAAGAATTTCATCAATGGCGGCTTCGGAATCGACACCCTTGAACCACCAGTTCTCAGGCTGGACAACCATGATCGGGCCGGATTCGCACTGTTTGAGACAACTGGTGGCGACAACCAGCGCGTCGATACCGCGGTCGATAATTTCTTCTTCGATATATTGCAGGAAACCGTCGGTCTGCTTGTGACAGATGCCTTTGGGATCGCCCTTGGCGCGAAAACTCTGACAACAGATGATCATTCTTCCGGGGATAGCCATTCCATTCTCTCCTTCGTTTTTTTGATAACCGCTACTTGCGGCACTTGCCCTTCTTCTTGCCACCGCCGAACAACATGTCCACGGTCCCTTCCACTTCTCCATCGGTGATGACCACGGACACGCCCAGACGGCTTAAATTCTTTCTCGGCTTCTCTCCCGCATTGGAGGTCAGCAGGGCGAAACAGTCTTCGAGCAATACGCCCATCTGTTCCCAGCGGGAGGAACCCGCTCCGGGGTCAGGAGCCTGACGAGTCTCCAGCAGACAGGCGAGACCATCTTCGCGAGGCCCGTAAATGAGCAATGTCGAGGCATGTCCCAGATGCAGATCCACTTCCATGCCGTTTGAACTGGCAACAGCCACATTAGGCCGCTTTGCCGTCGGCTTCGGCATGACATCGGAAGGTTTTCCCATCTCTTCGGGTTCTCTGAGGCCGACGATCTTTTCGCCGCACTGGTCCCACAAGGGCATGAGATTCATGTGCCGGGCGGCACGATCGCAGACGGTCGCAATCAATTCCATGTCGGGTTCATTCGGAACGTCCACGGATTCAGCCTCGGGACGATACGGAACAATGGCCATGATATCCGCACCCAATGCAGCCATGGTCGCGGCAATCTCCTCCACGTGACCGGCGTTGTAACCGGGATAGACAGTGGTATTGATCTTGACTGTGATACCGGCCTTTTTCAGCGCGATAACAGCCCTGGCCTGCTCGTTCAGAAGGACTTCGACGCCCTTTGACAGCGGCATGGTGTGCTTTGCGGGACGAATCCATGCATACAGCGTGTCAGCCACTTCAGGTGTGACGGCATCAACCAGTATGGACACATGCATCACGCCTACTTTTGCCAACTCCTCGGCATACTCGGCGCAGCCGATACCGATCGTTGTCAGACACAACGGCATATCCGGATATTTTTCACGGACCAGACGCAATGTTTCCAGCGTGTATTCAGGTACCGCCATGGGATCACCGGGGCCGGTAATACCGACGATGCCCACTGGATTGCCCGCCTCGATCGTCCGGGTCAGCATATTCAGGGCATCAGCCGGCATGATGGCGGAAGAAGGCTTGTCCGTACTCGCGAACTTGATGCGTGCATTGGCACGGGGAGCAACGGGCAGGTGAATCCGACCGACCTTCTTGCGGGATGAGATGCCAAAACAGGGGTGGTTAACGTATGCGATGGTCGGTTCCATGAGTACACCTTGATGGTTTGGGGGTTATTCCCCGCAGCAGAGATGAAAAGCTCTGCTGCAGGGAAACAGGATGTTAGAGGACGAGCTCGAAGGTCTGTTCGGAATCGTCGCGGTCTTTACGATCCAGGAAAAGATCAAGCATCTTTTCGAGCAATCGAAGTCCGCCCTTGTAGCCGACTGTCGGGAAGTACTGGTGCCCCTGGCGATCCAGGATGGGGAAGCCCCAGCGCAGAAACGGAATATCCTCGTCACGGGCAATATACTTGCCGTAGGTGTTGCCGATGAGCAGGTCGACCGGCTCGTTCTTGATCCACTGGTGCATCAGGAACATGTCGCCCTTGGCCTTGACCTTGACCTCGAAAGGCTGGTCGGCACAGATCTCCTGAATACGCTTCTCGAACTTCTTGCCCGGCGTGCCGGTGACGACATAGAGGGGCTGCATGTCCAGGGAGACCAGGAATTCCGTCATGGCAATGAGCTGATCCGGGTCGCCCCAGATGGCCACTTTCTTGCCGTAGAAGTACTGGTGCATGTCGGAAATGAGATCCACCAACTGACCGCGCTCATGAGCTACGGTATCGGGCACGTTGACTCCGGCCACAGTCCGCAACACGTCGACGAAACGGTCGGTGGCAGCCAATCCGAAAGGCATATCAAGGATTGTGCACGGCACCTTGCATTTGGAATCCAGCCAGCGCGCGGCGTCTGCCGAACACCACTCGCCCAGAGCCAGTGTGCCGATGGCATCGCCTGCCCCCTTGAGTTCAGGGATAGTCACCCCGCCCTGCGGGAACATGGAATATTCTCCAGTCAGCGGTGCATCGAGAACGCCGGAGGTATCCGGGAACAGGGTAATATCCACGCCGACCAGTGCGGAGAGACGCTTGATTTCAGCCATGTCAGCGGGTTCAACCCAGCCGGGAATGACGTTGACCTTGCCGTTCTTCGTGCCGGTCGGTTCAGCCAGTTCCGCCATTGCCTTGACCATGCTGGAGAAACCAGTGACATGTGAACCGACATAACTCGGGGTGGGTGCGCCGATGACGGTCTTGCCTTCAGGAATTTTGCCGTCCTTCATGGCCTTGTCGCGAATCTGCTTCAGGTCGTCGCCGATAGTCTCGGACAGGCAGGTCGTATGCACTGCGATGACATCGGGTTCGTAAACGGTGAAGATGTTATCAATGGCCTGCACAAGGTTGGACTGTCCGCCGAATACGGATGCGCCTTCGGTGAAGGAGCTGGTAGCGGCAGGGATCGGTTCCTTGTAGTGCCGGGTCAACGTGGATCTGTGATAGGAACAGCACCCCTGGGAACCGTGACTGTGGGGCAGACAACCGTGGATACCGAGTGCGGCATACATGGCGCCGATAGGCTGACACGTCTTGGCAGGGTTGATCATCAGGGCCTTGCGTTCAGCAACTTCTTCTGGTGTGTGTCTGAGTAACATTATCTTATAATCTCCCTACTTATTCCCAGACGAACGTTGCGGTAAGTTCCGGGTTTTCCTGCCATGGGGCTTTCATGTAGCTCCAGACCTTGCTGTTCACGAGACGATCGATTTCCTTGTAGAAATTGATGGCGCCCTTGAACCCGGCATACGGTCCGCCAGAGTCGTAGCTGTGCAACTGTTTCATGGGGATGCCCAGTTTCTGGATGGAGAACTTTTCCTTGATACCGGCGCAGAAGATGTCCGGTTTCATGATTTCCACCAGCTTTTCGGCTTCGTACTGGTTCAGGTCATCAACAATGATGGTTCCCTGATCCATGTCTGCATCCAGCCCGGCGTAATGCTTGAACTTCAGACCGGATTCCTCCAGTGCTTCAAGCTGCTCAGGCGTTTTGCGGGGATTGTAGTATTTTTCGTCAGCTTCGATGACCAACTCCTCGATGTTTCGGGAATCTGCGTCGACCTTGAGATCCGGGATGACGTGACGTCCTTCGTAGTCGTCACGATGACCGAACTCGTAACCGGCGGAGATGGTCTTCATACCCATTTCAACAAAGAGTTCGTTGTAGTGATGGGCGCGGGAACCGCCGACAAACATCATGGCAGTCTTGCCTTCGGTACGGGTTCTGACATCTTCGACCACAGCCTTGACCGCTGGCATCTCCGCTGCAATGACTTCCTCGACACGATCAATCAGTGCCTTGTCTTCAAAGTATTGTGCTATCTTGCGCAGGGACTTGGCAGTCGCTTCGGCACCGATGAAGTTCACCTTGATCCACGGGATGCCGTATTTGGTTTCAAGCATGTCAGCCACGTAGTTGATGGACCGGTGACACATGACAGCGCTCAAATCGGCATGTTGCGCCGAAGCAAACTGGTCATAGGAAGAGTTGCCGGAGAAGGTGGCAATATTGGTAATACCGCACAGCTTCAGAACACGGTCGATCTCGAAACCGTCACCGCCGATGTTGTACTCGCCGAGAAGGTTGATCTTGTACTCGCCCTTCTTGGGCTCGGTGTTTTCACCGACAAGGTGCGTAAAGACCTGATTGTTAGCGATGTGGTGACCGGCTGACTGGGACACGCCCTTGTACCCTTCACAGGAGAAGGCGAACACATTGCAGTCACCGAGTTTTTCTTTCATCTGACGGGCTACGGCGTGGATATCATCACCGATGAGTCCAACGGGACAGGTTGCGAAAATAGCGATGCCCTTGGGGTGAAAGAGGTCGTAGGCTTCCTGAACGGCGGCCGCGAGTTTCTTTTCTCCACCGAAGATGATGTCCTGGTCCTGCATGTCCGTTGAAAAACAATAGGGCATGAAGTTTTCACCCTCGGGACCACCGCCGTCCGTCTGGTTGCGGCGCGTGAGCCATGCATAGAAACTACAACCGATGGGACCGTGCACAAGGTTCACGATATCACGGGTCGGTCCCATGATGACGCCCTTGCAGCCTGCGTAGGTGCAGCCTCGCATGGTCATGATGCCGGGGATGGTGCGGACGTTCGCCACAATTTCGGGCGGTGTTTCATTCTCCAGGGCTTCGTTGATCATTATCTGCTTTGCACGCTTGCGAGCCACCTTGGGGGGATACTTCGCGAGCATCTCCTTTTTGATCTCGGCGGGGTCAAGCTTTGCCAGCTTTGTCGTCTTTGCCATCTCGAATTCTCCTTAAATACGCTTAAACTACGGCCTTTTCGCCGACTTCTCCGGTACGGACACGCACGGCGTCTCCCATGGGCATGACGAATATTTTGCCATCGCCCGGCTTGCCGGTCTGGTTGACCCTGGTGATGGCTTCCACCACATCGGAAACCAATCTGTCGGGGACCACTGCCGTTACCATGCGCTTGGGGTACAACTTGCCCTTTTCGCCAAGGACGGCGGCGGCTTCTTCATATCCGCTTTCCGCACCTTCCAGGACGGCCGTATTGACGAACCCTTTTCCGCGACCCTGAGCCTCATGAGCGAAGAAGGCATCGATGCCTGCATCGTTCAAGGCGGACTTGGTCTTGTTCATCATGTTCATGCGCACGACTGCGATTACTTCCTTCATTACGCGGCCTCCTCGGCGACAGCGGTGTCACACACGCCGGAGGAAATGGTGTAGACGTCATCAACTGGTGCGACGAATATCTTGCCATCCCCATACGCGCCTTTCACGCCGGAGCGGGCCGCGTCCATGATGGTATTGATGACAAAATCCTTATCCTCGGCCTTGACCACGCTCATGAGCATGGTCTTGGGAATCTCGTCATAAGTAACTTCACCGATCTTGATGCCGCGCTGCTTGCCGCGGCCAGCCACAGAGTACTTGGTGACAGCAGGAAAACCGTTGTCCATGAGTGCAGCCAGGACATCATCCGCTTTCTCGGGGCGTACAATTGCTCTTACCATGATCATCATTTCTATCCCTTCCTAATTATTTAAATTTATTTACTATTGGTTAATTTATGCAGCTTCAAGGAGGCCATACTCCAACAGGAGCTGCTCAAGTTCTTCGATCTCAAGCGGAGTCGGAATGACAAACATTTCATTTTCGTCAATGGCTGTGGCAAGCCCTCTGTAGACATCTGCCTGGGGAACCTCATCGTTCCACTCGATGACAGTTTTGCGGTTGATTTCCGCGCGCTGAACGTCATTGTCGCGGGGGACGAAATAAATCATCTGGGTACCGAGCTTTTTAGCCAGCTCTTCGATCATCTCTTTCTCGTTATCCACGTTACGGGAGTTGCAGATAAGGCCACCGAGACGGACGCTTCCGGACTGGGCGTACTTCATGATGCCTTTGCAGATATTGTTGGCGGCATACATGGCCATCATCTCACCGGAGCAGACGATGTAGATTTCCTCGGCCTTGCCGTCACGAATCGGCATGGCGAACCCGCCGCAGACAACGTCACCCAGGACATCGTAAAATGCGTAATCAAGCCCTTCGGACTCTTCGTAGGCACCGAGATTTTCCAGCATGTTGATGGAGGTGATGATACCGCGACCAGCGCAACCGACACCGGGTTCCGGGCCACCGGATTCAACACACCAGGTATCGCCGAATCCAGGCTTGCGGATATCTTCGAGTTCCACGTCCTCGCCTTCTTCACGAAGGGTATCGAGAACAGACTTCTGCGCCAGACCACCAAGCAGCAGCCGAGTGGAGTCCGCCTTGGGATCACAGCCGACAACCATGACTTTACGTCCCATCATGGCCAAACCGGCGACCGTGTTCTGTGTGGTTGTGGATTTGCCGATGCCGCCTTTTCCGTAAATTGCTACCTTTCTCATGATTTTCTCCTCCATGGGTTTTGTGTGCAGAGACGACTCCCCTATGGCAAAGGTCGTGCCATTGCCGCATGACACTGCTAACATGATGTTATGACAGTATTTTAATTAAAATCGACACAGGGAGAAGCACCTACGAAAAGTGTAGGTATCCACACCAGCCACGGACAAAAGTGTAGGAAGCGACAAAAGTGTAGGATTTAGACAAGCAGACGGGAGACAACACTTTGCCTTTGATTTCAGATGGATAGAAAAAACAACAAGTTTGGCACTGATAATGCTCAATAGGAATCATCGTACACATGAATCTCAAGGAGTCTCATCATGCTTATAGATACGACACTCAGGGAAGGCGCACAGTTGTTCGGTGCTTACTTCACCACAGAGACGAAGGTACAGATTCTTTCAGGGCTTCTGGCTCTTGGTGTTGATGAAATCGAAATCGGATGGGTGGGACAGGACGATCTTGAAGAACTCGTCGACCGCATCCGGCCCATAACCGGGAACACAGCCCTGAGCATATGGTCTCCCTGTCGTGGCGAAGATATCCGCAAGGCTGCCGCCCTGAACGTGGACCGGGTGAACATCGGCATTCCCGTCTCTGATCTTCATATTTATAAACGCCTTGGAACCGACCGTGAGGGGCTGCTTGAACGCCTGGCCCAGACCGTTCTCACGGCCGGAATCCTTGGTATCGAGTATATTTCCGTCGGTCTGGAAGACATTTCCCGCGCCGATGAAGATTTTGCTCTCACCGCCGGGCACATTGCCCGGGAAATGGGCGCCTCCCGTATCCGGCTCGCCGACTCCCTTGGCATCCTGACACCTCTGAAAATGGCGAAACTGGTGCACTCATTCAGCCGGGATTTGGGCATTGATCTCGCCGTGCACTGTCACGACGATTTCGGCATGGCCACCGGCAACGCCGTCACCGCCCTGGAGTCAGGCGCTCACTATGCGGATTGCAGCGTACTCGGCATCGGAGAACGTTCCGGCATTGCCGCCACGGAAGAACTTGCAGCACACCTTACCTTAAAGGAGAAAAGTCATGCGTATGAAACTGGTGAACTTCTTGAACTCTGCGATTTCGTATCCCATACTGCCGGTGTTCCGATTCCCCGCACCAAAGCGGTTGCAGGCAAGGACATCTTTGCGTGCGAATCAGGTATCCACGCCCACGCTCTCGGTAAATCACCCGAAATTTTTGAGCCATACGATCCCGACACAATCGGTGCAGACCGCACTGTCGCGGTGGGCGGAAAAAGCGGCCGGAGCGCAATCCGCCTTGCCCTTGGAGAGAATGAAATCGTCTACCCGGAAAAAAGAATCCCGGAACTTGTCACAGCGGTGAGACAACTCTCCTGGCAACTTGAACGCCCGTTAACCACACAGGAACTGACTGAACTGACAAAACTGCATTAAGTAAAGGGGGTCGTATGCGACTGCTGAAAAAAACCTTTCTGATATTCTGCTGGATATGTGCCATGGCCGGCCCGGCTCAGGCCGGAGCTTTCCACGACTCATTTATGCACCTCGACACTGCAGGTCTGCTTTCACTCATAGTGATCGTGACAGATTCCACCACCATCCTGTGCACCGGCAAACCGAACATGCCTGCGTTCAGCCGAACAATCATCCACGGTTTGAACAAACAGATTCCGACTCGAAGGATTTTCTCATGAAGACACTCACCACGCGTTATGGAGAACTGACCCCGCAGCATACGACAGACGACCTTCGCAAAAAGGAACTTCTGCCGGTCATGTATCATGAAAACGGCACACCGAAATCACTGCCCTTGGAACACCAGACAAGCATCGGTACTCCGGCAGGCGATATTCCCGCCGAACTGATCACTTTCCACGAAAACGGCTCGCTCAACAGGGTATTTCCCCTCAACGGGAAACTTTCAGGATGCTGGAGTGAAGACGATGAAATGGCGATGACGCGACCCGTGACCCTGCACACTCCGATCGGCAGCATCACAACCAGAATCATCAGCATCAGTTTCTACGAAGATGAGGCAGTCCGCAGTATCACCTTGTGTCCGGGAGAGACTGTCATCGTTGCAACACCAAAAGGACAGTTCATTGCGCGTATGGGAATCAGCTTCTACCCGGATGGGAGTGTGCGCTCATTGGAGCCTGCCAACCCTCTTCCAACCCAAACCACAGCCGGCAAGGTCATGGCCTATGACCCCGATGCGGTAGGAATCAATGGCGACACCAACTCGCTTGTTTTCGACCACAGAGGCGAAGTCGTTCGAGTGTCCACGACATTGAGCCAGATCAAGGCAATCCACCCGGACGGGAGAATGTCCTGTTTCACTCCGCAATACCGTGAAAGTTATTGTAGCGATACAGAGACGGAGATCATGCCTATGGTTGTGGAATTCCATGAACAGGCCGTGTCTTTCAGCACTAATCCGGAATCCCCATCCCACCAGATACCCAAAAAAAACCATTTATTCTTTTCGGCACCCTATCTGCCGCAATTCATGCAACCCATTGAGTTAACGCGAAACGGCCCCGCTTGACCCATTTTAGCATAAGGCTTTTCCTTACTGCGCCTTGCCGTTCTTTGACTTGGAGGGAGCCTGAACAAAACAGATTGGGGATCACGATTGCCATGTTTCATAGATCTCATTCCTTAGAGAACTGCAAGAATTCCCTTTTTCAGCAAGCATCCCCAGTTGCGTGACCCCAGGTCGTTCCCTGAATGACCGACAATCAAGCCTTCGCTGCCCTTCTGATTGTTTATAAACCGTATCCCGGATTTGGGGGGCATGACAAAGGCAGCGGTGGACATGACATCAGCTTCCATCGCTGTCGGCGCAGTGACCGACACGCTGACACTTTGCATCGGTGAACGCGCAGTGCGCGGATTGATGACGTGATGACTGGAACGCTGCCTGTCATAATACACTTCATAGCCCCCGGATGTAGCCACGGCTGCGTCTTCCAATTCGATGACAGCCGGGTAGTGACCTTTTTTTGCAGGGTCTTCAATGGCGATAGTCCATGGATGTTCACTGGAAAGTCTCCCTCGGGACCGGATATCTCCACCTGCATTTATCAGATGGTTTGTCACGCCGTTCGCAACGAGAACATCCGAGGCCCGATCCACGATGAATCCCTTGCCGATACCGTCCAGCGTCATGCCCATGCCCTGCTTCTCAAATCGAATTTCACGCGAAGACAGGCTGACCGCTTCGGAATCCACAAGATCCAACGCCTCAATGACATTTTTATCGGAAAGAGAGAGTCTGCCATGCAAAGGTGCATTGCTTTCCAACATGCTCACAACCGGCAAAACGGTGCTATCGAACGCTCCGCCAGACACTCTGCTAAAATCAATGGCTTTTTTTGCCACCACAAGCAATTCAGGAGAAACGTCTCCCAACCTGCCAGTCGTGTTCAGCAAAGAAATGGGTGTATCGGTTTTATGCCGATCAAAAATCAGACAAAGGCGATCGATTTCTCCAAACGCCTTGTCGGAAGCCAGCCAAGCCGCCTCTTCCGACTCATGGACTGCGGTCACCGACACAAACGTTCCCATCAGAAAGCGCGTTTCACTGACCTTATACCGTTTATCATCCAGTCGAACAGAATCAACCATATGTATTGCCGCTGAGACAGTGGTCGGCAGACAAGCCGTTCCCAAAGCGAGTGTTCCGGCAATCCGCAGCATGTCTCTGCGACTGAATTGTTTTTTACCCATGACTCACTCCCTGCCCATCTCGCAAAACTTTTTCACATCGGCATCAACCGCATATTCCGCACCGGCCTCAGAGTCGTAACAGGTGAGCCCACACCGCAGGCAACGGCTGGCTTCCTTGCGGGCTGCCTCATACGTAATACCGCCTTTGACCTCTTCCCTGAACGTCGATTTTCGTTCTTCAACTGTTATTTCTGGAACGTTGATGCGAGGAATAGTATACGTAACATGCATATCCTTGAGGATTGTCTCCGGGATAATGCGCAACTGCGGATTTTCAGAATCAGGGATATCCCCTTGGGAAACAAAATAATGAATGGCGCGAGCCGCACGACGCCCATCAGCCACGGCCTGAATGATTATGTTACGCCCAGTATGTACCTCTCCCCCGGCAAAAACATGCGGGATGTCGGTTTGCAGCGTCGTTGGATCACTTTTGATGCCACCGCTTTTTGAATCCATACTGAACAGGAACTCACCATTCTGATCCTTGAACGGAGACTCGTCGACAATCCTGTCCGTAGCGACCACAAGCAAGTCTGCGGTGAGTATTTTTTCCGTTCCCTTGATCGGCTTGGCTTTGCCGGTCGCCTTTTGCGGATCATCATATTGCAACTCACAATATTCTATACCCGTCATTTTCCCATTCTCAGCAAGAATGCGGGTCGGGCTCGTCAAATAGAGCAGGTTTCCACCAATTTCGGAGGCCCGTTTCACTTCATTCTTGTTGGCGGACATTTTCCGCTGAATGCACGGAATAAGGACATGGACCTCACTGCCAAGGCGTACGCAACTGCTCACCACATCCATGGCTGTATTGCTGTTGCCGATAACCACAACTTTTTTTCCTTTGAGCGCTGTAGTCTTTCTGTCCACATTTACCAGAAAGTCGACCGCACTGACGATGCCCGTGACATTGCTGTTCTCAATATCCAACGGAGGAACTTTCCACGCTCCGGTGGCAATGAAAATAGCCTCATACCCTTCACTTTCAAGGTCACTCAGGGTGAAGTCTTTGCCAAATTCAACACCATTTTTAACTGTTATTCCAAGGTCGAGTATGGACTGTACTTCCCAATCAACGACCTTTCTGGGGAGCCGATATTCGGGGATAACGCCTCGCAACATGCCGCCAACCTGTTCCCGTCTTTCAAAAATGACTGGTTCATGCCCGATACGGCGCAAGAAATATGCACAGGAAAGCCCGGCAGGCCCACTTCCAATGATTGCCACGCGATGTCCGGTAGGCGGATTGCAATCCACCTTGACACGTACGCCAGAATCCATTTCCCAGTCAGCGACAAAACGAAGCAGGGTATGAATCGCTACGCCTTCACCTACGATGTTACGGCGACAAATGGTTTCACAGGGGGCAGGGCAAAGACGCCCAACTGTCAGGGGGAGCGGATTCCGTTCTTTGATGGTCAATAAGGCTCCACGCATATCACCCCGTTTCAATTGATTGATATAAACGCTGACATCGACCTGAGCCGGACATTTCTGCATACATGGGGCCAGACAATCATCCCCTTTGTTCAGGTGGAGCAGATCCTGAGTCATACCGCTGAGACGGATCGCTCCCGTAGGACATACTTCAGCGCACTTTCCGCAAGAGCGGCAAGCGTTCATGTCCACGACCGGAAGGTTGTCACTGTTAAGACGAAGCGCATCAAAAGCACAAACTTTGACGCAGGTTCCCATGCCGATACAACCCAAACCACAGATCTTGTCACCGCCATAAAGCAGTGCTTCAGCCCGGCAGTCGTGAATGCCCTCATAATCAAATATGCGATTCGCACGGGAGCCGCCTCTGCAAATATTATGGGCAACTTTCGGCTCTTTAAAAGTGACATCAGCCCCCATGACCCTGGCAATTTGCTCCGCTATTTCGTTGCCACCGGCCACACAGATAGTTGGCAAGGCATCACCTTCCACAATGCCTTTCGCCGCAGCCGAACACCCGGGGTACCCGCAGCCTCCGCAGTTCGCTCCGGGAAGACAGGCTTCAACCTCGGCAATCAGAGGATCTTCCTCCACATGGAGGACTTTGGAAGCAACAGCCAGGACAGCCGCTGCACAGAGTCCCGCTACAAACAATATAAGAATCGAAGAGGTAACCATTTTAATTCTCTCTTTCTTTACGCATCAGGCCGCCATGCCCTTGAAGGCAAAAAAGGCCAAAGACATTATGCCGGCCGTTATCAAGGCAATGGGAACCCCTTTGAAAACAGACGGAACAGGAGCGATATCCGCTCTTTCCCGGATAGACGAAATAATAACCAGCGCGATAATGAAACCCGCTCCCGAAGCAAGTGAGTAGACCATAGCCTTCACAAACGAGAATTCACTGCGTTGAACCATGATGGCCACACCCAGTACGGCGCAATTGGTAGTAATAAGGGGAAGAAACAAACCCAATGAAGAATACAGCGGCGGGATGAGCTTTTTCAGAAACATCTCAACGAACTGCACCAGAGATGCAATGACCAAAATGAACAGTATGGTCTGGAGATATTCGATCCCGTAGGGCTTGAGCACATATTGCTGCAAAGGCCATGTCAGCGCGGTGGCCATAAGCATGACGAATATGACCGCTCCTCCCATGCCCATGGCAACGTCAGTGGACTTGGAAGTCCCCATGAACGGGCAGGTTCCAAGATACTGAACAAGGACTATGTTATTGATAAAAATCGCTGAAATAAAAAGGATGAAATATTCCATTACCGCCAACTCCTTCTACTTTTCAGCCTGAAAACCACAGGCACCGCATTGCGAGCAGGTTGAGTCCAGACGTGCCGGGACAACTTCTCTTTTTCGACTAAGGCATTTGCCAAGGGCATTCATGCCCGCCAAAATGAATCCCAACGCAATAAACGCCCCCGGAGCCATGACCATAAGACCGGCGGGTTCAAAGGACTGCCAGAGAACCGGAAAGCCGAAGACTGTGCCGAGTCCCAATACTTCACGGAAAGCCCCCAGAAACGTCAAAGACAGAGTGAAACCGATTCCCATGCCCAGAGCATCGGCAACGGAAACAAGCATGCCGTTTTTGGATGCAAACGCTTCGGCCCGCCCCAAAATAAGACAGTTCACAACGATCAAAGGCACAAAAATACCGAGTTTTTGGTACAGTGGATAGGCATAAGCCTGCATGAGCAATTCAACTGCGACCACCAGAGACGCCGCAATGACGATAAAACACGCGATACGCACTTTGGGCGGAATGATTTTACGCAACGCGGAAACAATAAGATTGGACAGGGTCAAAACCGCGACTACCGCCACTCCCATGCCGAGACCGTTTTCAGCAGAGGACGTTACGGCCAAGGTCGGGCACAGGCCGAGAAGCACTCTAAATGGCGGTAATTCCGCCCACAGGCCTTTTACAAATTCCTTGATGATACGATGCATGCCCTCTCCTATGAGTTCGCCCATTGTGTGCTGATTTTTGGTTTTATGGACTGATAGAGCTCTATCGCCCGACGCACGGCATCCACAGTGCCGACAGATGAATAGGTCGCACCAGATATCCCGTCGATATCGCCGCCTTTGGACGTCAGATTCATCGACTCCAGCCCGTGTGATTTGAACTTGGCGACAAATGAAGGCGCTGTAATGCGCGTCCCCAGCCCCGGTGTTTCCGTCTGAGTTGTAATACCGATGCCGAGCAGTTCATCCTTTTGAACGTCAAACCCCACCATCACGCCGATATCACCGGAGTATCCAGGGGCGAACGTCTCTACAGCCACGCCAACGAGCTTTCCGTCCCGCAAAGCCGGAAACACGGTCACTCCGTCTATGGTCACCCGCTCCGCGATAGGGTTATTGTCATGATTCTCCAAAACGGAGAGAAGGGCCGGGCCTTGCACATAGGTAAGAACCTGTTGCTCGATCTGATCTTTCGTACTCTGTTTCAAATTGACCAGAAGCGCACCGGAACTGGCACAGATAACAGATAACACCACGAGCATATGAATGATTTCACGCATCACCTATTTGCCTCCAAAGGGCTTGGGCCGGACGTTGTCCAACAACGGACTGAGCAGGTTCGCAAGCATAATCGCAAACGGCACACCGTCAGGGTAAACCCCATAAACCCGAATGATGACAACCATACCACCTGCAATGAAGCCGAAAAGGACCTGAGGCAGCATTCCAACAGGACTTGAGGCTACGTCCGGGGCCAGGAAAAATGCTCCGAAAACCGTGGAACCGGCAAGCAAATGAAACATGGGGTCCGCATAAAAAGTTGGATCGATAAGCCAGAACACACTGGAGGCTGCACCAACGCCGATGAAAAATGCCACCGGAATAAAGGCGCGAAGCCAGCCGGTCCCAAGAAGGTAGAGACCGCCAGCCAGGAGCGCGACTACCTGCGAGGAGCCAAGACCCCCGAGTTGTTTCCCTAAGAACAGTTCCATATAATTAAATTGGGAGAGACTCTGTACTCCGAAGTATTTGAGCTGATCCAAAGGCGCATTGATAAGGAAATGCGAGAGATTCAAGTCAATATCCATGGCCGCAGGCCATGAAAGACGACAAAAGGCCCACGCCACAAGCGGCGCACAAACAGGATTGGTACCGTATCCGCCGAAAACGGCACGTCCCAACACAATCGTCAAAATAGCCCCGACAGAAACCAGCCACCATGGGGCCGTGGCCGGAAGAAGAAAGGCAAAAAGGATCCCTTCGTACAAAGCAGTAAAGTTATCCACATTGACTTCGCGTCCCTGCAACTTCAGACAGAGCACTTCAGTAATGACAGCCACTGAACCAGCCAGACCGACAACAGCCATGGACTGAAGGCCAAACATATACACCGACATCAAGACGGCAGGGAGAATCGCCAGCAAATGCGCCTGCATCATTTTGTGTATGGTGCGCCTGCTGCGCCAATGCGGGGCTGGCGACACCGTCAACCGAATGGCAATGTTTGACATCGCCTTAACTACAGGGGAACTCATATATTAACCCTTTGATATCATTTTTGAATCAATCAACGCTGTCACGCCTGTGTTGGTGTCCGCCCACTAGACAGCAATTGTTCCTTGGCGAGACGGATATATTGAAGCAATGGTCTTCTGGCCGTACAGTTGAAGGAACACAGCCCGCACTCAAGGCAACTGTGCAAACCATGTTTTTCGGCCATTTCGAACATCTCGAATTCCGCATACCGGCTGATAAGATTGGGTTGAATTCGCCCAGGACAATTCAGCACACATTCACCGCAGTTGATGCACGTGGCATCTTCGATCGGTGGGAATTCCCCACGAGAAATCACGAAAAGGCCATAAGACCTCTTACTCACCCCTTCATCGAGGCAATAGACGGCCTCACCACGAAACGGGCCACCCAGTATGACCGTATCGCCGTTTGAAACCGGGATATCCATAATGCCAAGCAAGTGCCTGATGGGCGTACCGATCGGTACACGGTAATTATGGCCTTTGATGGTCATGATAGTTGATGTCAACGGAAGGCCTGTAAGCGCCACACGTCCCAGTTCATAGAGATCCATGAGACTCATGACCTGTGTATTTTCGGGGTATTCCTTGCCTGTGACAGCTTTAACGGTCAGGACGTTGAGAGAGGCCGGGTATTTCGGTTTAACCTTCATTGTTTCCGTCCCAGTCAAAAAGCAGGAAGAAGACGGGGCAGCCAGTACAGTCCTCACTGGAACAATGAGTTTTTTTGCGAGCTTGAGTCCCACTTTCAAGACTTCACGCTCGTTCTCCAAAAGATATCCGGCAACGGAGATGCCAGGCTCCGGGTTCAACCCGTTGACAACCAGAAGACTGGCCCTCCCCAGTGGCGTAACATCAATGCCAAGCCGTTGCAGAGTTCGCAGAAGCTGTTTGCCCGGCCCCATGGATGCGACATCTACGGGCGAGACTGAACGACCTTCACCATCACATTGTATTGTCAGATGATGGTAATTGACGACTTGAGTCCTGCCAGAAGCAGCAGCATGAGACGCCCCACCTGACTGGGATGGATGTTCGGCAATAATTTCGCCGCACTCAACCTGTTTTCCCTTGCCGGTTTTAAGAACAAGATTGCGTATTCGCATATTGAGTTCTGCCGGCATCGGTACATCGGTGATGGGTTGTCTGGAATCCGACTTGAGAGAATAGTTGATTCTAAGCATGCATTTTACCTCGCATGGCATTCATGGCAGGTATCGTCACCATATGGGCCGCCGTTCTCTTCATGGCATTGCATGCATTGTTGATGGAAGGCATCAGCCCTGAGAGGGATATCTTCAATAATAGGTCTTTCTTCCGCCACAAGAGGACCGGATGGTCTTTCGACATGACAACGCAAACATGCAATGTCATCAGCGAACCGCCTTCCGTGCTCAGACCGGAATTTCTCTCCAAATTCCACGGGATGGCAATTCCCGCAGGCAACGGGGAAAGCCCGACCAATATCGTCATGATGGCAATCCGCACATTCATACCCATAATCTTTCACATGAGTGAGATGAGCGAAAATGACCCGCCCTCCGGCATTGTCCATGACCACACGCACCGGATCAGTCCGTTTTTCCTCCGGCCATAGAATCAAAGCAACAGCTGTTGACAGCAACACCGTCACAATGATCGCTATGGGGGTATATTTGTTTTTAGACAAAACAATCCTTCTCATACGTTATTCGACTTATGTGCGGCATAGGCATTGTTATGATTCCTCAGCTGCTGATGCCGTTCCATCAAACCATTGTGGCAAATGATCTTAGCTCTCAACACCAACCGTTGGTGAGGGGAAGTGGCTTCCCCTGTGGTCAATGACTCCCTTTTCCTGCAGTTCCTGCCGAACCTGTTCCAGATCGATTACTTTCGGTTCCACAAGGGTAAACCCTTGTGCTTCGCACCAGTGATGGTCGCACGCGAACCTGCCGTCGTAGAGCATATCGTCAAGAATAAAGTAATTATCCACGCCCATAATACGATCCCACTGGTGCACCATGAATTCAAACTTGGCCGGATCGAAGTCCGTTACATCGCTCCACTTCCAGGAAAACTTGCAGATTTCATTGTCAAAACCGAACACAACAACATACTTCGCTCGACTCTCCAAATACATCCGACGCCGTATCTTCACGGGAGAAGAAGTAATCGAACTCCGTTCAAAATCTATGGGCTTGCCGTCCAAGGTAACTGAAATTGCGCATTCATCATCAATCCGCATTCCCCAGGTATTGGTCTTCCCATTACGCCACCAATCCATGGGCTTCATGGAGTAGATATCTGAGCCGTGTTCATTGATAAGTCGTACAGTCTTTGCAGACACTGGATGCAGGGCGAGGTCACAGGAATGACCATGAATGGTAAAGACGAGTTCCATCGTGAATTCTCCTTATGTTAAACAGTCTTTTTCAAGTAATACTGCGTTCCAACACACGGATTGTTAGCAACGGGTGTGCCACGAACCCCCTTTGCACGATAGAAATCACCAATAAGGCAGATTAGCGTAACCATTTTGAAAAATGGATTTTTTTATAAAAAATAACGCAAAACAGAATACAAGACTGGCAAAAAATCGTTTTGCCAAATACGGATGGGTTACGCAAAGAAACAAGCAGACAAGATAGGAGTGCCAGTTACAACAGATTCACCGCAATCCATGAACGGCTGTATCAGATGAGAAGAGGGGTACCCTGACGAATCATGAGGTCGCACTCTTTATCTCGACAACACGATGGAATCTCCTTTACTGCGCAAGCCCCGTTAGGGATGACTAAGAGCATAAACACCATGCTCAAAGGTAAAGAAAGTGACTGGGTATCGAATGGATATCCGGCACAGACGCTATCTAGCTATGTATCGTTTCCAAAGCGATTATCCATATTTCTCTAAGGTTTGCACAAAGTAGGCACGTTCCCCTGTTTCATTCTGGATGTGAGGTTTTCATTGCTCAACCGCCATGATAGCCTGGACATATGAGTAACAGAACAACAGTAACTCCCACGTTTTCGGATCCAGGCGATGTGGTTGACGCTTGGAACGACACGATTTTCTTTGCAGACGAGCATGGCAAGGTACTTGAATCAAGAGGCGTCCAGCTCAATTATCTCCCCGCAATGAACCGGAAAGGCATTCCCTTCTGGGAGGTTCTGTCCTTGGAGACAGTCTCGCTTGAGGACACCTTGCGAAAATTCTCGCCACTGAACATTCATGAAATATCCTGCAATGATGACTGGAGTTTCTTACTCAGAATCATCCCTCTTCCTTCTACAGTCTATGCTCAGGAAGGATACGTTGTTATCGCAACCGACAACCGTCCGATGGAAGCTCTCTATGAAAACTATGAAGAACGGCTTGAAGACAATATTTCCGGTTGGTCGGATTCCATCACCCTGTTCAACGCTTTTTTTGATACCGCCCTGGATTCAACCTTTCTCATCGACGAGGCGGGACTCATCCTTGCGGCCAACACCACGGCTCAGGAACAACACGCGCAGTCAGAACAACGACTGACCGGAGAAGATGTCAGGACACTCTTCGGCAAACGTTTTCACACACCGCTTCGCAACGCCATGAACACACTCAAAGCCAAGGAGCTGTGGACTGAAGCCGTGGTCGCCATCGATGGTGAGGGCGACGGTTTTCCAGCTGAGGCGACCCTTCGCAAGATCGTTTTTACCGATTATTCCCTGTATCAACTCATTCTTCACGACCTGACGGCACACGTTGAACTCAAGGAAGATCTGCAGGAAAAAAAGGCCGAAGTAAAAGAAAAGGAAATTGCGTTGCGACAGGTCATCAAATCCGTTGAGGAAGAACGCAAGGAAATGCGGGAACAATTGACCAACCAGGTCAAGAAACGAATGCTCCCGGCACTGGAACGCATCACAACGTCTGACACCGCTGAAGTGCGCGAAGGGTACAAAAACGTCATCGAAGAGCAACTCGTGGACCTTGCCAGCGAATCATCCGGGGAATTCGATTCCGAACTGCTGCGACTCTCCCCGCGCGAAATGGAAATTTGCCAACTCATACAACTGGGTCGAAGCGGCAAAGACATAGCACAGCTTCTCAACATGGCATTCGAAACCGTCCAGACTCACCGAAAGAACATTCGCAAAAAACTCGGCCTACGAGGAAGAAAAGCCTCACTTTTCACCTACCTGCGCCAAAAGCCATCGCTGTCCTGATCGGGTATACAAGAATACCCGAAAGATACCCGCCATCCCCCCTTGTCGGGGATGCCTGAAGCTGTTTCACTCATAGTGAAACAACTTCTAACCACTTGTACACAAGAACGATGCATTTCTCAGTCAAGGGATTCACTTTCGATGCAACTGATGCCGTCATTGTTGTCGCGCCTCTACTCGCCGCTTTTTTTCTTATATTGATCGTCGCGCTTCACAGTGAACATCTTGCTGGAGATTCCTCATTCAACAACAAACAGTTCATCATAATGCCAAGGAACTGTTACCTCAAAACTCCATAGGAGACTTCATGAAACGAATTCGTCTTACACTGGCCGTTATCACGGTCACGCTCTTCTCGGTCATGCTTGCCGGTTGTTCGGAAGAAAACAAAGATTCACTGACTCGCGTCAAGGAAGCCGGAGAAATCCGTTTTGCCATGAGCGGTGGTTACCCGCCTTTCAACTTTTACAATGACAACAACGAACTCGTCGGTTTTGATGTCGATGTTGCCCGGGAAGTATCCAAACGGCTCAACGTCGAACTCAAGCCTGTGACCACCGAATGGAGCGGCATTATCGAGGGACTGCGTTCCGGTGTTTACGACGGCATCCTTGGCAGCATGGCGGTCACAGAAAAGCGGCTTGAAGTCGTCAATTTCTCCACTCCATATTATTATTCCGGAGCCCAGTTGCTCATCAAGAATGGAGCTTCATACACAGCGCCAGATCAGCTCAAGAACAAGACAATCGGCGTGGTCACAGGAACAACCTTCGCCACCGATGCCGAGCAACTCGGTGCAGGGGATGTGAAACTCTACAAGGACGACACCCACACCCTGACCGAACTGAACAACGGAGTCGTTGATGGCGTTATCACCGACCGCGTCGTCGGCGTAAACGCCCTGAACAGTGGAAAATTCGACATAGCCCTGCTCGGAATGCCGTTACGCAGTGAAGATATTGCCGTTGCCTTTCGCAAAGGCGACGATACTCTGCTCTCGCAGATCAACACCATTTTGACAGCCATGCACACAGACGGAACCCTCTCGCAACTGAGCAAGAAGTGGCTCAAGACTGATATCACTGTTCAATAGCGGCAAATCCTCCTCTCCCGACGCGGCGTTTCCCACGGGAAACGCCGCACCTTTTTATATTCAACCTAGGAACACATCATGTATTTCGATTTCACCGTGCTTGCGAAGTACCTTCCATTCTTTTTACCCGCGGCGTGGATGACCATCAAAATCACGACGATGGGGATTCTTCTCGGGCTTGGCCTCGGGCTCGGCACTGCATTTCTACGCATATCCCAAAAGCCATTTTTCAATCTCCCGGCCCGTGCCTATATTTATATAATCAGGGGTACCCCCCTGTTGCTCCAACTCCTGTTCATCTATTTCGGTCTGCGCAGTGTGGTGGGCTTTGACGCGTTGACCGCAGCCACGTTGGCGCTTGGCATTCACAATGGCGCATATCTCGCAGAGATATTTCGTGGCGCGATCATTTCCATCTCCGAAGGACAAATGGAAGCGGCCCGAAGCCTTGGCATGACCCACTCCCGTTCGATGATCCGCATTATTCTGCCGCAGGCATTCAAACGGGCCATACCAGCCTTAGGCAACCAATTCATTATCGCTTTGAAGGATTCGTCCCTGGCAAGCACCATCACCATCAACGAACTGCTGCTCAAATCCCAGCAACTGGCCTCGTCCAACTACATGATGATGGAAATGCTGTTCATCGCGGCACTCTTTTATCTTTTTTACACGGCTATCTTCAGCAAAACTTTCCGTTTTATCGAGTCCCGGCTCGATGTTGACGGTGTGCAGGCATAACAATGAGCGAAACACCCATTATCAAGATCTCGGAACTGAACAAGTGGTTCGGGGACAACCATGTTCTCAAAGGCATCAATCTGGACGTCCTTCCATCGGAAGTCCTCTGCGTCATCGGGGCCAGCGGCTCCGGAAAATCGACATTGCTCCGTTGTGTCAACTACCTCGAAACATTCCAACAAGGCGAAGTAGAGATCAACGGCTGGGAATTATCCGGCGATGAAAAGCGCATCAACGCGCTGCGGGCCCGAGTCGGCATGGTCTTTCAGCACTTCAATCTGTTCCCGCACATGACCGTGCTTGGCAACGTCACTGAAGGCCCGACGCAGGTTAAGAAAATGAAGAAAAAGGACGCCAAAAAGATCGGAAAATATTTTTTGAACAAGGTCGGCCTGAGCGACAAAGAGAATGCATATCCAAACACATTGTCCGGTGGGCAAAAACAACGAGTTGCCATCGCCCGCGCGCTGGCCATGGAGCCGGATGTCATGCTCTTTGACGAACCGACATCCGCCCTCGACCCGGAGCTGGTGGGCGAGGTGCTGTCCGTCATGCAGACGCTGGCCGAAGACGGCATGACCATGATGATAGTTACACATGAAATGGGCTTTGCCCGTGAAGTTGCAGACACTGTGGCCTTCATGGATGAAGGAGTCATTCTGGAAAAAGATACTCCTGCGAGAATATTCGATAAACCAGCCGAAGCCCGGACTCAGGAATTCCTGAGTCAGATACTTTAACCAAGGAGACAATTTGTCGATATTCAATGAACACCAACAGGAAGTCGCGGAGACATTGCGTGAATCTGCATCCAAATCGGATTGGACCGATTGGAAATGGCATATACGCAATTCAATCAAGACCGTGGACGATTTTGAACGTGTTCTCGGGATAACATTCTCTGAAAATGAGAAAAAGATATTCACACGGACGACTCTGAAGTTCCCCATGTCCGTTACGCCATACTACCTCTCGCTTATTGATACTGAGGACTACAGGAACGACCCGGTCTTTCGTCAATCCTTCCCTTCACCAGAAGAATTGAAAATCGGACGCTACGACATGACTGATCCGTTGCACGAAGACGAAGACAGCCCCGCTCCTGGAATCACCCACCGATACCCGGACCGCGTACTTTTTCACATCAGCAACACCTGCTCGATGTACTGCCGTCACTGCACACGCAAGCGCAAAGTCGGTGACGTAGACTCCATTCCGTCCTCTGTCGATCTGGAGCAGGGGCTGGAATACATCCGCAATACGCCACAAATCCGTGACGTGCTGCTTTCGGGCGGTGACCCGCTTATGCTTTCCGACGAAAAACTGGATTGGCTCCTGACCAAGGTCCGGGAAATCGAGCATGTCGAAGTCGTGCGCATCGGAACCCGCATGCCCGTGGTTCTCCCGTATCGCATAACGGATGAACTCGTGAACATGCTGAAAAAGCACCATCCGATTTGGATCAACACCCATTTCAATCACCCACGCGAACTGACCGCATCTTCACGCCGAGCACTGCAAAAGCTGGCCGACGCAGGTATCCCACTCGGAAACCAGAGTGTTCTCCTGGCCGGAATCAATGACTGTCAGCGGCTCATCAAGACGTTGAACCAGAAGCTCGTAAAGAACCGAGTACGTCCCTATTATCTCTATCAGTGCGACCTTTCGGAAGGATTGACCCACTTCCGCACTCCGGTCGGAAAAGGCATCGAGATCATCGAAAGCCTACGTGGTCATACCAGCGGTTTCTCCGTACCAACATACGTGGTCGACGCCCCGGGTGGTGGCGGAAAAATCCCGGTCATGCCCAATTACATAGTCTCCTGGGGAGCCGACAAAGTCATTCTCAGGAACTATGAAGGTGTCATCACGACATACAATGAACCGAACTCATACGAACCCAACTTCTGTGATCGCGAATGCTCCAACTGCAACCTCCAACTCAAGGAAGAAGACGCAGAAGAAAAGGCCATAGGCATTGAAAAACTCCTGTCTGATTGGGACGACACCACCAGCCTCACGCCGGAAAACAACGAGCGGATCGAGAGGAGAGACGATGCAGCCTGATGAGATCATTCATCGTGGAAAATCGATAATTCAACATGGACCGGCCAATGACAGGGTTTATCTGATGAAACTTGATTCGGAGGATCTGCCTGCAATTGCATATGAAATATATGAAATCGGAAGGCAGAACGGGTATACCAAACTCTTTGCCAAGGTTCAGGCTCAGGATGTGCCCCACTTTGCCGCACTCGGCTTTATTGATGAAGCACGGGTACCGTTCATGCACAAAGGAGAAAGTGCCGGATATTTCATAAGTAAATATCTGGATCAGAACCGGGCAATTCCAAAAGATATCGAACGGATATCTGCTGTCCTTAATCTGACGGATCAAAAGTCCGGCACACAGCCCATACAGTCGTCGAACCACGAGATTCTCCGGCTCCGCCTCGGGAATGCTGACAAGCTGGCCGCGTTATATGGCGAAGTATTCAAGACATACCCGTTCCCTGTCGATGACCCCGCCTTCATTCGCAAGTCCATGCTTTCGAATACTATCTATTTCGGCATTCTCTCAAAGGATCGGCTTGTGGCCGCCGCTTCCATGGAGATCGACACAGAGTGGCAATGCGCAGAGATGACCGATTTCGCAACACTCCCGGAATATCAGGGGAAAGGGGCGGCTGGTCAACTCCTGCTCGTTATGGAGCAGGCCGCGAAAAATCTCGCGCTCAACACACTTTACACCATTGCACGAGCGGAAAGTTTCGGTATGAATATCGTTTTTGGGCGAGCGGGATATGCCTTTGGCGGCACCCTGCACAATAATACACAGATAGCAGGCAAATTGGAGAGCATGAATGTCTGGCACAAGCAGATCGCATCTCGGCAAAGGGCCGAACTTTCGACTTGATATAGCCTATTCCACATGGTGGAATCTCTGTCTTATCACCACCGGCTCACTCATTGTTTCCATTGGAGTAAAAAGCCTGGCGGTACCGCATGAATTGGTGACCGGTGGCATTTTTGGCCTTGCGTCCCTTATGTATTACGCCACGGATTTCCTGGATCCAGGCTGGATTAATTTTCTGCTGAATATTCCTTTATTCATATTTGCATACTTCAAGGTCAGCAGAAGATTCTTCCTTTACAGTGCCTATGCAACCATTGCCACGACACTGTTCTATACATCCATCACGATTCATATCCCGGTGGGGAACCAACTCTATGCAGCCATCGCCAGTGGTGTCATCACGGGTTTTGGGGCCGGACTCGTTCTTCGATCTCTGGGATCCAACGGAGGACTCGATGTCATCGCCATATACCTGTTCCAACGCTTCAATATTGGAATAGGGAAAGTCTACCTAGTATTCAATGCAATCCTTTTCTGCGGCAGTATTATGAAACTTCCGCTTGATGTCATCATTGCATCCCTGATTATGGTTTTCATTACCGCCACTATAGTGGAACAAACGCTCTCAATGTTCAACCAAAGAAAGGTGGTCCTCATCATCTCCAACATGGCCGACGAGATCAGTGACAATATCCTCCACCAACTCAAACAAAGCGCAACCTTTCTGAAAGGCTTCGGAGCCTATTCCCGCCAAGAAAGAAATGTTTTGATGACCGTCGTCAACAACGTGCAACTCAAAAAGCTTGAAGAAATCACATTCACCCTTGACGAAAATGCATTGTTCATCGTGGAGAACACATTCTCAGTCATCGGATCAAGCTTCTCGCGTCGAAAGATTTATTGAAGACGGCAAAGGCATATGTAGTTAAACAAAGTGTGTTTTTATAGTCATATATAAAGTGCACTCACAAATAGAAAACTCCCCTGGCTTTTGGAAAGGACTGCCCCATGCACCTCACCGAACCGGGAAATACTCGCATAGTGGAATCAGCACACCACTTTATACATCAAAAATCAGAAAGGATTATTACAAGAGAACATCCCCACATCCTTTCAAGGGAAATTTAAGCTATTGAGAGATTTCTTCTCCATAAAACCAGACTTTAAAGGTATGAATTATTCATAAAAAAAACTTCACTTTTTCTTCACTGCCGCGAGGAATCAATAATTCAGGAATGATACGCATTACTATCGCTGGAAACCAACAGTTGAAAATCTCTGTATACCCAGAGTGTTTTCCACGATCAACTGTGGAAAACATTTTTAAATTCAATTTAAACACCTAAAATGACCCCAAACAGACTACACCAAAACTCGTAAAACCACAGCAAATTCACTTTTTTTACACAGCATAATATATCGAGTTAATTCACTTTTCAGATTGTATACTCCTCCTGTTTTCGTTCGTATATCTTTATAGACACGAATGAAACCAATTTGCATGACCCACATAGGTCATATTTCAGGAGGATGTCATGGCTGATACCACTACCACCCAACAGATCCCTGTACTGCGGATCTCATTGCCTGGCCCAGGCGAGTCAACGTCGTATCAACTTACGGCGGATACTCTGATAAAGTTTACCTTTGATCTTTCCGAAGCGGAATTCATTGGTAATGGAAATAACTTGGAAATACTTGTAGAAGGCGGTGGCAAGATAATCCTTGTCGATTATCTGCTTTTTGCTGAAATGGATAACCCGCCTGTCTTTGAAATGATGGACGGCGAAATGGTTCCGGGCGGCGTGTATCTTTTCGCATTTGAAGGGACGGACCAAGCCACAACAGAAGATATTGAGACTGCGGCTGATGCCGGTGCAACCGGTTCGGGCGCAGGTGCTTATTCTGATGATGCTGGAAGTCTTTTTGCTGGCCTGGATGCTCTCGGAGGCCAGGGCGATGCGTATGACACACACTCAGTAGAAGCGCCCGATCCTATTCCGGTCGAATTGCTTGAAGAACCGACTCCTCCCGTAGCCGTCGACGATGTAAACATCATTATAGAGGATGAATGGAATCGAGGCGAAGGAGAAGAAACTGAAAACGGACAAGGACCGCTCGGATTTGTTGAAGGCAACCTGCTTCTCAACGACTACGACGCTGACAACATAGACTACCCCGAAACAGGTGGCGCTCTGACCGAACTTTCGGTCAATGCAATCGATTTCGTCGGAGAAGACTTTACAGGAAACAATCCTGACGCAATTGCAGTGACCGATGCAGGAGTCCAGGTCAATGGCCTGTATGGCATCCTGACTGTATATGCAGACGGCTCATATCATTATGAACTCGACCAGAATCTGGCGGACCCCCTTCGGGAAGGTCAGGAAGTTGAAGAAGTATTCAACTACACAGCAATCGATCCCGACGGCAACAGCAGCAACGTGGCTTCGTTGACCATCACCGTGGTCGGCCGCAACGACGCACCAGACGCCTTCAATGACACCCCTGTTGATGACATCATTGAACAAGGCTCAATCGTTGCAGGGGTTGCAATCACCACCGGCAACGTTCTCCATAATGATTCCGATGTCGACAACATCGGATATGAAGACCTTGACCCTGCGTATGCGGACCTGATTCCTACAGACCCCAACGGAGTCATCGAACTGGGTGTCACTAGCATTTACAGTTACGACACCTACCAGTACGACGACACGCCTGAAAATGGCGTTCTGACGGTTGAAGGGCAATACGGGACGCTCACTATCAACACGAACGGTTCCTATGAATATGTTCTTGACCAGGAGAAGGCTGACCCGCTGAACACTGAAGACGACCTCATCGAAACCTTCAGTTACAGTATGTGGGATGGTGACAAGTTTGATTACGCCCTTCTGACTATACCTATCCACGGTTCCAACGATGCCCCTGTGGCAGCTGTGGATACCGGTGCGTTCACCGAAGCAATTGACGAAGCCACGGCAGCAATTGTCGCTGGCAACGTGCTCGCCAATGACACCGACATCGACAACGTCGATCTCGGCGAAGTCGGCACGCCCGAACTCACGGTCTCCGACATCGACTACACCGGCGGCGGCACTCCGCCTGCCCGCACCAGCACGGCCTACGTGGCTGACCACATCGTGGAAGGCGAGTTCGGTACCCTGTACCTGAACAACGACGGCAGCTACCATTATGTCGAGGACAAGAACGCGACAGATCCGCTGAACACCGACGATGCACCGGTCACGGATGTCTTCACCTATGAGGTGTCCGACAACCAGTCCGGCGGCGCACTGACAGACACGGCAACGTTGACCATCACCATCAGTGGTGCCAATGACTCGCCGGTCGCGACGCTTGATACCAACGCCTTTACCGAGGCAGTGGACGCAGCCGCGGCAGCAGACGTGTTCGGCAACGTGCTCGCCAATGACACCGACATCGACAACGTCGATCTCGGCGAAGTCGGCACGCCCGAACTCACGGTCTCCGACATCGACTACACCGGCGGCGGCACTCCGCCTGCCCGCACCAGCACGGCCTACGTGGCTGACCACATCGTGGAAGGCGAGTTCGGTACCCTGTACCTGAACAACGACGGCAGCTACCATTATGTCGAGGACAAGAACGCAACCGATCCGCTGAACACCGACGATGCACCGGTCACGGATGTCTTCACCTATGAGGTGTCCGACAACCAGTCCGGCGGCGCACTGACAGATACGGCAACGTTGACCATCACCATCAGTGGTGCCAATGACTCGCCGGTCGCGACGCTTGATACCAACGCCTTTACCGAGGCAGTGGATACAGCCGCGGCAGCAGACGTGTTCGGCAACGTGCTCGCCAATGACACCGACATCGACAACGTTGATCTCGGCGAAGTCGGCACGCCCGAACTCACGGTCTCCGACATCGACTACACCGGCGGCGGCACTCCGCCTGCCCGCACCAGCACGGCCTACGTGGCTGACCACATCGTGGAAGGCGAGTTCGGTACCCTGTACCTGAACAACGACGGCAGCTACCATTATGTCGAGGACAAGAACGCAACAGATCCGCTGAACACCGACGATGCACCGGTCACGGATGTCTTCACCTATGAGGTGTCCGACAACCAGTCCGGCGGCGCACTGACCGACACGGCAACGTTGACCATCACCATCAGTGGTGCCAATGACTCGCCGGTCGCGACGCTTGATACCAACGCCTTTACCGAGGCGGTGGATACAGCCGCGGCAGCAGACGTGTTCGGCAACGTGCTCGCCAATGACACCGACATCGACAACGTTGATCTCGGCGAAGTCGGCACGCCCGAACTCACGGTCTCCGACATCGACTACACCGGCGGCGGCACTCCGCCTGCCCGCACCAGCACGGCCTACGTGGCTGACCACATCGTGGAAGGCGAGTTCGGTACCCTGTACCTGAACAACGACGGCAGCTACCATTATGTCGAGGACAAGAACGCAACCGATCCGCTGAACACCGACGATGCACCGGTCACGGATGTCTTCACCTATGAGGTGTCCGACAACCAGTCCGGCGGCGCACTGACAGATACGGCAACGTTGACCATCACCATCAGTGGTGCCAATGACTCGCCGGTCGCGACGCTTGATACCAACGCCTTTACCGAGGCAGTGGATACAGCCGCGGCAGCAGACGTGTTCGGCAACGTGCTCGCCAATGACACCGACATCGACAACGTTGATCTCGGCGAAGTCGGCACGCCCGAACTCACGGTCTCCGACATCGACTACACCGGCGGCGGCACTCCGCCTGCCCGCACCAGCACGGCCTACGTGGCTGACCACATCGTGGAAGGCGAGTTCGGTACCCTGTACCTGAACAACGACGGCAGCTACCATTATGTCGAGGACAAGAACGCAACAGATCCGCTGAACACCGACGATGCACCGGTCACGGATGTCTTCACCTATGAGGTGTCCGACAACCAGTCCGGCGGCGCACTGACCGACACGGCAACGTTGACCATCACCATCAGTGGTGCCAATGACTCGCCGGTCGCGACGCTTGATACCAACGCCTTTACCGAGGCAGTGGACACAGCCGCGGCAGCAGACGTGTTCGGCAACGTGCTCGCCAATGACACCGACATCGACAACGTTGATCTCGGCGAAGTCGGCACGCCCGAACTCACGGTCTCCGACATCGACTACACCGGCGGCGGCACTCCGCCTGCCCGCACCAGCACGGCCTACGTGGCTGACCACATCGTGGAAGGCGAGTTCGGTACCCTGTACCTGAACAACGACGGCAGCTACCATTATGTCGAGGACAAGAACGCAACCGATCCGCTGAACACCGACGATGCACCGGTCACGGATGTCTTCACCTATGAGGTGTCCGACAACCAGTCCGGCGGCGCACTGACAGATACGGCAACGTTGACCATCACCATCAGTGGTGCCAATGACTCGCCGGTCGCGACGCTTGATACCAACGCCTTTACCGAGGCAGTGGACGCAGCTGCGGCAGGAGATGTGTTCGGCAACGTGCTCGCAAATGACACCGACATCGACAACGTTGATCTCGGCGAAGTCGGCACGCCCGAACTCACGGTCTCCGACATCGACTACACCGGCGGCGGCACTCCGCCTGCCCGCACCAGCACGGCCTACGTGGCTGACCACATTGTGGAAGGCGAGTTCGGCACCCTGTACCTGAACAACGACGGCAGCTACCATTATGTCGAGGACAAGAACGCAACAGATCCGCTGAACACCGACGATGCACCGGTCACGGATGTCTTCACCTATGAGGTGTCCGACAACCAGTCCGGCGGCGCACTGACAGACACGGCAACGTTGACCATCACCATCAGTGGTGCCAACGACTCGCCGGTCGCGACGCTTGATACCAACGCCTTTACCGAGGCAGTGGACGCAGCTGCGGCAGGAGATGTGTTCGGCAACGTGCTCGCAAATGACACCGACATCGACAACGTTGATCTCGGCGATATCGGCACGCCCGAACTCACGGTCTCCGGCATCGACTACACCGGCGGCGGCACTCCGCCTGCCCGGACCAGTACCGAATATGTGGCTGACCATGTGATCGAAGGAGTTTGGGGCACCCTGTACATAAATGAGGACGGAAGTTACCACTACGTCGAGGATAAGGATGCGACCGATCCGTTGAACATCGATGACGCGGCAGTTACAGATGTCTTCACCTATGAGGTGTCCGACAACCAATCCGGCGGCGCACTGACAGATACGGCAACGTTGACCATCACCATTGATCCGGCCAACGACACCCCCATCGCAGTTCATGACGGCTCTCATGACATATTCATCGAGACCTCGGTCGTCACCGTCATTGATGATTGGAGCAATATCTCCGGCTCTGTCTACAACGGTCCTGGCTACTCACTGACTGCCCAGGCTTTTGACAGCTTCGGAGATCCCGTCAGCGATGTCGCATTCACCACCTGGGGCAACGATCAACACCTCGGTATCTACACAGGCGGTCCCAGTGATGACCAAAAGGTCGACGACACCGGCGCCACTGAGCAGATCACCTTCGAGTTCGATGATCCTCAAACTTCGTTCAGCATCGAATTCATCGCTCAGGGTTCAAACCACGTAAATGCATATGTCTACCCCGTTGGAGGCGGGACTCCTACCTTGTTCACCAACGTCGGAAACGCTGTATACATCACCCCGGGCTTTGAATTCGACACCATCGTCTTCATACCTGACGGTTCATTCGGCATGGAAAGCCTGACCACCGTGACTGGTGGAGAAAGCTCCATCTCCGGCGTGGCAGATGGCAATGTACTTGCGAACGACTACGACGTGGACAACGTGGACTTTGACTCCGCAGTCGCCGCAGGCAACATGAGCCTGCTCGAACTGAGCGTAACCGATGTCGATAGCACTAACGCCCCCGGCAACACGCCGACCACGGGCAGTGACATTGACGGAGATTACTTCTCCATCAACGGTGAATTCGGTTCGCTGAAGGTCTACGACACCGGAGAATGGGCATACACCCCGTTCGAAGAAGTAAACGGCGAAGGCGGATGGCAGAACCTCGATTCAAGTTCTACCGATGTCTTCGAATACACAGTATCGGATGGTTCCGGCGGCACTGACACCGCATTCATCGAAGTCTCGTTGAATGTAAACACAGGTAATGTTCTGGGCGGCTCCGGCACAGTGCTGGGCAGCGCCAGCGACGACGTCATCTTCCCCGTAGATGGTGACGACGTTTACTCCGGCGCAGGATCAGACATGATAGTCATTGATCCCGAGAACCTCGGAAGTGATGCAACCTCTATCGACATCTTCGACTTCAGCGATGTTGACAGCCTCGCTCTGGGCAATCTGGAAGGTGCTACGGTCGAGATCACATCCAACACCAATGACGTGAACCTCGTATTCACCGACATCGACGGAAGTGATGACATTGTTGTCAACCTTCTGGGCGTCACCCCAGTGAACGATGCGGTCAATCAGGTCGTGGAAATCACAACCAGTGACGATTTGAACGCATTGATCCAGTCCATTATCGACTCCGGAAACGATGCAATCATTTAACTACAACCAACTCGGGCCCGACCTCAGGGTCGGGCCCGAGATACATTTCGGAAAAGGCAACTCGTTTTCTCATATGAGCAGATGCAGAAAATGAGTCCCATTGTGTCAAGGGGTACAGCCAGCGAGAAGGCTTGGAAGGACGGTCCTCCCAAGCCTTCTCACCTGTTTGAGACAGAAACAGTACCCCCCTGACTCTTGAGATGCTTTGAATGAATTCAGCGGTTAACTCTCTTTATGGATATACAAAAGTATCTCTTAGGTACCGAGTTCCACCCTGAACCATGACCCAGTTTTTTAAAATCAAGCTCAGTCCAATCCGGGTCAATCAAAAAAATATTTGATATGGTTAACGGGACCGAAAACACGGCACAGACCGTAATTTCCCTGACGTGTAGTCCCGTTAAAAGACCAAATTATCGAACAGGGTATTCTTTTTACTTTTTACGCCTTCATTTTTTATAACAACAAATATACTAACATACCTGACGGTTAGAGATTTGAAGTTTTTAAGTCATTAAAAATAAGAATAAAGAATAAAAGTTATGAAAAAAACTATCATATGAATGGTCACCAAGGGGAATGACGATCTATATTTGAATTCGCTCATCAAATTTCCCGTAAAACGCGGACGTGGATGGGGCGCAATACCCCGTTGCAACGTCAACGATATAAAGAACGTGTTGCACCGCTAGACCTATTGTCGTGAAAAGCATGGCAGGTACAATTTGTATCACCGAGTACAAATGTGCCACTTGGCCGGAAGTTATAGTGCGAGAGGCTGCTCCCTGAACAAGGGAACGGCGCATGCATGTTAACTATTAACAACCTTGTTTTATTGAATTATCTCGTCAAACCGCTTGATGTTGCTCACCGACTTTGCAGGTGAGGCCCGTGCCGTCCTGCACCAATATGGATCGCGCAGCAGCCAGTACCGACTCATGGCTCCCGAAATAGGCATTCTTGTCGAGAATCTTCCCCAATCCAAGTCGTTGCAGTTTGTCGCGTTGGTCATCTCTTACGGCAAGCAGGACAGATACATTGGCCGATTGCAACTTTTCCACGGTTTCGCTCAACGCGAATACCGCTGAAAGATCCATAAAAGGCACATCCAGACAGTTCAACACCACGACCTGTGTCCCGAGCATCGTAGCCAGTTTGTCCTGCATATTGGCTGTAGTGCCGAAGAAAAACGGTCCACGAATGGTCACAACCTGAATCCGATAGTCGGTTTCACGCTGAATAGAGTCTTCGGCCTCAACGGCATTTGAACAATTCTCGACTTCCGTTATGCTCACGCTGCACTGTCGGGCAGTACGAATGGCAACCATCATTGCTGCGAGAGTCATTCCCACGGCTACAGCAACGATGAGATCCACAAAAACCGTGACGCCAAAGACGACAGCCATGATCAGAAAATCCGCACGAGGAGCTTTTTTTATGAGTGAAATCATTCGATAATCAATGATATCCACGCCGACTTTTACCAGAATGCCGGCAAGCACGGTTAAGGGAATGCATGACGCCAAGGGACCGAGGCCAAGCAGTACGGCCAGAAGAAACAGGGAATGAACCATGCCGGACACTCGTGTAGAGCCTCCAGCCTTAATATTTACGACCGTCCGCATAGTGGCGCCAGCTCCGGGAAGACCTCCGAACATAGCCGCAATCATGTTACCGATCCCCTGCCCGATAAGTTCACGATTCGAATTATGTTTTTCTCGAGTAAGAGAGTCAGCCACGATGGATGTCAAGAGAGAGTCTATGGTTCCCAATGCGGCGAGGACCACTCCCAAGCCGAAGATCCGCCCGATCTCGGAAACGGCAAAGCCAGGCAATGCGGGGACAGGGAGCGTCGAAGGAATTTCGCCGATCGTGGCAACATCCATATTGAACCACGAGGCAATACCTGTCCCTAGAAGCAGGGCAACGAGAGGCGAAGGAATGATGCGTGTAACCTTGGGAGGGATAAGAAAGACTACGCATACAGTCAGCAATCCCAAGAGGAGCGCTGGCCACTGGATGCTGGCTAAAGCAGACCCCATGCCAAGAATTGCCGCCATCGGAGAATTGACTGAGGCCCCCCCCAGCAACGGCTGTATTTGAAGAAGAATGATGATGACGCCGATTCCGCTCATGAAACCCGAAACCACCGGGTAAGGAATGAACCGTACAAAAGAACCCAGACGTGCAGCGCCAAGTACAACCTGTATCAATCCTGTCACCAGGAAAACGGCCACTACATATTGCCAGTCATTTGGATACGCCACTATGGCCGAAGCGGCTATTATGGTCATCGGCCCAGTCGGTCCAGACACCTGCGTCCGGGTGCCCCCAAACAGGGCTGCAAAAAAACCGAGGGCGATAGCCCCGTACAAACCTGCGGCTGGACCAGCGCCCGATGCCACTCCGAAAGCCAAAGCAAGTGGCAAGGCAACAATGCCAGCGGTCAGCCCTCCCAACGCATCTCCACGCAGGGTTTTCAAACTATAACCGTTTGCCATCATTTTGTATTCCTTGAAGATTATGTTCTATAAGCACAATAACAGCGTCATTCGGCACGCGCCATTTCCGGGAAAGGGAACGTGCGCGAATTAATGGCGCACATGCCCTGCCCTCGGGAAAAAGAAGCTCATGCCACCCCACCGGGTGAAGACTCCTCAATCTGGATTGCGGACAGCTCCAGTACCTGCGGCGTCAAACCGAGCTGTAAAGAGTACCTGCTGCTGCGCCTCTGATGGCATCACCCAGGACTGCGGCTGTGACAGGTTTGTGGAGGTAGGCGGAAACGCCCATGTTCATATAATCATCGCGCTCTCGGTCAGAGATGACGAGCAGCTTTGCTTCGGGATTATTCAGTCTCACCCGCCGGACTGCCTCAATTCCGTCGAGTCCGGGTAGATCGGCGTCAAGAAGGACAATTTCCGGTTTGCGTTCATTATTGTCACTTAGAACCGTTTCCCCATCGTACACAGCAATGGATATGTGATCGCGTGTCCGAAGACATTCGGGCAGAGACAGAGGGAATTTTCGGTCATCCTCAAGCAAAATCCGGGACGCCATTCTCTGCCTCAAGCCGCTATATGCTGGCGTCTTGTGATAGGTCTGAACAAGCCCTACTTCAACATTCTTTACGCCATCGATGCGTGAAACAAGGCTGCACAGCTTTCGCGCAACAACTTGCAACATAGTCGCATGACTCATGATTGCCAGGGAAATAGCACCGTCATCTGCATAAACAGAAATGGGATAACCATCTCGGGCCAAAACGGCATGAACCCTGGCTGCCAGCGCGAAGTCCTCCCTCCGGCGACCGGACGATTCGCAAAGTGACAAATCGAACGCCCCTCCACCAGAACTACTGTTGGCACGATTGCGGGATGGGGGCCGGCGTCTCGGCATACAGTGGACGTCAGCCTGATTATACAACCTGTCGATGCAGACATACACGCTCTTCACGCCATCAAGACCAGAAACGAGATCGCACAGATCACGGTTCACCTCGCTTAAGGTCTTTTCATGCTCGTTGAAACTCAGTGAGATCGAATCCCCTTTGGCGGTAACGGAAACGCAATTACCCCAGTGGGAAATATTCACCTGAACCTTTGCGGACAACAGGAAATCATCCAAACTTTCTCGGGAAGAGTCCCCGTTTTGCGCGGCAACTTTACACAATAATTCCATGACCCGGCACGCACTCTGCCGAGCACTCTGGGATGCCACAGGAAGAACAAGGTCGTAGAGACACTCATCCCAGGGATCAGTGCTGTCAGTATGGGTCATGACCCAATTGGCCCGGGCCAGATCGTTCGCGAAAATATGGTCACGCAGCTCCTGCTCGGGGCATTCTCCCGCTCGTGCGCCCTCCAGCATACGTTCCTTGATTTCGGAAACAAGGCATACCCGCAAGACATGCTGCATCTTCGGGGGGAGAAGAAGGGCCGAGTAGCCGTGAAATATCAAATTACGTCTTTCGGAAAGTTTGTATGCCATGGCAAGACGCAGCCAGCCGACAGCCTCGCCATTGTATGAACTGCGAGATTTTGCGGCATATTTCTCACTTGGGAAGACACCTGCCAGGACATCTTCGTCCATGCCGGACAACTTGGCAGCGTCAGCGATGACTTCCTGGTCGGTTACCAAACGATATCCCGTGGCATGCATCATTTCCTCAACCACTTGATGAGCGCTACAATACAGGCCGTTGAAAACGGTGATGGCAATCATTATCTCTCTCGTTACATCCCGCCATTTTCTGGCGGCAACAGGTTAGACACACTCAGAATACATCCGGCTGCACAAACTGCTTGATCAACTGCGACTGGCACTGCTTTCATTGTTTCGGCATTCCAGTCGATCATTCGGGCGAAAGTCGAAGCATGTTGCGTGATCGGTTCGAAAACCCTATCAGCAATCTACGTGCCATCATTGATAAAAAGTTTTGAAGACACATTCCCTTTGCACGCCATATTACAAGAGCGAACAGGACCATTGAAATCACGAAGTCTGCCAAGGTTGGATCTCTCAACGAACAAACTTCTCAACATTTTATCAGTCAACCTATATTGCGCTTTTTTCGAAGCCGGAAATGAAACATGCCTACAAAAAACACTGAAGGTCCCGGTGGATGTGGATTGGGACATAAGGCACAGGAAAGAAAGAACGGACATGCAGTCTGTTTTTATAAAGACACATGACCATACCAACCAAACGCCCGCATACTCCGACATTGCTCAACGCCCCAATGAGGAGGCTACAAACAACTGTACAAAGCTGGTTTCAAGGCCGGAGCATCAATCCCCCCCTCCGCGAAAGGGCGACACTCCTGTCACCTAAAAGGACAACGGCGACCCACTTTTCAACCGACCCCCCGTGAAAGGACACGTGGCCTAAGGAACTGGAGCACAGTATGTGGTGGTCATGTGGAATCCACAGGAGGCTTTCCGAAATCCGAGAAGAGAGGAAGATTTACTGTTGAGTTCAACGCCCATGTTGTCCGAGATTCCATGTCAGGGTACGCGCCAGTCACTGAGTTCGTCAGCAAACGGCAACTAGGAGCGCACAGGGGCATAGCTCGTTGCGAGTCGTGGATGGTGGAGATATCCATGGACTCTCCAAGTGAATCGGGATTGTTCGGTGGGGAAAAACTCGAACAGGATCTATCCGCGTTGCACGGTTGGCGAGCTTCTTCTGTTAAATCCTAAAGGAATTCTGTCTCGGGGCGATTATGCATGTCGCGTTGCAGCAGATCAACGCGTTGCAACCGGAAAACCCCTTCCAGGGTTTCCCGGCCACAACGAAAGTGGGCTATACGTCTATTCCATGAAGGCCGCGGGCATGCAAACCGAAGCCGGGTCAACAGCGGTCTTAATCATGTTGTTGTCCTGAAGAAAGACCATGTCCTCCCTCATGCTGACGATGTCGGCTGCCGACAGATGGGTGGTAAATCCGGCCCAGTTATACAGGGTATGAGCATCCTGTATGGAAATACCATGTTCCTTGGCTCCTATGGCGATGGCCTTTTCCGGATCTGCATCGATGAACTTCATGGCTTGACGGAAAGTCTTCAAGTAGCGCGCAACAAGATCCGGATGCTTGACGATGAAGTCTTGTGAGGCCGCACTGACCAGGATGGGCTGAACCAGCCCCTTGGCCGTCGTCAACACTCGGGCTCCAGCCTCCTCGGACTTAATGACCAGGCTCGCGGCCAAGAGTGCCGCGTCCACCTGCCCCGCCAGAAGCGCGGTTCGGGCCTTGGGCAAACCCATGTGAACGAACTTCACATCAGATTCCTTGAGGCCTTCCTTGGCCAAGGCGACCGCAAGCATCTGATGGAGCACGGTGCCCTTGGGGCCAGCCACGGTTTTTCCCTTGAGTTCAGCCACAGTTTGAGGGCCGTCAGACCGGACGACGATGGCAAAGGTCTCACATGGGTGACTCACTCCGCCGATAATCTTGACCGGGTTGCCTCCCGCGTTGGCCAAAAGCACCGAGGTGGTGTTGATGACCGAAGCAATATCCAGAGACCCCGCAGCCAACGCCTGGGACTGTTTGGCTCCCGAGTTGATCTCGACCCAATTGATTTTGATGTTATCCTTGGCGAACGTCTTCTCCAGCATACCCGTGGACTTCATGACCATGATTTGCAGGTTAAAAGGCGATTTGACATAGGAAACGTTAATTGTATCGAGGTCACGCGCTCCTGCGACGGTGACAGTCGACGCCACAAACGCCAAGGTCGCGCATAACAGGATCAATTTGTTGAACAGGGCATTCATAGGAGTTGCTCCTTATTGTTGGTGAGTATGAAATCCAGGAGCCCTTCACGCAGGGCTTCAAATTGAGGCTGGCCCGAACGACGGGGACGCGGCAGGGGCACCTGCTTGTCATCGACGATACGACCTTCAGCCATGACCAGCACCCGGTCGGCAAGGGTTACAGCCTCGCCGATATCGTGGGTGATACACAACACCGTCATCGGCCGTTCGGCCCAGATACGAGCCAGTTCCACTTGCAGTTGCAACCGGGTCAGGGCATCCAATGCTCCGAAGGGCTCGTCCATAAGCAGCAAATCCGGCTTTCGGCAAAGAGCCCTGGCCAAGGCCACTCTCTGCGCCATACCTCCGGAAAGCTGCTCTGGATATGCTTGGGAAAAAGAATGCATGCCCACTTGCTCTAAAGCCTCATGCACGGCCTGCTCGTGATTGTTCAACCGAGTTCGCCGCAGAGCCAGCAACAAATTTTCTCGGATGGTCAGCCAAGGGAGTAGCCTGGGTTCCTGAAAGACC
Organism: uncultured Pseudodesulfovibrio sp.; assembly: GCF_963675635.1. Classification (NCBI taxonomy): domain Bacteria; kingdom Pseudomonadati; phylum Thermodesulfobacteriota; class Desulfovibrionia; order Desulfovibrionales; family Desulfovibrionaceae; genus Pseudodesulfovibrio; species uncultured Pseudodesulfovibrio sp. Next base: position 193,220 of record NZ_OY776488.1, on the reverse strand, counting down.
ATGCCCAGCCTTGGTCTGGTCACACTGGTCCGCGAACGACTGTCACGAAAGGTTGCTGTCCCAAAGTCGGGCAGTTCCAATCCAGCGATGTGCCTAAACAGGGTCGTCTTGCCACATCCGCTGTAGCCAATGACCGCCACAAACGAACCTGGCTCCACCTGAAAATCGACCTTGTCCAAGGCCTGGACGGTGCGGTCACCCGTCCGATAACACTTGCTCATCCTTGAGACCTGGACTTCGATCATGTCCAGGGCTCCTTGGTCAAATGCAGCCTATCGCCGATCCAAACCGCAAGACGTGAAAGTATAACGTCGAACAAATAGCCGAGTATGCCGATGATGAGGATGCCCACAAACATCCTGTCGGTGCGAGCCAACTCTTCGGCATCCAGAATCATATACCCGAGCCCCGAAGCTGCTGCGATCAGCTCAGCTCCGATCAGGGCGCGCCAACTATAACCAAAACCGATTCGCAATCCGGTGATAATCGCAGGCAGAGCTGAAGGGAGAAGCACTGTGCGGAAGGTGTCCCAGTGTGTGAGATCAATAGTTTCGGCCATTTCCAACAGCTTCCTATCCGAATTTTTCAGACCGTCGAGAGCATTCAGAAAGATTGGAAAAAAACTGGCCAGAACGATGACCGCGAGCTTGGAACCCTCCCCGATCCCCAGCCAAAGGATCAAAAGTGGAATCAGAGCCAACGGAGGAATGATGCGCAACAATTCCAAGGGAACCCGCAACACCCGCTCGCTGACTGGAACGGAATAAAGAAGTGCGGCCAACGGCAAGGCCAGGAACACGGTCAGGGTGAAACCCACAAAAACCCGTGCCAGGCTGACACAGGAGTGCAGCCACAACTCACCTGATGCAAAAGCGTTCAGCGCCGCATCCAGGACCTCGCCTGGCGAAGGGGTAAGGTAGGGATTGAGAATGCCCCTATGGCCGAGCAGCCACCAAGTCACAAGCACCGCCACCGGCAACAATGCTACCAGAGCAGTGTTTTTAAACCGGCACGCCCAAGTGCCCGACTCGTCTGGCGGCTGGAGCCGTTCATCATTCTTGGCTCTGAAATCGACAGGCCCGGCCCACTTGCTCTGAAATCGCAAGTCGCAATCGTTTTCAAGCTTTTGGCACAGTTGCCTTGAATCAGGAGCCATGTTATGCACACCACTTCATGTTAATAGATATACTTTATCTGTATATTTTTTAATTTATCGTAACACGTCACGGCCTACCCTCCGACAAGCAGGCTGTCAAGAAAGCTTTGGACAAAGAAGTGGCCATAAAGTCACTCTCCCCCCTCTGATTCTGATCCTAAAAAAGTTCACTCACTTCTTCAGTTTCATTTATGACTACGATTGGTGCATGAACGAAATTGCTGCAAAGAGAGGTGGCCTCAGAAAATTGGACCACTTGTTAGGGTGGACGTATAAGACCCCAAGGAAGGCTTGACCATGTTCAACAGAAGACACTTTTCAGCCAAAAAACCACGAAAAATGATTTCAAGTATTATCTTGAAATCATTTTTTTTGTTGTAGTGGAGATAGAGGGATTCGAACCCACGACATCTTGAATGCCATTTTTGAGGGCAGTCAGCCGAGAAAATCGCATAATACAACAATTTAACGAAACATATCCATCGAAAAGCTGATTCGAAACACGCTCTAGCGCGATGAGCGGATGGCGCGTGATGCCACCAACTTCGTATGGTGTCGTTAAAAAAGCGGACACATAGGGGACACGAAACCAATTTCTGAGCCCTCAGCCGACCATGCAGAAAGAGCAACGCCTCTTCCTTTGCTTACTTACACTTTTACTGCGCAAACATCTGATGAAAGTCGCCCAATAACTGTCCCCCCTTGCGTTTCCCATCCCTGAACGCTCACAATATCTGCCGGGTTGCCGGATGGAGCATTCACGAAGCAGCGGACGATTTCCGAAGTGATGTTCGTTTCTTCAGCCCCGACGCAATGAGTCTGGGGAATGTGGCGCACTCTATCCCTTTTTCTTCCGTAAGCCCCAAAGGCAGCCAGACCAAATTGCGTTTAGATATCCCAACCCAGGCCGAAGGTCAGGGCAAGGTCCGGCTCGGCGTTGTACTGGCTGTCGATACCGAAGCCGAGACGGGAGAATGTTTCGAAGCCTTCGTAGGGACGCCATTTGACACCGACGCCGGTATCACCCCAGTTCTGGTCGATCGCTCCGCCTCCGTAGTTGAAAGCATATAGGCTGGTCAACTGACCGCTCATGGAAGCTCCACGACTCTCGAAGCTGTGATCCCATGCGGCCCATGCCCACAAATCCAGATCCTGGTTGCATGCGTACTGGGCTTCAAGGCCGACCCGCGCCCTGTTGTTGATGTCGGTACGGGAATCGAAGCTGGCCGGGAAGGGACCGCCGGATTCGGTATAGCCGTCAATCTTTACGCGTTGCCAATTGTATTGGGCAAAAGGCTGGAGGGCGAAACGATCAGCCATCGGAAAGACCCAACCGACACGTCCATAGAGGCCGAGGGCATAGGCATGGGACGACCCGCTGGATTGCGCGGACCCGGCTCCATTCGCGTAGCCGCGCTTCAGGTCCATGTCGATGTAATGCCACGTGCCGCCGGTTTCAATGCGCAAACCGTCAACTTCAGGCGCATAAGCCAAAAAGACGCCGGGACCGATCAAGGCCGTTTTCTGGTTGCCGCCGTGGGGGGTATTCAGGGAGCGTTGCCCGGAAAACAAACCGCCGCCAACGCTCAATCCGTTGGCAAGATAGTGCGTGACGCCAATGCCGCCCTCGCCGCCAACGTCGGAGCCGGACAGGGAACTGTCGCTGATGAGCGTGCCGACACCCATAACTGGGTCCTGCCGTCCATCTCGTCACCACTGGAAAGACCTGTAGCCGTGTTGAGTATCGCGCCGTGGGATGCGTCCATCATCGCGGAAACGCTCGTCCTGCTCATGGACGCGGCCGTTATGCCGACCTGGCTCATGGAGGCAAGGGACGTGTTTAACTGAGAGGGAGTGAGAACACCCGAAGAACGGGCTATAAATCCTTCATCCTTACCTGCCGGATTAACCCCCTCACCAACGATGGTGATACCGTCAGCAGAAACACTGTTTGCCAGGACTAACGTCCAGCTGGCAAGATCAACATCGTTGCCTTCCAAAATGCTCTTCAGGCTTTTCATGCCTGTATTCTGAGTCCATTTCATTGCCTGCTTTCCTGAAACGTCCCGTCCAAAACCGACAACAACAGAACCGTCACTTGAAGTCGCCAGAGCACCCGATTCCGAATGTTCCTCCTTCCAGATGGCCCAACCCCGTCATTCCAACGCCTTCAACCCATCTGAAAGCTTCAGTCCCGGAGTCTGAAGATGCTTTGCCCACGATAACCGAACCATCGTCGCTCACTGCACGAGCCGAAGAATTGAAAAAACCGCCGGTCAGGTCTCCAAGACCGACCATCCCGCTTGCTTGTGTCCACCTAAAGGCTTCCAGTCCATTAGCCGAAGTCCCCTGCCCAACGACAACGGAGCCGTCGCCGTTGACTCCCCGGGCTATTGAAGTGTCAAATCTCCCGCCGGAAAGAGTTTCGAGGTTGACCATACCGCCAGCCTCTGTCCAACGAAACGCTCTTTGACGCAGTGATCCATCGTCTGCAACTCCGACTACGACCGTACCATCTCTATCCACTGCCGTGGCCTCAGATGCGTGCCCACCAAAGTTGCCGAGCCCGCGCATGACTCCAGTGGCCTGACTCCATATAAAAGCCTCCGACGCCCCAACACCATTCGTGCTGCTGCCGACAATATGTTGCCCATCACCGCTTATCGCTGACGGAAATGTAAACACATTACCCAAAAATCCAATATCGACCCGACCTCCGTCCTTTGTCCAACTATACCCTACCCACTGCCCGCCCCTCAATTCACCAATAGCAACAGTAGTTCCATCATCACTGACACCAACAGCACCGGAAATGACACCTCCCGTACCAAGCCCCAGGCCATCGAAATCATCCGCCAAAACACTCAATGGGAAGAGGATTGCAATGCAAAGCAGTGAAATGGCGAAAAAACGTACAGGAGGCACAACAGGAGTCATACGACACAATCCCTTGGCTATATTGTTCTAATTTATTCGTATTGCTCTTGCGAGCAACAAAATACTGACGAAGACAGCATTCAATTCACGTTTCAGCATCAGGCGTTCGGACAGAAGTACAATCAACGCCTGCCGAGTGATGGTATCATTCATAAATCATGGACGATTTCCTGTCTGTCCGGATAAGTCCGGCCAGACAGGAAATTCATTGGCAACAATATTGGAGATGATTAAATCTGCCTGATCACATCTTGGTAGGCCCAGTTTTTTTACCATCTTTCCCAAAACCAGCAATATGGATATCCCTCTTGCTTTTTATTAATCCCTTATACATGCCATTGCTCCCCGAGGAGCCATCGCAGCCGACACTGCGGCCAGCATTACTTTCCGTACTACCAGCTTGAACACCGCCAAGCTGCCCAAGGGTCGGCCCGCTTCCCGTTGCCGAAGAAGACATGGCTGACTGGATGGCGCCTTCAACTTCTGCAGCCGCTCCAAGACCCGACTGGGCGCCAGCGGGTACGACATAAGCCATGACGATAGCCAAAAGCGCCAGTGTGATGAAAAGGGATTTGTTCGAACTCATGTTACTTGACCTCCGCGGTCTGTTGGTTCTTGAGCTTTGCAAGCTGATCTTGAATGGTCGTGTAGGTGGAACCGATGGTAAAGGGGACCTGTTCCCACGCTTCGACGGTCTTGGCTGTGTCGCCAAGCTTGGCATACGTCAGACCGAGATACACTAACACCCAGGGGTAATTCTTGGCCAGGTCCGGATCACCGCCCATGTCGGCCTTGATTTTCAATGCCTGATTATACAGAGAGACTGCGCGTTCATACTCGCCCAGGGCGTAGCAACAGCGTGCCGACCCGACAAAATACATCATCTTGTCCGGCACGGCCTGCATCAGCACATCGCCGCACTCAAGAGCCTTCTGCCAATATTCCTTGGCTTCCTCAGGATGCCCCCACCGCTCCTTCTTCAACGCGCGGTCAATGTGCCTACTGAACGACAGTTTGGGCAAAACCTCTGCGGGCGACATGACGGTCATGCCGAAGACCAAGGCCAATACGATGGCCAATACAATAGTGATTCGTTTCATATTCTCCTCACATCCGTGTTTCTTCGATCAATGAAGGTTCACTAATCAAACGATTGCGATATCCTTACGGACTTAAAAGAAATATGTCTGTCCGGACTTTTCCGGACAGACATATGATACGCCAAAAAAGATTGACGAAAGAGGAGGAGAAGTAAAAGTAAGCGACGAGTTCAGGCTGAAACCACTTTTGACTTCGTCATCTAAATCGGCCCGTACTCACGAAATGCGTATTTTCTGAGCGCTTTCATGCCATCCAATTCAAGCTTGATCAGCATTCTGTTGAAATACGTCTCCACCGTGCGGATGCTCACGTCGAATTCCGATGCGATGTCTGCGTAGGTTTCACCCTGTGCGAGAAGCGTCAGAGCCTGCCTCTCCCTTTCACTGAACTGAGGATGGGGAGCTGAATCGTCAGCAATATCATCGTCCGTTTCAAGGTTCGTGGAGACACGAGGGCTCAGATAGATGCTGCCGCCAAGTACGGTCTGTATCGCTTCCTGAAGAACGGTCGATGTTTCACATTTGGTGACAAATCCGCGCGCCCCGCGGTTCAAGGCACGCTTCACGAGTTGGCTGCTCCCGTGCATGGAATAGATGAGCCCCGGAAGATTCATTGAAACCAAATCCTCAATGCAATCCAAGCCGCTCTCCTCTCCAAGAGAGATGTCCACCAGGACTAGGTCCGGGCAAACTGAATCGAGCTGGGCCAGCAGCTCAGTTCGACATGCCGCTTCACCGCAGACGGTATGCTCCCCCTTGGCAAGCAGCAAAGCCAACCCTTCGCGCACGGCCGGATGATCATCCACAATCAGTATGCTGGCTGAGAGGCTCATGCTTCACCTTCTTTGCACTTTTTCTGCGTGCCTGAATTACAGGCGATAGAACAGATAACCTTAGTACCCCCGCCTTCGGATTCATCCACATCGACAATTTCCAACTCTCCGCCGATCATCATCGCCCGATGCGCCATGATGCTCATCCCGAGCCCTCCCTTGGAGTGCGCTGCCGCAGACCTGCCAACGCCGTCATCACGAACCGTGAGGGTTGCCAGGCCGTTCGAGACGCAATCGAACCTAATGACGACACTCTCCGGCTTGGCGTGCTTGACGGCATTGGCGATAGCCTCCTGGGCAATGCGGTAGAGTTGCGTCACTTGCATGTTCCGGCAGGTTTCGCAGGCCCTCTTGTCACTGAATTTCATTGGGATGCCGCTTAACCGGGAGTAGCGCCTGACCATGTCTTCCAAGGACGGCCCTGTATTTCCGGTGCCATGCTCCAGCGGCCAGATGCCGCAGGACAGGTCGTATGCCTGGTCTACCAGTTCGTCCAAAAGTAACGAGAGTTGACGCAATTCCTCGTCCTTGCCGTTCGGCACGGGACTCACCCACGACAATGCGGCACATCGCAAACGGGCCCCGGTCAATTGCTGGCACAGCCCGTCATGGAGGTCCAGGCTAATGCGCCGCCGCTCTTCTTCGCTTATGTTCACGATCTCCCGTTCCAACCGGCTGCGCTCGGCAATTTCCTTTTCGAGATTCATATTCTTGATCTCAAGCTTCTCGGAAAGGCTTTCGACATCGGCAAAAGACTTGGAAAAACGTAGCGCCAAAGTCCCCGCCTGCGACATGACGAGCGCAAACAACCCCAGCGGAAGTAGACTCACCACATGGGTATTGAAAATCAAAAAATAGACGTCATGTGTTGAACTCATGCCGAGCAGAACTATTCCACAAAGAAGAATCAGCGATCCGCTGTAGCCACGGCGAAAACAGATAAACAGCAAAACGATAAAACACGCCGTAAAAAATATGGCCGTCAGCGCAAACAACTGGAGAGCGGATTGATAGACGACACCTGGTTGAGACAGAACAATTGCAATGAACAGGAGCCCTCGTATGTCAACAATATAGAGAAGCAGGCGACCGAACTCCTTCGGATATAACGACCTGTAGAATCTATACAGTATTGAAGTCGAAATAGCATAACAGACAAGCGCAGTCTTGCTGACCGACACGAATTGGAGATTTGGAAGATACGCTCTGATCAACCAGTCAGAGGAATCGCTTGCGGCAACCAGTACCGTCAGAACGATGCAGTAGAATCCAAAGTACAGCGTCGAGACATCTTTCTTTCTCAGAATGTAGAGAATAAAATGATAAACGGCCATGATCAGCATGCAGCCCGCAAACAACAACCCCCAGCCACGCGCAGCCTCATGGACCTTTTCCAGGGGGCCTGGTCCAGCCAGCATGATGGGGTTCTGCACCCCGCCTCCGGGAAAGAAGTGGTTGGATATCTGCATCACCAGCTCGACGGGCGTTCCGTCGCTTGCGATCCTGGACAGAAAAATCGAACGGTCCGGAGTTTCTGTCTCATCGCTGCGTCCAACCACTCCGCTCGAAGCGACAGGCTCTCCATTGGCCCAAACCTGATAGGCAGCCCGGACCGAAACAAATCGCACTGTCAAATCGTGATTGCCGAGAGGCATCAGGACACGCAGGCGGAACGTCGCCTGTCCGGCGCCGTGCAAGGGATGCCCTTCAAGATCATGATTTGTCCAGTAGCCGGGAAAAGTCAGATAACCGCTCTTGAATCGAACATTGCCGCCATCTACGAAGTCCTCAGGAGTCAACAGACGGTCCCAATAGAACTCCCACTGCCCATCCAGAGCGATCGGGTTATCCAATGCAGGATTCCAACCGGAAAGATCGAGCACGCCGCGCTCTGCGACAGGCACTGCATTCTCGCTTCCACGACACCCCACGATAAAGCAAATGAATATCGAGACGCAGACGAGCAGGAAAAGCTGAAGCCGCTTCGGCGGAAGGCTCGTCAAGACAGACACGTTCTTTTCCGGTTCAAATAAATCTCCATTTGTATTCAATACTATAAACAATAGAACAAGCCGAGATTACAAGTCAATGCAGTCTGATTCACAGGCGTAGCAATCATTCAGCTCAATGCTCATACCGTCAGATTTGCAGGGATGCCGAATCCCGACGGAGGCGCCTGCAAAATTCAAGACGCAACGCACAAGGGGCGCGGTTAACTCACGAAGCGAGTTTTGTATGTCCGGGTTTTTCCGGACAGCGAAATGCAAGAGGGGGCACTTTGTGTACCTTGCCGTCAAACTAACTTCCCCTCCCTTAAAACGAAGCCGACACTGCACCAACTCCACATTCAATGTCAGGTCGGTGAAATTCGTCAGCGACTTCGTAGAATCGGAAGGCAGCAAATATCTGGACGACGGCCCAAAACCACGAAAAAAGGACCTCGAAGATAATCCGAAGTCCTTAACTTTCTTATGGTGGAGCTGGAGGGAATCGAACCCACGACCTCTTGAATGCCATTCAAGATTGCCCGTGAAAACAATAAACCTTTAACTAACTATAAAAAATTAACTTTCGCCCGTTTATTCCAACTTGCGCATTGTGTGCACGGGATGCATCAGGTGCCGGATTTCGCATAGTTGCGCTAGCCGCTGCTGTGGATTGGGACACAAAGAGGACACAAACCCAATCTAAAAGCACTCCTTAAGAATCGATTTTGACTCCCCCATGTATTTAATTCCCCCGTGGTGGATGACCCTACCACTCCGCGTCGGGGGGGCAACACTAGAAGGCGCCCTCTTCAGTCCTGAAGGATATGCTTCATGTGGGGGGCGACCCTATAAAGACGCTATAGACACGGCAATGCGAATGTTTCAATCCACGCCCCCGTGTGGGGGGCAACACTTGGAGTAACGAAGACACGACCAGGGACAAAAGTTTCAATCCACGCCCCCGTGTGGGGGGCGCCCCCTGCACCGCTGCCAACCCGTCCCACTGCTTCAGGTTTCAATCCACGCCCCCGTGTGGGGGGCGACTCAATCGAACATCTTCATTTTTCAGAGTTTCAGGGTTTCAATCCACGCCCCCGTGTGGGGGGCGACAAAGACGTTTTGTTGTCAATGGCACAGTTGGTTTGTTTCAATCCACGCCCCCGTGTGGGGGGCGACATAACCTTTATGGCGCGTGATCTCATCACTGGTGTTTCAATCCACGCCCCCGTGTGGGGGGCGACCAGCGGCGTTCGGCATCTTGACGTTGTTGTCCTTGTTTCAATCCACGCCCCCGTGTGGGGGGCGACCATCGCAAGACGCAACAGGGAAGTCGAAGCCCTTGTTTCAATCCACGCCCCCGTGTAGGGGGCGACTCCCTCCATTGTGCTTGGGCCGCCGCCAACTCATGTTTCAATCCACGCCCCCGTGTGGGGGGCGACAGACGCTCTGGGTTGTTTTGCAACCGCTCGACAGTTTCAATCCACGCCCCCGTGTGGGGGGCGACAAGCCCTTTCCATCCTTGAATCGGAAAAGTCACAGTTTCAATCCACGCCCCCGTGTGGGGGGCGACTTGACGGGTTGCGTGACAGGCTTAACTTGACCGAGTTTCAATCCACGCCCCCGTGTGGGGGGCGACTGGACACCGAGAGTGGTACCCCATCAGACGACCTGTTTCAATCCACGCCCCCGTGTGGGGGGCGACATCTCAAAGGTGTAATTCTGTGCGGCTATGCCAGAGTTTCAATCCACGCCCCCGTGTGGGGGGCGACCCGTGGTGGCGGTGGCGGTGGCGGCGGATACGCGGTTTCAATCCACGCCCCCGTGTGGGGGGCGACGAAAGAGGCAATGGCCTGTTGCGCGTAGGCAAGGTTTCAATCCACGCCCCCGTGTGGGGGGCGACTGTTCGTCTTATGGCGCACCCGGATACGTCCTATGTTTCAATCCACGCCCCCGTGTGGGGGGCGACTACCAAATTCAAGTAATGTGTGCAGACCCGAGGGTTTCAATCCACGCCCCCGTGTGGGGGGCGACTCACGGTGGTGGTCGATTCCTTGGTGGTATTACCGGTTTCAATCCACGCCCCCGTGTGGGGGGCGACTCGGTCGATGGCGTCCCGCCGAGTGATTCGGTGAGTTTCAATCCACGCCCCCGTGTGGGGGGCGACCTGTCAACACTGGCGAAACGGCGCTTGAGTTCGGTTTCAATCCACGCCCCCGTGTGGGGGGCGACACAAGTAAAACTCTGCCCTTCTGCTTGGCATATGTTTCAATCCACGCCCCCGTGTGGGGGGCGACATCCACGGTGCCTACACCGAGCTTGGACCTTTCGGTTTCAATCCACGCCCCCGTGTGGGGGGCGACCCGCCTGGAAGCGTATAGGGAATGGATGGATAAGGTTTCAATCCACGCCCCCGTGTGGGGGGCGACGCTGACAAAGTGGCGCAGAGAATACAGGTCGAAGGTTTCAATCCACGCCCCCGTGTGGGGGGCGACGCTGGGCGGCCTGTACGCTTGCAGCGGGCTAAGAGTTTCAATCCACGCCCCCGTGTGGGGGGCGACACGAGTTGGCAGGCCTTCTCCGGGATTACAGAGAGTTTCAATCCACGCCCCCGTGTGGGGGGCGACGCGTTCTGACCCGGATGGCCACCGAGCTTGACGGGTTTCAATCCACGCCCCCGTGTGGGGGGCGACCGTCATGCTCCTGCTTGGGAACGCTACCCTTTCGGTTTCAATCCACGCCCCCGTGTGGGGGGCGACCCGGCCATTTACATGACCTCCTTGTGTGTAGAGCGTTTCAATCCACGCCCCCGTGTGGGGGGCGACGCGAGACTGCGAGGCTTGAAGCCGAGCCGTTCAGGTTTCAATCCACGCCCCCGTGTGGGGGGCGACACAACTGAAAGGGCCGCGTTCGACTTCTTCTCAAGTTTCAATCCACGCCCCCGTGTGGGGGGCGACGAAGCGCAAGAAGCAAAGCCGGTCCGTGTTCCTGTTTCAATCCACGCCCCCGTGTGGGGGGCGACTGTCCCCGCCAACGCCGACATATGCCGAAGCGAATGTTTCAATCCACGCCCCCGTGTGGGGGGCGACTGTGGGCTGGATAATGCCGCCCACCAGAGGGGTGCGGACGGAATATCCGCGAACCCTTTCAAAATAAACCGTAGTAACGGACTCCAACTACTGGTATAAATACAACATCATATAATTATTAACTTTTGCCTAAGTGCGAACATCCCGGAGTTTTGCAGACAGCTTCTGGTTCGCACTATATGATCAGCGTGTCCCTTTCCGGATCATATGTCTCTCCGGCCCCATGCTGTTCCACCCGACGCTGCCAGTTCTTGCCAAGAAAATAAAAACGAAGACTGTCACGCTCCTCATCAAAAGCATCAAGCAAACCTTGGCGCAACCGAGTCCATTGCGCCGGGTCCACAACACATTCAAAAACCGAATACTGCACCCTTTGCCCGAAGTTCTCACAAATCCTGGCGATCCTGCGAAGGCGGCGCACGCCATCATCATCTTCAAAGCTCACATCATAACTCACTAAAACAAGCATGGTTACTTCCAGAAATAGGGTGGATATCCATCCAGGTCGCCCCGGACACTGCGCGCCATAAGCTGCGCCTGAACATGAAACGCCAAACCGAGCTGCAACCGTTCCTTGAGGAACGGATGCAGCGCTTCATCCTGCTTACGCTTCTGCCATGCGGTCAGCACCACCTTCCGGGTATCGTCATCCATGAACACGGCACCACTCTCCTTGCGGACAAAACCCTGCGGACGAACTTCACCACGATTGATGAGCGACAAAACCAACCTGTCCGCCACAAAGGGACGGAACTCCTCCATCATATCGAGGGCAAGGCCCGGTCGCCCCGGCCTGTCACGATGAAGAAAACCCACCTGTGGATCAAGACCCACCGCCTCCAAAGCGGACCGGACATCATGAGCCAACAGTGTATAAACAAACGAGAGCAGGCAATTCACCACATCCAACGGCGGTCGACGATTCCTGCCGTCAAAGGAAAAAATCGGGTCATTGGCAAGGATCAGGTTGGCAAAAACCGCAAAATAGACGTTGGCGGCCTGCCCTTCCATGCCACGGGCCTCATCCAACGATATCGGGCTGAGCAAACGCCGGGCACTATCGTCGAGGTACTCCACCGCCCGCCCGACGGCATCAGCGTCCACGCGATCGGCATGATCCCGAAGACAGCGGCGCAAGACAGCGCGTGAATTGGCGATTTTACCGACGATGATGGCCCGAGCCATACCCGAAGACGCTTCAGGGTCATCCGCCAGCCGGTATTGCGCCCGGCGAAGCAGGACGTTGCCGCCCTGCGGCCCACGCACCCCAGCCAGGAACTTTCCCCATTCGGTCAGAAAGGAGACCGACACCCCTTTTTCCCCACAATGGCCCAGCAAAAAAGGACTGCACAAGACGTTCCCGAAACAAACAATGCCGTCGAGCACATGGACGGGAAAGCGTTTCTTCTCCCCATCTTCGGTCCGAACGACAACGCATTCTCCATCCTTGGATAGATAACTGCCCTGCGAAGTGACGTAGAGCGTATTCAGCAGTTTTTTCATGGCTCAAGTCCTTTGAGCAGATAGGATTCCACGGTACGACGAACCTTCGGCATACAGGAATCCGAAAGAGAACAGCCCCGACACTGCCTGCCAGGGACCGCTGGCGGAACCGTCCCGGTATCAACCATTTCATGGAGTGCGTCGCAAACACGTTCAACGATTTTGCGCAACGCGTCGTCGAAAGTCACCCGTTCACGACGACGCGGCCTGCCGTAAAAAATCGCGCCTTCCCGAATGACAACATCAAGCATCTCCTCAAGACACATCCCCTGGGCACAAAGCTGCACCCTGTCCCAGTCCGCAAGCTTGGGGCTGCCCCGCTTGTATTCAACGGGGTAAGGGATATCCTCCCCATCCGGGCCGGGCCGCATCTCCACCACATCGGCGATACCGTAAAGCCCCAGCCGGTCACTCCGAAGAGGAACCGAACGGTCCTCGGCGACACCTCCGCGCCGTCCCGGAGCACCGGAATCAGCGCGGAGGTGCAACAATCGCCCTTCCGCCGTGAACCTGTTCTCGGCCCACACTTTTTCCACATGGATGAGCGCGCACTGCCTCGGGCAGTACATATAGTGCTGCAATGCGGAAAGGGGCAGCGTCCTGTCCATGGCTAGAACTTGACTTCCATGGATACGCTTTCGGGGATGGCGCCTTCGTTCACGGAGACGACGTAATCCCCGAATGCCCGGGCAGGACCGGAGGCATCTCCGTTACGCGTAACGGTCACCACGTCAAAGAGCTTGTGCGCAGGCGCGTTGCCCAATTTGTCCTGATGTTTGAAGACGATCAGCCCGCGGGCGCTCATCTTGCCCCGCGCGGCGGAATGGTCGTGGTCGAACATGTTCGCCAACGCCTGCCAGAGCAGTTCCAGATCGCCATCGGAAAAACCGGTTCCCTTGTCGCCATCGGCCAGATGTGCGGAGACAAACCCCTCGGCCCGGTACAAAGCATAGGGCACGATGTGCTTGCGGCCCATGGTGCGATTGTCGCCGTCCTGCGCCTTGGCCTCTTTCTCGGTTTCCACGGCCATACGGGTGATGGACACTTCAGCGGGGATGATCGGCTCAATGCTCTTGGCAAAGGTAAGCTGTACGGGACCGCGAACCTGACCGCAGTTGTTCAACGTTGTGGACATGACCGCGCCGAAGGTGCGGACGTCGAAGTAATTGGCGCACATCCATTGACGGGCGGCGGCAATCTGATCTTCCTTCTTTTTGAGCTTTTTGACTTCTTCGGTCTTGTAAGCAGGTTCACGAATCAGGGAAAGGACACCCTTTTCCGCGACATAGATATTATAGCCCTCCTCGCCGGGCTTGGCGATCTCCACATAATTTCGGATCTTACGCTTCAGGCAGACATCAGTGACCAGTCCATGCCCGGTTTCCGGGTCGATGCGCGGCGTGTTGCCCGCGTCCGGGTCACCGTTGGGGTTACCGTTTTCCACGTCGAAAAGGTACACGAATTCATAGCGATTATTAATGGCGGTCATGGTCTAGTCCTCCGTTTTATTTTCTTTTTTAGTGTAGAAATCCTGCCGCTGCTGATAGTAGCCCAGGATGAACATTCCCTGTTTCTCCGAAGACAGGGAGGTCGGAAATCCGGCGGTTGCGTCGATGCCGCCGACGATGTCTTGAATCTGTTTTTCGAGGGTGACAGCCCAACCGGGCTTTTCCTTCCGGATTTTCGCCAAACCGTGTTGAGCATTTTTCAAGATAATGGGAAAAGTCCGTCCCGGCGTTGCTGTGGCAGAACTGAAGAACCGATCCCGTACCGTAGCATTGGCACCGGGTACAGCCTCCTCCTGAATCCGCTCGACAATGGCAAAGAGCCTGCCGAGACGGTAACCTATATCCGTATTCGTCGTATCAAGAGTCATATGCATCTCCTGTTTACAGTTGCGAACGAGAAAAGCTTTGACCAGCGCCACCCGAAGATAATTGACCGCCTTATCCACCCGGATACGTCCGAGAGCAGCGGACAGAAGCGTCTGCGGATACGGCTGATTTCCGATGATGGAACGGACGAGCTGGCCTGAAAACAACGGCGAGATATTCTTGGAGTCGCGCTGCGGTGCCAGCTCCTTGAGCAATTGCCACGGGCTTGGATGTTCAGGCTCGCTGTCAAAACGACGCGGCAATGCAAGCGCCTGATAATGCGCCCCCAGACTCTCCGCCATGCCGCCCACTGTGCCGACATGCCAGAAACGCACTGACAATCGCGCCGCATTGGGCGACAAGCCGAGCACGTAGAACGGGGTGTCGGCACGCCCCAATTCTTCCGGATACGTCCCCTTGGCAATGGTCGACAGGTAACTCTCCAACCGACGGGCCAGGGTTTCATCCTCGGCCTTTCTGGCTCCCATGCCGCACCCGAACAGCTTGTCGGCATCGCCGGAGCCATCAGTCCAAAACACGACGGTGGTGTCGCCCATCTGCACCTTGCGCGGGCTGTCCGGGGCGAGCAGATGGTTCAGGGCCGTGGTGTAGGCAAATGCGGCCTGTTCCGAGACAGGCGCATTAAGATTCTGCTTTTTGCCGTAGGAGATCGCCGCATCGATGTTGAATGAAACAAGCGAGGCCCCGGCGGTCTGTGCGCCCGGAACGCCTTTGATCTTGGCATGAGTCAACGGAATGGGGGCTGTCTTGCCCGTCACGAGACACATGCCTGTTTCACTGCTCCCGTTAGCTCCCATGTATCGGTTCCACGCCTCGCGGAAGGCGGGACGGTCATGCAGGAATCCGGCTTCCCCATCGAGTTGGAAGACAATGTTCTGCCCGATGATGTTTTCCCAGCCCGAAAGGGTCTCGGCCTGTTCCGGCTGCCATTTTTCGAGGAATGCCAGAAACGCCCCGGCACCGAGATCATCCACGCCGTCAAGCACGGTCGCCGCCCTCTCCTTGAAGGCAGCATGGGTCTGGGCTGTCCGTTCCGGTTTGCCTTTGTCATCCGCTCCGAGCACATAGCCTGTATTGTCCCAGGCAAAATTGGAAAGAGTGCCACTGGACCGCTCGACAGGTCCCGGCACCTCGATGCGCCGCGCCCTGCCTTTTTCATCGCGCAAATCCAACGGCTTACCCACCAGACTGCCTGCTGAGTCCAGCGTCAGGCAAAAATGCACGCCCTGTCTGCCGAAACCGTAATCCGAAATCTTGACCTTGGGATCCACCCGCAACCGCTCATAATATTTATTCAATGCGTACATGATCATGCTGTCACCAATCCTTCGCGG
The DNA here is from genome assembly GCF_963675635.1 of uncultured Pseudodesulfovibrio sp. Classification (NCBI taxonomy): domain Bacteria; kingdom Pseudomonadati; phylum Thermodesulfobacteriota; class Desulfovibrionia; order Desulfovibrionales; family Desulfovibrionaceae; genus Pseudodesulfovibrio; species uncultured Pseudodesulfovibrio sp. Next base: position 177,388 of record NZ_OY776488.1, on the reverse strand, counting down.
CAGTCGATGACACCTTTTTTCATGACGGGCCGGAAGAAAACCGGGGTCATGTTCGCCGCATAGTTGATGTCGTGCAGCATCCAACCAAGATCGCGGTCGACTTCCTCTGCCAACGGCGACACTGGGATATTTCCCTCCACCGGTTCAAAGAACGCGGCGAATTCCCGGCACCCGAGATACGGCTGCTGAAAACATTGCCCTTTCTTTGCCCGACGGTTGAACATGTCCAGGTGCTTGCCGTCGTTGCGGTCCTCACCCGATGTATAGTCGAAATGTGCCTCGATAATGTATTCCACATTCCGCAGTACCATGGCGGCCCGTTGTTGGCGGTTGTCCTCCACAAACAGGCGCAGTGGTTCCGTGCCGCCCTTCATGGCCGATTTAATGCCCGTGACGGGTATCTTGGCCGACACTTCGTTGCGGCGCACATTGTCGAAGCGGATGGGCTTCATCACATGGATGCGGTCGACCACCCACCGAATGGCCGGCTTCCAATACACGGCCTCCAGAATTCCCCGCGCCGCCGAGGGGGTCATCACGTCGTAACTGACGCGCTCCACCTTCATCTCCGGCCGGGTAAAACAGGCATAATCGCCCCAGACTCTCAGTTGTATTCCAGACACGGGTTTCACCTCCGTATGTTAAACGCCTAAGCGAGAAAATCCTCTGGATTGCACACATCGGGCACTGTCAGCCCGAACATGTCGTCATAATAGTCCATCTTGCACAGCACGGCGTAAGCATCCGCCACCCATTCGACAGCTCCGGCCGCATCAAGGGCCGCGAACTGGCTCTCGTAAATCTGAACGGTATATTGCTGGAGTTTCCGCAGTATGCCGCCGTGCTGTTCGGCGTACCTGAGGGAGTTCACCAATGCGTCCGCCTGTCCATTGAAGAGAATGATGATCGGGACCATGGGACTTTGGATAAGACGAAACTTTTTCGCCGCTTCCCGGAAAGACCATTCGCCGTTGTCGTCACACAGCTCATCCATAACCCTTTTGCTGTCGAGCTTGTCCTGTTGCAGCCAATAATGCAGCTTGAAAAATTGCGTGATGGCCTCGGGCGAAAATGGATCCTTGCCCGAGCGCAGCACGGACTGCGTGTGATGAGCCTGCCCGGCGAATGCCCGTGGCAGTCCTTCGGTCGGATTGAAAACGGAAACCGGGGCCACTCCCTCTCGTTCACCCTCGCGGTTGCACCGTCCCGCAGCCTGGGTGATGGAGTCCAAACCCGCCATTTCGCGAATCACCTCCGGGAAGGACACATCCACTCCGGCTTCCACAAGCTGGGTACTGACCACCCGGCAAGGTTGCCTGTCAGCCAACATCCTCCGAATCTCCACCAGCCTTTCTGACCGGTGCGCCGGACACATGACCGCGCTCAGATGGCGCGCTCCGGGCTCGTCGCCCACCAGCCCGAACAACTCTGCGGCCCTGGCCCGGGTGTTGACGATGCAAAGCACCTGCTCGCGTTCCCGGACCATGTCCGCAACGTCCGCCAGAGCCATATCGCCAAGATCATGCAGTTCCGTGCGTTTGAATGCCTCATGTATACGCCCGGGGTCCGGGGCCAGCTCCCTATGCTCGCCCAACCCCTCCAGTCCGCACGAAAAATCCTCCCTGCGCAACGCGGGTTGAGTCGCGGTGCAGAGCACGACACTGGTCCCGTAGTTGGCTGCCAGCTCCTCCAAAGCCCGCAGACACGGGTCCATGAATTCCACCGGCAGCATCTGCGCCTCGTCAAGGACAATGACCGCATCGGCCAGATTGTGCAGCTTGCGGCACTTGGAAGTTTTACTCGCGAAAAGAGACTCAAAGAATTGGACATTGGTGGTGACCACGATAGGCGAATCCCAATTCTCGCAGGCCAACCTGTGCCGCTTGGCCACAAGGGACTCATCACCGCCGTCCTCCCGGAAACGACGATGGGCATCAAAGGTGCTGTGGTGCTCGATGACGGAATGCGGGGGGAAAATATCTCGGAACACCTGCGCGTTCTGCTCGATGATGGAGGTATACGGAACGACATAGACGATTCGGCGCTTTCCATGCAGCAGCGCGTGATCCAGGGCAAAGGCCATGGAAGTGAGGGTCTTGCCGCCGCCTGTCGGCACGGTCAGCGTGAAAAGCCCCGGCTCAAGAGCGGCCTTGTCCCGACAATGGGTCAGGATTTCCGCCCGCAGTTCGTTGATTCGCCCCGGTTTGTTGAAGGCGGCGAGGGTATTGTCCAACGCGTCACGGAGTTCCTCAAGGGGCGGCCCTTCAACGCGCCCAGAACTTTTCTCGGCCTCCATAAACGCTTCTGTATCCAAAAAGTCCGCATCAACCAGTGCGGAAAAGAGCATACGGGTAAAAAAAGAAGCCTGAAACGCATTGCGAAGTGCAAACGGGAATTCAGGTTCGGCCATCCCCTCCAAGGGATTCGCCACCCACGCTGGCAAGGACGCGGCCTGGCGGACGATCTCCCCAAGGGACTTGCCGTTTTTCGTCCCATAATAATCAGGAAGCCCGGAGTGATGGCCGGCAACGCAATAGGCTCCCAACAGGCCGAACCTTGTCCCCAAATTTTCGAATAACCGCGCTCCGGTCCCTTTGTGGTCTGCGGGGTTTTTACTCTCGCCCGTCAGTCTTTTCTGGAATTCAGGTCTGTGCTTTCCGATGTCATGCAGGAGACCGACTGCCCTCCCCCACTCCGCTGCGTGGAACGGTCCTGAAAAGGCTGCGGCCAGATCGGCCACATTTACTAAATGTTCTTCCAGCGTCTGCCACGCATCCGACTCTGCATTTTCCAATGTATGCGCGTAAATAGCCACCACTGCTCCCTTGTGTTTAGCATCGGACTACCACAAGGGAAACAATAATGAAATACTCAATATCCGATGTCGACTGAATGTCGGTATGATGAAGTGGTCATACAATGAGAACAGAGGCTCCCCCTAGTACCATCTTCAGAGCGCCCCCCCTAGGAAACCGGATTCAGCGAGAGCCCTCATTGACCATTGCGCGACGAATTGTTCGAAAGTCGAGGTCGTTCAGGGTAAACCTGATCGGCGTTATTGGCCGACCGACACGGTATCAAATCAAGTTGGAGAGCAACTCGATATGTTGGGGGAGACAGCAACTCAACGCATACTTTCCCTGAATCGTGCGGCGCGCAGCTTGACGAATCAGCTGTGTATCAGGTGCAATAGCAAGAGCCTGGATCATATCCTTGGCAATTCTGCTCGGATCGGTGAATGAGGTCAGGAAGCCGTTTTGGCCGTCTTGCAACACTTCCTGCACCGGCTCGGTGTCTGATCCGACTATGAGGCATTCGCAGCTCATGGCTTCCAGCAGGGACCAGGAGAGGACAAAGGGCCAGGTGAGATAGGCGTGGACTGTGGAGGCCTGGAGTACCCTTTTGTACAAACCGTATGGCAATGGGTCAATGAAGTGCACCCGCCGTTCATCCACACGCACCCTTTTCATCATCTCCTGCTTATAGGTGCGGCCATCCGGCAGTTTCGGGCTGTAACATACCCTGTCCTCACCGACGATAAGCACATGGCAATTGGGGCGAGCCTCTAAAATGGCAGGCAGGGCCTGATAAAATTGCGGGAAGCCCCGATAGGGTTCAAGGCCCCGCGAGCAGTATGTCAACAGTTCCTTGCAACCTGTGAGATCAACGCCGGGAAGCTGCAAATCTTGAATAGTAATATTGGGGTCTGGTGCAAAGTATCGAGTGTCGATGCCATCGTGGATTTGATGAATTTTGCTCTGTAGCTCTGCCGGCAATTGGGCCTTTTGAAAGGCTGTCGGCGATACTCCGACATCGCAGGCGACCAAGTCATGTAGAATTGAGGTGTTGCGCATCCTGAGCACGGCCCGCCCCAAATCATCCTTCTGGTTGGAAAGCCGAGTTTCCGGCCCGTCCGACCTGTAATACCATTCAAAATAGCTCACCATCGGCACATCGGGAAAGGCGTCCTTGAGGTACAAGGTCTGCCCCCACCCGGAATGGCCCAGGATGATGTCCGGCTTGAACCCCTTTGCTTTGAGCTTGCGACAGGCTTCAAGCAATCCCTGACCATGCCGCACCGCTTCATCTATGCTGCTGCTCAGCGGGTGGAAGAGCCCTACATCACTTTCAGTCGGTTGAAATACCGCTTTCGCAACTCCTGGGATGCTCCACTCCCGGCGTGGGGTTACGCATGCAAACACGACCTCGTTGTCGGGATTGCGGCCAAGGTACTCAGCTATGTGCCGAAATTGGGCGGGAAAGTTGCAGTGGGTGATGAGTATGCGCATAGGCACCAGACGATATAGATTTTTTCGCCGAACGCAACCGGCGAGGATGACAATAAAAACTTAATGGAATTGGCTCCAGCTCCTCTTTGCCGCATGAAAACGGAAGACACAGGTGGGGCCTGTGGAAAACTTCAACACAAGGCTAGTGCGGCGAAAGCAGGCATATTGCTATAGGGTGTCGTATTTTTTGACAGACTGGCTTATAATGCTTTAAAAAAGTGCGAAATACGTCGAAAGTATGAGCAAAAAGATGCCACAAAGCTAAAAAACTATTGATAACTCAATAAATATTAAGAATATTCAGACTGTTGAGATTTTGGTTTGTCCAACAGGCGTTTCTTAACACTTGGCACAATCGACTGAGCATTAGGTTTTTCAGAGCATAAAATGTGGTACGTGGGTGGCAAGTTCGATGAAAGTGACAAATGTGCTCGCTCGCGATAGGAAATGATTGGGTTGAATTTGTAATTTTCAGGCATCTCTTTTGGCAATCGATTGATTAAACCATTCTTGGAATACGCGGTAGAAAGCCCATGAGCAGATAGCGTAATGGGTATTAGTTGCAAGGTTAACTGGCAAGCCCCGCCTATTGACAATTGGCAAAGCTTCTCCACTCAGAATGACAGAAGGGAGTATTATTATCCATCATGACTTCCATTGATCACACCCCCCTACAAAGAAGATAATTTGTTTTTTCAAAAAACCGATAGCCTTTTTACATTCACATCCCTTCTTCACCTCTTTCTTAATCATCTGGACTATCATTTGGCTTTCCGCTTTTGAGACTGTTTTAATGATGTCAGCCATGGCAAGTCCTATCCTCCTCATTCTTTTTTTCGTATTACTCTACAATCACAAAAAAGAGTCAGTGAAACTGTTTGCCGAAGCGGCCTGGGCGTTCCCAACAGCGTTGGTTTTGATCACTGGTTCCCTCGCCCTCCTTTCATTCCTTTTTTCAACATCAACCACTTACCTTCTTGGCATGGATGTCCAGACTCCCAGTGGAGATGTCTCCTGCTACAGCATGGTCGAAGTTAATAATCGCCTAAATCCAATTCGTTCTCTGCGGAAAATATACATGGGCGAACTCAGAGTGAAAGGCGAAGCCGCTTTTTGTGAGTTGGGAGACGGACAAAACCTCATTGCAACGCTTATCTTTAAAAATGATGTCCACGGGACACAAACTTTAAGCCAACTCCCGAATCGCGCATATGAGTGCCCACAAAAAACAAATTTTGAAGAACACAACGATCCCAACAGATTGAATTTATGTGATAAATTTATACCAATCTTGGTAAGCTATACCAATGTAAACAATCCAATGTCTCTACAGCTTGTCGATCATAATGACATCAGTAAACAGCTTGGTGAAGGATATAGCCTGCGTAGTGTATGGATTAAAACAACTGACAGCAAATATACGGCGATGGGTATTAAAGAAAAACTACCATGTGCTGCAATGAAAACACGAAATGGACGCTCTCTATACCTCGAGGCATTCCAAAAAAAAGGTCTCGGCGGAATATCTCGACCATTCATAAAATAAACTAAAAACAGGAAATTACACATGATCAATATGGATGTTTTTAGAGCGATATTGGCAATGGATGTCTACAATCGTGGTGAAGGGAAAGGGATTAGGAATTAGGAATTAGAGGGACAGTATACCTAATTCCGCTTCTTCGGGCCGGGTTTCCGGGGTCGTAAGTCCACTCCTGTACGGGCTTGCAACCGATCGAAAAACACGTCGTTGCCGAGCGGGCGGCCTGTCCGTGCATGCTTACTCAAGGCATCCATAGCATCCTGCGCGTCCCCTGAGGCTATGAAGCTTCGCCAATCCGGAACCATGGAAAGCAGAGGCCCTGCCTTTACCAGAATATCGTCCCTCCCTTGCAGATGGGCCAGGGCGCTGCTCCAGGGGTAATCGGCAGGGTCCGAGACCATGCCTGCACGCACGGGATTGCGTTCGATATAGCGGGCCGCCGCGAGCGCATGCGCCTCATCCATGACAAAGGAGGAAAAGCGATCCTGCCACAGGTGGCCGGTCCATCCCTCGCGCTTGTTGACATGGAGCGAGTAGCGGCGATGAGCCTCCCCGAAAGCCAGGCGCAAACCGCTTTCGGTCTCTGGAACGGCAATCAGATGCACATGATTGGTCATCAGGCAGTAACACCAGATGGCCACGCAATGTCTGTCGCACCACTCCCTGACAAGTTCCAGATACAACTGGTAATCCGCCTCGCAAAAGAACGTGGGCAATCGACGGTTTCCTCGCTGCACCACATGGTGGGCCTCACCGGGTACGACAATACGAGCAATTCTCGGCATGGGCGCAATATCCTACATGGGCTCTACCAAGTCAAGAATTAGGTATACTGTCCCCCTAATTCATAGGCCAGAAGACCTTGATCTAGCTTAAACTCAGCTAATTAGAATCAGGGAGGACGCCATGCCTCTCCCTTGGCCAAGTTACTTTCCATCTCCGCTTTGCAATGAACCTATTTTACTGGAATTTTCACATGCATCTACTACCAAAACAGAGACAATGGCAAAATTGGTCATTGCCCAATAAGTACACAACAATCGGAACATTATTATCACTATTAGCGATCATTATACCATGCAGCAGTTATGTCCTTAATCGTTCTTATGATTATATTTACAGCAAATATTGGATAGAAACTGAATCGCTATCAAATCAGATATTCCACAAGTTCACGGGGAAAGATATAACGGACGACGATCTAAAAATTGAGGTCACATACCCAATAATCAGATCGCTAATAGGAAGGCCTATTTTTGACCAAACCAATGAAGAGTTACTTGCTTCAATAGCAGGGAATTTGAATAATGATATAATTGCTTTCAATGCCAGTTTCGATATATCTATGCACAATGATCGAATTCTAAGCATACTATTTGACAGATATACCTATTACCACCTTGCTATGAATGGTGATGGATCATACGGATCTATCAACATTGACATCAGGAGCAACCGATACATCGAGTTCTATGATGTATTTGATATCAAGAAGAACCCATTGTCTAAAATAAAAGAAATACTGTTTTATAAATTAAAAGACTGTCTCCTGGATGAATACTATTTGAACCAAGATTATATTCCAAGATTCGCATTTTCAAATACTGGGGTAATATTCATTTTCTCTGAATACGAAGTTACTGTGGGAGCATGTGGACATTTAAAAGTTGAAATACCCTATGATGAAATTGGTGTGTTCTTGAGAAAGGATGGTCCTCTTGGAGACAAATTCAAACCAACAGCCAAGTGGGATGGTCGCGAGTTCAAGAAAAGTGCTATTGGTATATATTATTAACCATATATAAATAAATCATGAGCACCTTATCGAATTCACCGACTTCATTTGAATATTTTGCGTGTACCACGGGGAAAGAGGTTGAACAAAGGCTCTCCAATTCATTATAATTCTTGGTAAAGTTTAAAAAAAATGAACCCACGACTTCTTGAATGTCACTCAAATGACAACAGGTGGACATGAAAACAAGCACGGTGTCCCCTTATTCTCTAACTCCTGTAAAGCCGGAAGGACTTTATCTGTGTAAAGTTGGCATGGATTACGGCCTGACAAAATGAGGTTTCCCATATTCTCGAGTTCACCATCTGATGCGGTGAATGAAATCGGAATATACCTCAGAGTTGTTTGCTCTGCCTCAAAGGAAACCGGCCTAACAAGCTCAGAGAACCCATCAACCCCACTTTGAGTCATAAACACCTTCGGGGTTAGCCCCATTGCTGCAATTGTTGAACGAACTTCCGGGCTACAAATGTCTCCAACTTTGGCATCAAATATATCAACTTCTTCCTGCGCCACAATTTCAGGCAAGTAGTCCGATTGTCCTTCCGTGTACGGCTGCTGTTTAATTGTAATGTCGACCACTTGATATGGAGGGCAATGCAACCAAACATGGCCTGGGGGCAGGCGCTCCCGTAATGATTTTGGATCATCAAAATGCCACAGGTATTTCTCCGAGATGTTAGCATCATCTGGGTAGTCAGCGTTGAAAGCTCCTTCAACCATGACACACCAGATACCGTGCCTCTCAAGAATCTTGGATAGAACTTGGGACACGTCAACACAAGCCCCCATTCTCCCATCCTCCACCAACTCATGCTGCACCACCGAGAGTATGGTTGGAACAATTGACTTAACCTTCTTGAGGTACTTGTCGCTGTAGTTCCTATAATACACCCAAAATCCATATGCCTGGAGAAAGCTAGGATCATTTTGCTCCTGAGCGATGAAATTCTTGTCGTTATAGAAGCCTGGGGTTGAGGTATCCACGCCCGTGTCTTCAAACATCTTTTTCAATTTCTTCTTCATCAAACTCTCCTTTTTCCTAGCCCTTACGCACAAATCGCACACACGATAACCAGCACCGGATAAATCAAAAAATAAGCAAATTGCTCCCATCTTTTTGATTTATGGATCCACTCCGAACTCTGTGTCTTTTCCACAAAAATGGCTTAGAAGAAAGCATTCTAAGCCTATATAATCATTGATTGACACGCCTACCCTTTAGTATAAGCCCATCGCACTACTTCTCGGCGCCATCTATTAAACGCAACATGTCCCTTTCAGCAAACACACAGCCATCAATGTCTTTGCCGCTATAGGGCGTGTCATTAAGCAACCCCGTAATCCATTGAATCTCGTCACGAGTCTGCGGCAAATGCCCAAGACGATTTTTCAGCATGTACTCCATGGTAAACTTCATGTCGTTCATTGTTCCAAGGACACTTCGACTCTGGGTCTTGCCATAAGAGAACGCACCGAGCAGCAACTTGGCTTGGGCTATTTGAGCCGATGTTGCCCCAATGCCCTGAAGAGCTATCTCGAAATGCTTTATGAACACCTTGTCGAAGTTCATGAAGTCCTTCTTGACCAAGCCGGGCATAAATACGGCAAACCGAGTTTCGTCATTTACCAATAGAACGGTTTTTCTGCGAAAGAATCTGTAGATGTTGCCATGCCAACCTTGTAGCCCACGTTTATCAGCGGGCTCTAGGATTTGTGCTGGCTTGATCTCATTTAAGAGCTTTTGGGTACAACCGATGTAAGGCATTGCAGATCTCATCTCGTTGGGAATGAAAGATTCTTCAAACGCATCCAGTCTCAACTTGGAGTCGATTGGAGGCCACGAAAGCCGGGCCGGAAGAAAAAATAGGTATGGCGCCCCCCTAATTACACAAAGCGCCACAATCGGACTCAGGATCAACTCTGATTGATTCTCTAAGATTGATATGATGGGTTATTCATAAATAGGTATGATGTCCCCTAATTCTCAAGTAGACCCGATGGAAGCTAGCAAAGATATTGATTATATATGAGATAATTTTGTTTATCAAAGGAATCCCCGTAGTTCAGAGGAAGAGGGCAGATTATTATTCTATTGATTTATGAATTCATATAGCAACAAGCCCACAAGCACAGACCAATAATCCTAACGCTAATAAAAGGCAGCCAACTAGCATTTTTCTAACCCCCCATCTGTAATCATGAAAATGGGCAAACTTCTCCCAACCTTCTTTGCTAAAAACCCATGAATTACCGGCCTCAGAGGTTATAGCTAAAAGGTTTGGATTATCCTCAATAGCATCAACAGTTTGAGCTAGCCCTCGTCCCACAAAAAAACAAGATAAGGCCATAAGTCCACCACCGAAAACATAAGCAACCTTTAGTGCCATGACTGGCATTACCAACCCAAACATTGGAATAATCACACCACAAATAAAACCGAAAATCCATAGCCGTTGTATTGCTTCATTCTTACGTTTCCGATTGCGATCGAAGACTTCCTGATTGTGAGGACTATCACCAATGGTCGCATTTGATTGTTGTTGATTAATTGCACCTCCATCCGCAAAGTTTTGAGTTGTACCATGCTTTGCCCCAATGCCCGAATCAGGAGAAACGTTTTCTTCACTCGATCTATAAAAAAATATAGTTGAAACAATTCGATGCAGTTCTTTTTCATAGGAACTCTTGGTCACTAAATCCGCATACAGCTTGTCACGAAGAAAATGAGGGATTGGGCATGCATCAATTAAGATGGGCAGTACAGCAATCCGCCGTTCGCAAATCTCTCTGTTCATTGCTAAAGAAAGCTCTTTTTGTACCCATGGGGAGACAACGGAGCTAGCAGACAAAAAAGCTAAGATTAAATCTGTTTCATAAATGCCCTTCGAAATTTTTGTAATCAAACTTTCCCCAATTCTAATCTCAGCCTCATCAACCCAAGAATCTATATCGTTTTGCCTCAAAAAGTCAGCAATTTCTTTCACTCTTCGTTTATCGCAACTACTGTGACTTAAAAACACTTTCATAAGATTTCACCATTATACTTGAGTTTATTGAAATACGACTTCAAGAGACACATAACACATAGCTTAATTGTGATAAAACACTACACAACACCATCATTTCTCAGGATATGATTTCGTCAATCTACCATCATTTTTCATCCACCCGATATCATTTGTATATTCTTTTGTATATTCCACGAAAAAAGGCTTAGAAGGAAAACCTTCTAAGCCTTTATAATCATTGGTGGAGCTGGAGGGAATCGAACCCACGACCTCTTGAATGCCATTCAAGCGCTCTCCCAACTGAGCTACAGCCCCACGCTGTTGGGAAAGTCAATTTGCTCAAAGTGTCGATAGTTGTCAACAGAGAAAATGGCTTTGACGACGACAAACGAGATCAAGTTTGTATCGATTGATACTAACCATATATTGGACGTATCAATTAGCTAAATGTATGCTTCTCCAGCAACTTTATGCACAAGGAGAAACGAGTATATGTATACATATAAGAATGAAAAGAATCTGAAAATGACAGATTTGCAGGATCTGTTTTTAGCATTGGATTGGGACTCGGGAAACCATCCTGAAAAACTGACCATGGCAATCCACTCGTCGACATCTGTATTTACTGCATGGGATGGCGACCGGCTTGTCGGACTCGTGAACGTTCTGTCCGATGGGTATATGGCCGCCTACATCCATTACATGTTGGTCAGACCGGAATGCCAGGGACACGGGGTTGGTAAACGACTGCTGGACATGGTTGATGAAACCTATGCAGATGTTATGCACAAGGTTCTGGTGGCGTATTCTCACGCTGTGGGGTTCTATGAAAGATGTGGCTACCATTGCGCAGACGGGACATCCCCCATGTTCATGACAACATTAAGAGTCTGATCGTCTTCCTTCGTTGCGCATTTTCCTCATTTCTTGCTATGCTCCAGCATACTGCAAAAAATCAACGATTTTGAGCCGAAGAGGAAACACCCATGACAGGTATGTTGAAAAATGGTTTAAGCGCATGCGTATGCATCGTTTTGATCGCAGGAATTGCCCTTGCCGCCCAGTTGATGAGTGTCCAGGTTCGTTCAGGACAACTCCGTGACAAACCAGAATTTTTGAGCAAGGTCGTTGCCAATCTTCCTTATGGGGATCGTGTCAATCTGACGTCTGAAAAAGGCGACTGGCGGCATATTTCATCTGTAAAACTCGGCAAGTCCGGCTGGATACATGTCTCAGCCCTTTCCGAACAGGAAATAATTCTCAACCCGACCAACAAGGATGTTGACGCTGCAGCCAAGTCGGATGAACTCGCTTTGGCAGGCAAGGGGTTCAACAAACAGGTGGAACAGCAGTATCGAAAGCAAAGCAAATTGAACTATGCCAAAGTGGATGAGATGGAAAAACTGACCATTTCGCAAACCACCATAGCAAAATTCATTTCAACGGGCGCTCTCGGCCAGGGAGAAGCGCAATGAAACGAAGACAATTCTTAACGGCTCTGGCTATGGCAACCCCGGCTGTGCTGACTCTTGGAGCCATTCGAGCCTCTGCAGGTTTTCTTGATGACCTGACCGACATCGTCCCTACCGAAGTGACCACTATTTTTGAAAGCGGCCAGAAAATAGCCGCAGGATTTGAGGATATCACACCGGAGCAGGAATATTACCTCGGCCGTTCTGTTGCAGCGATCATCCTGTCGAGATACAAACCTCTGAACCACCCACACAGTCTCGCTTACATCAATGTCATGGGACAGACTTTGGCTCAGGCATCCGACCGTCCTGAGACCTTCGGCGGGTATCATTTCATGGTCCTCGACACAGATGAAATCAATGCACTGTCTGCACCAGGCGGGTTCATTTTCGTGAGCAAGGGCCTTCTCAAATGCTGTACATCCGAAGACGCCATGGCCGCAGTACTCGCTCATGAAATCGGACATGTGCAACGACAGCACGGACTTCAGGCAATCCAGCAATCCCGCATCAGCGACGGTGTAACCACACTGGCCATTACCGGCACGTCCACCCTATCCGGCGGCACCTTGAAGGAACTGACCACAACATTTGACGACTCCATCAAGGATATAACTACCACCATGATCGACAGCGGTTATTCTCGTTCCGCAGAAGACGAAGCCGACGCAGACGCTGTCACCATAATGCAGCGTTTGGGCTATGACCCCAATGCCATCATAGATATGCTCAATGAGATGCGCAAACGTATGATCCCGGACAGTAAAGGTTTTGCTCGCACACATCCAACACCGACCCAACGCATCGAGGGAATCACGAATATAATCGGCAGTTACAAACGTCCTGGCCCATGCCCTCCACGCGCTGCCCGATTCTCGCGCATGACCAAGGGTATCTAAGGTGTCTCGAGGTCTGAAAAAAATCCTGGCAGGCATTGCTATTGGGTTCATCGGCACCCTTCTGGCCGTTGGAGCATTAACAACCGGCCTGCTCGACACTCTAGAGAACGTCACGTTTGACCTTCGGGCGCGTGTGCTCGCCAAATCAGGCGCAGCAACGGATCAGATTGCCGTCATCCTGCTCGACCAGAAATCACTGGACTGGGCCCAGGAATCCTTTGGATTGGGCTGGCCCTGGCCGCGACAGGCGTATGCCCCACTGGTCGACTTCTGCAGGGAGGCCGGTGTGGCTTCACTCGCTTTTGACGTGGTATTCACTGAACCTTCTGTCTATGGCGTCCATGACGACAAGACATTAAGCGACAGCTTCGCTGCCCTTGGTCGGGTGGTACTGGCCGCCGACTTTGCCCGACACGACGGCACTGCCAAGAAATGGCCCAGACACATCCCGGCACCGATATTTCCACTGTCCGGCACTCCAAACGTTCCTTCTGCCTCGGTGGCAACATTTCCTATACCGGACCTGACCGGAGGGATCACCAGCATCGGTAATGTCAACGTTTCCCCTGATGCCGATACGATCTACCGCCGCTTCCCGCTCCTTATACGATTCGACAACCGATACGTCCCCTCACTCCCTTTGGCAGCCTCCCTTGTGGCGGAACCGACTTCCATTAACCTGCGCAGAAACGCGCTCATCTTCGGAACGACACCCGTCCCTATCACGGACAAGGGACTGACTATTCTCAATTACAGAGGGAATAACGCATACTCGACCTACAGCGCGGCGGCTGTAATGGAGAGCGGCATGCGACTGGCAGAAGGTCAAAAGCCGATCATCGACCCCAAAAAGTTTGAAGGGAAGTATGTCCTTTTCGGATTTTCCGCCACCGGACTCTACGACCTCCGGCCCACTCCACTGGGAGGAGTCACTCCCGGCGTCATGGTCAATGCAACAGCACTGGATAATCTCCTCTCCGGGGACTTCATGCGCATGTCAGGGATCGCAACCGACATTGCGATAACGCTGGCCTTTGCCATCCTCGCAGGACTCAGCGTCACAATCTTTCAAAGCCTCTGGCTGACGGTCGCGACTTCAGCTGTGGCCCTGACTGCACCTGTGGGACTTGCTATGGCATCCTATTCCATTGGCATCTGGTCAAACCTTGCCGTACCGCTTGCCGGATGCATGACATCCCTGTTCCTTGCAGGGGCGTTCAAATATGCCACAGAAGGTCGCCAGAAACAGTTTATCAAATCCGCTTTCAAGCAATATCTCAGCCCGCATGTGATCGACCAGCTTCTGCAAAACCCTGACAGACTCACTCTGGGTGGCGAACGCAGGGAATTGACCATCTTCTTCTCCGACCTCGAAGGATTCACCTCAATATCCGAAGGACTGACTCCGGAAGAATTAACCAGCGTCCTCAACGATTATCTGACAGCCATGACCGACATTATTCAAGGAACCGGCGGTACAGTGGACAAATACGAAGGGGATGCCATCATCGCTTTCTGGAATGCCCCGGTGGACCAGCCGGACCACGCCGGTCGAGGCGTCCGGGCTGCCCTCATGTGTCAGGAAAAACTGGCACAAATGCGACCGGAACTTCGAGAACGCACAGGCAAGGACTTCCGCATGCGGATAGGTCTGAACACAGGCCCAGCCGTTGTCGGCAACCTTGGTTCACACACTCGATTCGATTACACCATGCTCGGCGACTCAGTAAATCTGGCTGCCCGGCTGGAATCCATCAACAAGCAGTTCGGCACATATACAATGATCTCACAAGCCACACTGGAACAACTGGATGGAAAAACGCCGACCAGAGAACTCTCCTGCATACGAGTCGTCGGGAAAAATGAAGCCGTAACCGTCTTTGAGCCTTTCACCCCAGAAGTCTTTTTGTCCAGACAAGAGATACTGGATACATTCTCACTAGGCCTGAAAGAGTTCTATAAAGGAGACTTCGAACAAGCGACTGCGCTTTTCAAGATCATAGCGTCAGACGACCCTCCTGCAGCCCGGTATCTTGACAAGTGCCTCGAACTGATAAAAACGCCTCCCGACGTTTGGGACGGCGTTTGGACCATGATAAACAAATAATTTTTCAACGCCCTTTTTCTTGCCGATGCCATTGCTTTGCCTCTAGGCAAAGCAATGGCATTTCCGTGTTTTTCACGACATAACCATCCGGATTAAATCATAATTTTTACTGACAAACGAAAAGCCAGCTCGTCCACACCGTCAAGTCTCTATCTCACTAAAACATCACAACTTTTCTTGAAAAACACCCAATGCACGCTTTGGCCTTATTCTGAAACCTCTTTATAGAGTGCAACATTTTTTATTCAAATTTTATTTACCACTCGATTCCACCACAATTTAGTAATGATAACGGATTGTTATTTCTACTGACAATCAGGGGATAACTTGAGTCTAGACAATTATGTTTTCAACAACACCCTGTTTAAAAATCATCCCATCCTATTATAATCGCCATAAATCGAACTCTCGACATCTGCATATCAGCCGGGAGAATCAAGGAGGCGTTAACCGCTTCTCCACATGGTAAACGACTGGTTTGTCGGGAGTTTCACCCATTGACTATAAACGCTTTCATGTGTATAAAATAAAGTACTTAGTAGGATTCAATTTTTACTGCTCATACAAATTATTTTAGGAGGAAATCATGGCTGACCCCAAGACCCAAATGCTGCAGGTTTCATTACCTGGCGCAGGCAAAACCCAGACGTATCAGTTGACAGCTGGTACTACGGTCAAGTTCGGCTTCGACATAGCCGAAGCCGAATTTACCGGCAACAATGGCAACCTTGAAATCGCACTTGAGGGCGGTGGAACGGTCATCCTCGAAAACTATCAGGCGCTCGCAGACGCCGGCACCCTGCCCACCTTCGAAATGATGGATGGCGAACAGGTAGCCGGCGACGTGTATCTGTTCGCATTCGCAGACACGGGCGATGGTGAAGAAACAGAACTTGAAACTGCAGCCGATGGTGCAGCCACCGGCTCAGGCGCAGGTGATTATTCTGACGACGCCGGTCAACTCGGTGACGGCATTGATGCACTCGGCGGTCAGGGTGATGCGTATGACGCACGTGCGTTAGCGGCTATCCCCGGTGTCGAGGGTAACAGTGCACCTATTGCCAACGACGACTTCAATGAGATCACAGAAATCGGCGATCCCGACTTTGACCCGGAACAGCACGTTACCTATGTGCCCGGCGAAGGCGACGACTATCCTGACGACACTCCTCGGGGCACGAGCGAGCCCATTGAAGGCGACTTCTTTGCGCTTGGAAATGAAGGGGCCGGATTCTACATCAACTACCCCAATGAGCTCCCTCAGATTCAGGACCCCGTCGCGGGCAATGTCATTGCAAATGATTTTGACCCGGACCCGGCTCATTCCGTTGATTCTCTGCTCATGAATTCCATTGACTACGCTGGCATTGACTCCACAGGTCTGAACCCCGGCCCTGTCGATATTCCGTCCACAGGCCAGACGGTCGAGGGGCTCTACGGAACTCTGTTCATCGAACCCAACGGCGATTATACATATACATTAAACGAAGAACTGGCAGACAGATTGGAAGAAGGCGAGACCTTCGACGAAGTCTTCAACTACACCATCGAAGACCCGGTCGGTGCAGTCAGCAACACAGCCCAGCTCACTGTCACGGTCTACGGAAGCAATGACGCCCCCTATGCTGTCGCAGATACAAACGTCCAGGCTATTGAGCACGGCGATTCCACTGCGTATCAGTATCCCGATGGTTATCCCGTCTTCGGCGACGATGGTTCGGAAACAGCGACCACACAGATGGTTCTCGAACCCGGTAGTGATCTGGTTGATCCTACTCCCGGCGTTGACGGTTACGGCACCGAGATACTGGCTGGTGAAGATGACGCAGCTCTTCAGGTTGACTTGTCATCCGTCTTTACGAATGGTCTCAACTTCTACGGCACCAATTACGACGCTGCCACAGACATCTACATCTCCACCAACGGCCTGATCTCTTTCGGCCATGAAAACACATCCTACCTTGCTGATGGCATTGCTACCTACACAGATGGTCCGCTTATTGCCATCCAGTATGATGACTTCAGTCTCAATCCAGAGAACACCGGCTTCCTTGAAGGCGGCAAGATGTATTACCATGTCGATGCAGACAACGGCATCGTCACCATCACATGGGAAGGCGTCGGTTCCTACGATACCCCTGACATCAGCCAGGGCGACACCGGCAACTTCGTCCAGATCAGACTGCATGATCTTGGAAACGGCGACTTCGGCATAGAATATCGCTATGATGATGTTTCCTGGCAGAGCGGCTATGATGACAGCGATCCTACCGCAGGCTGGACAGCCGGTGATGGTTCGCATTTCGGCCTGGTCATGGGTTCCGGCACTGGCGATTTCGTCAATGTTGAAGACACCTCCAACGTCGGCCAGAGCGGCGTCTACGCATGGGAAGTGCGTGATGGTCAAGTCAGCGGCGAACTGCACGACTACACCGTGGCAGTCGGCGCTTCCGGCAACGTCCTTGCAAACGATTCGGATGTTGACGACAATGACATGGTGAACGAGCCCGGCGAACCGACCGACCTCTTTGTCATGGGCGTCTACTCCGCACATCCCTCTGACAATATTGACGATCAGCTCGACTACGCCATGCCCACCGTTGAAGACGATCTGGGCGGCACTATCGAATATCCGCAGGTTTCTCCTGCACAGGCTTCCTTCACAGTTCAGGGACATTACGGCACACTGACCATCGATTCTGATGGCTCCTACGTCTATACACTGGACGACGATAACGAGAACTCCGATCTGGAAGCTCTCAACTACGACCGTCCCGGCACCGATTCCTTTACGTACGCCGTTATGGATGATTCCGGCGCCATGGACTACGCCAACCTCACCTTCACTGTGAACGGTGCAAACGATGCGCCCGTAGCGTACTCCGACACCAACTCCATTATAGAATGGGGCGCAGGCCTCACCGATCTGAATGACTTCGCGGCAGCTCGTTTCGATGGCGGCGAGGAGTCAACGCAACAGACCGACACCATCCACGGTGACGTAATCAACGGCGACGCCCATGGAGGCGTAGCCGACACGGATGTGGATGACACCGAAATATTCGTCTCCCGCATCTATACCAAGGGTGAAGAAGAACAGACTCCTCCCGAAGGAGACGAAGGCCAACCCAGGCTGGCAGCCAGTGGCCTGGTTGTTACCAATGAAGCCGACGTCTACAATGACGACGATCAGGAAGTGACCATCGAAGGCCAGTTCGGAACCCTGACCATCAGGGCCGACGGTAGCTACGACTACACCCTGAACAATGAGAACCCGGAAGTTGATGCGCTGAACGTGGATGACAGCCTTGTCGAAACATTCTACTACACCGCACGCAACTCGTATGACGACGGTGTGGAAAGCAATGAAGCCGAACTGAACATCACCATCTACGGCAACAACGACAACCCCGAAGTCTCCATCACCCGTCCAGCTCGCTTTGACGGTGAATTCATCGAAGACGGCGCGCACGAAATCGGTTCTGGAGCAGTGGACATCCTCGGTGGACACGGCATCCAGATTTCCGATGTGGACAACATCGGTGCAGAACTGACTGTCACCGTCACTCAGGACGTCCGCTTTGCAGGCGATATCCTGAGCTTCGACGTACTGCGGGCAAACGGAAATCCCCATCCGCAGATTCAAACCATCGACGGAGACAATACCGACGGCATCACCGAATTCCAGTTCAAGGGTGTGCTTGTCACCATCGACAACAACACCGGAACCATCTTCATGGAAGCCGCTGACGGCAGGACCCCTGGTTTCAACCAGTTCGAACAGGCCATGAAGCGTATTACCTTCGAGATCGACAGTGAAGACGACACCCCGAACACAGCAGACCGCGACTTCACCGTAACCGTCAGGGACGACAACTCCAACCCGGCTGATCCTTACGATATCGATGGTCAGGGCCACTACAGTGTCGAGGGCGTGGCTTCCACTTCCTTCACCCTGCATGTGACCGCAGCCAACGATGCTCCTGTCGCAGAGAACGACGGCATCTACCAGGTCACCGAACTGAGTGACGTGACCGATGGCGGCTGCCATCTCTTTGATGGCTCCCTTGGCGTCCTTCTGGCTGATCTCCTCGGCATCCCGACTTCCGAACTGCCTCAGAATGTGGCTGAAGGGAACGTCCTTGCAAACGATTGGGATCCTGACCAATTCGCCTACGGCGACACAGGAGCCCCGGACACAGAAGACAACCCCAACGACCTGACGGACCTCAGGGTCATCGGTCTCAAGTATGATGGCGAACCGGATCTCGGCGAAACATCTCTCCAGTCGGCACCGCCTACCGGCTCGGATCCCTTCTCACCTGTCGGCGACACCCTTGCTGACGGCGTATTTGTTCAGGGTCTCTACGGACGCCTGTACATGGACGACGAAGGCAACTTCCGCTACGTGGCTGACACCGAAGCGGCCAATGCACTTGCAGAAGGCCATTCCGCAACGGAAACATTCACCTACATGATCAGCGATGGAGATGCTTCTCTGTCGAGCGATCCCAACGCATACAACGACCCGGCCACCGACACTGCCACCGTAACCTTCCAGATTCACGGCAGCAACGATCAGGCGACCATCATCGTGGACGAAGGGGCCGACCAAGGCACAGTCACAGAGGTCGAATGGGTTGAAGCACCCGTCGATCCCAACGACGACACAACCTGGGCCAGCGGCTCGGACGATCCTGACGACTTCACAGACAGCGACGAGACCGTTCTCGACGAGTTCGGCAACATAGTTGTCACCCCTGCGATCGAAACACTGACCACCGGCGGACAGTTGTTCGTGGACGACCCGGACCAGCATCCGCATGACCCGGCGACATTCACCAACCTCGCTGGCGTTTCCGTCCAGGTTGATCTTGAAGACACCTTCCAACCCGATACGGAAGTAACGAGCAAGGGTGGTACATTCAGCATCAACGAACTTGGTGAGTGGACCTACGAAATCGACAACACCCTGCCTGTCGTTCAGACAATGGGCGACGGTGAATCCTTCACCGAGACCTTTGAAGTCACCTCATACGACGGCACTGACAGCCACACCATCACCGTAACGGTGGAAGGCTCCAACGACGCCCCGGTCATCACCAGTATTGCTGCTCCGGTTGAAGGATTTGAAAGCGGTGCAGGCGACTGGGATATCAGCCGTACGGGCAGCCTTGTCGACAATCCGATCATCAGCGCTCTTAACGACCTTCTTGAAACCGTGGATGACACCTTTAATGTCGATCACAGTGCTATCCGCGATGTCCTCGAAAACAGATTCCTCGGCCTGTTCGGTGAGGGAGAATCCACGCAGAAGACCTTCATGGTCGATGCCGACGCCGAAACCGTGACCGTTGAATTCGACATGCTCGAAGCAGGGCTTTGGAATGAGTCATTCAATGCATGGATTGCCTCCGACAGTGATGACGATTCATTCATCATCAATATCGGTGGTAACACCTTTGAAATCCCGCTGGTTGCCTTCCAGTCTGAATCCTACTCCGACACCCTGGCCGATGGATCGACCATCAGCTTCGGCTCGTATCCGGGTATGGCTGGCAGCTTCCTGCATCATGTAACGATCACGGTCCCCGCACCCGCCAGCGGCGAACTTACCGTGGACCTCTCCGCCAACATTGAATCCGAATGGTGGGATTTTGTCGCTCAGGAAGCCTTCGGCATCGACAACGTATCCGTCGCTTCCTACGATGCGGACGGTCTGCCCATGTTCTCGGTCATCGAGAATACAGGTGGAGACACCGCTGTTGCGCAGCTCGGCTCCTCGGATGTGGAAGGCCACGCAGTCCATTACGAAATCACCGGCATCACTGATGCTAACGGTGATCCCGTAGACCTCAACCTGAACCTCTTCACCTTCGACGGCAACACATTGGTAGCCCATGGCGGCGAAACCGGCTTCGATTATGAAGCAAGTTCCTCCTACACTGTCACCGTCGTCCCCGTGGATGAACAGGGCGGCGTGGGCCAGGATGTCGACATCACCGTCAACATCGGCAACGTGAATGAACCGCCCACAGGCGAAGACTTCACCATGACTGTCGGCCTGGAAGGTGGCCCGGTGCCCTTCCTCGGCGCTGACGGCAGCGAAGGTGGCACTGGCGACGATGCAGACCATGTATCCGACCCCGAAGACCCGTCTTACACAGGTCAGGAACTGGATGTCATGATCACCGATCTGCCTGATAACGGTCAGCTCGTCTACGGCCCCGGCCAGACTCCGGTCACCCAGGCCGACGTGGACAACGGCACTCAGTTCGACCTGAACCAGCTCAGCTACGTTCCCGACGGCGAAGCCATCGAAGGTGTCCTTCTCGGCTCCCGCGTTGCCGGCGATGCAGCCCTGAGTCAATGGGGTGTCGAACAGCCCGACGGTTCCTATGATCTGGTTATCAACGGTGTAACCGTCACCACCAGCGTGACACGCAACGGCGATAACGCCGAACTTACGCAGTACAATGAAGGCGCAAACCACATCGGATTCGGCATTGCGGACGAACGCGGACAGGGCCTCAACGGCACCACCAACGACGTCCTGACCGTCTCCTTCGACGGTGCCGAAGTCTCCTACGCTGAAGTCGGCTTCGACGGCCTCGGCGGCTTCTTCAACCCCGGCAGCACCCAGCAGGCTTTTGCCACCTGGACTGCCTACGATGCCGAGGGCAACGTGGTTGCCAGCGGCGAAGTCAACAACAACGGCGGCGACCTCTTTGAAACCCTGGTCCTGGATGCGAGCCTGCTCGGCGAAGGCAACACCTTCACCTCGCTTGAATTCAGCACCGTGGAACACGGAGAGGCTGGCGGCGCCAACTGGGAACTCCGGTACGTTGATGCCGAATTCACCAACACTGATACATTCGACTACATTCCAGTTGACTCCGGCCTGCCCGGAACCGACGGTGAATTGGTCGATCCCGCAGGTCCTTCAACGGTTACTGTCAACATCCTGCCCGACGCTCCTGTGAATCAGGACCCGACTGCGGTTGTTGACAACGAATTCGTCTACGAACCTGATACCGGCGACTACGCAGGTATGGCTGCGGTCACGGCAAACGTACTCGACAACGACCTCGACCCGGACAACACGCCTGGCGAAATGTCCCTGACCAAGGTCGAATTCGACGGCACCACATACGACTTCACCAGCGCAGACCCGATCACCATTACAGGCGATCACGGCACGCTGGTTATCGGCTCCGACGGAGAGTACACCTACACCGCCACGGACGAGACTCTGCCTGACGGCGTGAACCCGACCGAAACCTTCAAGTACACCATGACCGACGGCGACACCGTAGACAACGATCCCGTTGCCCAGTCCGCCAACCTGGTTATTGAAGTCAGGGGTCTCAACGACGCTCCTGTCGCACTCGATGACGCATACCAGGCCAACGAAGTGAATGACGGCGGAATCGTGACCCTCGGTAACGTGGGTACTGATTCCGGCGGCGGCGATGATTATGATCCTGACACCGGCGAGACCGTGCCTGGCACGACTCCCGACACCATCGTTTCCTTCAGCGCAGTGGGCGACCTCCCGGCTGGCGTGACTCTGCTGCCGAACGGCGATGTCCAGTTCGACCAGAACAACCCCGCCTACGACCACCTTGGTGTTGAAGAAACCATGGATATCACCTTCCAGTACATGGCCAACGACGGCGATGCAGACTCCAACATCGCAACCGTCACCATTACGGTAAACGGCGCAAACGACGCTCCGGTCCTCGACCTGTCCGCAGGCACAGTGACCTTCGAAGGCGAAGTAGCCGATTACAACAACATGATCGGCATCTACACGATGTCCGACGGCAACCCGGTGAACCCGGAAATCATCCTGGTCAACGCCAACGACCCGAACCTGGATATCGGTGACATCCTCACCACCTACGGTGACGGCGCTGCACCGAACTACTTCCTGGTAGCGGTCGGCGAAGGCGCGACACCTACCGGTACTCCCGAGTTCGTGTGGGATGAAGCCAACGGCGAATGGGCCATCTCCTTCGACGGCGGAACGACTCTGTTCGATGCCCGCTTCGATAACCCGGCCCTTAACCCCAATGACATTGAAGACACCTTCGATCCCGCACAGCTTCTGACTGGCAGAGTTGCCGTCGACGATCAGCTCACTGTCGAGACTGACGACGACGACTTCAACGATGTCCTCGCCGATGAGCACGACGGCGCACTCGGTGCCGACCACGGTCCGGTCACCTTCACCGAAGGCGGAGCCGCAGTTGGTGTTACCGGCGCAGTGGACATCTCGGACATCGATTCCGACAACATGTCCAGAGTCGAAATCAGCTTCGAAGAGCAGCCCGGCGACGTTTTGAGCATCACCCTGCCGAGTTGGGCCTCCTTTGGCCCGGACGATGGCGATGCCGGAACCATGACCATTATCGGTGACGCCCCCAAGGCGGACTGGGAAGCCCTGCTCCAGACCCTGAGATTCGAGAACACCTCGCAGAACCCGCTGGGTGACGACCTCGACACGGAAGAGACTATCGAAAACCTCCGGGATATCTCGGTCACAGTCTACGACGACCAGGGTGCGGCCAGTAACACGGCCCATGCCTTCGTTCAGGTCATTCCGGTCAACGATCCGCCTGTCGCGGTCGATGACAACGGCTCCGCATCCGGTCATTACATCCCCGGCGAAGAAGTTCCCGATGGAACCCCGCTGTACACATTCTCCGCAAACGTCGGGAACGTGTTCCAATGGGCAACTGGCGGCATCACGCATACGGGTATCAAGACGACTGGTGAAGGCAATAATAGTGCAGCTAAGACTGTCGACAATGACGGTCCGGACGAAGCGCTGACCATCAACTTCGCTCAAAGCCAGGCATCTGTCGAATTGGACATCCTGACTTATGGCAATCACAATCCCCTGTTTGAGGCTACAAGTGGCAGCACCACGCTGACGACTGACACGTCTCAGCCCACACACCTCATCGTGACACCCGGCACTGGCAACAGTTATACGGTAACGACAAACGATGGCACTCCCTTCGAAAGTCTTACCCTGTCTCCGAATGGTGAGTCTAATCGATTCTCACTCAAGGGTGACATAGAACTGACACCGGCTGACACCAGCTCGGGTGATATGCCCATCGTCCAAGGCAATGTCCTTGCCAACGACTGGGATTACGAAGACGTCGACTACCCCGAGGGCGACAACCCCCTGACCCCGGTACTCGAAGGCTCGACAGAACTGACTGTCACCGGCATCGCTACCGGCGACCAGGACAACCTCACGGATTACACCGGTGTAGACTTCAACCCGGACTCCGGAACCTTCGCCACGGGCGCCATCATCCGGGGCACACACGGTGTGCTGGAAATCGGTGCCAACGGCGAGTACACCTACACGCCGAACGCCGACCAGACAGGTGAGATCTCCGAGACCTTCACCTACCAGGTCAGCGACACCGAAGGCGCAGTTGACTACGGCCTGATCAACGTCAGCGTGACCATCGAAAACCAGGGTCCAGTGGCTGACGACGACACTCAGAATGTCGCCGAAGACACTCCGACCTACATCGATGTCCTCGCCAATGACTCCGACCCGGACGGCGATCCGCTGTCCATCGACTCCTTCGACACCGAAGCCACCGATGGCGCCGGCAATGTCGTCGGTACGGTCGAACAGGTCGGCGACCAACTGCTGTTCACTCCCGAAGACGGCTACAGCGGACCGGCGCACTTCAACTACACCGTCACCGATGGCGGGTTGACGGACGGCGCACAGGTAACCCTGAACGTTATCTCCACCAACGACGATCCTGAAGCTAAAGACGATCGCTTCGACGACCAGCCCGGTACGGAAAACGACTTCAACGTCGTAACCGAAGGCGGCACGAACTTCGAATCCAACCCGGTCAACTACCTGTTGATTGTAGACTCTTCTGGGTCCATGGGCGAAGGAACAGGCCGTATGGAAGCAGCCAAGGACGCTCTCACTGAGATGCTGAATACTCTGCAGGAGCAGATCAACTCCAGCGGTGGTTCGGTCAAGGTCGGCATCATCGACTTCTGGAGCGACACGCGTATAGGCACCTATGAACTGACCGATGATTCCTCGACAGAAATTCAGAATGCCCTGAACTTTGTTAATGGATTCTCTGCAGGCGGAGGCACTGACTATCAGGATGCATTACGCGCGGCCAACACATGGGTAACTGACGAGTCAAACGGCATAGAGACCCAGGTTGTCTTCATGTCGGACGGCGCGCCCAATAACACCCACAACTGGCAGGATGAACTGGCGACATTGCATTCCAACACCAATGTCATCGGTGTCGGAATCGAGATGGGTTCTAGCAACATGCAGTACATCAACCAGATCAACGAGAACGGCGACGGTCTCGACCTCGACGACCCGAGCGATCTGAATGGCCTGTTGCAGGACATCCTGACCGTAACCAGCACCGAAGGCACAACCGCCACCGGCAATGTGTTGACCAACGACATCGAACCGGATGGCGACACCATGAGCGTCGTGTCTGTGGCTTTCGGCGACGAATCCAGCCATGGAACCTTCACTGCTCTCTCGGATGTCGGCTCTGGTGCTGATGATGCTGATACAGCAGTCATGGTGGGCACGTTTGGCACATTGACCATCAATACCGATGGTACTTACGAATATGTACCGGACCAGCCTGCGGCCGACGCACTGGCTACCGGCGAGACCGAGACAGAAGCCTTCACCTATCAGATGACTGATGGGCAGGGCAGCTATGACGAAGCAACTGTGAGCTTCCTGATCAACGGCGCCGATGACGCCCCTGTGGCAGTCAACGATGTCTTCGCTGGCATGGAACTCACTCGCGGCTACAGTCATACCTCGACTGTTACCACGAACATCAATGACGCTGACTTCAATGGTACGATCTCCGGCGGAGACTACCATGGAAATGGCTTCACGATCAGCGGCCGATTCTTGTATGGGAACTCCGATGTCGTTTTGGTCAATCAAGATGACCTCGGCGTGAAGAGTTACCGGCGAGACGATACCAACATCGACGGCTACTATGATGAAGACATGACCATCTCCTTCGATGCGCCGCAGACTTCGGTGACGATCACGCTTGGGGACATTAGCGACAAGGATTCGCCCACGTTCTCAGTAAGCGGCGGCAGCGGTTCATACTCCAATGGAGTATTCACCGCCACCGGCAACATCACGAGCATCACCATCAGAGCTAACCAAGACTACGATGACTCCTTCTACCTGGAATCCCTGAGTGCCAGCCGGACTGTCACAAGCACCTCCTGGATAGCTGCCCTTGTGTCTCCCAACGGCATGAGCGGCAATGTGTTGACCAACGACTTCGATGCCGAAGACATTGATCATGGTGACACTGCTGGTGCAAGCACCGAACTCGTTGTGCTTGGAGCCACAGGCGTAGATGGCTACGTCTCCCTGGCTGACACGACGCATGACAGCGCCACCGCCGGCACAATCCAGGGTGAATACGGAACCCTGACCCTGAATGAGGATGGAACCTTCCAATACAATGTGGACCCGGCTTTGGTCGACCACATGAATCACGCAGCAGTGGAAACCTTCGAATATCAGATAGCTGATACCGATGGCATGACCAGCACCGCGACATTGGAATTCCCCATCACATTGACAGGCGACAACTCGGTTATCGTGGGAACATCCGGCAACGATGTCTTGCACGACGACATTGGAGACAATGTCATCTTCGGCCTCGATGGAAATGACGACATCCACCTCAGTGGTGGTAACGACACCGTCACTTTGGGCGAAGGTGCGGACACCATAACTATCGACCCCGCGTACATCGGCGGTAATGTTGAGGTCACAGACTTCGACATCAATGCAGGCGACCAACTCGACCTGGATGCACTTGGCAGCGGCAACTTGTCGATCACCTCCGATTCAGGCAGCAGCGATCTCATTCTGACTGTTCAGAATGTCTCCGGCAGCGAGGATCTCGTGATCACACTCAACGGCGTTGTCTCAAGCCATGATGGCATCAGCACACACGTCGATCTTGCAAGCGACAACGTGAACGACATAATCCAGCAGATTATCGATTCACCTGACAACTTCTAACGACACATCAACCCCGGACTCGGCCTTGATGGCCGGGTCCGGGCATTTTCTCTCACACGGACAATTCTCCTTGCAAAGGAGATGAATATGGCTGATTATACAAATATGAACGATACGACGATGCTTGGCACGTATTCCCTTGACGGGAACGTGCCTGTAGAGCCGGAAATTGTCCTTGCCAACTGTACGGATACAGCGATGCTTGGTCATCTTGTCTCTGTTTTTCAGGGCAACCCGGACATTCGGTTCTTCCTCATCCACGACGCACCGGATAATGCAGTCGACCTATCGGGCGACCTCCATTTTCTCAAAGATGGCGGGAGTTGGGTGTTGGCCAACAACAATTCCCTGCTTCCCGTACTTTTCGACAATGCGGAGTTCAACCCGAACGGGGCGGAAGACACCTTCTCTCTCACTCAGGGAGATGATGGAACCTGGGCAATCGTGACCGACGACCTTGCAGCGTTGACTGACATTCCACCCAGCGAGCAACTCCTTGTTGACTTGGCAGGGGATGATCTTTTTGTGGATGATGCGATTGTTTCAACCAGCCATGATCACGACAGTTTCTTCATTGACCCCTCAGTGTTGGAGAACGGCGAGAGTGAGATTATTGTCACCAATTTTACTGTTGGCAGCGACACACTGGAATTGCCTGAAGGCATGTCGGTTAAGGACGTCATCGTGGATACCGAGCACGATCTTACGGAAGTCATCATCGGACTGAATGATACGGTTCATGACGATATCGTCGTCAAGTTGCTCGGCGTATCCCAACCCAATCTGCCCATGCATGATTTCAGCATCGACACTGATACCTCCACAGATGATCTTATCAATCATTTGATACACTCTGGCAGGAACGTAGATTAAGTTCACCTGCAACACGTTTTTATCTTCACAAAAACAAGCCGCGTTAACAGACGCGGCTTTGCTTATATTAAAAATTATTACCAAGACATTACGGCCTATTGAGAGGCTTTGTGACAAAAGAAACATACAAGCAGTCAAAACCATGCAAAACGGGAGATTTTCCCGGCCAGACTCCTCTCACAAAGAAGACAATTAAGCCAATACATTCAGTCAGTTAATAACAAGTGCAGACTAACCCATGCCAAACCCAAAACGCCTTGACACAATTTTATAATTATGGCTATAAGTCTACCAGTAAGACGCTGAATTTTAATTACATGGGGTTCATCATGAAAAAACTGGTTCTCGCAACTCTCCTTTTTTCCCTTGTTTTTTCCGTGCCGGCCTTCGCCCAAGCGGATGGAACAATGACACTGAAAGACAGTGTCGTAGCCGCTGTTAAACAGCACCCGAAGATCAAAGCCATGCTGCACAACAGAGACGCCGTATCCAAGGCGCAACTGTCTGCACTGGGCCGTTTCTTCCCTTCCCTCGACCTGCGGGCTGAAGCCGGCTGGCAGGAATACAGCAGTGCTGTCACTCGTTCCACCAACGTTGACAAACACACCCGTACGCCTACGGATGTCACCGCTACCATCACGCAGCCGATCTTTGACGGTTTTGACCGTTGGAGCGACTACAAGCGCGAAGGTGCACGTATGACTTCCGCCGAAGGCCGTTTGGTCGACAATGTGGAAACTGTTGCTCTGGACGCCATCCGCGCCCATGTCGATGTGGTCCGCATCCGCAAACTTGTTGCTCTGGCCGGTGAAAACATCACCGCTCACCAGCAGTTGCTCGACTCCATCACCGAACGTGTTGAAGGCGGAGCTGGTAACAAGGCCGATGAAATGCAGGCTAAAGGCCGCGTCGCCCGTGCCGAAACCACTCTGGTCACCTACATCGGTGAACTTCGTACATCCGAAGCTGAATACACACGGACAGTGGGTGCAACTCCCAAAGAACTCGGCGATCCTGAATACAATCCCGAGTACATTCCTGCCACCGCAGAACAAATTCTTGACGTCACTCTGGACAACAACCCCAAGATCGCAGTGTATAAAGCTGAGATCGAAGTTGCTGAACGTACCGTTGGTGTTCTCGAATCCACCATGTACCCGGAGATTGATGTCTACTACGCACACCGCAATACTGACGACCTTGATGGTTCCGACTCTTGGGTTCAGGACGACAAGGCAATGCTCCGTGCGAACTGGAACCTCTTCAACGGCTTGAGCGACTACAACGATGTTCGTACCGCCACTGCCCGTGTCCGTGAAGCACAGTCCAACTTGCAGGACACTACTGATGACCTGATCCGTCAGGTTGCAGCCGCATGGGCCGAATACGAATCCAGCATCGGTCAGATTGAAAAGTATCAGGAAGCTCTCCAGTACAGCCTGGAATCCCTGGACATGTACCTCATGCAGTTCAACGTCGGTCAGCGTTCCCTTCTGGACGTGCTTGATGCTACCAATGAAGTCTTCAGCAACAAGGTGCAGCTTGAAACCGCTACGAGCAATCGTAACTTCACCCTCTACAAGTTCCTGGCACTCGAAGGCCAGCTCATGAAGACTCTTGAAGTGGCTTCCAACACCTACGAAGAACTCCCCGCTGAACAACAGTAAGCGACTTACTACGCGAGAACCTCAAGAGGCACAGCCAAAGGGCTGTGCCTCTTTTTTTCGTCCTAGGGACTCCAGCCTGAACAGATCGAACAGTCAGTCTTTCACAGCAGAGTCCTCTGTTCATGCTGTCATACCTGCCAGTACTTCTTAGATAGCATCTACTACCCTGACGTTATTTACTTTGACAGAAGTCTCTGTTCACAAAGGCGGCGAGAACATACATCACGCAAGCCCCATCAACAACTCTCTCATTTCATCGTCGCTGAACACAGAAATCCGCCATTCATGTGCCCTGCACCCGATACACAGGGTTGACAGGATAAGGCCGCTGCGACTTTGAACATTGGGATGCCCCGCGAAGAAATATATTGTCCCTGATACGCGCTTTCCAAATGACTCTAGTCCTGTCACATGGAAAGTGGACAAACTGTGCGGTGTCATAAACAAAGGCCCCGACGATTGCTCGTCGGGGCCTTTCAACCAGATGATGTGTAAAGAGTTACTCCCTGGGAGCCAACAGCTTTTCGCCTGCAGGAGTCTTGACGACTTCAGCCAAAGCCTGAACCACAGAACTATCGAACTTCGTGGATTCACTGGAAAGGATATCCAATGCCTGCTGCGGATCCTTAGCTCCACGATACGACCTGGGTCTGATCATTGCACAGAAGACGTTCAACACTGACAGAATCCTGGCAAGCATGATTGTTTCGTCACCCATGAGCTTCTTGGGATACCCGGAACCGTCCAGACGTTCATTCATTTGATAAATAGCCAGAAGCACGCCCTCTTCGATATCTATATCCTTGAGAATACGATAGGCGTGTTCGACATGTTCCTCCATGGTCGCCATTTCCTCGTCGGTAAGCCGACCCGGCTTGGTCAGAATCTCGTTGGGGACGAACATTTTGCCGATCTGTGACAGATTGGCCGCTGTTTCAATTTCAGCGATATCCATCTCCGTCATGTGCATTGATTTAGCGACCTCAACGGACAATCCGGCCAAGAGTTTGGTATGGCCGCCAAGGTATGGATCAGCCGCTTCAATCGTACTGCCCAGTGCTTCCATCGCACTTTTGATGAGTCGCTTGTTCTGTTCTTGTGCGGCTACGAACTCAGTGATGTCACGGTAAACTTCAACCAAACCGGCACACGCACCATTACTATCACAATATGGAGACTTCGATATTTGGAACTGATGGCGTTGAGAGCGCAGGAAAATTGCCTCATTGATGGTTTCCTTACGATTTTCCCGCATGGCAACCTGATCAATGGACTCCAACCGCTTGGCGGTATCAAAACCGAACACAGCAGCAGCGTCCATACCAATAAGTTCCTCTTTGGTCCGCCCGACAGCTGCAGCGAAAGCATCATTGACATAGGTATAGCGCCCCATACCGTCCTTGAGTGTAATGAACTCATCGATATTGGCGTTAATGGAATCAATAAACCGTTTTTGGTCATCAATCTGTGTCGCCAATGCCTTGAACTCTTTAGCCACACGCTGACTTTGCACTCCTGTCAGAATCCACCAGGCCAACCCTGCGATAAGGAAGGCGGTCAGAATACCAAGCCCGGCAACCATGTAGACTGTACGATTGAAATCCTTAATAGGAGCAACGGCATCATCGTAATCAATTTCCTGAATCAGCCACCACTCAGGCCCGGCAATCCGTTTCCCCAAAGAATACACTTTCTGTTCAGGGTCACCGATGCTCATTCTGACAGCAAAAGGAATACTGTCCTCTGGTCCAAAATCAATCTTGGTAGTAACTTCATTGAATCCTTCAGAACTCCATGGAGTGGCTTCCTTGAACCTATCTCCATCTTTCTGCATAAGACGCATTTTCTGCCCCTTTGCGGACAGATCTGAATTCGACAATAATTCTGTAATTTTTCCGGAAACAAGTCGTGTCATCATCAGGACGCCCACGGCTCCATCCTGGGGAATTTCATCAGTTCCACCGACCGCATCAGGCGGATAAATTGGGACGTATACGTCCATTTCCATACCACGGACTGTTTTTCTGAGAGGTGAATACTGTGGCTTGTTTGTAGAGATTGTCGCCATGGCGGACGCTATCTGACTGTCCTCCATCGGTGGCAAATGACCATCCGTAGCGATGTACGCTTCCCCGCTCTTGCTTAATATACGGGCATTGACAAATCCTGCGTAGGCAGAAAATTCCCTAAGCATATTCTCCATCATAGGCAACTGCTCTGCCAGGACCGCACCATCGCTTTCAACATTCTTATCCGAATGAATTGCCCCGAAAAGGCTGGACAGATCACCATCAAAATCTTCAATTTCAGCGGCGTAGAGCCGGAAAAGATCAGATTTGATAAGCCGGTCGCCATGATGCGACAAATTGTCGAGGAAGCCTGTAACCACCTCACCCCTGACGTGCGTCAAAATTTCAAACCGTTTTTGCAGATTCTCCAGTACATCGACTTCCTTGTCTTTCACTGCCTTGTTGGCAAGAAGCAGGATGCCTACTGAAATGACCAGAACGAAAGCCAGAACAACGCCAATCTTGACGCCTTGTCCGGCTCCCCCAATGGACTTGGGGATCTCTGACGTTTGTGCATTGTGTTCAGCCATAGTCAATTCTCCATCTGGTTTATGGTGTCGCCATCCCGCAGGAAGGCGTGCCTTATTTTTTCGCCTTCGAATATGTGGTCTTCTTCTTTGGAGCCACGTGCATCCACCGGAATTTTTCGTTCACGGAATATTGCGGAATATAATGTCTATACTTCGTATGAGACAAGACCATGACGGTCTGATTATCAAGGATATAGATATCGCCATCGGTGTAGACCGCAAGGACAGCGTGACCAATACCTCGAATGGCATCTTTGACAGCCACGATACGCATCTGGTCCTGTGAAAACCCGACTTCCTGGAGTGCATAGAATTTGGCAATTGAGTAATCTTCACAATCACCTGACTTCTTGAGAAATTCCCATGGAGTCGCCCAGTATTCGCTCACTCCCCAATTCGCCTTGTCCAAACGGTAAGGCCACTTATTGAAAAACTTGGTCACCGCCTTGAGCTTTTCCTTGTTGGACTTGTCCTTGATCTGGGATTTAACTGCATACCACCCTGATTTTGAGGGGTGATTGGCGGTTGCAGAGTCCTGAAAATACCCTTTCCACGCCTGCATTTTTGTTACCACGCGAGACCACTTGGGCAGCTTTTGAATTTTGCCCTTGAACTCCATGGTTCCCAACAACTTCGGTTTATCATCCTTTTGGGCCGCTGCCGAGGCGGTGGCTTCCATCCCAAGGACACCAACGATAAAGACCGCACACAGTGCGGTCATGATTATCGTATGTGTCCATCGGAAATGCCGCATTGGAGTATCAGCGCTCTCTGAGCGCGTTCTGCTTGGCCTTGAGAATCGGTTTGAGGAGATAGTCCAATACCGACTTCTTGCCGGTCAGAACATCCACTCCAGCTGTCATGCCCGGAATAATCGGCAATCGCTGTCCCCGATAAACAATGGCATTTTGTTTGGTACGGACTTTGACGAGATAATGATTCTCGCCCTTTTCGTCTTCAATGGTGTCCGCACTGATGTTCTCAACAGACCCTTCGAGCCCTCCGTAAATGGAAAAATCATACGCTGTTATTTTGACCTGCGCTTTCTGGCCCGGATGCAAAAACGCAATATCCGAAGGCTTGATTTCAGCCTCAATCAACAACGTGTCGTCCAAAGGGACAACTTCCATAATGGATTCACCGGGCCGGATAACGCCGCCGAGGGTGTTGGACATGATGTGTTTGACAATACCCCTGACCGGAGAACGCACATCAGTTCTGGTAACACGGTCACCACCGGAACTCAGGTTCTCTGTAATGGAGTTCAACTCAAGCCGTCGTTCGTTGATCTCTTCCAACGCCTGACTGCGGAATTCGGCCTTGCGCTGCTCGATCCTGCCAAGTGCTTCCTTGGCAGCCCGCTTGACGCGTGGAATCCCCAGAGCCAAAGCTTCGACATCACCGCGCAGTTCAACAACGCGCTGTTCCAGAGCCAGATAATCCAACTCGGAATGAATCTGTTTTTCCACAAGAGGTTTGGCAATATTGCGTTGCTTGAGCGCCACATCCAGACTTTGCTGGAGCTGCCGTTTACGGCCGGCCATCTCACTCACTTCCTGTTGTTTCTGCTCATACTGGTCTTGCAGAAGACTCAACTCGATCTTGAGCTGTTCACGCTGCGCTCTGGAAATCCTGAGCTGATCCTGAACTAACTGCGGTGCCTCTTTTTGCAGTTCCTCATCAAAAACGGGCTCCCTGTCTTCAACCTCTGCAACAAGTCGGGCAATGGCCGCACGGTGTTCCATGGCCTTGCCGAAAGCGTCCCGATAGTAACTCGCAGCCTGCTCGTTATGCAGACGACACAGTATATCTCCCTTGTCGACGGTCTGGCCTTCATGCACGAACAACTCGCTGAGAATACCGCCTTCGAGGTTCTGAATTTCCTGAATACGCTGCGAAGGAATGACGCGACCGAAACCGCGAGTGACTTCATCAAGTACGGCCAGCTTGGCCCAGATTACGAAAATAATGATCAACAACAATATGGAAGAAGACATGATGTAGGCGAACCGGCGACCCTTGCCATACATGGCTTGGTCCACCTCGCTCATGAACAGCAGTACTTCTCTTTCATCTTTATGCTTGCTCATGATGACCTCACAGGGAAACCTTGATTTTGCCGGACTTCAGTCCATCCAATACGGCCTGTTTCGGCCCGTCCACAACGATCTTTCCCCTATCCATGATAACCAGACGATCGACAAGATCAAGCATAGAATGACGATGGGTAATAACGATAAGTGTCTTGTCTTCAACAAACGTCCTGAGGCGTTCCTTGAGTCGAAACTCCGATTGATTGTCCATATTGCTCGACGGTTCATCCATAATAAGAATTTCCGGGTCAGGCAGAACCGCGCGAGCAATGGTTACAGCCTGTCTTTGCCCACCGGACAAAGACGTTCCACGTTCGCCGACCATCATACCGAACCCTGCCGGGTGATCCCGAACAAAGTCGTTAACGCCTGAAATCTCAGCCGCATAGTTGATGGATTGATCATCTGCCTCAGGCAGACCAAAAGCAATATTATCTTTCAATGTTCCGTAAAAAAGCAGGCTGTCCTGAGAGATATACCCGATTTTCCTGCGGAGATCGGCCACATCCATCTGTCGTAGATCAATGTCGCCAACCTGAACCGACCCTTCAACCGGCTGATACAGACCGACACACAATTTACCGAGAGTGGTTTTGCCTGCCCCGGTCCGCCCGACGATACCGACTTTCTCACCAGGAGAAAGCTTGAGGTTGACTTCGTGCAGAACAGCCTTGTCCGTGCCCGGATAGCTGAAGGAAACGCCAGTCAGGGTTATGGAAGGTTCCACGGCACCGTAGTGAAAGGTTTCCTTATCATCGGGCCGCTCGCTTGGCATTTCCATGAGCATATCCAAAGCATTCAAAGCCATTCTGGACTGTTGGAAACGGGAAAGCAGGCCGGCGACAGCACTCAGGGGAGCCATGGCCCGACCAGACAGAATGTTGCAGGCGATCAGTCCACCCACTGTCAGCTCACCCTTGGAAATCAGGAACACGCCGATAATGACTACGGCCACAGAAACCATCTGGGTAATGAAGACCGAGAATGATATGGAAACGTTGGCCATGATCTTGGCTCGACTGTTGGACAGGGCGGACATACCAACCACACTTTCCCAACGAGCCTG
Source organism: uncultured Pseudodesulfovibrio sp. (assembly GCF_963675635.1). Lineage (NCBI taxonomy): Bacteria > Pseudomonadati > Thermodesulfobacteriota > Desulfovibrionia > Desulfovibrionales > Desulfovibrionaceae > Pseudodesulfovibrio > uncultured Pseudodesulfovibrio sp. The sequence goes on along the minus strand of NZ_OY776488.1, from coordinate 141,871 downwards.
CATACGACCTTCGGCCATACTTGTCTTGATGGTTTCAAGTCCCTGCACGATTTCGAACAGCAGCGCATGTTTCTGCGTCGACTCCTTGTAGTTATTCTCGATGATGCGCTGAAATGGGATCTGCAAAAAAAGCCCCACCAGAATAACCACGGGAACGGCAATGAAGATCGGATAGGCTATAGGCCCACCGATAAAATGGATGACAAAAATAAACAGAAACAGGAACGGCAAATCAATAAGCGCAACCAGGGATGACGATCCGAAAAATTCACGTAATGATTCGAATTCACGAATGTTGTTGGCCACGGCTCCTGCTGATTCCGGCATGTGGTCAAGTCGGGCGGACATGAGGTGGTTCATGATCCGACTGCCGATGATGACATCAGCATTACGACCAGCTACGTCAACGAAATAACTGCGCAAATTTTTCAGCAGGAAATCAAAGATGTAGGCGATGGCAATACCTATTGCCAATGCCCACAATGTTTCCATTGCGTTGTTCGGAATAACGCGGTCATACACGTTCATCACGAAAAGTGGCGAGGCCACAATGATGATGTTGGTCATGATGGACGCGCCAATGACGTGTTTATAGATAGGCCAGAAACGCCCGATAACCCCCCAGAACCAGCGTTTGGTCTTGAGAAGTCTCAATTCCGAAACACGTTTGTCGAGTTTGGAATTGCGGTGACAGAATATGGCGTAGCCGGTGTATTCCTCTTCAAGCTTTTCAAGCGGCATCTCTGTTTCGGCCATGCCGTGTCCGGGAATAACGACTCGAGCGACTTTGTCAGTGGTCTCCACCAATACACAGGCATTCCCTCCGCGAAGGAGAAGGATGCATGGAAGAATCAATCGAGTAATACTACGCAGTTTTTCCCGATACACGGTTTTGGCCCGAATACCGATTCGTTCTGCTGACCGGACGATCGAAGCTGCAGTAATAACGCCTTCCTGTTGAGGGATCCCTGCCTTGAGCGTCGCAGAGGAAACAGGCTTACCGAGGAGGCGACTGATAATTGATAAGCAGATGACAAGCGGCGGCTGAAAATCAATGTCTTTGGGGGAAAGTCTCTCATCAGCTTCGACCCTGATCGGCACAGTTTGACCAGGCATGCCGCCCGGCATGGGCTGGCCTGGCTGACCGGGTATGCCACCTGGCATGGGCTGACCGGGTTGACCGGGTTGACCGGGCATACCACCCGGTATCGGGTGCCCCGGTTTCTGAGAGTTTCCTGCAGAAGGCGGAACGGCCGCAGAAGGTCCCGTCGCGGCGTGTTTGCTCCCATCTTCTAAAGTCGCCCCGACAGGTTTGGTGTCCAGTTGAGAAGGCTTGACCGCAGATTTGCCCTGAGGCTTACCTGCAGGGGGTGGCACAGGGCCGGGCTTGGCTGATGCCGCAGGAATATTTCCAGCGGGTGCCTTGACCGATGACGTTCCATTAGTCCGAGTCGACTTGGAAGGATTTTGAGAGGCTGACTTTTTATCAACAGGCATATGCTTCGCTTACAATAAAATGGGAAAAAAGGAATCGACCACACCAAAGGCAGGGCCGCACATTTCTTACAGTATAGTTTTATAATCTTTCCTTTACATAGATTTTTGTCAAGAACCAATTATGATTATACAAGCTATCCCGATATGTTTGGGGTTTTTTCCCGACTTTTTCCAGACAACAACGGTCCACTGCATAAAACAGGCTCGGGAATGGATGAAAACATGTAGACCAAACAAGGCACGTGGGTCATCATGCGGTAACAATGCTTGAACATAAAAGACACCTCGAACAACCCCCCGTCCTCCCCATGACTCTCAGGGAAATGGAGGCACTGGGCTGGCACGAACTCGACATACTTCTGGTCACCGGCGACGGATATGTGGACCACCCTTCTTTTGGCGCCCCACTGCTGGGTCGCTGGTTGGTGCATCACGGATTTCGAACCGGCATAGTTGCTCAGCCAGCCTGGGACAACCCCGATGATGTCACACGCATGGGCCGCCCCCGGCTCTTCGCGGGGGTCACATCCGGCTCACTGGATTCCATGCTCGCCCATTACACCGCCTTTCGCAAGAAGCGGTCCGACGACGCATATACTCCCGGCGGCAAGGCCGGAGCACGGCCAAACCGGGCTTCCATGGCCTATACGAACGTCGTGCAGCGGGCCTTTCCCGGCCTGCCTGTCATTCTCGGCGGCATCGAAGCGTCCCTGCGCCGTGTTTCGCATTATGATTTTTGGTCCGATGCAGTTCGTAAATCCATCCTGCTGGACTCCAAGGCCACCGCCATCACCTACGGCATGGCCGAAAACTCTATCGTCACCCTGGCTGAGACCATTGAGACAATTGTCGAGGAGTCAGGCGAAGTAAACATCAAGGCTCTCCGTCCGCAATTGGTGAACATTCCCGGACTGGCCGTAGCAGGTTCCGCCAAGGATGTGCCGGACGACATCCCTGTCATCACTCTGCCGTCCCACGAAGCAATTCTTGCGGACCCGAAACAGCTCATCAAGGCAACTCTTCTTCTGGAACAGCAGGTCCATCAGAACAAGGCCATGGTTGTGCAGGAAGTCGCAGGACGGCTCGTCATGCTCACACCGCCCGGCCCCCTGCTCGACACAGCCGGACTGGATGACCTGGCAGGCCTTCCCTTTTCCCGCCTGCCACACCCGTCTTACACACAGCGCATTCCAGCCGCGGACATGATCCAGACCAGCGTGACCACCCATCGAGGCTGCTCCGGCGGCTGTTCATTCTGCACGCTGGCCCTGCATCAGGGCAGAACCATTCGATCTCGAAGCAGGGATTCCATCCTTGACGAGGTTAAGGCCATCACCGAGGTCAAAGGGTGGAAAGGTTCCATTTCAGACGTTGGTGGCCCCAGTGCCAACATGTGGGGGGCATTTTGCGCTTCGGATCAGTCCACATGCAAACGGCCAAGCTGCATGACGCCGAATGTCTGCAAGCATTACCGGATAACACAAAAGGATTTCGTCAACCTGCTCAGGTCGGTCAATGACGTGCAGTCGGTCAAACATGTCCGGGTGGCTTCGGGATGGCGCATCGATCTCGCCCTGACCGACATGCCGGCGCTGACAACCATGATCCGTGAATTCGTTGGAGGTCAGGCCAAAGTCGCACCGGAGCATCAAGTGGACCATGTCCTCAAGCTGATGCGCAAACCCGGCTTTGACAAGTTTGAGAAATTTCTGGATCTTTTCGGGCGCGAATCCCGCAAGGCAGGAAAACAGCAGTACGTCATACCCTACCTCATGTCCGCTTTCCCCGGCTGTACCGAGGATGACATGCGCGCTCTGGGCGACTGGCTCAGATCCCAGGGATGGAAGCCGGAACAGGTACAATGTTTCATTCCCCTGCCTGGCACTGCGGCAGCCGCCATGTTCCATGCCGAAACCGATATGGAAGGCAACCCCATCTATGTGGCCAAAACCGATGCTGAACGGTTACGCCAACACGCCATCCTCATGCCCAACACCGGCAGACCACCCAAAGGGAAATCTCACAAGGGAAAGCCAGAGAACGATCGACCACGTACTGGCAGCAATTCCAGGAGCGGATACACCAAGGGGAAAAAGGCGCATTCCAAACGAAAGTAAATACAGGGGCTACTCCAGCCCCTGCTCCATCATATATTTGAAGACGGTCTCCACAAACTTGCCGGAGACCACGTCCGGCAGTGCGAAGTGGGGCATTTCCTTACGCGCCATGGAACTGGTGTAGGCGAACCAGATTTCAGCAGATATCTTGTCGAGCGCCGGGGTGAGCAATTTCTCCCACAATTCTCCGTGTTCACTCTTATCAAGACCAAAAGCGCGGCATTGCAACGGGCGATGGTCGAAAAGCATACACTTTCCGTCCTGAAGCAAGGGGCAGACAGCCCCGACTTCAGACAGGCAATACTCCCCGCCCTGATCGTCATCCAGATCACGGACGGCCTTGCGTTCCGCCTGCGCGGTTTTCACAGCCCGTTCAATCACGGCAAGACGTTCTTCGCCTGTCAGTTCCAGATTTATCCGATGGCTGAGATGGACGGCTTCCGCGAGCGTCAAACTCACCGGCGTAGTACAGCACTGGTCATGATCCAGCCCGCAGGCCAAACCGTGTGAAGTTTTGCCACTCTCATCCAAACGCTGAACCAATTCCTCATAATCATTAAAAAAAGGGGACAAATCCACCAGACGTTTAAACTCAAGGGACGGTTCACGCACGGTCAACTGTCCTGACTGTTTGCCATACTTGCGAATGGTGCGCCATTGCACGAAATTGGCAGGCTTGCTCTTGAGTTTCTTGAGCGCCTTTCCAGCCAGTTTGTGACCGAGTCCCCGCCTGAGCAGATACGCATTGAGCACAGTCCCGGTTCGACCTATTCCATGCCGGCAGTGAATAAGCACCTTCTTGCCGAGATAAATAGCCTCATCCAGCCATGCCAGCGTCTTTTCCAATTCGATGAGACTGGGCGCTTCCTCGTCATCCAACGGCAGATAATGGACCTCGAATCCGGCATCTTTTTCAATGTCGTGCAGATCACAGAATTCACCGCAAAGGTTGAGAATGGCGTCCACCCCCTGTGCATGAATGGCGTCAAGCTGGGGATGACTCATGGGCGCATGCCCGACGCCAAGCTGATCAGTGACCCAGGTGACCTGATATGCAGTCTTACACTGCTTAGCCATTACGGTTCTCCACATCTCTGATAAATTTTTCCACTTCTTCGCGAACCTGCTCTTCGGTGTCCATGCGCATATCCATGAGACGGGTCACTGCCATGAGGTAGCCCAACCGAACCAGCATACGCTGGGTTTCATTCTCATCCAGACGGGCACACCGCGCATCAATCATGTCACCGCGAGTTTCAGTCACAAAACCATAAGAGTTCAGCACTTGCCGGATAAATTCCAATCGCAGCAGCCGTTGGTCAAATCCAGCCCCGCCACCCTTAAAACGGAAATTGACATAGTTGGCCCCGGAATCAGAACCACACACGGAATCCACCACCGAGAAGTGATACCCAAACCGAACCATAAGATGGAGATAGTCTTCAGATATAAGGCCGTAACTCGCCAACAGCTTGGAATCAAAACTGAATATGCCGCCAGAAACCTTATCGAACTCTTCCCAGTCCATATGGGTCAACTTCTTCGACCATCTGACTCGTTCGTCAGACAAACCGTACCAGAGAGCCCACATCGGACGACATTTGATATCGTGCGGCAGAATGGTCTTGCCATCACCTGCATTGTCAAAAATGCCACCACCAAGATCAAGAATATACATAACCAAAGGCAGATTCGTTTGCAGCCGTTTGGCGGCATGCATTCCACGTCCACGCTTATCCATGAGAGAAAACATCTCGTTCACGGACTTCTCATGGCAGAAACGAACCACGTCATGCAGACTTTTACACCCCATGGGCGTAAAGTCCTCGCTCTGAGGATCTGTCAGATTAAGCTTGACGGCCAAAGGCGCGACCTTGGCATACTGTGCCACCACCCGCTCGGAAACCTTCTCGAATTTCCGTGACCGAACCATGACGGCTTCGACACACCCGTCATACACGGCGCCATGGGTGCCATCCACCGTGACCAACTGCCCAGGCTCAAAAGAATCACCAAGATCACCCACCAACACGGGCACACCGGATTCGCGAGCCACCGAAGCAAAATGACTGGCCCGACTCCCTGTCGCTGAGATGACACCGCTCATATTACCTATGAACGTCAACAGGGAAGGTTGCAATGTGGATGTAACCACCACTGCTCCCTGTGGAATCATTGCAATACGTTCTCCTGACGAGGCATAATAAATTTCTCCGCACCCCACGCCTGTCGAAGCACGCTCCATACCTTCAAGAATTGGTTTGGAAGACAGCGACTCATCATCCGTGTCAACCTCATCCCGCTCCATCTGCAAAGGTCGGGTCTGGAGAATGAACAACTTCCCGGTCACATCTTCTGCCCACTCAATATCCTGAGGGCAGCCAAGTGCTCTTTCCAGTTGCATGGCCAACCGTCCCAGCTCCACCAGCGTCTCTTCCGGAGGCAGTCCTCCGGCATCAGGGGTACAATCATTGTCGATACGGGGAATTGCTTCTCGGGTCAGCACGGCCTTGTCCGGGGAGATACTCCCGTCAACCAGCCCGTACCCGAGACCGTTCACGCCATAGACGCCCATGGCTTCCCGTCCCCGACAATCTGGGTCTTGTGAATAGACGACACCGGCGGTTTCGGCCTCAACCATAGGCAGCACCAGCACCGCCATCGCTGTCTGACTGTCGGTCAGGCCATTGGAAATACGGTACGCCACGGCGCGGGGACAATATTTGCCTGCCAGCACACGCTTGTACGCCTCCAGCACATCGTTTGGTTGCACATTGAGTTCTGAAGCATACTGTCCCGCAAAGGAAATTTCACCGTCCTCGGCCAAAGCACTTGAACGGACAGCGATGAGGTCATCACCATCAATAATCTCGGACACGCCAAAACGGATACCGCGAGCGATCTCTTCAGGAACTTCGGATGCCAGTATCAGCTCCTGCATCTCTGCTGTCAGTCGGGCCAGAAGGTCACGGTCACCGACTTCCATCTGCCGAAGCCTTTCTTCTATCTCTTCATTTAACCCATTGAAATCTATAAAATAGTTAAACGCATTAGCTGTAACAACAAACCCGGGAGGTACCGGCACTCCTCCCTCTGCCACGGCACGCCCGAGATTGGCCGCTTTTCCACCTGCCAACAGCGGGAACAATCCCGCCTCTTCCAGAGACAGAATATACGGCGGCCCCACTTCCGGCTGCTCAAGTTCCATACCCATGCGGACATAAAAATCAATTTTTCGAAAATACTCCGGCAAATCCATGTAACGGGTCGGATTCATTTCCATGAGCTGCCCGGCCATCGTACCGACGGCATTGGACAGTTGCTGTGTCATCCAAACCGCTCGCTGGCGGTCTGCCAGACGTTTCCCGTAAAACATCTCCTCAAGATCGGCGATCAATTCCAACGCAATGGCATCCTGCACCAGCAGGGACTTGAACGCCTCGTATTTGCGCCGCAACAACGTGCCGGGCGCAAAGACCTGGTAGGTCCAGTGCTTGAAGAGTTGTTTAAGATACACGCTATTCTCCCAGCACTTCTGAGACCTTGGTTTCGAGCTCTTCCTTGTTGATAGGCTTGACGCAGTATTCCTGCGCTCCGAGTCGAAGTGATTCTCGGGCTGTTTCCAGCGTCGGATACCCGGTGAGCATGATGGCCTTCATGTCGGGATTGATCTTCTTCAACTCCTCCAAGGCCTCCACCCCTGTCATTTTCTTGAGTTTTATATCAAGAATAGCCAGTTCGACAGGATGGTGTTTCGCGTGTTTCAGAGCGTCTTCTTCTTCGGTAAAGTTAGAAACACTGTGCCCTTTCCGCTCCAGGATGCGTTTGACCAACACACCAGCGTCAGAAATGTCATCCAATACAAGTATATCTGCCATGTCGTACTCCTTAAACCTCACTGCTTCCATCTACGGTCTGATGATCCAGAGGAAGGTTGATTTCAAAAACAGTTCCCGGGCCACAAGCATCGACGGTATTGGGAAAACCGAAATCTTCCGGCAGCGGACTCGTCGCCATGATTTCGCCATCATGGTCTTCGATAATACCGAATGAGACAGACAGTCCCAGTCCGGTCCCCTGCCCGACAGCCTTAGTGCTGTAGAACGGATCAAAAATGTTTTTCAGTTTGTCCTTGGGGATGCCAACACCGCAATCGGCGACCCAGACTGAAACAATACCCGCAGGCGTATCCAGCTTGGTTCTGATAAGTATGGTGCCACCATTTCCGCCCATGGAATCACGGGCATTGGTCAGTAGGTTGATCCACACCTGTTTGAGTTTCTCGGGATCGCCATAGATAACAGGGTATCGGTCATCCATCTGGGTAATGATATCCACCTTGTCCAGCTTGAAGGTATGCCGCACCAGACTGACGGCCTCCAACACGGAATTGTTAAAGCACATTTCACGTTTGGCGGAATCAGTCTGGCGAGAGAATCCGAGCAGATCGGCCACAATCTTCTTGCAGACCTTGGCCTGCTTCTCAATAATCACCAAGTCGTCGTGAATCTGACTGCCCTCGTCAACGTCTTCCTGCAAAAGCTGTGAATAGCCAAGGATGATCCCGAGAGGCGTATTGATTTCATGGGCCACACCACCGGCAAGCAAGCCGAGGGATTCCATCTTCTGTGCCTGAATGAGCTGGTTTTCATATCCCTTGATATCGGAAATATCCCGATCCGTACGCAACAGACCGTCAATTTTCCCATCTGCATCCAGTACCGGCACGCACACGACATGAAACCAGCTCTGGCTCCCCTCGCCCTTAACCTGAATCTGGGTATCGATTCTGCGACCGGACTGAAGGATGTCGCGGGCAGCCATGTGCCGCTCCTCGGCCTCGCTTTCATAAAAAAGGTCAAAGTCCGTCTTGCCGATAACCTCGGCCACAGACACTCCTACAGAATCGGCAAAACTCTTGTTGCACGCCTGATACCGCATAGTGGAATCCAGCAGCGACACCCTGTCCGGTGTCATATCCAAAATGGTCCGCATAAGCCGCTGCTGGTCACGCAGATTACGATCTGCCGAACGCAATTCATTGATGTGCGTCTTAAGAGAGACGGCCATGACATCAAAGGTTTCAGCCAGATCCTGAATCTCGTCACCGGCGTTCTGTCGATATACGGAGCAGACGCGACACGACTGCAACCGGCACTGAAAATTGCTCTCGTTATCGCAGTCCGGACACATTGTCCCGGCAATATACCAACACCTGCGCCGGGTTTCACCGTGGGCGGGACATTCTGTGAGCTGACAGTTCTGTCGTTCCCAGCAATGCACCCCGCCAGCCGGGGAAGACTGAATGGAGAGGTTACCGGTCAGCATCTCTTCCGCATGGGCGCGCAGCAAGCCCAGCCGCGCTGTGACACGCCGGGCAAAATAGGTTCCGATGGATGTAGCAATGATCAACGCTCCGGCAAACAAACCGGCCATGAGTGTGATCTGATGCTGCACTGCCCGATTGATACGTGCCGTGGACAAGCCGATCCGCACGACCCCAAGTTTACCGTCTGACACCTGCACCGGGGCAGCAAAATCATACATCCGGCGTGAACCATCAGCCAAAAGCTGAATATGAAGCACATCATCCTCTCCCACCCCATTGGCGGTCAGAAGATCGACGGGGAACCTTCGTTGGAAGGTGTGAGCCATGACGTGCCCATTCCTGTCCTGAACAAAGGCGTACAGCACATCCTCCACTCGGCTCTGCTCGTCCACCATGTTCTTCAAGCGCAGGAAATCCCTGGCCAGAATGGGGTCAACGGCCCGGACAGCCAGACTCGCAGCCAATGAGGACCCGCGCATTTTGCTCTCTTCCACCAGAGAATTGGCACTCATGTACCCGACCATGGGCAACAGCAACAGTGCCATGACAATGAGTATGGCAGACATGCCGAGGTTGAGTTTGTTGCGAAACCGAAGTCTGGGGAAGAGTCTCATGTCTGAACCTGCCTATTGGTCTAGACCGAGTTTACCGACCAGTTCTCTAACCGGATCATAGTCTGAATCACGCACGGGAATAATACCGTGCATTCCGGCCGAGGATAAAATATCCTGGTCAGACTCACGCCCGTAGTTCAAACTGAACATGGCATGGGAAATGGCATGGACGACCTCCGGGTCAAGCCCTTTACGAGCCGCGTAAACCCAGCCGGGATACAACCGGGTCTCTGCCAAGACACGGATATCGTCGAGATTGATCTTTCCGGCGACAACATCAAGTGTTCCCTTGCGGATGGTCCCGATATCGAAGGCTCCAGCGTGAACAGCCAAAACAACTTTCTCCTGCTTTCCACCAGGACCCGGAGCGAAGTCAACTGTCTCAAAATCACTTACTGTAATATTGTTGTCATAGAATAACCCGAGCGGGAACAAAAAACCACCGGCTGATTCAGGATCAACGGCAATCCACCGCTTACCTCGGCAATCGGCGATAGTATTCAGGTCAGGGTTGTCTTTGCGGCAAATGATCTGTCCTTGAAAGTCAGGATGACCCGACGGCTCGACAATACCGGCAAAAGCCGTAGCACCGACTTCGGCCAGTCGGATGTAAACAAAGGGATTGGAATAGGAAATATCGATTTCACCCCGCTCCACCATCTTGATGTGTTCATCAAAAGTATCCGGAAAAATCTGTCTGAGGGGCAACCCGGTGGCATTGCGCAAATACTCGAGCAATTGCCGATGCCGCTGGTAGGAAATGGTGTGTGAGTATTGGGGGAGATAGGCGTAGGTAATGGCCTTGACCTGCCGGGGCGGGACCAGGGTTTCTCGCTTGGACAAATCCACCTCGATGGCTTCCTCGTCAGAACAGCCCGTCAACCCCAGCGATACGATCGCAAGCATCGCAAGACAGCCCACGACCCAAAAGCCCCGAAAGGCAATTTGAAATCTTTTCATCATCATATCAGTCTTCATGCGCGATCCATGAGTTGTCCCTCAACGAACTCCCTTGTAACAATACAGAAATTCTTCATGCAGTCCAACATGTCATATCCCTTGGCAACCGCCGCCATTGCCAGTATGAATACTCCAACGCGAACTGACAGCGCCATCAAGGAGAACATACATGGCCACTACATACAAAGTCCCGATGCATACATTCATTCTGGCTCTTTTCCTGATTGCCGTGACAGCCGTCGCAGCAGCCGTGGCCTGGAGCTTCAACTCCGGCCTGACATGGACAGGCATTTGCCTGATCGCCGTTGCCGGTCCCTTGTCGATATTCTACTGGTACATGCTTTACATCACACCCAAACGCGCATCCATCACCGTGGCTGACGAAGGCATCCTGTTGGCTGCACCGCCTTTTGCCTCTGCCGTCATCCCCTGGGCAAGCGTGGAAAAGATCTTTGACGCCAATCTCAATACGGACGAAGCCTTCAAGATCACCAAGGCCAAGAAACACATGAGCTTCGGCGGTTACAAATCCGGCGTCGTCCTGATCAAGGATGACAAGGAGGCTGTCGTCGTTTCCAACCGACCGGACGTGGTCTGCATCCAGACCGCCGAGCGCTTCTACCTTCTCGGCCCTTCCGATTTGGAAGGATTCAGGGAAGCCGTGACAAATGCGGCTCCATGACGCCACATCCCATTTCCCATTTCAAAGAACAAAGCCGCCCTCGTGGGCGGCTTTTGCGTGATATCGATAATCAGGATTTTTCCGGTATCGGCGTGTCGCCCTGCTGATCTTTCTTTTGCACCAGATCCATGAAGGTCATCATGTCGTCGGTGGCTTCGTTTTCCTGCACCTTCCGTTTGATGGTGCGGAAAAACGGCAGCCATGGTTTTGCTCTGCTGAAAAGAATGCGACTTACAATATATACCGGGATGAAAACAAAAGCCGGACCGACAGAGCCGAGAAGCGGCACGGCAAAATCAACCTGCCCAAAACGATAGAACAGCCAGCCGATAGCGAAAGGCACTACCCACAAAGAAGAGGCAAACAGCGCCATACGAGAAAAGAAATTCTTGCCGAAAGCATCGTTGGCAATGGAATTACATGCCTTCCAGGCGGTCTTGTCTTTTACACCCAGAGCTCTGACAGACAGATTGTGGTGATCGACCATATCCCGGTTGATCTTGGCGAAGTGGCGTTTGTTCAGGAAATAGACACCGGCCATGCAGGTCTCGCCGATGACGGTCGTCAAAAGACAGACCCATATGAGACCTATTGTGAATCCCATATACGGATTGTCACTGGTGCGAAATGCCCAGATCATCCAGGGATCAAGAAATTCGTAAATCATTTGGCCTGTCATGGTCTATCCTGTTGGTTTGAGGAGGCCGCCCGAGACGGGCGGCCTCCATTGAATGCTGTAACTGATCGCGACTTAGAAGGGGGGAACCAGGGAGTAGCCCAGGAAGCCCTTGGAGGTGTAGCGAACGCCAACGTACACGGCCAGAACGATGAAGATATACTTCAGGACTCTGTCCGGGATGAACTTGGAAGTCTTGGGTCCAATGATAGAACCGATGACGATACCGACAAGCTCGGCGCCGATCAAGCCCCATGCAACCGGCGTCTGCTTGAGCAGCATGTAGGAAGCAATGGAGTTGAGCATACCGATGAAAACGGCCAGAGCGGAAGTACCGGCAACCAGGTACATGGGCAGACCGGCAACGGAAGTCAGGAACGGCACCAGAAGGAAGCCGCCGCCAACACCGAGGAAGGAAGCCATGGCTGCGATGAAGAAACCACCGACAACCGGGATCAGCGGATTAAAGCTGAACTCGACGCCGAAGAAGGTGAATTCACAAGCGGTAGGCGTGAACTTCTGAACCTTGACGCCCATTTCAGCCATATCGACATCCGCGCCTTCCTGCTGCTTTTTGACAGAATTCTGGAAAGCAGTTGCAGCTTCCTTGGCAGCCTTTTTACCGGCTTGGCCTCTGGGGGTGGTCTCATAGGTGAGATAACAACCCAGGAACAGTACGAACAGGCCAAAGTAACCAAGATAAGCCTTCAGGCTGATCTTACCGGCGGTGAGCCAGGGAACCAGCCAGGAACCGGCGACAGAACCGATAGCCAGAGCAATACCCAGGGGCAGCACCAGACGACCGGCTTTGAAGTAGTTGAAAGAAGACAACGCTGCGGAACAACCAACCAACCACTGGTTAGACACACGGATGGAGTCGGTGACGACCTTGTTCATCTGAGTGCCCTTGCCGAAGGAACTGGCGTAGTCGCCAAGACCATAAATGGTAATATGACCGACACCGGCCATGATGCCGCCGAATGCGCCGACGGTAGAGAAAATCCAACCAACCCAGATAGCCCATACGAGACCGATGATGATGTTGAGCTGCGGACCACCGGGGATGCCCAGATAGCCGGGCTCACCCTGGGGTTTGGCTTCGGCAATCGCGTCAGCCAGACGGTCGGCCCATGCAGGTTCTGCCATGAGACACACGACAGCAACCAGAGCCAGCAACAGGACTGCATTTTTGGAACGTAACACTGTTACCTCCTCCTCTTGAATAATGTTAAAAAAACCCCAAAATATCACTCCCCGACAACCCCGTCGGAAAGAATGAACCAATCTATTTCCGAATGAAACTCAGAGCCTGAGCCGTACATCCGGTTACGCAGGCAGGTGTGCCACCGGCATCCACCCGATCCACGCAATAATCACATTTCATGATCTTGCCAGTCTGTTCGTTGAAAACAGGAACCGACCAAGGGCACGCTTCGATACACGCCTTGCAGCCATCACACTTGTCCAGATCAACCAGAACAAGCCCGTCCTCTCGCTTATACATGGCCCCTGTGGGGCATGCGGGAACACATTCAGGCTTTTTGCAATGCATGCAAGTCTGATATTTTATCTTGGCGGTGGGTTTCCCATCTTCATCAGCAATGGGACCTTCCACGGTAAGACGGTTAAGAGAAATTCCTGCCGGCACCTTGTTTTTCACTTTGCAGTGAACAAGGCATGCGTCGCAGGCAATACACCGTGTCTTGTCAAACTTAATTCGATAACTGGCCATTTTACACCTCAAAAGACTTCTGTTGAACGCGCAGTTCCTTGGATACCCTATGCTTTGGAGAAAAATGCGCTGACGGTCAACGCCACCCCTGCTTGTGACACATTTCTCAATTTGGGCACATTATAATGCAATTCGAACTAAAAAAGGAAGAAAAATATTGTGATACATTTCACACGGTGGTAATATGTTGCGTAGTGGCTCCCTGCAAAGATAGGTTCCATTATACCTAAAAAAGCGCAAAGTTCCATCCCGTCTGTTCAGGAGGAGAGTTATGAACAAAGAATATGTGAAAAGTATCTGTGGCATGTGCTCTGTGCGCTGCCCCATTCAAGTCGAAGTGGTCGACGGAAAAGCCGAGTACATTCAGGGCAATCCGGACGCACCGGGCATCATGGGAGCCCTGTGCCCTCGAGGAGCAGCCGGCACGGCGCTGACCTATGATGAAGAACGCCCCCAATACCCCATGGTCCGCACGGGCAAGCGTGGGGAAGGCAAATGGAAGCAGGTGTCCTGGGACGAAGCCCTGGACTACGTGGCCGACGAGCTGAAACGCATTCAGGAAACCTACGGTAAGGACGCTGTCCTGTTTTCCGACCGAGGCGGCCCGTTCCGCGATTTCTATCGTGCCTTCCTGCGCGGCATCGGCACTGCCAACTACAATAACCACGACTCGGCATGCGCGCGCAATGTCCAGAACGCGGCTCTTTCCGTGTTCGGTTTTGGTCGCAAAGGCGTTTCCTACGACCTGAAGAATGCCAAGCACGTCATTCTGCAACAACGAAATATTTTCGAAGCCGTCAACGTGGCTGAAGTCAACAACCTGCTCAACGCCATGGGCGACGGGTGTAAACTTTCTGTCATTGACATCCGGGCCAACGTCCCCGCCACCAAGTCTGACAATTTCTTCATGATCCGTCCCGGCACTGACTACGCCTTCAACCTCGCCGTTATCAACGTCATTATTAATAATGAATTGTACGACAAGGATTTTGTAGCCAACTGGGTTGAGGACTTTGACCTGCTCAAGGACTTCGTCCAGCAATACACCCCGGAATGGGCCGAGGAAGAAACCGGGATCAAGGCCGATGCCATCCGTGACTTCTGTCATCAGTTGGCTGAAGCCGCACCGTCCATTCTCTGGCATCCAGGCTGGATGACAGCCCGTTACAGCGACTCCTTTTACATGTCCCGGACCATTTACATCATCAATGCCCTCATGGGTGCGATCGGTGCCAAGGGCGGCCTGCCGTTCATGAACAAGCCGGGTGATGTCGGAGCCAAGGGGCTCAACAGCTTCATGGAACTCTATCCCAAACCCGAAGGCAAACGCGCCGACGGCGTCGGTTGGATGGAAGGCCGCAAGCACTTCGATGCCGGCCCCGGCCTGGTGCATCTCGCGTATGATGCTGCTGTCGATGAAAATCCGTATCCGATCAAGGCGTATATATGCCACAGGCATGATCCGCTCATGGCATTCCCGGATGCACCGCACGTCAAAACCCTGTGGGACAATATCGAACTGCTGGTGGTCCCGACCTTCTCATGGTCCGACACCGCATGGCATGCCGATGTCGTACTGCCCATCTCGCCCTATCTGGAACGTGATGAAATTATCATGACCAAGAACGGTCCCAAGCCCGCTTTCCAGGTTCGCAAGCGTGCTGTCCAGCCTGTCTACGACACCAAAGCCATCTGGGAAATATACTCCGGCCTGGCAAAACGTTTCGGTCTTGACAAATTGGTTTACGAAGATATCGAAGATATCTGGAAATTCCAGCTGGAAGGCACGGGGGTATCCCTGTCCGATTTCGACGCGACAGGTATAGTGTCGTTGGCTTCAGATCCGCTGTATAAGCCAGTCAAGGAAGGGTCTTTCAAGACACCGTCCGGCAAGGTCCAGATGATCGACGCCAAACTTGAAGCTGATGGACAACCTTCTTTGAAACCTTACGAGTCGCCTGAGCGTCCACCTGAAGGAAAATTCCGCATCACCTTTGGTCGCTGTGCTCTGCACACTCAGGGACACACTGTCAACAACGCCCTGCTTTTCGAGCAGATGCCGGAGAACACTCTCTGGATCAATACCAAACGCGCTGAAGAACTCGGCATCGCAAACGATGATTATGTCTCGATTTCCAACGCAGACTACTCATCAAAGATCCGGGCATTCGTCACCGACTTTGTCCACCCCGAATGTGTGTTCATGATCCACGGCTTCGATCACAAGCTGCCGTGTGAGTCCCGCGCCAAAGGCATGGGAGCCGCAGACAACCTGCTCCTCTCCAAAGGCATCAAGAAGTGGGACAAGGGCGGCGGAGCCATTGCCATGCAAGAGCACTTCGTGTCCGTTTCCAAATAATACAATTACCACCTCTCACCCCCAAATATTGAAAGGCCGGTATCGTCCCCGATACCGGCCTTTCATATTCAATACATTCAACTCATGTTGACTTTTACGTCCTCGGTTCAACGACACCAACCAAACTGAGTGCTTCAGAAATAAAGGGAACAAGTTTTCCCACCCGCGTCGCCGGGGTAGGATTGGTCATCACACCTGCCATTCGATTTGCCCTAAGACTGTGGAGAGCTGCTTCAGTGACCGGCAACCCGGACTCTATCAGGACAGAGACCATTCCTGTTACAGTATCACCCGTGCCGCCCATGGCTTCCATGGATTCGGCAACCGGCTTAGACACTGTATGAATAATCCCGCCTCTGTCTGCCACATAATCGATATTCCCTTTGACCAACAGCGTGGTCGCCGCATTCTCATGAGCATACGCACGGGCAACAAGATCCGGGGTATGGTTTTCGTCATGCAGGATAAAACCGCGTGTATAAAAAGGATGGGGAGCCGTTTCATCGGCAAGAAAAGCCAATTCTCCGGCATCAGGCGTAAACAGATCATAGGCCGGAGCCTGCCCGCTCATCTTGGCTGCATACATGAACCCGGCGTCCGCAATAAGTCTGGGTGGCTGCACCATTTCCTGAACAGCCAGAAGTACCTTGTTGTGCCAGTCCACATCCGGCTGAAGGTAATGAAAAACAATGGTTGAATAATCCCGATTCGGCAACACATCCACCAAGTGGGCATACAGCTCACGGCTGCCATCTCCCCTGCCTTGATCGCCCACCAGAAAGGCATGGGGCAAGGGTTCATTCAGATACAGAGATGCCTCGACGGCTGCTGCCAGCAGAGCCGGAGTTCCCCGGTCTGGAGAAATAATCCTGCCGTTTACCGACAGTTCACCGTCCCTGATCGTCACAGGCGCATCCAGTACCGGCACATCCAGATCGGGAATGGTTCCGACTATCGCGAGCATAAACGCCTCACTTCCTGATACGCCAGATCAAGAGCATAGCCGCACAAAGTGTGACCGATTTCACGCGGCGCAGGCGCTTCATCCAAAGTTTTGCCGATCATCTGCGCCGCAAGGAATGGCACATCCGGGCATCCTCCACCGGATATATTGACGATGACCAGTGTTGATTTATCCACTGTCAATTTCATATTGGCAGCCCGGACCATCAGGTATTTCCCAAAGTCCTTGATCTGATAGAGATCCACAGGATCAAGCAAAGGCCCGGTAACCGGCACTACATCAAGGGGTGTCGAACCGTTTTCCTCCAGACTGCGCAGGATATTCAGTCCCTCGATAAGCGGGAACTCAACCACGAGATCGCATCCGGTTTGAATTTCCGGAGGCGGCCCCATGACCTTGATATCCCAGCCTTCGGCACGGAGTACCCGCTCGGCCCGGATGACTTCGCTTGTATTCTCGAAGACGAGCAGCCCGCGATCCGCGCGCTGCCCATCCTTGTTGCCAAATAGCTTTTGCCTGATAGTTTCCAGGAAACTCAAGCGTTACCCCTTGGATAATTCAATACGATATTCTTCGTCTGACTCGGAAACCACGGAGACACTCCACCCTTTGGCTCCCGCAGCGCGAGACACGTTTTCCATGGCTGTCTCGGTGTCCACCAGAATGTCGACTTTGCCAGATCCCATCGCCTCTATTTTTTGCAGCATGATCAGGACCGGCTGAGGGCAGGACAGACCGCGTGCATCAACTACTTCACTCATGATGAACTCCTTACGCCTTCTTGCGCATGGTAAAACCGATAAACAGACAGACCGCCAGACCTATGAATACGGCAGCGATACCATGAGGACCGACACCCTTGGGAGAACTCGCCAATCCAAAGTTATGGGCAAAGGCCGCACCCACGATCATGCCGAACACGAAGACAGCGGCATCACCGTCGCCTTCACCGGCCATAAACAACTGCCGTCCGGGGCAGCCGCCAGCCAGGGCGAAACAAAGACCGGCCAAAACCATGCCCATGAAGTTCCACAGCGATTGAGTATGTGCAACAGGCTGTCCTTCAAAGCCCAGATTGAACTGGCCGAGGACGAGGTTCATGACAAAAGCCGCGACCAGCAGGGCCAGGAATCCGGTCAGCAGGTGCACCTGCTTGAACAAAAGCAAATCGCGCACCGCACCCATGGTGCAGAAGCGGCTGCGCTGTGCCAAGACACCAACCAGCAAGCCGATACCAAGGGAGGCCAACAACGGTGCGTGCATGGCACCCGGGCCTTTCAGACTATAAAAAAGAACGCCGGACTTTGCTTCACCAGTGATCTGAGGATACAGGAATATCAATGCGAGCAAGCCCAGCATGAGCAGCGGCATGAGCAGGCCCACCGAAGTATAGGTCTTGTGACTGCGCCCCAGCGAATACCCCTGCTTGAAGAACACGGTGCCGATGCCGATACCCACGACCAGACCGAGCAGACCGATAATAGCATTCAGATCTCCACCGGCCAACCGAAGCACGGCGCGCCACGGACAGCCCAGAAAGACCAGTGCGCCGATCATGGCGAAGGCGCCCAGAACGAAACGGACAACGGGAGCGGAACCGGCACGGGGTCGGAAATCCTTGGCGGCAAAGGCAGCGACCATGGCACCGATTACAAAGCCGATAATCTCTGGTCTGATATACTGAACCACCCCAGCCCGATGCAGACCGATTGCTCCGGCGATATCACGCTCGAAACAGGCCACACAAATCCCCATGTTCCCAGGGTTGCCCCAGTATTGCAGTAAAGAGGCAAACAGGCCGATAATCAACCCGACGCAGATGATCCCCATCCGCGATGAAAAGAAATTCTTCACGTCACCCTCCAAATCTCAATGTTAGCCGCCAAACCCCACGACGGACGAATCATATAAACCCGCTGAAAATTATCGGAATTGCCAACCAAGGGCCAATTGATAATATCAAGAAAGAGAATCCTATAAATAGACAAAATCTATACAAAGAACCACCATGACACACAAAAGTCACACAACGACTATTGACGTATCCGCATAAGCGGATTTATTGTTCAGTAATGGAAAGACTGGCTCAACGATTGAAAGGGGTATCCGACCCCACCCGACTGAGGATCATCCGACTTCTGGATCATGGGGAACTTTGTGTCTGCGACCTAATGGCCGGCCTGGACCTGCCACAGTCCACAGTCTCCCGACACATGGCTTTTCTGAAGAATGCGGACTGGGTATCAAGCCAGCGAAAAGGGAAATGGGTGTATTATACCCTGATGATTCCGAACGAGGAAACTCAGGCTTTGGTCCTTCAAATTCTCAGGCAGAACCTCCCTGCAATGCAAGAGGCTCGACAGGACTATGCCCGACTCATTCATCATCTTGAGACAAAAACGACCGACGCGTGCGCAACACCGTCAAAATAGGGGAAACCATCGTGTCTGATTCAACCCTGAAAAAGCTGTCATTCCTGGACCGCTATCTCACCTTGTGGATATTTCTTGCCATGTTCATAGGCGTGGGCAGCGGATACTTTTTCCCGAACATCAAGGATGTCATCGACTCCTTTCAGGTCGGCACCACCAACATCCCCATTGCCATCGGCCTTGTATTGATGATGTATCCGCCGCTGGCAAAAGTGAAATATGAGCAACTCGGCAAGGTTTTTCGCAACTTCAAGGTACTCGCCCTCTCATTGGTCCAGAACTGGGTCATTGGGCCGATACTCATGTTCTTTCTAGCCATCACCTTTTTGTCAGGCCAGCACGAATACATGGTTGGCCTCATTCTCATCGGGCTTGCCCGATGTATTGCCATGGTCATTGTCTGGAACGAATTGGCCCACGGAGACTCGGCATACTGCGCCGGCCTGGTCGCTTTCAACTCTATCTTTCAGGTACTCTTCTTCTCGGTTTACGCATATGTTTTCATCACAATTCTACCCGGATGGTTTGGTCTCGAAGGCGTGGTCGTGGATATTTCCATGAGCCAGATAGCAGAATCCGTGTTCATTTACCTCGGCATCCCTTTCATTGCGGGCATGGCGTCACGATTCATCGGCATCAAGCTTAAAGGGAAAGATTGGTACGAAAACGTCTTTATCCCGAAGATCAGCCCCTTGACGCTCATCTTTCTACTTTTCACCATCCTTGTCATGTTCTCCCTCAAGGGCGACAAAGTCGTGGCCCTGCCCTTTGATGTCATCCGCATCGCCATCCCACTGACAATTTACTTCCTGCTCATGTTCCTGATGTCATTCTATCTCTCATGGAAGGCTGACGCGACATACGAACAGGCAACGACCTTGAGTTTCACGGCGGCCTCCAACAACTTCGAACTGGCTATAGCTGTTGCCATCGCGGTCTTCGGCATCAACTCGGGCGAAGCGTTCGCCGCTGTCATCGGTCCGCTGGTCGAAGTGCCGGTTCTTATCGCACTGGTCAACGTAGCAATATACTTCAAGAAGAAATACTTCCCCCACGAAGAAAAAACGCTCGCCGGTGTCTGCCACGTCCGCAAGACTCCGGTTTCAGACAGGTAGGAAACAATCATGAACATTCTTTTCCTCTGCACAGGGAACTCCTGCCGCAGCCAGATGGCCGAAGGCTGGACACGCCACCTCAAGGGGGACCAGTTGAACGCCTATTCAGCCGGGGTCGAAACACATGGCATAAACCCGTACGCGATCAGGGTCATGGCTGAAGTCGGTATAGACATCTCCGGCAACACCTCAAAACTCGTATCTGACCTGCCTGACGATATCGAGTTCGATTACGTGATCACGGTCTGCGGACATGCACACGAGCACTGTCCGTACTTCCCGGCAAAATCCAAGGTCGTCCATGTCGGATTCGACGATCCGCCGAGTCTGGCAAAAGGGTTGACCGACGAAAACGAAATTCTGAGAATCTATCGTCGCGTGCGTGACGATATCGAAACATTTGTAAAATCTCTGCCACAGGCCTTGCACACAGAATAAGAATCATTACTTTATGGTCGTGGACGGCGTCGGGCTGTCCACGACCATAAAGGAAACTCAACACGGAGCATTGCAATGACCATACGTCGCTTTTCTTTCCGGGGACTCTTTTCCCCTCTCAGCGCGTGGACCGGCTGCATCGGCTACAGCGACAACAACGGAATCAGATTCTCTTTCTTCTCGTAAGCCAACCCTGAAACATCCACACATTCGACATTGAGGTCGACTCATGAAACGACCTGGAGCCAAGCCTGCCAGGCCTTTTTTTGTCTGATGCCGTCGATAGCTACCGGCATTGCCCTGATATCCCGACACGGAGCACCGCATGCTGGGCACCACAAAGCATACAATACTTTCACACTCCACCTGAGGTGGACTTCCATATATCGACTCACTCGTTTACCCATCATCATGACTGCCATGCACGTACCGACATGAGACGACACTTCAAACCGCTCAAATCATGTACAAAAACACACAACCATGATTCAGTGTCTTTACAATATACATGCGATTGTTGACTCCTGCGCCAATTCAGGAGAGGAATAGGCACCTTGCGTCAACGAACACAACAGAGCCGTCACATGAACATCGTATTCGTCAATTCCACCCGCAAATGGGGCGGAGTCAAGACCTGGACCGTGGATTATGCCACGGAACTGGCCGCGCGCGGTCACGACGTTCGTGTCTTCGGACGCCAGACGGAACTCATCGATACTCTGCGAGCCGCCGGAATAAACGCACGGCAGGTCAATTTCGGATTCGATTACAACCCGCTGGCCATCGGCCGGTTTGTGGCAGCATTCCTGCGCTCCCGCCCGGACTTGGTTATCGGCAACATAGGCAAGGACATCAATACCGCAGGCGTAGCCGCCGCCATGCTCGGCATCCCGGTTATCCAGCGCGTGGGGTTACCCGGCGACATGGTATCATCCGTCCGCTTGCGCATCCTGCATTCCATCACGCGCCCATGGATGCTCTGCCCGAGCAAAACCGTGGCTGACGGCGTATGGAAACGGCTGCCGCATATCCCTGCAGACAAAATCAGAATCATCCTCAATGCCAAAAAGCCTGTGGACTCCATACGACCTGTGGGCGATGGGCCGCTCCGTCTTGTCTCCACCAGCCAGATCAATCAGGACAAACGACATGTGGACGTGCTTGACGCCCTGACGATCATGCAGAATAACTCGCTCCACTACGACATTGTCGGCACCGGCAAGTTGCTTGATGAACTCCGCGAGAAATACCGCGCTCTGGAAGAACGGGGCGTGATTGAATGGCATGGGTTTTCCACCAACGTACAGGCACACCTGTCCGAAGCGGACGTTTTTCTGCTCCCTTCCGAAAACGAAGGGATGCCCAATGCCCTGCTGGAAGCCATGGCCGCCGGTCTTATCCCGGTTGCCCGCAACATCGGCGGCATCGGTGAAATCTGGCCTGACGCCCTGGCAGACTATCTCTTACCTGCGGACGCAGGGCCGGATCAATTCAGCATGGTGCTCAAACGCCTGTTGACCATGGACAAAGCGCATCTGAACACATTGAAGGAAGCCAGTGTTCAGGCCTGTCGAGACACCTTCAACCTCAACACAAAAATTGACGAATTCGAAACGTGGGTTCAAACGGACATCCTGAAAGGCTAGACGCGAACGTACCACTGACAAATAGTATGCAAAGTACCACTCAAACCACGACTCCAAGAGTTGGCCCGGCAACGGTCCGTGCACTCAGATTCCTGTCGCTTCTTCCAAGACGCATTCTCTCGCACCGGCTACACCTTCGATGCCGAGAACTCGTTGTGAACACAATCTCGACTGCCTGATACATCTCGATACCCCACGACTGAAAACCGATTCCCGCCCGACAAGGCGGACCGTATACGACTTCCACAGGGCGTTGCATGCTGCCACGCCATAGGACATAACCACTGACCCCCGCAGACAAAAGATCTCGGGACAACAGCAAGGATGAAATAATGGATCAACAATCAACACCGCGTGGAAGCGCACTGCTCCCGCTCCTGTTCTTTCTCTTTCTGTTCATCGGCACTGGCTCATACCTGTCAGCGCAGGGCGTGAGCATGGCCTTCTACCAGCTCTCCGCGGCTGTTGCCATACTCCCGGCCATCGCCATGGCCCTTGCCATGGGAAAAGGCCGGCTGAACAACAAACTCAATATTTTTCTCAAAGGCGTGGGTGACATCAACATCGTCACCATGTGTATCATCTACCTGCTGGCGGGTGGATTCGCTTCGGTTGCCAAGGCAATCGGCGGTGTGGATGCCACTGTCAATCTGGGCCTGACCTTTATCCCGCCGGAACTTGTCCTGCCGGGGCTGTTCGCCATTGCAGCCTTTGTTGCCACAGCCATGGGAACATCCATGGGCACCATCGCAGCCATCGCACCTATCGCGGCCGGAGTCGGACAGCAGACAGATATATCAAGCGCAGTCCTCATGGGAACCATCGTGGGCGGCGCCATGTTCGGTGACAACCTGTCCATGATCTCTGACACCACAATCGCCGCCACGCGCACTCAGGGCTGCGCCATGAGCGACAAGTTCAAAATGAACGTGCGTATCGTCCTGCCTGCGGCACTGGCGACACTCGTTCTGCTTGGCCTGTTCGGCTCGGCGGGCGGCGTCACCCATATCGGGGACTGGGAATTCATTCGGGTACTGCCCTATCTGGTCATTCTCGGACTGGCCGTTGCGGGTGTAAACGTCTTTGTCGTGTTGGCATCAGGCATCGTGCTGGCTGGAGCGGTCGGCCTGTACGCTGTGCAGGCCTACTCACTGCTCACACTTTCAAAAGACATATTCACAGGCTTTACCGGCATGCACGAGATTCTCGTCCTGTCCATGCTCGTAGGCGGTCTGGGTGAACTCATCCGCTACAATGGCGGACTGCAATGGCTGCTTGAAAAGGTCAACGCTCTTGCGCACAAGGCGGGACGCGGTAACACCCGGCGTTCCGGTGAATTCGGTATCGCCGCACTGGTCTCGCTGGCTGATGCATGTACAGCCAACAACACGGTTGCCATTATCCTCACCGGACGACTTGCCAAGGAAATAGCTGCGGATACGGGCGTTGACCCTCGACGCAGTGCCAGTCTGCTGGATATCTTTTCCTGCATCGTTCAAGGCGTCACCCCGTACGCAGCTCAGGTTCTCCTTGCCGGTTCCATTGCCGGGATATCCCCAGTGGATGTCGTCACAAGCAACTGGTACTGTCTGGTGCTGGCCTGTATATCTGTCGTAGCGATCATCACGGGCTGGCCCACACTCAAGAAAAAAGCATAAATCAACCAGAATCTACACAATGAGAAAGGGCTGCCGTGCATATGCACGACAGCCCTTTTTAACACGATTGGCGACAGATTCTTCGCCGGGAACCGCATCCGCTCGTAGCCCCCAGGCGACCTACCAGCCTTTGGACTTCAAGATTTCGTTCACCTTGTCAGCGGTTTTCTTTTCGACGATGACCATCTTCTTGGCCTGTGCCTTGTGAATCTTTTCAGTCAGGGACTCGATGTCGGCGGGCTTCTCCATGAAGTCCATGGCACCCAGTTTCATGGCCTGGATTCCAGCCTCAAGGGTTGCCTGTCCGGTGAGCAGAATGACCTGCATTTCGGGATGACTTTTCTTGATGACCTTGAGCATATCGATGCCGTTCATGTCCGGCATCTGCAAATCAAGCACGATTGCATCGTATTCATTGTTGTCCAATGCGGTCATAGCGTTACCGGCAGTCTCGGCAGTGGTGACGTTCATGCCGCGCAATTCCATGCGTTCGGACAGTGCTTCCAAAAATTCAACTTCGTCGTCGATAAGCAGTACTTTTTCAGCCATTGTATTTCTCCTGAGAGGTATGAATGTAAGGTTACCAAACCCCGTAGCTACGCCTTGAGGAACAGCTCGGTGGTCCGCAGATTTTCATCCGTTGTCACGTCGACGTTCAAAGCCTGCACCACGGATGAAAACAATTCGTCATTCTTCAGCGGCGCATCCTTTCCGGGAACGGAAAGGGAGAACGATGCTCCACCATTTACAGGTTTAACGCTCACGACCAGAGAGTCGCCTGCGTCCATATTTTCAACAGCTGCTGCAATTGAGGAGTGCAGAAGCTGCATCAGATCAAAGGGGTTGGCAGACTGGGAGACTGGTTCACAGTCACCCATTGTCAGCCTGATCTGTCGCATATCAGCAAGACGGGTTGCCAGAGCGGTGGTCAAGCCGAGAATTTCCACGAGATTGACCTCACGGACGTCCTCATCCGTCGAATGCGCAAAGGCATTCATGTTCTTTATAATGGAATCACCGCGCCTGATCTGACCCTGAATGGAATTTGCAGCGCTCTTCAACCTTTCGGGCTGGAGTGGAATGCCGCGTTCTGCCATGAGCGTCAAATCCTCGATCAGTCCCGCAGCCTCGTTGATAACGGCAAAAACGTTCTTGATCTCGTGTGACACGGACGCGCTGACGCGTCCGAAAAACTGGAGTCCTTCACGGGTGTTCAATGTCTGTGTCATGTGCAGATCCTCCTGGGTCAGCCGATGATTTCCTGAATTCTGGCCATCAGGTCTTCGATCTGAATAGGCTTGATCAAATAATTGCATCCGGCGGCACATCCTGCCTTAAAGTCTGTTTCAGAACCGTGACCGGAAAGAAATATATACTGCATGTCGGGATGCTCCTTGGACAGCAGGTCCATGAGTTCCAAGCCACTCAGCTTGGGCATCTTCATGTCGAGAACAGCCACTGCATATTCAGTTTCAGCAGCCATTTTAAGGGCATCTTCACCATTGTCGGTCCAATCCGCGTCCACGCCACGAAAACCAAGCCTTTCGGCCATGGCGGAAACCAGCTCCACTTCGTCGTCAACCAGCAATACTTTCATGTCACTTACGCCTTATCTGAACCCTGAAGGGGCATCGTTATGGTAAACACCGTTCCCCTGCCGACCTCGCTTTCAACAGTCATGGTACCGTCCAATTCCTGAACAAGCCCGTAGGTGATTGAAAGTCCGAGACCTGTACCGCCGGTCTTTTTCTTGGTCGAAAAAAACGGGTCAAAAATCTGTTTGATGTCTGCTTCCGGGATACCACACCCGTCGTCTTCCACAGAAAAAACCAATCGGTTTTCTGAAATCTCACGAGCAGAGATGGACAGATGTCCACCATCATTCATGGCCTGGAATGCATTGTTGATCAGATTGAGAAAAATCTGCTGGAGCTTGCCGCGATCAGATACGAACGACGGCAGGTTCTCCGGTATATCCATGGTAATGGATATGGAACGATATTCCGCTTCCTTGCGCAGGAAATCAATGACCTCATCAGCCAATCCCTTGAACTCGATCGAGTCCATTTCCACATCAATGTGACGGGCGAAGCTCAAAAGGCGCTTGGTAATCTTGCCGCAACGTGCCACCGAGCCAAGAATTGATTTGATGTTTGCCAGCAACCGCTCGTCGTGAGCGTATTCCTGTTTGTACACAAAGAGGTCATTGATGAGTCCGGCCTTCTCGTTGATAATGGCCAGAGGATTGTTAATCTCGTGGGCCACACCGGCAGCAAGCCGCCCGATGGAGGCCATGCGATTGGTATGTTCCATGCGGTGAAGGGTCCGCGCCCGGGTCTGATCAGCGATGAAAATTTTGTTAACCATGTAGGTCGCTACGCCGACAATGACCAACATGATAATGAAGATACTGGTAGCCAGAATCCACAGAAGTTCCATACGAATGGTCTCAAGAGGCTTCATCAGTGCGTCTGTGTCCTTGACCACAAGCACAATAAACGGCGTTCCGCGGACATAGGCATATCCGACGGTGTAATCCGTTCCGTCCTTGGCCGTGATCCGGTTGACGCTGGTCCTTTCGGAATACGCAGGCAAAACAAGATCGACCTTGGAAAACAATTCACCATGTTCCCGGGTCGGTGTCTGAATAAAACCGTCCCGATCCACGAGCAAGGCATCCCCGCCACCTGGCAGGTCTATAGCAGACAAAATGGCGTTGAACTTATCGGTATCAAGCGTAGCCCGAAGCACGAAATCCCTGCCGGTCTTCTCATCGCGAACCTTGCGCGCCACGATCAGATGCGGCTCGTCTCGAAACCCGAGAAAGACACCACTGATATACGATCCGCGCTCCATGGTACTCTCGAACCATTCCTGGCCAGTGTAGTCGATACCGAGCAAATCATGAGCTCCGATATAGGCAACTTGCCGCCCCTTGCTATCAATGATGCCAATATCAACGAATCCGCCGAAACTGGCTTTCAGGGAATCAAGCACTGAATGCAGATTTTCATTATCGAGCATGCTTGAGATACCCTGATGCTTGACCAGAAAATCCAAGGCATTAGTCCGCTCTTCAAGGAAATACGCTACAGTTCGCCGGGCATTGGACGTTGTCCGTGCTGTACGGAGCAAGTTTTCTGACTCAAGAGAACTCCGGGTGACATTATAGTCGATAAAAGCCATCACAAGCAGAGGGACCAGAGCAACGACCGCCAGAAGTGCAACGGCAAAGCGCCAGATGCGACGGTAATTGAACAGGTTCTTGCCCGGTCCTGTTTTGGGATCAACATCCCAAAACTGCGGTCTTACTTTTTCGAATATCGCCATAATGTCACCCGGTTTTAATTACTTGATGCTTTGGACTTTTTCGTTGGCAGCCTTGAGCGTCTCACTCAAGATATCAATGTCCACGGGTTTATGCAGGTAAGCAAACGCACCCAGTTCCATGCAGATCTGACGATCCTTTTCCGAGCCGTGACCGGTAAGAATGATAACCTGAATATTTGGATGATTGGACTTGACCCTGCGCAGGACCTCAATGCCGTCGATGCCGGGCATCTTGAGATCAAGGATCATAACTTCAGGCTCGTCCTCCTTCACCAGATTCAGGGCGGATTCGCCATCGTACACGACGGCGGACCCCATGTCGCGCATCATCAGACGCTCTGACAGGGTCTGGACGAATTCACGCTCGTCATCAACCAGCAAAACCTTGGACGGAATGTCAAAGTCCATCTTACGGTATATATCGGTCTGATGAAAGCCCTTGCCGACCACAGTCTCGACCTTGTCCACGCCGTCAACAACGCTCACGATATCAGCCAGCTCACGCTCAAGGCGTTCCAGCATGAGGACGTGCTTGTTGATGGTCAGGGTGACGGTCTTGCCCTTGGCGGACACGAGCACGTTGTGCCCTTCGGAAGCAAGCACGGTTCCGACCTTGGCAGCCAACATGAAGTCGGCCACCTTGGCGCGGGAAGCGTCTGTGACCTGCACGGCAGCATTGGCCAGTTGTTCAACAATAAGGTCCGCGCTGCGTTCCACACCGGACGACCCTACGGGCACGATGATGTCATACAAAGCCTTGGACCACGGGTCTTTCACACCTTTCAGAGATTCAACCCAGGTGGCACGGTCCCCGTCATCTTTATGAATAAGCTTGAGAGCATGTTTCTCGGCAAAACCTTCAGTGCGCTCGGCAACGGCCAGCCGCTCTTTCATCTCGGAAACGAGACACACCTTGAGAATGTGGTCGATCTCGGGAGCTGGAAGCTGAGAGGCGAAACCGGAAAACACGAGCTTGTCCTGATCCATGAGCTTATTCGCCATGGCGAACCGAAGCCAGGCCACAGCCCGTTCCTTCTCATGGCTGAACGCGTTGAACACAGAAGCTTTTGCCTGGAAGGCGCGAGCGATCTTGTCCTCGGACATACCGGACAATTTTGCGGCTTCGGCCACGACATCCTGATCAGTGACAAGGCGGTATCCCGTGGCATCCACTACTCGCTTGACCACGACACCGGCTTCCGAAAAAAGACCGTTGAATACAGTTATAACAGACATTGTCTACTCCTTGTTTGTCCCGGACTTAGGCGAGACGGCAAACAGTTGTCAGCGGGCAGTTATCTTCCTGACCGTCAGCATGAGCACTCTCGTGCGTTGCGCAAATGGCGGTTTCCATAGTCGAATAGACGTGGTCCTTGCCAATCTTTTCCAACAGGTGAGTGCGTTCGAGAACAGCCATAACCGCCTCGTTGACACCACACAAGGATATATCCAGTCCGGCGGCACGAACACGGTCCACAATCAGGGACAGAGCCTCTTCACCAGAGGCGTCCATATCGTTGATACCATTGGCGACGATGATGATATGTCTGAGCTGATCGTTGCCCATCATGCGATCAGTGATCTGGTCTTCCAAGAAGCTCGCGTTGGCAAAGAACAGCGGACCGTCAAAACGGACCACGGAAATGTGCTGACACTCCTTGAGGCCGAAAGCAGTGGCATCGCGCAGAGACTCGTCATCGGTACGAGAGAGGCTGGCGACTCTGGGACGCATGGACTTGTAAAGGAACACGGCCAGAGACAAGGCCACGCCAACCATGATGCCCTTGTCCAGATGCGGCGCAAAGGCCAGCGTGCAAAAGAAGGACAGGATGGAAATGGCACCGTCATACCATTGGGCTTTCCAGGCATGAATGAAACCGGAAGCGTTAATGAGACCGATGACAGCCATCATGATAACCGCCGCAAGTACTGCCTGAGGCAGATGATAAAGCAGCGGCGTGAAGAACAACAGGGCGACTACGACCATGAGCGAGGTGAAGACACTGGACATGCCGGTGACTGCGCCCGCTTGCAAATTGACCGCAGATCGCGAAAACGAACCGGATGCGGGGTAGGACTTGCCGCATGCGCCGAGCATGTTGGCGAGTCCCTGACCGATGAGTTCCTGGTTGGGATCAAGGCGTTGACCTGTTTTGGCGGCCATGGCCTTGGCGATGGAAATGGCTTCCATGAATCCGAGCAACGAAATGATGGCCGCGAACGGAAGCAGGTGCAGCATGACCTTGAGGTCCAGAGCAGGAGCTGAAATGGACGGGATACCGGAGGGCACCGTACCGACAACGGCACCACCACCCATCATTTTTATATTGGAGGTGTCGATCTTGGTATTGCCGACCTTCATGCGCCATGTACGACCATCCGCAACCATTCCTGCCGGAACTGACCCGCGGGTATAAAAAAACAGAGCGCCGTCAGAGTCTTCCACACCATCGAACAGCGTCGCGCGCAATGCAGCACGCTGATTGTGGGCTTCAAGCTTCAGACGGGAAATCTGCACATTGATAACATTCAGATCGTGTTCCGCATCAAGAATCCCCACAGCGTCCTTGGCACTTTTGGCTGTATCCATAAGGCCATTAACCGCTGTACGCTCAACCGCCAACTGATCGATACCGTCGATAGCGGTATTGAACTGGACGATTGCTTCACGAACCTCGGGAGCCTGGATGGAGTCAGCGGAAACCATGGCATCATGGTTGAAACCCAATCCCCAGGACAGTGCTGTGGTCACCACGACGGCCACCAGGACATTGGGAATCTTGGGATTGATCCGTTTCAGCACGATCATGATGGCAAAAGCGAGCACCCCCATAGCCAGCGTTGGCAGATGCGTATAATGCAACGCCCCTTCAACCACACGAATGATGGTTTCGTAATGGTGCTCCGCCTTGTCCACATACACGCCGAACATCTTGGAAAGCTGTGAGGACGCAATGATAATGGCGGCGGCGTTGGTGAAACCGTTGACAACCGGATGAGACAGGAAATTAACCACCAGGCCGAGTTTGAGCACACCGAGCATGAACTGAAAGAGTCCAACCATGAGCGCGAGAAGAATCGCGTAGGCGATGTATCCCTCGCTGCCGGCAGTCGCCAGCGGTTCAAGAGACGCTGCGGTCATGAGCGAGACCACTGCTACCGGCCCGGTTGCCAACTGACGGCTGGAACCGAACAGAGCAGCGACAAGCGGCGGCAGAAAAGAAGCATACAGGCCGTAGTAAGCAGGCATGCCAGCCAATTGGGCGTATGCCATTGATTGTGGGATGAGTACAAGGGCAACCGTCAGCCCCGAAATGGCATCCGCCCTGAGCGAAGCCATGTTGTACCCTTTGAACCAGTCAATGAACGGGAGTATTTTCGAAAGCATTCAGCCTCTTCCTTGCTATGGAGCCTGTAACATTCTGCGGCATGTGAGCATCAGTTCGTTGAACAATGCACCCGCATCATACAGGTTGAAGTTTTTGAATCGAACCAAACCATCCACCATGGTAAACAGAATGAGTGCTGATTTTCGAGAATGCATTTCCTGATTGATGGAACCGTCTTCCTGCCCTGTCACAATCGCCTTTTCGAATACATCGACCAGACAGTTGTAAATTGCTTCCAGGTTTTCCCTGAACTCCGGATTCGACTCGGAGAACTTGTAGAGATAATGCCTGTGCAGCAGCAGGAATTTGTCTTCCAGCAAACCAGCCAGATACAGATAGAAAGAGATAACCTCCTCAGCCATCTCAAGACCTGAATTGAACGGCCTGTTCTCAAAGAACCGCTCAAACTGATCCACAATATCGTCTCTGGTCTTTTCCAGGATAGCCAGCAGCAACCCTTCTTTGCTTTTGAAGTGATAGAAAATCGTTCCCTCTGCCACCCCGGTCAACCGGGCCAGTTCCTGACCCGAAGTGCCCGCAAACCCCTTATTCGCGAACAAAACCGTGGCAACCTTGAGTATGGCTTCCTTCTTCTTCATGCTGACAAATCCATCCTTTTCCGAAAACCGAGTAACCACTCAGTTTTCATTTTATACGTTCCAACGACTTAGAATGTCAAAATAAACCCGCAAACTGAGTATGCACTCAGTTTTTATATTAATCAACCTTAAATAATTGAATAAGTCAGAAGACACATGCCACTGATCAAAAAAAAATATGAGGGGAAAATGAAAAAAGATGACACTTCTGACTTTTTTGCGCCAAAAACGACACCCGTTTTTGACGCGTCGATCACCTCTTTCCCGCATTTAACCCCCACCACAACAAGTTCAGCATCTTACATCATATTCACAATTTCCTGAAAAATTAACGTGTTAGTTCACAAGAATCAAAAAAAACACTGGACATTTCCATATGATAAGAGCAAAGAGAACGCTGTGATTTGCTCGGGGTGACTGGAGGGTCGGCCTGATGTGATTCAGAGAGGAGGCTTTCACGGCATGAAGCGCACGGGGTTGCGACATGCCGTTTTGCTCGATTGATCCAATCGGCAACACATTTCGACACACATAAAACAGAGTGTGACAGCATATGGAAAATTTACAAAAAAAATATGGGTTCTGGACTGCAACCGCCATGGTTGTCGGCATTGTCATCGGTTCGGGCGTATTCTTCAAGGCGGATGACGTACTCAGCGCGTCCGGGGGGGACCTGTCCACAGCATTGCTGGCCTGGCTCATAGGTGGTTCGATCATGGTCGTCACTGCCTACGTGTTCTCAAAAATCGCCACACGCATCGAGCGCGTCAACGGCGTAGTCGACTATTTCGAACAGGCATACGGCCAGAAAGCCGGGTATCTGGTAGCCTGGTTCATGACCTTCATTTACTACCCGACTCTGGTTGCCGTTCTGGCCTGGGTATCCGCCAATTACACTGGCGCACTGCTCGGCATGGACTCCATTGTCTGGCCCGTCTCATTTGTTTATCTGACCGGATTTTTCCTGCTCAACTATTTCTCCCCGGTTCTGGCCGGCAAATGGCAGGTCACGTCAACGATCGTGAAACTGATTCCTCTGGCCCTGGTCGCTGTTGTCGGCGGCATCGCCGGGATATCCAGCGGCATGACTCTGGACAACTTCACCAACGCCGCACAGACCGTCGCCGGTAGCGGTGGTGGCCTGGCTGTGGCGACCTTGTCTACCGCCTTCGCCTATGAAGGCTGGATCATCGCCACCGTCATCAACGCCGAATTGAAAGATGCCAAGACCACCCTGCCCCGCGCACTGGTTGTCGGTACCATAGCCGTTGTATGTATCTACATGCTCTACTATCTCGGCATTTCCGGCGTACTGACCAACGATCAGGTTCTGACTGCTGGCAACGATGCTCCAGTCGAAGTCATCGCACTGATTTTCAGCAAACTGAGCGGCACAATCCTGACCGTGTTCGTCATCATCTCCTGTCTGGGGACACTCAACGGATTGATCATGGGGTCGGCACGGGGCATGTTCTCCATCGCCTCACGCGACATGGGGCCCAAGCCTGACTTTTTCAAGAAGATCAACCCCCAGACTAACAGCACCACCACATCAGCTCTGATAGGGTACATCCTTTCCTGCCTGTGGCTGGTTGTCTGGTACGGCAATTTCATGGGGTGGTGGGGTCAGTTCATGGATATCTCCGAACTGCCCATTGCATTCCTGTACGTGATCTACATTTCCATATACATCTGGGTGATGAAAACGTTCACCGACCTTGGTCCTTTCAGTCGTTTTCTCTGCCCACTGCTGGCAGGCTGTGGTTCACTCTACATCATCTGGGGCGCAATTCAGAAAGACATGTTCCTTCATTTCCTGGCTCTGTCCCTGCTCATACTCGGCATCGGCTGCGCGCTCATGAAAAAAAAGCGCTAACAACATAATTACGACCCATTACAGCGGGCCGCTTTTCTGGATTCTTCTGGAGAGGCGGCCTGTCTTTATATCTTGCAACCAGCCTTATGCCTCGATATCTCGCAAATGGGTGTTGACTCAAGGATATTTCAGTGTTTGAGTAAACGCCGACAACAAATGAACCACTACTCATATCTTCATACAGGAAAAACCATGCCCGAACTTTCCCTCAAAGACATTGAATCCAAACTACATTCCCTGCTCGGCGAATCTGTCCCCGCCGCCCCTGCAAGCAACGTGAACGAAGCTCTGCGTGTTGCTGACGCTCTTGAAGTCAAAGGATACGCCTTCACGCTTAAAGACCTCTGCGCGAAGAGCCTGTGCGACACATCCTGGCAAGCCTGCTTCACCATGAATGGACAAGATGCCACGGCCGAGAATGCCGAAGCAGCGGTGGCCATCTGCGTGGCTGCACTTGCCGCTTTGGAAAACGAAACACCCGAGGCCTGATAAAGAAGGACTGTCACCGAATAGTCTTCGTGAACCGCCTCTCGTCTTCCCTGCAATATCAGGCACTATCGGACGCGCGTTCACCATAGGGCAATTCCGACAATTTCCTGTTCAATCGCGACACCATAAAAAGGCACAGGCGTTGTCCGATACACGTCAAAGGACAGCACACGCTCATTGGAAAATTTGTTGAAGGAATCCCCAGCACCTGACATCACTCACGTGCTAGAGCTCACGGAAACCAAACAAGGAGACTCTCCCGATGGACACCGCACTCACCGAGGAACTGACAGCGTTCCTCGACACCTGGACTACCGATCCCAACCGGACCAAGGGATGCTTTCAGAACCTCAAGGAACACCTGGAAGGTCTGGAAGGCGTCACTCTCAACTTCATTGCCCGTCCGGGCATTACGTATTCCCTGCGCGCATCACATGCCAACCAACAGAAACGCAGCCTGTTCGCCATGGTGGACATTATTGACGACGATCCCGCCGATCGCTGGCTTTCAGTCTGCTTTTACAAGGAGCTTGTCGATGACCCTGACGGCCTTGGCGATGAAGTCCCTGAAGGACTGATGGGAGAAGATGCCAAATGTTTCGACCTCTATGAAGGCGACGACGCACAGGTCAGCTATATATCTGACAGACTCAGTGCCGCCTGTCTTTCCGCAGCCGCAGAATAATCCAACCGCCAAAAAGCCGGTGCGGCGCGAACCTGTTTCCAGATTTCGCGCCGCACCGACATCTATATTCTATTCAGCCGTCTAGACCTGACAGGTCATATGATCGGTCAGGGCACGACATAATTGATCGGCACAGGAAGTATTTTTTTTACCACAGGTAAGGCCGCTAAGTTTTTCGACGACTTCAGAAACATCCATGCCTTCTACCAGCTTGGCTATGGCCTTGAGGTTACCGTCGCATCCGCCGGTAAAACTCAAATGCACGAGCTTGTGATCTTCGACAGCGAATCGAATCATCTTGGCACAAACACCTTCTGGAATATACGTGCTTGCATCGCCCGGAACAGAGGTTGCGTGGAGAGAATCGAGAGGGGCCAGAGGAGTCAGTTCGAAGAAGGTATTTTCCATGTTTCAGTCCGAAAGTGAATGGTTAATAATCTTTGCGCTTGGCGATGGAACCACCGATGACGCTGAATGTATTTTCGACCACGAAAATCGCTTCGGGGTCGACATCAAAAACCCGCTGCTCCAAACTCCGAAGCCGCAGGTTGTCTGAAATAGAGAAAATCATGTCCACCCGTTCTCCGGAATAACCGCCTTTTCCGGTAAATACCGAAGCGTGATGCTTACCAGGGCCGACGATCTCCTTGACCAGCTCGTCGGTTTTCTTGGTAATGATGCGCACGGCCTTTCGCTGATTGAACAAGGAAAGGACATACTCGGTAACGACTGAACTGATGAACAGCATGACCAGAGATGCTATTATTTTGTCAGGTGAATATCGGCTCAGGGCAAAGCCCATGACAATTGTATTGATCACAAAATAAAAGACGCCGAAGCGGATACCGTACTTTCGATTGACAATGATTGCGATAACATCAAGACCACCCCCTCCGCCATAAGAACGAAGAATGATCCCCCCTCCCGCACCCATGAGTGCACCAGACGCAATGGCCGCATACATTTCATTGCGAATTCCAAGATCCAGATGGACAACGGACGTCAGTACGGTGATGACCCCCATGGTGAACAAATTGAGAAAGAAAAACCGTTTGCTCACGCCTCTCCAGGCAACAAGGAACAAAGGAATATTAAGCAGAAGATACCACCACGAAAGTGATAACTCCGGCTCAATCTTCTGGACAACCACGGAAAGACCGTACAATGCGCCAGGCACAAAATCATGATAAACCGCAATACCGTTGTATCCAACGATGAATACAAAGGAGCCTAGCATGAGCAAGAACACATTCCACACGAGAGTATCAGTAACCAATCTCAGACGGTTGAACATCAATCAGCTTCTCCTGCCTCCGAATTTTCGGAGAGCCACCATATAAAGCAAACAGAATGCCTGCAAGGATAATCGTCCCGCTGAGAATCTGATTCAAATTGACAGGTTCATCAATAACGACCCATGCGATGGCGGCACTTACAGGCGGCAAGGTGTAATAGAACATCATCGCCTTGGGAGCACCCATTATCTGAACCGCTTCATTCCAGAAGAGACAGCAGAGAATGGACGCGCAAACGGCAAGATACAGAAGTGACCAGATCAAATCAGGGGTGAACTCTGGCAGCAGAAGCTGACCGCCGGTTTCCCACAGATACATCGGGATGATGTAGAGAGTTCCGAAAAAGCACAGCGACATAAAGAGTGTTACCTGGCTGAGTTTTCCGGCAATTTTACTGATAATCGTGTTGTATACGGCAGACATGACGGCCGAACTCAGAATGAGCAGATCGCCTGCTGCAAACCGCATGGAGAGCAATCGGGAAAAATCACCATCGGTCACGAGCAAAACGATGCCCAGAGTACTGACAGCAATGCCCGCATACATGCTGGACCTGATCTTTTCCTTGAAAATAAACTGGGCCACCAGTGCAGTGAAGAGAGGCGACAGGGTAGCGATAAGCGACATATTCAATGCTTCCGTTGTCCGACCGGCCAGAAAAATCACCATGTCATACAATGAGATTCCCGTCAGAGCGAGAACTGTCAGCTCTTTCCACAACCGAGCGACAGCATGGCGCTCACGCCAAAAAGCACGAAAACCGAATGGCAAAAAAATCGCCGTGGCCAATACCCAACGGAGCAGATTGAGCGTGGCAGGCTCCACCGTACCAGCCAGACCTCGGGCGGCCACGAAATTGCCACTCCAGTTGAGAATGCCCAAAACAATAAAAACATATCCGGCAGCCTGGGTCTTTCTGAATGCATTCCAATTCATTGTAGTATCCTCAAAAAATATGAGGCCTGTCCGATCTTCACGAACGGACAGGCCCTAAACCCCACAGGATGAGAATTTCGGAGAAATTCACGGTGGAGATGTCGGTCTGTCACAAGATAACCGGCAAGCCCTTGGGAGGGAGAAGCGAAACGCGCGGGGCGGTATTCTTACAAAAGAGATACGGTATTCAGGAGGCTCGATAACCCAAGGCAATGGAGGTTATCCCCTGCTGCGCTCACCAACCCCATCCCAAGGGCTCTTCTTCGAAACGGTAATTCTACCTGTTTCAAAATCCGTTTTGCACAATCAGTCACCATAAAGCACAAGGCGTGCCATATCATTAAAATACTGATTTTATTAGATATATCTTTAATTCCCAGCCGCAAAAACGACAAAAGGCGACACATGTGTCGCCTTTATTTGTCACAATCAATGTAAAGTGCTGATTTTAATTATAAATACTATGAAGCGTCAAAACTGTCGTTCGAGGCGTCCCAAATGTCGTCCAACGACGACTCCGGCATTATTACAGGCCGTATTTTTTCAACTTTCTTTGCAATGTCCGCATGTTTAAACCTAAGTCGCTGGCAGTAATACCTTTTTTCCAATGATTTTTTTCAAGCGCCTTGAGCAACATATGGCGCTCTATGACATCCAGAGCTTCAACAAGCGTGGCGCATTCAGAGGCCTTGTCCACAATGGCATCTAAATCGGATTGCCCATCAATCGCCTGAATACCCAGATCACTGAACACCATCTCGCCGAAGGTCAGATACCGCTCCATAACATTCTGCAGCTCTCGAACATTGCCCGGCCAATGGTGCCCATCCAACGCTGCACGGATTTTAGCCGGTATTTGCGGCACCTGCTTGTCATTCCCGAGGTACCGGACCATAAATTCATTGATCAACAGTGAAAGATCTTCCCTGCGATTGCGTAATGGGGGGACATGAATGGGAAGTACGTGCAGACGATAGAAAAAATCGGAACGCATACGGCCCTGTTTGACCAACTCGTTGAGATCACGGTTGGTGGCTGCGATCAGACGAAATTTGGAAGAGCGCGGCTCATTGCCACCAACGGGAGTGTACAATTTGGATTCAAGGGCGCGCAACAGCTTGACCTGAAGAGAAAGCCCGATCTCTCCGACTTCATCAAGAAACAATGTTCCACCGTCTGCGGCCGCCAGATAGCCTTGCCGATCAGAGGTCGCTCCTGAAAACGCCCCCTTCTTATGCCCAAAGAACTCACTCTCCATGAGATTTTCAGGAATAGCCCCGCAGTTTACGGGGACATATGGGCCGCCAGTGCCGGACTGCTCATGGATGGTCTGAGCGACCAGATCCTTTCCGGTACCTGTTTCACCGAAAATGATGACATTGGCATCACGTTTGGCTGCTTTCATGATGAGCTTGAAAACATCAAGCATACCTTGGCTCTTACCAATGATGGGTCCGAATTTATACCGATCTTCCAACGAACCTTGCAATCGCTGGTTTTCTTGAAGCAGTTCATATTCGCGCAGTTTCTGTGCACTGACGTCCATCATAATACCTTCGAGGGCAATGGGAGTCCCTGCCTCGTCGTAAATGCACTCACCCTGATCGGAAATCCATTTCAACTGGTCGGATTCAAGACAGACCCGATAAATAAGCCTGTAGGAACGTTTATTCACTATAGCGGAATCTTGCTCTTTACGCATGCTGTGGAGATCATCAGGATGAGCCAGAGTTTCCATGACATTGGTATGTTGATCCGTAAAGAATTCCGAAGGGACACCAAATAATTCACCGACCCCGTTACTGACGAAATCCAATGTCGGCCGAAGGTTCGCGTCCAGGGAACATCGATAGACCATGCCGGGGAGGTTGTTGAAAAGACGGGTCAACTGCTGCTCGCTCTTCAACAATTGCGCCTTGGTCTCCTTAAAAGAGTCAACTTGATCCTTCAGATCTCGGCAACGCCCCATTAGCTCATCGTAAGTCGGCTTACTCATTGTATAAATCTCCAATCACATTCAAAAGAAGCGACAGCATTGTCGTGTATGGGCGACTCCTATGCCATGATATGGCAAAGTACAAGGACAATCTTTGCAATCAGGCCGAAGAAAAAAGGCGGCAGAGACATTGGACCGTCTCT
This sequence comes from uncultured Pseudodesulfovibrio sp., assembly GCF_963675635.1. Taxonomy (NCBI): domain Bacteria; kingdom Pseudomonadati; phylum Thermodesulfobacteriota; class Desulfovibrionia; order Desulfovibrionales; family Desulfovibrionaceae; genus Pseudodesulfovibrio; species uncultured Pseudodesulfovibrio sp. The sequence goes on along the minus strand of NZ_OY776488.1, from coordinate 102,914 downwards.
GCCGCACCCTACTAAATCTTCTTCAATTTCCCCAAACCGTATCCCGAAATCCGATACCTGGAAACAAGCGCCTTTGCATCATCTAGGTACGACCCGTCTTCGTTAAGTATTCCAACGGCTTTTAAGGACTTCAAATGATCGGCAACAGTGGAGACTGAACAATATTTCTCATTCGAGTAGATCGACTTGATTTGCTCGTATACGGACTTGGCATCCAGAGATTCGCCTGTAACAAAAGCCTGGGCTACCATGGCTTTCAATGGTTTGATGTTCATTGTTCTCTCCTGCTAATTCACATTTCTCAAGCTGGTCATTTCCTTGGGGTTACCAACAACCAACACCATGCCGGTAGTGATAACGAGTGCGCCAATGATGATATTGGCGGTGATCTCCACCTCGGTGAACACAGCACTGAAGAAAATGCCCCACAAGGAATACGTGATATTGATTGCCATGGCGCGGCTGACGCCGGTCATGTTCATGGCGCGGTACCAGCAAACATAGGAAAAGGTTCCGGTCAGGGCTGCTACCGGGAAAACCCAGCTGATGGCATCAGTCATGCCCGGTACGACAAGCATGTAGCCGCCGGCCAGAGGCAGAACCACCAGCAGGTACACGGTAGACGAGGTCAACTGACGAACGTTCAGCGCCACGGCAGGATCAAGCAGGTCCATGCCGGATGTAGCCAGGACGCCTTCAATACCCCATCCAAAGGTGGCAATAAGGGCGAAAGCCAGACCGAGATAGAACTCTGCGCCAAGAGAACCTTCAGGCGGAGTATAGCCAATGACGACACCACCGATGATGCACAGTACAAGGCCGCACCATGCGCGAGGACATATTTTTTCCTTGAGGAAAATGGACGCAAAAAGGGATGCCACCGCCGGATACAGTGCGGTAATGGGCATGACATATGCCGGACCGGCAAATTTCACACCCAGCATGTAGGATGACATGGCTATGGGGCCACCAAAAAGAGCGCCAAGCATGACTGGACGAGCGGATTTGCTCCGCAAGGTGCGTCCCAATTCCTTGAGGCGGCCAGTAATCGCGTTGAACACCAACAGCCACAATGCGCAAAAAGTATCGTGCAGAGCGCCAACGGTGAGCGGGGCCAGAAGCCAATACTCTTCATCGAGAAACACAGCGGCGCCGAATGCCATGCTGAGAATGACGCCGTTCACCCCCCAGCTCATGCCGGAGAAAAGCGCTAAGACGAGGCCTTTTTTGGCGAAGGCCACATCCTGGTGCATTTTGAGTTCGTCGAGCGTCGACGACGATGCGGTTGTCGCAGTTGCAGTAATCATGTTTATTCAGGTCTCCAAGCCCTGGCTTGCGAGCAAGCCGGAAAGTCATATGTTCGCAAAGGACCGGCTCAATGGAGCCGGTCCTTTGTTCAATAGTTATCGGATAGATTTTGAGCTTAGGCGCAATCGTGCTTATCCCAAGGCTCACGGTTGTCGCGCTGCAAGGCAACTTCCATGCGACCGATAGCTTCCTTGAGCTTGCCGATTTCCTTCAATTTCATGTCGGGGTCCTTGAGAGCCTGGTACAGGACGCCACCAACGCAATCAGCAGGAACAGACAGGTCTGCCACGTAGCAGACAGTGGCGACGATGTCGGCAGCAGTCACGGAACGCTCAATGGTACCGCTCTTTTTGTCGATACCCAAACCACCAATGAACAGGCCGCCATCAGTAGCGAGCACAATCAGGGTCCGGCGATCAGAAGCGTCAGTGATCTGGGCCATGGCGGTCTCCAGAGCATCACCATCAACATTGCCCAAATCGACAATGGCAAATGCGCCATCTTCCTCGAAGACCTTGGCAACGCCGTCAGCGGCCACAGTGGCAGCGCCTTCAATCTTGGAAGCTTCAGCAACCACACCGGCATTGTCGTAGCCAGCAAAGGTGCAGGTCTTTTTCATGAATTTCTTCAGGGCGGAACCACCGTTCACGTCAGCTTCACCACAAACAACCAGAATTACTTTCTTGTCAGCCATTGTATTACTCCTTGAATTGAGGACTGTGTCCTCGCTGTATTTTCGAAGCTGTTTAGACAGCCTTCATTTCGATGTTGTAGTCGACTTCCATGCCCTCTTCGAGAGAGTAGGTCAGCAGAGAGCCGTTGAGCATGTTGTCCTTGACGGTTTCAAAGACTTCACGGTCCTTTTCTTCCAAACCGACCTCAATGTTGATTTCAAGCTCGGTGTAACGAGTACGGTTGACTTCATCCTTTTCCTTGATTGCGGAAGCGGATCCGGTCAGGGATTTCACCTCGACATTATTACGCTTGAAGGCATTGACCATGGTGTTGCAGTAGCAGGACAAGGCTGCCACGCAGAGAATACGGGATCCCATGGATTCCTGGTTGCGCTCCTCCGGGGTGATGGAGGAAAAGTCCATAATGATTTCAGGGACGGCTTTTGCGCCGACCACAAACTTATCGTGATTTTCGTCGAGACGTTCAAAAAGTACTGTTGCCATAATTCTTCCCTCAATTTTTCCCAGAATTAAAAGTAGTTGACGGTTTCAGCGTCTTCACACAACTCGGCCACATCAGCCGCATCGATCACTTCAACACCGTCAACAAGGCTTTCCTCGGTCAAGCCGAGCTTGGCGATATCTTCCCTGATGACATAGACTTCACCGTCTTCCTTGATGAAATCGGTGAGCAGCGAGTTGTGGTAGCCGGGATTCCCTGTCAGACACCAGACACCCTGTTCGGTGTAGATGATCTTGGACTCAAACCCATTCTGATGGCAGGCCCATGCGGTACGGATGCCGAGAGCGGAAAGCTCCACTCCAAGCGGCTTGGACACAACAAAACAAGCGGAATTAATCATTGCGCGCCTCCTTAGTGGCCCACGGACAACAGCACGTCCGAGGTCATGAGATACTTTGTGAAGGAGCCGCCCACATCGCCCCATTTGACACCATCGACATACTCGCGGGACTCAATGCCGCGAGCGTGCTCGTTGGTATGGCATGTGGAAACATCGCCGCCATTGGCGATGATGTCAGCCAGCCTATCAAAGCACTTGGTAGGTTCGATGTGATCCAGAAGACGTCCCTGAATGTGCAGGTCGTCGCCTTCGATAGGGATTTCCTTCTTGGAAATGTTCACGGCATTTCCAAAGAGATACATCTGGACTTTGTGGCCTTTACCCTGAGCTGCCTCAGCAAGTCGGGTTGCGAATTCCGCATCCTCGTTCTCGGCCGAGCCGGACAAAAGCATGATGGTCAATGTCTTTGACATGATGATATCTCCTTAGAGCGACACGACTTTTTCGTCGCTACCGAGCAGCAGGTCCACGATCTCGTCGTAGTCCACCACTTCACAGTTGTCGCTGAGTTCGATGTTGCGGGCGTCCACGGCGTTTTTGGCCACGTAGATATCTTCCACATCCATCTTTTCCAGTTTTTCTTCCCAATAAGCCGTGCCAAAACTGATGGCATCGCCAACCAGGAGTAGGGCCTTGTCCTCGTCGCCGCCGATAAGAGCGATTCGATCAAGAATTCCCTCTTCCGGCTTGTTTACGAAAAAGAGCATATTTTGCTGTCTCCGTTCGTTTATCCCTGCTCCGCCCAGTCGCCCGGGGCTGCGTGGGATGGGGTTTGTTCAGACGACTTCACTCTCATAGGCTGCCAAACGGGCCGAAGTTCCGATGACGTGCCCTGGGCACGGGAACGGCCAAAAATAGGGGCTGACCGTTCCCGTTTCTCAGGAGTGAGGTAACTTTATTTGTCGTGATCTTCGAAGATCTGGTAGCAGATCGCACCTTCGGTATCTGCGGGAACCGGGTTGCCGGTAGCGTGGCAGAATGTAGGAACGACGTCGGCCAGCCAACGGGGACGCTCGTACTTGAAGCCCTGCTTCACACCGGGACCACGCCACAGCATGACGTTCTTCAGAGAACCGCATCCGGACTCGCCAGTGGGGAATCCGTAACCGTGTTCAGCCATGTACTCAGGCTTGAGGACGTACACGACGTCACCGGCCTGTTCGCCACCCATACCGAAGACCTTGGCGTCTTCCTTGGGAAGAGCGCACATGACAGGACGTTCGCCGGTTTCGGGGTGCTTGTAGTCGTACAGGGCGTCGATGATCTCGTTACGAACCTTTTCGTAATCTTCGTCCTCGACGATACCGCCGGGGTACTTGGACTTCAGGTTGACGTAGACGAACATGTAACGCTGGGGAACAGCCTTGGACTTCTCGGGAATCAGCTCATAGTTGAAGCCTTCGGATTCGTCGAAGAAGTTACCGTCGCCCTCACGGGCTTCGTAGGCGGTCAGACCGGCCTGCTTCAATGCGTCGGCGGTGTTGAGAATCGGGCCGATCGGAGTTGCGCCATGGTCGGAGATGAGGCAGGTCAGAGCATCTTCAGGCATGAGTTCCATCATGATGCCAAGGTACTTGTCCTCGATCTGGTAGATGCGGCGTTCCAGGTCGTAACCGAGCTTGCGCACTTCCGGATCATCGCTGTCCATCTTGTCCAGGAACCCGTGGTAGAACCAGTCGATCAGGTGGGTGTGCATATACAGCAGATCCCAATCCGGGTTGTCCTTCAACAGGGTCGTGACGACTTCGGTGTTCCAATCGGAGTGGAACTGAGCCATTTCGATCAGGGTTTCGTTGTCGATGATGCCGTTGGCGTGACCGACAAAGCCCATGTCGTTTGCAAGAATGGCCTTGGTGAAGTCCACATTCTTGAGTGCGTCGGCAGGAGCGCAGTACCCCTGTGTGCCGTTGATGCCGGAGATATACATTTTGAAATCTTCAGCGTCGTCAGACAGCTCCATCAGCTTGCAGCGGAAGTAGCCGGGCTCGATTCGACCATCGGAGAGAATGGGGAACTGAGCCTCGATGACGTCAGACCATTCCTTGATCTTGATGGTAAAGAAAGCCTTGGAGTAATCCTTCTCAGGGCACAGTGCGAAGATGTCATACCCGTCGTCACCGGATTCCCATGTCAGGCCGTACCAGGTCTGCGGCTTGAGAGGATCCATTGCGTGGCCGAACTCCATGGGGATGACCATTTCCAGAGGCTCGTTGTCCTCGATCTCTTCAGGCAGGTTTTCCCAGCCATCAGCATCTTCGAAACGGGCCTGAACACCAACGGGGTAGTAATCGGTTGCAACACAGGACTCGGCACACAGCCATTCCTTGTGTTCGTAGCCTTCGATCTGCCAACGGTGTTCAGCGGCGGAGAGGCCTTCACCCTGAACCATGATGCCGTTCTTCAACTTGGAAGGCCAGGAGGTCGGGTAGTTGACAACGATGGACTTCTTTCCAGCCTTGTCCCACGCGTCCCAGATGGTCTCTGCGGTCAGCATGTCGGAACCGAAAGCCTGCACGCACTTGGAGAAGTGCAGGGATTCGCCTTCATTGTAATAGTAATAATCTTCGACACCGTGGGTGCGCGGGAATGCGCCGGTGCAGATAGTTGCCCAGGAAGGCGGAGTGACTGTGGGCATGTTATACCCCTCGGTCATGTAGGCACCTTCTGCGGCGAACTTTTTAAAGTTTGGCAACGCGCCCTCGTCCATCAGCGCCTCAAGGCGCTTGGGGATTGCGCAGTCAAAACCAAGAAGAGCAACTCTTTTAGCTTTGGCGGTCATAATTTTCTCCTTTTATTTCAGTCACTTATCATATTACCATCGCGTAAGGAGAGAACCCCCTCCAGGCATGGGCCTTTCGGTAGTCGGGGCTCTCCCCGGGAAGTCTACGCGAGAATTTCTAGTTTTCCGATTTGCAGCACTTCGCCAATGCGTTGTCCTCTTTGGTCATCTTGAACCAGGCGACAACCACAAATGCGATTGGTATCAACATGAGTGCACCGGAGAAGTTCGCGAAAATACGAACAGGCCCAAGCCCCCCCATGGTGATGGCAGCCAATGCGAGACCTGCCTGAATGAGAGCCCAGTAAAAACGATGCGCTCGAGTCGGCTCAGAACCAGGCACCAACCGCGTAGTCGCAGCACAAGAGATGACATATGCGCAGGAGTCCACACTGGTTGCCAGGAAGATGGTCGAGAAGATGCAGTAACCAATCAGGACCATGGTGCCTGCAGGCAGGCTTCCCAGAATCGCGGTCAGAGCAGCCGGCCCGCCGCTGGCTTTCAGAATAGCGACAGCGTCAACAATACCGTTGAGCTGGGCGTACATGGTGTAGCCACCAAAAACGGCGTGAATCATATACGAACCGGCAATGCCACCGGCCAAACCGAGGGCGATGACCTGACGGACAGTACGACCACGGGAGATGCGGGCGATGAATAGGCCCATGAACGGACCATACGAGGCCATCCACAAAGCATAAAAGATCGTCCAATCCTGCGGGAAGGAACCTTCGGTGTAAGGATCAGTCCAGAAAATCATATTCCAGAAGTTACCCATCATGTGCCCGAACGAACTCGTGAAGTTATCAACGATAAACACGGTGGGACCGACCACAAAGCAGAAGAAAACCAGGGACAATGCGATGATCACATTGGTATCGGACAGGATCTTGATACCTTTCTTCAGACCAAGGGACACAGATGCGGTGAAGATCACGGCACTGATGCCAAGAATAATCAGCTGCAAAGTGAAACTCGGCTCGATACCAAGGGTGCTTGCCAGCGCATGGTTGACGATGGGTATGGATACACCCATGACAGCCGCATTGGAAAACATCAGACCAATAATGAAGAATATCTCGATCCCCTTGCCAATGGGACCGTTAACCTTGTCCCCCAAGACAGGTTCAGCAGCAGAACTGATGCGCAGAACAGGCTTCTTGCGCTTGTAGAACATGTAACAGATGGGCAGAGCGGTCACTACATACCAAGGCCACGTCACCGGACCCCAGTGCAACAGGACATACGACATGGCCCATTCAAAGGACTGCCTGGACAGCGGTTCAGCAAATTGGGGCGGGTATGCCAGGTTGAACAGAGGTTCGACAATGGACCAGAACATGACGGCACCGGCGACACCGGAGCAAAACATCATGGCAACCCATGAATAGTTGCTAAACTCTGGTTTCTCGTCTTCTTCACCGAATTTGATCATACCGTAACGGCTACACATAAGGTAAACAGAAAGAATCATCATCAGGACAGTAACCCAGAGGTACCAGGTTCCTGTTGTATGTGTGAATACCGAATAGACTGCCTTGAGAACCTTTTCACTTGCTTCGGTAAACAGAATTGAGCAGGTAATGATACCAATAAGCACCAATGTTGCAGGAATGAGAATTTGTTTATCTGGGCGAAGGTCTGCGCCTTCGCTATTGCCTTTTGAAGCCATACTTCCTCCACAGTGAGTACGCGTAAAACTCGCGAAATGCCTAGGTTCAATAACGCGAATCCATGTTGATTGTGCTTTCTTCGGCAGTCGATGATCAGTCGACGGATTGCTCCTTGTGCCGGTTGCTGCTGGACCCCCAGCAGTCTTCTCTCTATGCATCCGAAAATGCCGGTGTTGCTGCAGCGTACGTGGCCACTGAGCAAGATGCAGGCCAAAAGCACAAAAACAGCGAGAAGGCCCAGAGGCATTGTGAAAAGTCGCGCAAGCTTGACTCCACCGTCGACCCACCACGACACGACATAAATGTCGCACGTTGTACTTTGATGCGCTTTTTCGCCCCAAACAGTAGAGAGAGTAAAGATGGCGACATTTATGTCGTAAAGACGCTACTGGCGTCATCTTTTTCACGAGGAATCCGACATTCCAGTCTTCGCTGGTTCAAAAAAGTCTCACGAAAAGTGCGTGACCTCTCCAGTGGGCATTTGATAAGGGATGACACACTGCGACAGGCATGGCCTTTACTGCCTATGCCTATGCGAGTAAAGTACCGGATACCACCATGGAAAAAACAGAACACTTCGGATTGGATTTCAAGACCTTTGCCCGACTCATCGACAGCCTGCACGATGAGGTCATCATCTATGATGACAACTACCGCATGCTGTATGTCAACAAGGCATGCGAACGCCATTACGGATTCACTCAGGAAGAGATGGTCGGTCTGCCCTTTTGGGAAGTCATCAGCAAACATGCAGCCTGGAACCGTCCGGCCCTTCCGGCGGTTTACAAATACAAACGTCCAATCAAACAGGAACAGAAAACCTACCTTGGCCTGGATGTTCTGACCATTGCCACCCCCATTCTCGACGCCAAAGGCAACATCGAATACGTTGTACTCAATGTTCGCGACAGCGTGCACAAAAGACAGATACCCAGCCTGGACGAGCTGGAGCACAGTCTCGATATTGAAGAGGAAACGCACCCCGAAAATTTCATCTACCACAGTCAGGCCATGGAAAATGTGGTTCAGTCAGCACGCAAGATCGCAAACCTGACAGCTCCCTGCCTCCTGCTCGGCGAATCAGGCTGTGGCAAAAGTCTGCTGGCAAAATTCATCCATGCCAACAGCACACGGAAAGACAAACCGTTCGTGGTCGTCAACTGCGCAGCCATCCCGGAACAACTCTTCGAATCCGAACTGTTCGGGCATGTGAAGGGCGCATTTTCCGGTGCAACCAACACCCGTGGAGGGCTTTTCGCCAAAGCCTCAGGGGGCACGCTGTTTCTTGATGAAATTTCGGAGCTGCCGTTCACCATGCAGGCCAAACTGCTTCACGCTGTTCAGGAAAACGAATACCGCCCAGTGGGAAGCTCACAGACAGTCAAGGCCAACGTGCGCATCCTGGCTGCATCCAACCGCAACCTGGAGCGCATGGCCGCTGCCGGTGCATTTCGTCAGGATCTCTTCTTCCGGCTTAATGTCTTCGATATCACGATCCCGCCACTGCGTGACCGGAGAGATGACATTGTCCCGCTCCTCTTCTATTTTCTCAACCATTACGGGAAAAAACACGGTTCCTCGAAAAGCCTTTCCCCGGAAGCCCAATCTCTCCTGTGCCAGCACTCATGGCCGGGCAATATCCGTGAACTGGCACACCTTATGGAACGGCTCGTAGTCACCACGGAAGAAGACACCATCAGCATTGACCACCTGCCCACCACTCTTTATCAAACAACTCCACCGCTCCTTGATGGCATTGGACACAGCACCCTTGATGCAGCAATGGAAGCAGTGGAAAAGAAAATCATCCTTGACGCTCAGGTCATGCACGGCAGCACACGCAAGATCGCTGCCGCACTCGGCATTAGTCAAAGCCGGGCATCTCGCCTACTTCGCAAATACACAGAGTCAAACGAGTCATAAAAGACTCACCGAGTCATTCATGACTCGCATTGGCTTTAAACACGCCTGCCGCCATTTTTGACATATTTGTGAGTCATAAACGACTCAACTCCAACCTGCCTGCTAATTGGACAATCAATCAGTCTATTGCGATAACATGCTTAAATAAAAGACTTTAATTTGTTTTCTCCTATTGAAAAACAATGGCATATCCATTGCTTATATCAACATTATCGATAACGCACACACTGCATTGTCGAACCTGTTCTGCAAGGAGGACTTTTTCGAGAACCAACTGAGGGAAGGATAGCAATACATTCACCGGGTCCGCATTGTCATTTTGATCGTCACTGACCGGCATGGGGGCATATCGAGCCAGAATTCGACGGAACAATGCTTTAGGACGCGAGTGAATGAACAAACTTCGAGGAGAAAACATGCCTAAGAATCAAGTAGTTGTCGGTTCACTTTACGCTTTGCTTGCCACCGTCCTGTGGGCCGGTGCATTCATTATCGCCCGTCTGGCCGTTGGCGAAATTTCACCCATGACTTTGGGTGCAACCCGTTGGGGCATGGCCCTGATAATCCTGTCCACGTTCATGCTGCCGAAAGTAAAAAAAGAATGGCCCGTCGCCAAAACATTCCTGCCGCAGATCATCGCCGCCGCCCTTTTCGGTGTAGCCGCATACTCCCCGCTCAGCTATTTCGCGGCGCAGACAACCTCTGCTATCAACCTGTCTCTCATTTCCGTAACCACGCCCATATTCATCGTCATCATAGCTTCAGTCATGGGCCAGAAGCAGTCCCTGAACACATGGGCCGGTTGTATCGTAGCCCTGATCGGTTCCTTCTATCTGGTCAGTAACGGCGACATCAATCAGATCCTCGGCATGCACTTCGCAGCCGGTGACATCCTCATGCTCGGTGCCGCAGTCGGTTTCGCCATTTACAGCCTGATTCTCAAGAAAACCCCTGACGGTCTGTCCGGCGGCACTATCATGTACCTCATGTCCTTCTTCGCTGTCCTTATGCTCATCCCCTGTGTCATCTGGGAATCCACCCAGCCAAGCATGACCTTCAACATGAACGGCATCGTCTTCTTCTCCATTACCTTCTCCGCAATCTGTTCATCCATCATCGCATGGTGGACCTGGAACATCGGTCTGGAAAAGGCCGGACCTGAACTCTGCGGCATGATCTATTACTCCCTGCCTCTGTGGGGCGGCATCTTCGCCTTTGTCTTCCTCGGTGAAAAGATGACCACGGTCCACTTCATCTCCGGAGCATTGATCATCGGCGGTATTGTCTGGGCCAGCCGTGGCACCAAAAAGCCTGTTGAATCCGCCACTCCCAACGAAGCCTAATAACGCCTTGACTCCATAACGGGGTGGGTTTTCAGACCTGCCCCGACAAATTTCTTCCTCCAGCCCTGCTGAGGGAAACGGGACAAGCGCGCCCGAAAAAACAGGCTGCTTATCAACACACTCAGGCCGGATACAGGCCGACCATAACGTTCGACAAAGGGAAGCATCATGAACGAACAACGAAAAAAACTCATCACATTGACAGTGAACGATGAAGTCCTGTCGATCCCGGTGGAGTCGCACTGGACCCTTTCAAAGGTTCTTCGCAACGACTGCGGCCACACCGGTGCCAAGGAAGCATGCGGCGAAGGGGCGTGCGGAGCATGTACCGTCCTCATCGACGGCGTGGCAGTCCCATCCTGCATGGTTCTTGCCGTGGAACAGGAAGGCAAGGTCATCGAAACCGTTGAAGGACTGTCCAAGGACGGCACGCTGCACCCCATTCAGGAAGCATGGCTCGAAGAATATGGTGCTCAATGCGGTTTCTGTTCTCCCGGCATGATCATGACCACCAAGTACCTGCTGAGCAGGAATGCCAATCCCACTGACGACGAAATCAAGGAAGCCCTCGGTGGCAACCTCTGCATCTGCAACAACTACGAGCACATCATCAACGCCGTACGCAGTGCGGCCAAGAAGATGGCAAAGGAGCAGATATAATGGCTGAACTTAAATCCATCGGCAAATCCGTTCGCCAGAAGGACGGTCGCGCCCGCGTCACAGGCGAAGCAAAGTACTACGCCGACTTCATCCTGCCGGGTATGCTCCAGACTCGTATTCTGCGCAGCCCATATCCGGCAGCCGACATAATTTCCATCGACACGACCGAAGCCGTTGCCGTTGCCGGCGTGCGTCTCGTCATGACGCATGAGAACTATCCCAAGGCATTCCGCAAGTCCCTCTACTACGTGGGTGATCTTGTAGCCGCAGTAGTGGCCGATGATGAAACCATTGCCGAAGAAGCCATGGGACTCATCAAGGTCGAATATGAAAAAAAGAAGTTCGTCGTCAGCCTTGAAGACGCCATCAAAGAGGACTCGCCTCAGGTGTTTGAAGGTGTCGCCAACTGTCAGGACTGGGCATTCCATGCCTACATGAGTGACCGCGACCCGGAAACCGGCCTGTTCAAGACCAAGACACCGGCAGAGTACAACGGCTTCGGTGACATCGAAAAGGGGTTCGCAGAAGCGGACTACGTCATCGACCAAAAAGCACTCAAGTACGCCTACTGCAAGGGTCCGGCCATGGAACCGCGCGGTTGTACCGCCGACTTCGACGGCACCAAACTTCATATGTACACCCACTCTCAGGGTATGCACGACGAAAAGCTCTGTCTGGCCCAGGCACTCGGCATTCCGTCCAGCATGGTGAACTATGTGGCGCCCTTTACCGGCTCCAGCTTCGGCGGAAAGAACGCTTTCCCTCTGGACCGCAATATCGCCTCCCACTACCTCATGATAGCCGGCCTCGCATGCCTCGACCTGAAGAAGCCGGTCCACTGCCCATACTCTCGTGAAGAAGAAATGGTCAGCGGCTGGTCCCGCGGCAGCCAGACCAACGTCAAAATCGGTTTCAAGAAAGATGGCACCCTGACGACCATGGACCTGGAACACTGGCAGGAAACCGGCTCCGGCGGCGACAAATATCCCGCCAAGAACGCCATGCTCGCCACGGGTTCAGTACTGTATTCTCACAACTGCCAGCACCAGCGTGGCAAGATCCACTACGTAAACACCAACCGCCAGCCCGCTGCAGGTTGGCAGGGATACGGTGCTCCCGAAGGCACTTTTGCCGTGGAAACCACCATGGACATCGCCGCCTACGAACTGGGCATAGACCCGGTCGAACTGCGCAAGATGAACTGCATGCGCGCAGGCGACATCGACTCCGGCTGGGACCCACTGGTCTACAAATCGGCATTCATTTCTTCATCCGGCATCCGTGACTGCCTCGATGCAGGCGCGGAAAGATTGGACTGGAAGAACACCTGGCAGCATCCAAGCGAAAAGACGGGCCGTATCCGTCACGGCATGGGCGTGGCCATCTTCGCCATGGGCGCAGGCCGCCCCGGTCCGGGCAATTCCTCCGAAGCCATGGTCAAGGTCTACCCCGACGGGTCCGCCGCTCTGGTATGCGCCGTGGCCGACATCGGTCAGGGACAGCACACTGTCCAATGCCAGATTGTAGCCGAAGTACTTGGTCTGCCGTACAAAAAGATAGGTCTCGTCTGTCATGACACCGACTCCACACCCTTTGCCACATTGGTCGCCAACAGCTGCGGCACATGGATTCAGGGGTGGGCTACTTACGAGGCCGCCGTTGACGCCAAGCATCAGGTTCTCAAACTCGCAGCAGGCGTCATGGGTGTTTCCGAAACAGAACTGGACATCAATGAAAATGGCATCTTCATGACCAATGATCCAAGCAAGGGCATCTCCTTTGCCGAGGCATTCGGAACACGCGGTCATTACGGCGGCATCCATGAAGTGACGGGGTACTACGTCAACAACTCGCCCCATCCCAATGGCCTCAAGGACGGCAAGAAAGATCAGGTTTACATCCCCAAGGAAAAGGGCGCACAGTTCATCTCCCTGGACATCGACACTGAGACCGGCATGATCGACAACGTCCTCGTCACCATGGCGCAGAACGTGGGCAAGGCTCTCAATCCGAAGATTGTGGCTGGACAGCTTTCGACCTCCCGCCACGGTGTGGACAACGCCATGCTCGGCAACGACTGCATCATAGACAAGCGCAACGGCTGGCTGATGACCCCCAACTGGGTTGACTACCGCCACGCGACCACCATGGAATGTGACGTCGACCCGATCGTCATCGAAAAGCCCGGCGACCCGACCCATCCATTCGGCGCCACGGCCTGCGGTGAAGGCGCAGCCTGTCCCACACTGGCCGCATTTTCCAACGCCATCTACAACGCTATTGGTGTTCGCCTCACGGAAACACCGTATACCCCTGAAAGCATCCTCATTGGCCTGGGCAAAATCAAGGCCAGAGGGAGGAAGAAATAATGAAACGTTTCAATCATTTTGATGCCACTTCCATCGAAGAAGCGGTTTCTTTCCTGAACGAAAGTAACGGCCCGGCCTACGTCATCGGCGGCGGCAGCGATCTGATGGGTTGTCTCAAGGACAATCTCTGGATGGAAGCCCCCGAGCGGATCGTCAACCTCAAGACCATTCCCGGTCTCAAGGAAATCCGCGTGGAAGACGACGGCCTGCATATTGGCGCACTGGTTACCCTGACAGAAGTCGCCGAATCCGACACAGTCAAGGAACAATGGCCAGGACTGGCTGAAGCCGCTCGTCGCACAGCCTCCCCGCTACTGCGCAACATGGGCACTATCGCCGGTAACATCTGCCAGGAGAACCGGTGTTGGTACTACCGTTATCCCGACAAGATAGGCGGTCGCATCGACTGTGTGCGCAAGGGCGGCAAACGGTGTCTGGCTGTTCCCGGCGACCACCGCTTCCATTCCATCTTCGGTGCGGTCAACAAGTGCATCGCGGTCAACCCGAGCGACACGGCCCCGGCCTTTGTCGCACTGAACGCCACGGTCAAGACCTCCAAGCGCAGCATTGCCATTGACGACTTCTTCACCGCAGAGATGGGCGCACAATCCACGGTCCTCGACCGGGATGAAATTGTCACTGAAATCGTGGTACCCTCACCTGCAACCGGCCCGATGAGTGCTTTCCGCAAGATAGCCTACCGTAAATCAATTGATTTCGCTCTGGTCAACTGCGCGGCATCCATCAGCATCATCGACGGCAAGGTCGCCAGTGCGCGCATATGTCTCAACGGTGTGCACAACAATCCGCGCCGCTGTGAAGCATCAGAAGAGCTGCTCATGGGTTGCGAACTGACTGAAGAACTGGCTCAGGAAGCCGGCAAGGCCGCTGTTGCCGAAGCCAAGCCCCTGCTCCAGAACGGTTTCAAGGTACAAATGGCGCAGACCATCGTGGGTGACACCCTGATGGACTGCCTCAAGTAATTATCAATACAAGGATGTTTGGCATGCGCCATCAACTCGCCAACGTCTCCGGTGTCATTCTTGCCGCCGGCAAAGCCTCCAGAATGGGTAGGGACAAACTGTCCCTGCCCTTCCAGGGACTTCCCCTATTGCAACATGTGGTGAACGCCGCACGCAACTCCACCTTGCGTGACGTGACCGTGGTTCTGCCCAAAGACTCGGAACTGCGACGCACAGTGGACCTCTCCGGCTGCAACGTCGTCACCAGTGTTCATCGCGACATGGGGCAGGCCGAGTCTCTCAAGACCGGACTGCGCTCAGTCATGGATCATGCTGACGGATGTATGGCACTGCTGGGCGATCAGCCCCTTCTCACGGCTTCCGCCATCGACATGCTCGTGGGCGCGTTCACCCAGCAACCAGAATGCTGGGTCGCCCCGGTGCAGGAAGGCATGCGCGGCAACCCCATTACCATACCGTCTACATGGTTCGCCAAAGTCTTCGAACTGGAAGGCGACACCGGGGCACGTCCGCTTCTCGGCTCTCCGGGACTGGCCCTGCGTCTGGTTCGCGTCCACGAAGTCGGGCCTTTCATCGATGTAGACACCGAAGAACAATACCAACGACTTCTCACCAACTACGGCCAAAAGACCGCCTAGGAGCACAGCATGAGTGCCATACCCATCCCGACAATCGCCATTCGCGGCGCAGGCGACCTCGCTACAGGCGTGGCTCTGCGGCTTTACCGTGCCGGGCTGACCAGATTACTGCTGCTGGAGACCTCCAACCCCCTGGCTGTCCGTCGAACCGTGGCTTTTTCCGAAGCCGTGTATCACGGTGAAATGTCTGTTGAAGGGATCACGGCCACACATATTTCTTCTCCAGATGACATCGAAAAAGCATGGACACAGAACATGATTCCCGTCCTTGTCGACCCTGAAGCTCATTCATTGGCTCAGGTACGGCCGAACGTTCTTGTGGACGCCATCCTTGCCAAGCGTAACATCGGCACAACCATGGATCAGGCTCCGCTGGTCATCGGCCTCGGGCCAGGTTTCACTGCCGGACAGGACGTGCATAGAGTTGTTGAAACAAAACGTGGTCATCACCTCGGGCGCGTCATAACAAATGGTCCCGCCGCTCCCAACACGGGTATCCCCGGTGTCATTGAAGGTTTCTCAATAGAACGTGTCTACTGGGCAGAACACGAGGGGATCTTTACAACCCCATATGATATAGGCCACATGGTCGAGAAAGGAGACATCATCGGTTCTGTCAACGACACCCCGGTGGTTGCGGCCCTGTCAGGCGTCATTCGCGGTCTGCTCAGAAACAACACTCCGGTCGTCAAACGGACAAAACTCGGCGACGTGGACCCCAGAGGCACCATCGCCTACTGCGGTGAAGCCTCGGACAAGGCATTGTCCATCGGCGGCGGCGTTCTCGAAACCGTCTGCGCCCATATATTTCCTCTGAGGCACACATGAACGGGACCGTAACCCTGAGCGTCAGTGCCGCACTCACCTCGCCGGAACACCGGCTCATCACCGTCATCGGAGCGGGAGGAAAGACCTCACTCCTCAATTGGATTGCCAAAAGCAGAATTGCTGCCGGGCAAAGAGTGGTCATTACAACCACCACCAAGATCTTCCCGCTCCATGACGTCGAGGCTGTCCTGATGACGGACGGCATGGATTTTCTGAACCGACTGCGCAGGGCATTGCAGAAAGCCCCCTGCGTTATCGCTGCCAAGAATTTTGACAAAAAGACGGGGAAGCTCATCGGCCTTGATCCAGAAAGCATCGACGCGCTTCATTGCTCGGAAATAGCAGACACCATACTGGTTGAAGCGGATGGCGCAGCCAGAAAGCCGCTCAAGGCTCCTGCCAGGCATGAACCAGTCATCCCGATCATGTCTGAACTCTGCGTGGGAATTATGGGGCTGGATGCCATGAACCAGATTTTATCCGAACAAATCGTCCACCGTTCTGATATATTTTCAAACATGACTGGCGCGACCCTCGGCGACGAGATCACTCCGGCACACATGCTCCGTATGGCCGTCAACCCCGGCGGCATGTTCAAGGGATGCCCTCCCTCGTGTGAGCGGAAAGTCCTGCTCAACAAGGTGGACATCGCCGATGGACAGGCAAAAGTTGATCGATTCATTACAGAGTTGACTAAAAACGACACGCCTCCCGCCATTTCATGGTTTGCCGGCAGTTGTCGCCAACAGACAATGCATCGAATCAGGTATCGCCGCGTAATGCCCTGCACAGAAAATAACGGTCTTGAAGTATTATCTCAGTTCTGAAAGGAAGGAGGGAACCATGTCCACGCAAGAGAATCCACGTACGCCGCTTCCAATGTGCCCGCCTGACAAGGGCGGCGTCTGCACCATCTGTTTCTTTGGTGCGCTGTCTATCATTCTGGCTGCGTGCATTCCACTCCTGATGTTCCCCGAGGCCGGTGAAAGAGTCATCAATACGATGTTCACGTTCGTCACTGTGAAAATGGGATGGCTGTACATGCTGTTTGGAGCCGGCACCTTCATCCTGCTCATGTGGTTTGCCTTCGGTCCCTTCAGCCACAAACGACTGGGTGACAAAGTCGAATATTCCACCTTTTCATGGATCGGCATGCTGTTCTGTGCCGGTGTGGGGGCAGGCATCATGTTCGGCGGGTCCATCGACTGGGCTTATTACGCCGCCTACCCTATGCACGGTGAGCCAGCTGGCTCACTCAGAGCCGCTGAATGGGGTTGCGCTTACGGCATGTTCCATTGGGGACCGATCTGCTGGTCCATCTATGCAGTATTGGCCGTACCCATCGGCTACAGCTATTATGTCAAACGCGTTCCCATCCTGAATATTTCCCAGGCCTGTACCGGGCTGCTCGGCGACAGGGTCAATGGCTGGCCGGGTAAAGTCATCGACATTCTGTTCATGACCGGCCTGGTCGCCGGTTCAGCCACCGCACTTGGACTGGGAATCCCCATCGTGGCCGCTGCAATTGCTTCCGTCTCCGGCCTTGAACACGCCTTCTGGCTGGAATTCGGGACCCTGATTTTTGTCACAACCATTTTCTGCATATCAGCCAGCCTTGGCCTCAAAAAAGGGTTGAGCAAACTCTCCGACTTCAATGTCATGATCGCCATGGCCTTACTACTGTTCGTATTCATCGTCGGCCCCACAGTCTTTCTGACAGACATGGCGATCACTTCCATCGGACTGATGTATTCCGAACTCATCACCATGGCCACGTGGATGGACCCCATGAACTCCACGGGGTTCACCAAGGACTGGACTGTTTTCTACTACGCATGGTTTGTGGCCTATGCCCCGTTCATGTCCCTGTTCATCGCCAAGATTTCCCGAGGCCGCACAGTCCGTGAAGTCGTACTCGGGCCGGTTCTCATCGCCTCGCTGGGATGCGGCTGCTTCTATCTGGTATTCGGCAACTTCGGTCTTTATCTCCAGCTCACCGGCCAGCTCGACGTGGTAGATATGGTCAAGACCGTCAAAGGAGCTACCGCCATCATGGCCATTGCGGATTTCATCCCCATGGCGTCCCTGTATAAAATCGTCTTCGCCGGGGTCACGGCCATCTCCATGGCAACGACCTTTGACGCGGTTTCCTTTGCTCTGGCAGCCACAACAACACGCAAACTCACTCCGGACGAAGAACCAGCCCGCTGGAACAGGCTGTTCTGGGCCATGTCCCTCGGCCTCGTGCCCACAGGCATCATGCTCATCGACGGCCCGTTGTCCGTCCTGCAAACGGCTTCAATCGTGGTCGGTTTGCCTGTTCTTGGGGTGGTCTGCATCGGCGTCGCCTCGTTCCTCAAAGAATATAGGCAGACCGGATGGGTGGAGTACGACTCCGCCGTCTGTTCGCCCCGCGACATATAATCCATCATTCGTATCATACCGAGGTTATCATGAAAACCATGCACGTTGAAAACGCCGTCGGCACGGTCCTGTGTCAGGATATTACCCGCATCGTACCCGGCGGAGAAAAAGGCCCTGCGTTCCGTCGCGGACATGTCGTCACTGAAGCTGATATCCCGACACTGCTGGATATCGGCAAGGAACATCTCTACGTTTTCGATCCTCAGGACGGATACGTCCATGAAGATGACGCGGCCCGACGTATCGCACAAGCCGCCGCTGGTCCCGGCATCGAACTGAGCACCCCGGTGGAGGGCAAGATCACCCTGCGCGCCACCCATGAAGGCCTGCTCGACATCAACACCGACACCCTTTTCAAACTGAACTCGGTCAAGGATGTCATTTTCGGGACTATCCACACCAACCAGCTCGTACAAAAAGGTCGCGCCATGGCAGGAACCCGCGTCATCCCGCTGGTGGTTCCCGAAGAAATCGTCTCTGAAGCCGAAGCCGTGCTCCGTGAAAACGAACCGCTCATTCAGGTTCGCCCGCTCAAGCCGTGCCGCGTGGGTATCGTCACTACAGGCAGCGAAGTATACAATGGTCGCATCAAGGACAAGTTCGGCCCGGTAGTCCGCAATAAATTCAAGGGATACGGCTCCACCACCATCGGGCAGAAGCTCGTGTCCGACGACCCTGAAATGACCAGGAACGCCATTCTGGACTTTATCGCCAACGGTGCCGATTTCGTGGTGGTCACCGGCGGCATGTCCGTTGACCCTGACGACCAGACTCCGACCGCCATCCGCATGACCGGAGCCGACATCGTGACCTACGGCGCGCCGACCTTCCCCGGCGCCATGTTCATGCTCGCCCGCATCGGCGACACCCCGGTCGTGGGGCTTCCCGGCTGTGTCATGTATTATCGCGCCAGCATTTTCGACCTGATCATACCCCGCATTCTGGCGGGCAAAGACGTGACGCGCGAAGATATCATCAACCTCGGGCACGGCGGTTTCTGCGAGGGATGCGAGACCTGTCGTTACCCCGTATGCAGCTTCGGTAAGGGAGCATAAAAGACAAGGCGATCAGACAGACATTCAAACTGACACGCCAGTCACAGGCACCGCGTTATTTCGGACGAGTGCATTGCGGCATGAAAGAATAACCGGAGCAAAAGCCCGGTCGGGAACACCGGCCCAGATTGCATCAATGTATATTTATGCGGGAGGGATTCACATTTTTGTCATCATTTGACAAAAACTCAATTCCATAACCACCTTGAGATAATGGCTTTTCACAGTAATGCCGGTGTGGCACCATGCTTGCTTTACCTCAGGTATGTCTCCAACAGTCCACGAACGCAAACTGTCCGCTCTGCGGGACATTTATCAGGCCATTGACCAGGCGTTTGATCTCGAATCAGCGTTGGCAACAGTCCTGCACATCATGCACGAAAGGCTCTACACCCAGCGTGCAATCGCGACTCTGCGCAACCCGCAGACCGGACAGTTGTCGATCGCCGCAAGCCATGGTCAGGGTGCCGAAAAACACTGCGTCTCTCATCTGGAAGACCACATGGCCGAACGCATCTTTCGGTCCGATGAACCCTATATTATCCCTGCTTCCGGCAATGGACCGCTTTTCCTGACCCCCGTCGACGCAAGTGTGATTCATCGAAAGACCACGACCTCCATCGGGGTACCCATCGTGGTATATGACGCCCCCTTCGGAGTCCTTGCCGTGGACCGCGTATTCGAGGATGGCGTCACCATCAATGAGGATATGGACTTCCTGGCGACAGTCGCAATACTCATTGCCCAAATCATCAGCCTCAATGACAAGATTCAAGAGCATGAGGATATTCTCAGACGGGAAAACATCTCACTGAAACTGCAAAAGATCAGAAAATCGAAAAGACCATTCATCGTCGGAGACAGTGCAATCATGCATGATGTGCTGCGGCAGATAAAAACCGCTGCTCCCACCAAGGCGACTATTTTGCTGCTCGGAGAATCAGGTGTCGGCAAGTCACGTATCGCCCGTACCATTCACACACTTTCCGAGCGCAACACCCACGCCTTCGTCAAGGTGCACCTAGCATCAATCCCCGATGACAATCTGGAGTCCAAGCTCTTTGGTCATGCAAACGGCCCGGGCAGAATTGAAGAGGCCCACGGCGGTACAATCTTTCTGGACGGAATAGAAGCATTGTCCCTGTCTCTTCAAGCGAAACTGCTTGATGTCCTTAAGGAAAAGAAACTAAAGCGCCAGGGCAGTCCACACACACGGACCGTTGACGTCCGTATCCTGACCGCCTCGAACCGAGACTTAAACGATCTAGTGGGACAGGGCCGGTTTCGGCTTGACCTTTTCTATCGGCTCAACGTTTTCCCCCTTCACATTCCACCACTGAGAGAGCGAAAAGAAGACATCCCCATTTTACTCAGCCATTTTCTGAGTCGCATGGTCAGAGAGTATGGTCGCACCATGTCGCTCACGCCTTCGGCTCTGGATGCACTCATTCGATACGATTGGCCGGGCAATGTCCGTGAAATGCAAGACCTTATCACACGCCTTTTCATCCTGTCGGACAGCGAACGCGTCACCCTGGAATGTCTCAAGACCTACCTCACTCCGACACAGGCGGCTGCGGTGCACGGCACCATGCAACCCGACGATAGCACGCCATGCATCACTTCTCTCAAGGACTTTGAACGCAATGAAATTGTGGCTGCCCTTGAACGGGCGGACTGGCTCCAGTACAAAGCAGCTGAGGCGTTGGGCCTGACTGCCCGACAGATGGGCTACCGCGTCAGAAAATTCGGTCTGGAAGACCTGATAACCGAAGGCCGCGCCATGCTGCGGCAGACAAAAGAAGCGTAATCAACACCCTCCTGTTCGCCATCATCGCTCGTCGCATGGTGAAAGCCGTGTGCGGACGGACATAATGGGTGCAGATCGAAGCTCGGCGACCAGATACTCCACTTCGGTATTCTATCTTCCCTTCACCAAAGACAGTCCTCCAAAAAAAAGAGTATCCGTAAACCGAATACTCTCATGACAAATCTCTGTTTCCAGCGACTCAGGAAGGCTGTTCCTTCTTTGCTGCGGCCTCTCGCTCTTTGAGCACCTTGACCACATAGTCGCCAAGACGCTGCGCAGAACTGATGAAACCAAGCACCTGAAAGAGTCGCTGCGCGCTAAAGCGGCTGGTGACACCCTCACGCCGCAATTCAATGAACCGGGTTTCAATATTGTTGACCGCTTCTTCCAGCCGTTTCGTGTCGTGCGGCTTTCCGATTCCGATAGCCCGCAACGCATTTGTGGTGGCCCGCTTCAGCTCAGTCAGTTCCGGGGCAAGAATAATGTCAAACCCTACTCCTTCCACCTGATTCAGCAGAGTAAGCATGGATTGCAGCCGTTCCAGCACGGAGCGAAACACATTGACCTGTGTTGAAAGCAGGTCAACGTCATCCCGAAAGAAACGACGCTCCACGGAATACACTTTGTGAAACATCTCCTTGTTCTTCTCGGTCTCGCCTGCGAAATCATCGAAAAGATCGGGGTCCGTCTTCTGTTGCTGGGAAAGAAAATTATTCATGAGCAGCGTATACCGAACAGCCAGTTGTCCGAATTGGTGCTCCAGCCGTTCCCGCAGGGCTGCACCTGCCCTTCGGGGCCACAGCACCACTGAAACAAGAAAGGCACACGCCACACCAATACCGATTTCCGCCACTCTGGACATGGTAAACAAAATACGGTGCTCATCGCCAAGACTGGTCAGATAGACGATAGCCACGGTAATAGCGGCCATGCGAAAACGCGCATTGTAGCGCGTCAGATAGGCGCATATTCCGGTACCGACAAAAATACCGACCAGCGTCCAGAAATGCGTTGCCGGGAAAATGAGGATGAGCAAAATGCCCATACCCGCACCGATGGCGGTTCCGGTGAACCGATACAGGCACATATGAATGGAGTCTGCCACATGAATCTGCATGACGATAACAGTCGTGATGACGGCCCAGTAAGCATACGGCATTCCCATGAGCCCCGACATGACATACGCCAGCACGCTCGCCACACCGACCTTGATACCGTGCCGGACGTGACTGCTTGCGATGATTCTTTTGATATAGGACATTCTTTTTGTCGTGTTCGATATTTTTCGGCTTTGCGGAAATCGTCAGCCATGACGAACAACCGGACGCTCGCTTTCTCACATTGCGGTCAGAGGGTCAACCTTTGAAGACCATACAGTATTCATTCCTCAAACGACAATCGCAAAGAATAAAATGGATTGAGACTTACTTGAACGATCCGGCATCCACTGCCAGCCGCTTGAGGATCTTTTGCAGCGCGACTCTGGACAGTCCGCTCTGGCGAGCAGCCTCGGAAACATTACCGCGAGTGCCGGAGAGCAGTTCTTCCACATAGGTACGGGTGAAGTCGTCCACGACCTTTTCCTTGGCATCCTTGTATGGGCTTAGCCCCTGCGCCCCTTCACCGGGGAAGCCATCAAGGCCTTCCACGAGACGAAGATGCACCAGTTCCAGGGTTTCACTGGACGAAAAAACTGCCAGACGACGAATGAAATTCTGCAACTCACGAACGTTTCCGGGCCAGTTCTTGGTAGTCAGGTAGGCTACTGCATCCGGTGACATGGTCTTTTGTCTGACCTTCATTTCATCGCAGGAGATGGTCAGGAAATGTCGCGCAAGGATGGCAATGTCCTCACTGCGATCGCGCAAAGCCGGGACATTCAGATTCAGGACGTTAAGGCGATAATACAGGTCTTCACGAAAACTGCCGTCCTTGATCTTATCCTCAAGGGGTTGATTGGTGGATGCAAGGATTCGTACATCCACGGGAACGGTTCTGCTGGAACCGACAGGACGGATTTCCCCTTCCTGCAAGGCACGGAGCAGCTTGGTCTGGATGCCCGTCGAGATGTCACCGATTTCATCCAGCAGCAATGTGCCGCCGTCCGCTGACACAAAAATCCCCTTTCGATCACGGTCGGCACCGGTAAACGCCCCTTTGACATGCCCAAACAACTCACTTTCAAGCAACTGATCGGGAATAGCCGGGCAGTTGACTGTGAGCAACGGTTTACGGTTTCGTCCACTCAACTGATGGATGGTCCGGGCCACGAGTTCCTTACCTGTCCCGGATTCACCCCGGATAAGAACAGTGTATTCAGACTCGGCAACAGCCGCCACACCATCCTTGAGACGGCGTATGGCCGGGCTGTCACCCACCAATTCATTGGGACCAGTCTGCTTGGCAAGCAATTCCTGAAGACGGGCGTTTTCTCCGATAAGACGACTGCGCTCAAGCCCCCGTTCAACGACCTGAAACAGTTTTTTTGGTTCCACAGGCTTGGTCAGAAAATCATACGCTCCGATCTTGAGTGCATCCACCGCAGTTTCCACAGTGCCGTATGCAGTCAGCATGACCACGCTCAAGTCAGGGTACATTCCCCTGGCCCGCCGCAGCAGTTCGACACCGTCCATGCCCGGCATATTCAGGTCGGTCAGCATCAGGCCGAAAGCATCATTCTCCAGCGCCGCGACAGCCTCGGGACCGGAAAGCACCGCCATGATATGCTCGTCAGGATATTGTCGGCCCAGCAGCCGTGCCAGGCCGGTAGCAAAGTCCTTTTCATCATCAACTATGAGTATGCCTATGGCATGTGTCATCACCGACTCCGTTTCGAATCACTGTTCATCGGGATATGCACCGCAAAGACAGCACCGTTGTCATTTTCCAACTCGATGGTCCCGCCTATTTCCTGAACAAGCCCATACACCACAGCCAATCCGAGTCCTGTCCCCTTCCCCACTTCCTTGGTAGAAAAGAACGGATCGAACAACTTGAGCATGTCCCCTTCAGGGATACCCGGACCATTGTCCGCCACACGAATATCAATAGTCTCGGAAACCGGCGAATACTGTGCAGAAACAATGATACGGCCGGTCTTTTTCTCGACTGCATCAAGCGCATTCTTGAACAGGTTAGCGAGAATCTGTTCAACCGCCTGCTCATTGGTGACGATTGAAGGCAGGGCCTCCTCGACCTCCGGCACGACCTCCACTCCTTTGCTTTCTGCTTGAACGCGAAAGATGTTGATAGCCTCACCCACCAATCTGCCTACATCCAGATTCACGGCTTCCGCCTGCTTGGGCCGAGCAAAATTGAGCAGATCCTGCAAGACGTTTTCAGCCTGAGAAGCGTGCTTGATAATTATCTCGGCATCAGAGGATATTTCCTGTCGGGACTCCGCACCCCGCAACAACTCGGCATAACACTTGATAACTCCCAGAGGATTGTTGATCTCATGGGCAAGCCCTGCGGCCAATTGTCCGACTGTCGCCAATCTTTCACTCTGCTGCATGGAAGCCAGCATTTGTTTTTCCTGCGTCACATCGCGGACATACACGACACCATGTGCTTCCGTGGCCGTGCCTTCCGCTACCGGGAAAACGCTGATCGAAAATGACCTGCCATCTGTAGTTTGCACTTCACGAGCCATGGTTTCTCCACGCTCCAAGGAGGACTTGAGCGGACAGTTCTCAAACACACCACCCTGCCGGAACAGCGTGGAACAAGCGGTATCTGCCACGGCCCCGCCAAAGGACTGGCATAGAGACCGGGCGGCCTCGTTGGCCAAGACTACGCCGCATGCACCGTCCATAAGCAAAAGCGGATCGCTGATGCCTTCGACAATGGCCTGGAGCATATCCTTTTGTCTGAGCAGATTATTCAGAGCCGCGAGGTTTTCCATGGCTATCCCGAGCTGCTGACCGAGTGCGCGCAGGACATTACGATCCTGACTCGTTATGACGGTCCCCTCATCCCAGGTCAGGGAAAGAATTCCTTCGGAAGACGCATCACTGGCCCAAACCGGAATATATGCCTTACCCGGTTCAAAAGACGGTTCGACCTCGGTGATGATCTCCTTCCAGTTTGAGGGAAGGTCCGGCTTGGGAGTCCCCTCGGGCCACGTAAAATACGTATGGGAGGCGAGCATGCAGATAAAGCCGCCATGACTGGCTCTGAACCGTCGTACGATGAGCGGTAAAGAATGCTGCCACATCTCTCGCCGGGTATGACTTCTGTTCAGCCCGTCGAGAAGTTGAACGAACAGCCCGACGTCCGAACGTCGTTCCTCGGCTTCCAGAATCAACTCACCCGTACGGACCTCGACCATCTGTTCCAGATTCTCCGAATGCAGACGAAGCTGATCGTTCATCTCATGCACATGGTCACCGAGTTCTTCCAATCCCTGGACAACCTCTTCGATTTCATCGACATTTTCAAGTTTCTTCATGAAACCGAGTTCCTCGTCCTCACGAAAGAGCTTGCGGAACTTATCGGTCAGCCTGTGCAGATTGGTCATGATAAGGCGATTGAAGAACACCTGAATCAGCGCAAAAAAGAGCAGCATGCCTCCGCCGTAGAGAACGGCGTATCCGATGGTGGCTTCACGAATTTTCATGATAGCGCCGTCAATAGGCACGCCGACCACCACCAGCCCGGCGATATCGCCAAGAGTATGCCCGAATCCACGTTCCGTCCCATACCGTTCAAGCAGAACGGGCGGAGAGTCCTCCGGTACGCCATGGCATGTCATGCACGATTTCTTGAACTCCACAGGCCGCGCCTTAACAAAAAAGTCCTTGCTGTCGATTTTACGGTATCCTTCCCAATAGTCACTGCCAGGATTTTCCCTGAAATAGGTGAGCAGTTCCTGTTCGTCAGCATTGATTTCAAAAAGCGGGTTACGCGCATTTTCCGCAACACGTCGATAATAATATTCGGAATGGCGCAGATTGAGCCGATCCATCACGGCCCGTGATATATACGATGAGGACATGGCTTCAATGACAAATTCACCTTCAGGCAGCGTCTTATACATTTTCGGCCTGAGGATTTCACGAACATACCCCTGCACGCTGGACACCTGATTCAGGACAAGATCTGCCTTGTCCTTGACCTGGGTTTCCAGAAGCGAGCTGAGATGAAAATACAAGCTCGAAGCGAAAAACAGGCCGAGCAGGATAACAATGGTCCCTAATCCGAGAAGGAACTTGGCCTGAAGATTTTTTGGTCCGAAATCACCCATATTTTTCTCCGGGCGTCATGCCCATTTCATACAGAATATCCACCATCAGAGATGGCAGCACACCAGTGAATCGTAACGTACTTTCATCGTTTTTAACAACCCGGCTTGTCAAAGAAAGAAAAGTGCAAACCGGAACACACATACTGCTAACCATGGTTAGCACAACTCGCGACGATTAAAAAAATAAAACACATAATTTCAGATAGTTATACTTTGGCACACACCTTGCCTATAGCCGCATCAGACCACACACAAAAAACCAAAGGAGAGGTTTGGTATGGCTCAAGCAACTGTCGGACGTCCCGACAACACACCCGTATGGATCATCAGTGGCATACTGCTGGCCTACGGCGTTCTCGTTTCTTCGGGAGCACTGACCGGTCTTCTGACCACGTTCAAAGTCCATAAGGCAATGGACCTGATGCAGACCATGGCATTCGTAGGCGGCGGTCTCGGGATCGCAACTGCAATGCTGCGCAAGGCACGTTGGAATAAACCCCTGAACAACTTTGATACCTTTGTCCTGGAAACCATTCCGGGAGTCCTGTTCATTGTGGCCTTGGCCATGGGCATCCGCTGGTTTGCGGAGCCAATGGTCAAGATCGTCAGTGACGCCCTGACCCCCACTCTGGGTTTCGCGATATACAAGGTAATGAACCTGAACTACGTTGTCCTCGGTATTCTCGTCGGCATCGTCATCACCAACAGCTGGGGTATCCCCAAATTCGCAGCTTCTGGCGTTAAAACCGCCCGCTTCGTCCTCAAAATGGGCGTTATCCTGCTGGGTGCCCGCTATTCTTTTGCCGAGCTTGCCAAGCTGGGCATGGTTTCCGTCTGGATGATTGGTTTCTTCGTCCTCGGCACCGTGTTCTTTGTCTTGTTCCTGGGTAAAGTCTTCAAACAGCCCAAGACCATGACCGGCGTTCTGTCCGCAGGTATGGGCGTCTGCGGCGTTTCCGCAACCGTTGCCTGCGCCCCGGTCGTCAAGGCCAAGTGCTCCGAGATGGCATACACCATCGGTACCATCCTCGGTTTTGGTATCCTGTGCATGTTCGCCTTCCCGACCATCGGCAAGATCGCCGGCATGAACGCGACCCAGTTCGGCGCATGGGCCGGTACCGGCATCCTGAACTCCGCTCAGGTCGCCGCCGCATGTCTCGCATTCAACGCCGTAGACATCAAGACCCTGAAAGTCGGTGAGATCTTCAACATCACCCGCGTTCTCTTCCTGCCTGTCATCGTTCTGGTACTCGCCACATGGTTCGGCAAGCAGTCAGGAACGAAGTTGAGCTTCAAGGAAGTTGTCATCGACAAGTTCCCCATCTTCATCATCGGCTTCCTGATTCTGTTCTTCATGTCCTCCATGGGCCTGTTCTCACCGGCAGATCACTACAAAGGCAAATACCTCGACTTCAGCTACAACGAACGCACCGAAGTCACTCCTGATGAACTCGCCGTGCTGAAGGCTGCAGCTGTCGCAGGCATTCAGGGCCTCAACGCTCAGGAAACCGCATCTTTGAACGACCTTATCAAACAGCACCAGATCGCCGGTAACTTCGATGAGCGTGCCGACAAGTCCAAGTTCAACAGCGTAGCCCGTGAACGCATGGCTGGCCTTGAATCCATGATCGCTCGTGCAAAGGGTGGCGAATTGACCATTTCCACGGACGTCAAGTCCGCGCTCGGACACGCCATCAAGCAGGTTCACAAGAAGTCCAAGACTATTGTTACCCTGACCAACGCCATGATCTGGTTCTTTGCATACGGCCTCATCGGGCTGGGCATGCAGATCACCGGTAAGTCACTTGCTCAGGCGGGCGGCTGGCCGCTGGTCATGGGCGGTATCTCCGGCGTTGCCAAGGCGACCCTGTCCTTCATCGTCGTCATGTACTTCGTCAAAGACGTCGTCCTTCACTAAAAGGAGCATTGAAAAATGGCTGAAGAAATCAAATGCACTGTCGCTACTGACGATCAGGCGGAAAACGAAGAGCGCGCACTGTCCGTCTTCGCTTCCGAAAAGAGTGAAGATCTGACCGCTCTCGTACTCGTCATGATCGTGACCTTCCTGGTTCTGCTGTTCACCAAGTGGATGGCCTAATAATCGATAAGTAAACCTCGCCGTATACGGAGGGGGACACAAGTCCCCCTCCCATACGGAGATCAAAAACAAAGACTGTCATGAAGCATATACTTCTCGCAACACACGGCACCCCCGGCGCACGCAAGGCGGAAACGCTGGCACGTCAATGGGCAGACCAGTACGGCGCAAAAGTCACCGTCCTTTCAATCATCAACGAAGCATGGGGCGATATGACCTGCGACGACTGGTTGAATACCTCCACCACACGCAATGCGTTCGGATCATATGTGGCAAGTGAAATCGCCAAGGAAATCAATGCTGTCTGGGATCGTCTCCGCACGGACTTTGACGGAGTGGAGATAGACTTTCTCAGCAAGGGCGGCAAGCTCGAGGACGTACTGGCCGAAGCTGCAGCTAAAGTCGAGGCCGATGTGGCGATCATGGGTGCCTGGCAAAAAGAACAGGCTCCCGGCTTCAGAGACCGTTTTGAAAACAAGCGTCTGCACCCGCAGATGCCCTGCCCACTGGTGGTGGCACCATGACATACGCATCCGAGACCATAGACCGTCGAGCCCGCGCACATGCGGACGTTGAGGAACTCCCCAGACCCGGTGTCTGGATGGAGACAAATCTTCCCTGGAACAGTGCCTTCTGGGACGATCTCAAGGAAAAGACCCTGATGCGGCTCAACCCGCACTGGCATATCGAGAAGAACAAAAACGGCGAAGGCTTTCCCGTGGAAGACGTGCTCGTGGAGGCCGAGTTCAGGACAGATCCCGAGATGGTTGTCACGAACGACTCGTTCAAGGCGACTTTCCCGGAAATCGGCCTGTCCCTGTCTGCTCGAAAGTGCGAAGACGGCGCCAACACAGCCCTGTCCTTCTCCATGGACGAAGTAGAAAACGGCACGTTCACGGCAGAAGACGCAGGACGCACCATGCAATACTGGCTGCCCAGCCTGCGTGAATACTATCGTTTGCACGAGTCCAATTCGTTCAAGCATCGCGCATGGCGTTTCTTCATGGACAAGGTCATGCTGACCATGAACCCGACCCAGCGCAGAATCAGCGGTTTCATGTTCAAGCTCACCGTCCTCGAATGCCTGTTCATCGTCATTCTCGGCGTTGGCTGGTTTTACTACGGAGCCTAGGAGAAGATCATGTTCAAGAATTTCATTCATCATTTTATCGTGGGCCTCGGCGCTCTCGGCTATCTGCTGGCCGTTCCGGTGCTGCTCTATCAATACCTCGGCCTCATGAACAATTGGCCGTACCTGTTTCTCAGCATCGTGCATGACTCCGCCGGTGACTGGTGGCTGGATGTCAATTGGCAGGCTCCCGCCCTGTGGATTGCCGTAGGCTTCATCATTCTGGCAGCAACGACCCACGCGTTCATCAGACGCAACGACACACGCGGATACAGGGAAGCGGAAGTGCAAAGCGCACCCGGCTTCTAATGACACTTTTTGAAAGAAGCACCTCCTCCTTCTTCTAAACAACCATATGCCTCATTGCCCCTCGAGGTTGGCACCCCGGGAAAGTTGCGGTATCATTGACCCCAAGGCCGCAACTTCCCCGGAGTCCCTCTCGTTCATCTCATCGCAGCCAGACTCCGCCCAGCTCAAGGACACCGTATGTGGAGCGCACTGGAAAACGCTGCTCTTCGAGAGAGCCTCCCTTCTCCGCTCGAAACGGCACAGTCCATTCATGGCATCCTCATAGCCGGACAACTGGACCGAGGCCGGTACAACCTGCATCATCTCGGCAGACGCCGCTCAAAACCATACCTTCTCAAGCAATTCTACAGCGTCAACACCGATGCCTTCCTGCGCTGGCAGAATGAGGCCCGATTCATCCCCCTGCCTCCGACCCCGGGATACGCATGGCCTTGTGAAGAGTGGCGCGGCGGCCTCATCATGCCGTTTCCCGAAGGCATTCCGCTCGACGAGTGGCTCACACAGGGCGCACACCCCGTGCAGACCCGACTCGAAGTCGCGGCCATGTTTGCCGATCAACTGGCACGGCTCCACAAATCCGGCATCGCACACAGAGGGCTCTCCCCCGCGTGTCTACGCATAGGAGAAGACACCACGGTCATATCGGATTTCGGAACCGCACGGTGTGAACATTGGGACGATTTCTGGACAGACTCCATCATGACCCCAGGGGACGCTGCCTGTGCTTCACCGGAAGCCCTGAAAGGCGAGGAATGCGGATACGGTGACGATGTTTACGCCTTTGGAGCAATCCTTCATCTCCTTCTCTCAGGCAGGACGGCGTTCAGTTCCATCAAGCGTTTTCTGCGTCCGCTGTTCCCCGGACAGGTCCCGCCGGATGCACTGCCGGAATCACCCGATATTCCTGCCCCGGCCCGAGAACTCGCGTCGGCCTGCATGTCGTATCTCCCGTCAGACAGACCTTTCATGGATGAAGCAGCCGACCTCCTGGCCCGGACGTGTGGCAGCCCGAAGCGTGACACTGAAGTCATCTCCATTCCCTCGACAAATACATCGACCAAAAGCAAAAGAAGAGTGCTGGCCTTTATCAGCGATGACAATCGGGCCGTCCCGCTTTTTAACACGGTCCTGCACATGGCCGACACCGAGCCATGCGTTTTCCTCTTGGTCGGACTGATCCCCTGCAACCTGCCAAGTGGTCACACGGAACGTTTCAAAGGGAATCTGTTCAGAAAAATGAGCCAGGGGTTGACGCGATGCAGAGGCGCGGACCTGACATGGAGCCTGCGCGTTCTGGAAAGTGCGGACCCGGAAAAGACAGCCGTGGAACTCGTCAGACAGTACGGCCCTGACCTGATCCTCCTCGGCGATACCGAGAAAAAAAACAAACGGACCATGCGACGCGGCTTTCACGCACATCTTGCGGCTGAAGGCATCCGCCTGCACTCCGTACGGTGAGAGTCCCATCAACCTGTTGTCATAATCGAGTAATTGACTTTGTCGGGACACCCCATTTCAATGGCCCAAAAATGGAGTTGCCATGTTTATTGTTTCGTTGACCTATATTTGTGATCTCAATGAAATCGACCGTTTTCTGGATGAACACGTTGCCTACCTCAAAGAGGAATACGCCCTCGGGCATTTCTTCATTTCCGGTCGCAAGAACCCCAGAACAGGCGGAATAATTCTTGCCAAAACCGAATCACGTGAAGAACTTGACGCGATCTTAGCAAAAGACCCATTCCACCGCGAAAAGCTGGCGGGATACGATATTCAGGAATTCACTCCGACCATGGCGGCTGCGGGGCTGGAAAGCCTGCTGGAATAATTATTACTGAACAAACGGGCTGGGGGGAGTGGTTACTTCCCAGCCCGTTTACACATATTACAATCTGATCACTGCGTGGTTGTAAGAAGTTCTAGCAACTTCTGCGACATTGCGCCTGCGACGTCACTTGCATTGCCTAAAAGTGCTCCATGTTTCTTCACAATTTCAGCATAATCATCATATTCAACAACTGAAAATGACAGCATAAAAGCCATTTGATCCAATTGACCTGGACGTGCAAAATTGACCGGCAGCGGAGGAAACCATGAATGAACTATTGTCCTTTCTTCCTCTGATCTTTGCACACACTCATTTTCGCACTCCGGTTCCCCTTCGCACATGGCCTGACACAAATCGAGCCTACTGGCCCCCGAGCCATTACCCGTAAGATACACACCCCTTACCGGGATTTCCAAAGTACCGAGAGCGTCACTTCTTGGCGCCCCTGTGGAATCACGCCAATAACACTGTATCGATACTTTTACCGTCAAATCAATTTGAGGATACGGAATCTTTTTGTTTGCATTTTCCTTGTAGAAAATTTTGCATTTGGCATACCGAACCCAAGCGTCATCTAAAGTGAAGGAAAACGCACCGCCGTCTGTTTTTTTGAGATTGAGTGAGACAAAACTCGCCGCTTCTTCAGAACCATCTACAGTCACAAATCGAGTGAGTTGTATTTTGGTCAAGTCTTGATAAATAAAATTCAACAAATCCTTTCCAGCAAACTTCTTTCCGTAACTCGCAATATATTTTGCAAACTCCTTTTTACTAGCCTCCTTGAGATATACAACCCCCTGTTGAATCAACACACTTGCTCCAGCAGCCAACAAAGGTATCGCAGGGACACCCTTGTCACTGGACTTAACGAGAATAAATTTCAATTCCATCCTTTCTTTCGTCTTCACTTCAGAATACTTATGTCCGCTTGTAAATCCTGTTGAAAAAAAGACAGTCACAATTACAAACATCAACAGTAAGTGTTTCACGACGACCTCCTCACAAAGAATCTGACACGGCAAACAAAAAACACCTCAGGCTATAAAGACAATCCAATGCCTGTATTCCATTAAAATGAAACTCTGAGTATGATTTTTCAAAAAAAATCCACAGGCCGATTCAAATCAATTCCATCCTTCAACCGTCAAGTATTCTAGCCAGTTGATAATAAGACACGGACACTATATGTTTGCGACAATCAATCCTCATAAGGGAGTTCACACATGTTTCGAAAAACATTCGTATTTGCTTTAGCCATCCTGACCCTGCTGATCCAGACATCACCAGCCCTTTCCTGCACACGTTTCATCTATACCGCTGACGACAGTCAGGTATTGACCGGTCGCTCCATGGACTGGCTTGAAGATCTGCACAGCGATATCTGGGCTTTCTCCCGAGGCATGGATCGCGATGGAGGTGTAGGAAAAGAATCCATCCGTTGGACTTCGAAATATGGAAGCATCATCATCTCCGGCTACGACGCAGGCTCGGCAGACGGCATGAATGAAAAAGGACTGGTCGCCAACCTGCTTTATCTGTCCGAATCCGAATATGGAGAACTCAGCGGGAAACCCGGCTTGTCCGTGGCGGCATGGGTGCAATATGTGCTTGATAACTATGCCACGGTCAGTGAAACCGTGGACGCCCTGCGCAAGGAACCGTTCCGTATCGTCGCCACCACATTCCCGAACGGTTCCGCCCCGACCCTGCATCTGGCCGTTTCAGACTCGACCGGAGATTCCGCCATTCTCGAATACATCAAGGGGAAGCTGACCATCCATCATGGCAAGCAGTTCAAAGTCATGACCAACTCTCCCGTTTATGACAGGCAGCTTGCCCTGGATGACTATTGGCAACAGATAGGCGGCCTGACCATGCTGCCCGGCACCAACCGGGCCAGCGACCGATATGTTCGTGCCAGCTTTTATGTAAACGCCCTGCCGAAGTTCAAGGACAACCGCATGGCTGTATCCGCCGCATTCAGCGTCATCCGCAACGTATCCGTTCCGCTGGGCATCACCACCCCGGACCATCCGAACATCTCTACCACCATCTGGCGAACCGTGTCGGACCAGAAGAATCTCGTATATTACTACGAATCTGCCATTTCCCCCAATATCTTCTGGATCGACCTGAAGAAGATCGATTTCAGTTCGTCGCTAAAAACCCGTAAGATCAATCTGCAAGAACACCCGATATTTGCCGGGGACGTGTCCGGCAAGTTCGTACCGGCAACGCCTTTCAAATGGCTGTCACCAACGAACTAACATCCGCGATAACGCAAACGGATGCCCCGGAAACAATGATTCTTCCGGGGCATCCGTCATTTGATCACACTCTCACGGTGTTGCCGCCTGTTTCAAGAGCAGTTACAACCGCCCGGATAATGGGAGGGTTATATGCAGATTATCCTTGTCACAGAAATATGGGGCCGCACTGCCCATGTCGATTTGATGGCTGAGGCTTTTGACCGTGCCTCACATGCGGTCACTGTGATTGATCCGTATGACGGGCACGACCGGAAGTTCGGAAACGAACAGGAAGCATACGCTGCATTCATCACGCAATGCGGGCATGATGAATATGCCCGAAGAGTGTGCCACGCAGTCTCCGAGGCCCAGGAGCCAGTGTACCTTATCGGATTCAGCGCCGGAGCCGGAGCCGTATGGCAAGCTGTCTGCCAAGAGCAAGCGCATACGATTCCCGGCGCTCTCTGTTTCTACGGTTCATCAATCCGTACCATGCTCGACGCGGTTCCCACCGTGCCTGTCGAATTGATTTTTCCGGATCATGAATCCCATTTCGATGTGCAATGCGTCGTTCAATCACTGCAAGGGAAACCAATGACGAAATGCCATGTTGTTCCATACGGGCACGGCTTCATGAACCCATTGTCCGAGAACTACGACGGTGAGGGGTACGAGCGGTGGTTTCACTGGATTCTCGATCGAATCAAGTCTTCCATTTAATGGGAACGAGAGAATCAGGCCCGCATCTTGTGATAGGGAGTTTGACAGTGTAAGGGGTCAGTAAAACTGTTGAACCCATGTCACACACTGCTCGGAGGTTTTCATGAAAACTGCCTGCTCTCGTCTTCTTCTCACTTTGATAATCATCACTGCACTGCCATCGGCTTCCTGCTCCGAAACGAAACAGACACTCCTGCCATACTCAGCCACGCCTACTTTCTCCACCGACCCCTTCTTTCCCGGACAGGAAGGCGGAGATTTCGGCACGGGGTTGGCCCTTGCCGACATCAATGGCGACGGCTTCAAGGACATGGTGGTCTCCAGCGGCAATGACAAAGCCCTGCAACATGTCACCGTGTATTTGAACCGCCAGGACGGGACTTTCCCTGAAACACCTGACTGGATTTCCGGCGACACAGACCATCACGGCACTCTCGCCGTGGGCGACATCGACGGCGACGGATTCAATGATGTTGTGGTCTCGGTCTTTCTCGGAAAAGGGCTGGAATATGAAAAAGGCGGAATCAAGGTCTACTACAACCAGCGCGGGACGCTGAACCCCCTGCCGACCTTTACTGATACCGGCTACCCGTCCTTTGGCTGCGCTTTGGGCGATATAGATGGCGATGGCGATCTGGATCTGGCAGTAGCCTGCGGAGAACCGATCCCTGAAGTAGAAAGTTTCGCCACACAGGAATGCTCAAGAAAGGCGAAAGCCAACCGCACGGACTCCAAAAAGAGCATTCGCGCCGATAATCCACAACCCCCGTTCAAAGTACAAAACCGTATCTATATCAATCAAAACGGCCAGTACTCCAATCAGCCCGGCTCTGTCTGGCTGACAGCCGACTCTTTCGTGTCCATGGCCGTGACTTTCGGTGATGTGAATATGGACGGACTCATGGATGTACTTTTTGATTCTGCACCGATCCGCCTTTACCTCGGCAAACTCGGGACCACTCCGTCCACAACGCCGGGATGGACCTCCGAAGACCAGAACTACTACGGCAACGGCATTGACTACGCGCCATCCATCCACAAGGCTCCGGCACAGCCGGACACAGTACCCACCATTGCCGCCTCCTCCAATTGCTACATGGGCAAAGGACGCGGCGGCTTCTCGCTCTACCGTTTCCTGTCACCTTTCGTGATCCAGTACGAACCGCGCACCAGTTGGCCCACCTGGACATCAAAATACGGCGGCTGGGGTTCTGCCATCCGCATGGCCGACCTGAATCAGGACGGCAATCTCGACCTCATCACCCACCGCTGGAATCCACCGGGACGTAACGAACTCGCCGGAACCCTGCTCGTCTATCTCGGCAACGGCTCGACGTATCCGGACACCTGGGATTGGAGTTCGTCCGACCAGTTCACCTCGATCATCGAAGCCATTGACCTTGCCGATCTGGACAAAAAAGCCGTCGCACAGGGCACCTATGAAGCCACGGTTAACGACAGCATATGGGGAGAAGGGCAGGACGGACAGTCCGTATTCTATGTCGGACCGCAGATTGTCGAAGAAATCACCATGGTCAAACGATGGAGTCAGGCCAGCGGCTGGGTGCAGCTCCAGGCTGGCAAGGACTATACAGGTATCCCGGGACGAAGCTGGGTTTCCTTCGCCGCACCCTTGCGGATAGGCAACAAAGTACAGATAACGTTCACTGTCTCGCCCGAACTGGATATTGTCTACACCAACTGGAACTGTGACAAAGGAAATTTTGTTTATACGTATAGAACAGATGCAAATAATTAGGACAAAAAAAAGACTTGGAAGGAAAACCTTCCAAGTCTTTTTTTAAACGCTCACATCTAAACTTCCTGCACATCCCTATTGGCATATTCAAAAAATTCACTTTTCTTGATGCTGAATTCATGGTCAAAAAAGGCGGATGAGATAAGGAATTCGGCTGACGAACGATTACTGGCTGTCGGGATGTTATACAGGACAGCCAAACGAAGCAGGGCCTTTACATCAACATCATGCGGCTGGGGCTCCATGGGGTCCCAAAAAAAGATGAGAATATCGACTTTGCCGTCAGCGATCAGCGCTCCCATCTGCTGATCCCCGCCCAATGGCCCGGATTTCAACCGAGTCACCTTTTTTTGGGCATTCTTATCTCCGTTCTGCGATGTTCTTTCCCTGAACAATATCTCCACCATTCGGCCGGTTGTTCCTGTGGCAATCAGGTTATGTTCACCCATCACACCGCGATTACAGTCAATAAAGTCCAGCAGCTCACCCTTACAATTATCATGGGCCACAACCGCAATATTTTTTATTTTGTCCATAGCAACTCCAGAGCGTAGCTCTTTGCAATAGTACCAGTTTTCATGCCGGGGAGTATTCTGCACCTTTCATTAAAGCACCTCAAGAACCATTTTGGTACACCTTCAATTAATAACCAATGAATGAGTGCCACGAAAGCGCATTCCCTTTGACACGCCACAGTTCCGTTGCACTCCCGGGAATAATCTGTATGCTCAAAGGAATAGGACTCTTTTCAATTTCGACGGCGGTCTGTGGTCAGAAAGCCTTGAGTAGAGGGGAGGGGAAAACATGAAACGCCTCATTTTGATACTCTTCTGCCTCGTGACAGGAGGAACTATCATTCTGTCCACCTATTTCGTGTCAATGCATCGTCAGATCAACAAGGCTTGGCGCAACACTGATATTCAGCTCGAGGCATATCAACAGATTTTTCTTGATAAAATAAACAAGTTCAAACACCTCCCCTTCTCTGTGTCTAAAGACAGGACGATCCTGAGACTCTTTGAAAACCGCACAGACCAACTCACGGCGAATATATTGATCAAGGCAATCCAGGTGCGTTCAGGTGCATCCGTCGTCTACATCATGGACAAACAAGGCACCACTATCGCATCAAGCAACTATGACGAACCCGACAGTTTCGTTGGTAACAACTATAGTTTTCGCCCCTACTTTCAACGGGCCATGGAAGGCAGGGAAGGCTCCATGTACGCCATCGGTGCCACAAGCGGCATTCCCGGATATTATCTCTCTCACCCCATTATGTTGAACAACACCATCGTAGGCGTCGCGGTCGTAAAATTTCAATTATCGGAGCTGCAGAACGCTTGGAAAAGCTCAAACAATATCGTCATGGCCAAAGACCCGAATGGCGTCATTGTTCTTTCGAGCCGAGCCGACTGGATCAATAAGACACTCGAGCCTTTGCCCGAGAACCTGCTGAAAACCGCCCGCAAAGGCCGCTTGTACAAGGGTGCTCCACTCGCTCAACTGGACACAGCCACAGGAACAAGCCTGGGAGCCAAGTGGATCGAAATCGACCAAACACAATATTTACTCAGAGAACAGCGTATTCCCGGAAAGCCGTGGGAACTGATTGTCCTCGTTCCTTGGTCCGACATGGTGGACGACAGCATACGAAAGACGCTCATCGCCAGTTTGACATACCTCACGGCAATGGCGGGGGTGTTGCTCATCCTGGCATTCCGTCTGAAGCAACGCATGGAGCGCAGAATAGAAAGGGCCAAACGGACCAGGCTGATAGATACAGAGCGGGAAGAATCTCTCCGACAGCTCGCTGACTCCATCGCCCACCAGATTCGCAACCCGCTCCTCGGAATCGGCGGCAACGCCAACCTGCTGAAACGAAAGCTCCCGGAAGACGAAGGCATGGTCGAGCACCTGGGGACGATCATGGATTGTTGCCAGGACCTGGAAAATCTGGTCGCATCGGTACGGGATTACATCGATATCATCCCGACTCAAACGACCCCCTTTGATCTTGAAACCCTGATAAAGAGCGTCCGCTCGACAGCTATGGATCTCGTGAATCCACCGGAAAAAGCCGTCAATTGGCACATAAGCATTGAGCCGGTCACCCTGCCCATGGACAAGGCTCTCATAAGCAAATGCATTCATGAAATCCTGACCAATGCTTTGGAGGCCAGAAAAGGCGACACCATTTCCATCGAAATAATCGGCAAATGGAAAACAGACAAGGAATGTGCTGGCAGATTCGAAACCCCGAGCGAGAGATGCTATACACTCACCTTCTGTGATTCAGGCAGTGGTATCGACAAAGAGATTTTCAACCATGTAATGGAACCTTTCTTTTCGACAAAGCCCCATGGAACCGGCCTCGGCCTCGCCAAAGCCAAGCGGGTCGTACAAATATTTCACGGTGAATTCTTCATCATATCGCCTGTTCCTGGGCACACTGAATGGAGTACCATGGTGCAGTTGACTCTGCCTTTATTGGACGATGCTGAACTCGAATAAAAG
The DNA here is from genome assembly GCF_963675635.1 of uncultured Pseudodesulfovibrio sp. Classification (NCBI taxonomy): domain Bacteria; kingdom Pseudomonadati; phylum Thermodesulfobacteriota; class Desulfovibrionia; order Desulfovibrionales; family Desulfovibrionaceae; genus Pseudodesulfovibrio; species uncultured Pseudodesulfovibrio sp. The sequence continues at coordinate 63,730 of NZ_OY776488.1, read as the reverse complement.
CACAACAATGCAGAACGAAATTACTTGGCGACCGAAGCAAAATCAGCACGCGTCAGCTTTGCAAGGTCGTCCGGGGAGAGCTCGATATCCACGCCTCTCCGGCCACCGCTCACGAATATGGTCGCATACGCTTCGGCCGAAGAATCGATGACGGTTTTAAGTTGTTTCTTCTGACCGAGAGGACTCACGCCGCCGACAACGTAGCCGGTCACCCTCTCCACCAGCCCGATTTCGGCCATTCCCACTTTTTTCACACCGACGGCCTTGGCCAACAGCTTCATATCCAGATGTTTTGAAACTGGCAGGACCGCCACGGTCAGATCCTTTCCGCCACTGCTGACAACAAGGGTTTTGAACACCCTTTCAGGCACAATCTTCAATTTTTCAGCCGCCTCCATGCCATACGATTCCGCGGCTGGATCATGCTCATATTCATGCACAAAAAAAGTGATACCGGCTTTCTTCGCCTTATCAATAGCTGGGGTCATCATTGCATCCTATATGCCTCTCGAACAGGGCTGTCTTAGCCTTGTCCATGGTTTTCCTGCGTTCCGCCTACCATTGAACCATCCCGTCCACAAGCCTGTCCAGTTCTCGAAAACAACGGGAAAAGAGTCCAGTTGAGAATAGAATTATTTAAAGCGACGTGATATCGGATACTGGTATAAATACGCAAGAACCAACCTGGCTGACATCAAAAAAGCCAACACTCGTCTACCAAGGAAGGATCACATGTCTCACTCCCGTTTCAATGTTCCTCTATTTCTGCTCTTTGTCTTACTGCTGACCTGTCCCAAATGGTCACAGGCCTGCACTGGCATGCGCGTCATGGCGCAAGACGGATCGGTTGCTTTTGCCCGTTCGCTTGAGTTCGGTTTTGCATCTGAATCAAACATAATGGTCACCCCGCGGGGACTGTCATGGACTGCTTCGGCGCCTGACGGGAAAAAAGGCATGCAATGGACCAGCAAGTACGCCTTTGTCGGCCCCAACGCTTTTGGACTGGACCGCCCGCTTGAAGGCATGAATGAAAAGAGCTTGTATGTCGCAGGATTCTGGATGACCTCCGGCGAAACCCACTTTCCGACAATAGCGCCCGCAGACTACCAAAAATCCATAGCCCAACTGGACATGTGCGCATGGATTCTCAGCAATTACTCCACAATTGCCGAAGTCAAAGACGGTGTGTCCACGCTGAAGCTGACCGGGGTGGCTCTTGAAACAGTACATACAACCCCGCTCGCCCATTGGTACGTGATGGACAAAACCGGCAAGGCAATCGTCATTGAATACATCGACGGAAAACTGCATCTTTCAGATAACCCGGTCGGCGTTGTCACCAATGCCCCGTACTTCGGATGGCATCTGGACAATCTGCGCAATTACATCAACTTGCGGCCCGCCAATGTTGAACAATTCAAGCTCGGCGATTACACGATACGCCCTCTGGGCGAAGGAACCGGCCTTCTCGGATTGCCGGGAGACATGACACCTCCCTCACGTTTTGTCAGAGCGGCTTTTTTTGCCAATACGGCACTGCAACCGGCTGACGCTGACGGCGCTGTCACTCTCGGGATGAACCTTATAGCCAACTTTTCCATTCCCAAAGGGATCACGTCATCCGTCAGCTCCGACGGTAAAAAAGGCCACGATTACACCCAGTGGACAACTGTCTACGACCTCAACAGACAAGCCCTGTATTTTCGGACGTACATCAATCAGGACTATAAGGTAGTTCACTTCGACGAACTCCCGCTGGATGGAGCAAAGCTTCTCTCCATCCCCATGTGGGGCGTGAAGGCCGCATACGAAAATGTCAGCAAGGATGTGAAGTAAACCGGCTGACAGGATTCATTTTCTTATTCCATAATGAAGGCCCGGGAGGATATCCTTCCGGGCCTTCATTCATACCTGTTTGAAACCTTCAAATCTCGTTGGGGGCTTATTTTCCTACACAGGTTGCAGTAATATGGCCTGCATCATCGCCAGAGAGAAGCAGTGTCATCTCTCCTGCCTCCACAGCCGTTCCCCCGACCTGAATGGTCTGTGGCCGTCCGCCGGATCGGTGAACGGTCACCTCGACCACTCCTTCTTTGCCCATGGCAACGCCCTGCCTGCCCAGATAGGAGATTTCATCGACTTCCGGCAACCTGCCATACAGCGACAGATACGCACCGCAGGGACCATTTCCGTTGCCCGTCACCGGGTCTTCATCAATACCGGCGACAGGAGCAAACATCCTGCCGCTGGTCAGGCATGGATCGTCCTTGTCGTTGAATGCAAAGACAAAATAACCATTACAATCAATCTCCCGGCTGATCTCCTTGAGACCCTGCATATCAGGACGCAATCCATCCAGCGTCTTCACCGAGCGAATGGGAATCATGACCTTGGAGTGACCTGTGGACACTTCCTGCACGGGCAATCCCTGAACAACGTCCTCTTCATCCAACCCCAGCGCTCTCAGGATTCTGCGTCTGACCAACGCATCATACTCAGGAGTAAATTTGATCTCCCCCTGGGTCATCACGATTTTCTTCTCGCCGCCCCGGGTGGCGATATCCACCGGCAGAATACCGGCACCGATCTTGGCAACGACCCGGCCATTCTCCACCCCGAGTGCCTGAGAACGTGCATAATGCGAGGCTATGGTGGCATGACCACAACTCGGGACTTCCGTCGTCGGCGTAAAATATCGCACCTCAAGTGCATACTCGGTCCGGTCTTTGACCGGAATCATAAACGCCGTTTCCGACACGTTGACCAACGAAGCGACAGCCTGCATCTCTTTGGCGTCAAGATCTGAACCGTCAAGAACGACACCGGCCCGATTCCCTTTTCCGGGAGTGGCCGTGAAGGCATCCACAAGCAGTACGGTAATGTGTTTTTCCATGGAGGAAATGTATCGACTCGAAAAAGCAAGCGCAAGCACCGAAAGACACACAGCCAGCCACAACCCCGGCTCCAAACAATTGACACCTGCCGATTTATCAGGCAGGTGTGTTTTCATTATAGAATAAGGAGTTTTCATGTTCACACGGTTTACTGATCTTGTGCCTCAAGTTGCTGAAATACAGGGCAACCAACAGGCTTAAACCGCTTTCCGACCGCAACTCTAGGCGGTTTGTAATCAGGTCTTTCAGACCAGTCTGATATGGGTTTCTTTCGAAACCGACTTTTGTTGTTCCCTCTATTCCGGCAGCGCATCCACCATTGTAAAAAGCCGAAGCCTCTGACCTCCCTTCACAGGCTTATATGGACGATAAATCAGGGCCGATCCATTCACCGGCCCCAATTAAATTGGTGAGAACACATGACCGACCACAACGAATTACAAAAGAATATATCAAATGACCCAGCACGACTCCGCCAACTAGGCTGGGACGACCATTTTGACCATCAAATGCTTTCCATTGACGTGGCCGACGGCCGCATCGTCCGTGTTATCAGCATGCAACGAGGTCAGTTTCTGGTGACTGACGGCCTCAAGGAATGGTTCTGCTCGGTTGCGGGCAGGCTTATGCATTCAAAAAGCCGGGACTATCCCGTCACCGGAGACTGGGTAATTGTCGACGGAACCATCGTTACCGACGTCATTCCCCGCAAGAATATTCTGTCCCGTGGTGAGGCCGGCTCACGCGGCTCTACGGCAAAACCCACAAGACGCGAGCAACCGATTGCCGCAAATCTTGATACGGTATTCATTGTCTGCGGACTGGACCGTGATTTCAATATCAGACGCCTTGAACGGTATCTGACACTGGTCCATAACTACGCTCTCCCCCCTGTGATCGTGTTGACCAAGGCAGACCTGCATGACGCACCGGAATCGTTCCTTTCGGACGTTGAAAGCATTGCTTTCGGCGTGCCTGTCATTTTGACGTCCATGCAGGACGGCAGGGGCAGAACCGAGTTGGAAAGCCATCTCGGACATGGACAGACCGTTGCCATGATCGGATCGTCCGGGGCGGGGAAATCCACATTGGCAAACATGCTCTTTGGCAGCGACATTCAGGCCACAGGCAAAGTCAGCGCCAGCGTGGGCAAAGGGCGCCACACCACGACAGTGCGGGAACTCATTCGCATGCCGCAGGGCGGGATACTCATGGACAACCCCGGCATCCGAGAAATCGCGTTTCATGAAGACGGTAACGGGATGGAGAACACATTCGCCGACATTACAGAACTGGCTGAAATGTGCCGATTCGCCAATTGCACGCATCAAAAAGAACCCGGGTGCGCTGTATTGCACGCTGTCAAAACCAGCAAACTTCCACATGAACGGCTGGAGAGCTTCCACAAGATGCAACGTGAAATGGATTATCTTGCGACGCGGCGCACAAAAAGTGCGGACCGCGTAGAAAAGGAACGTTGGAAAGATGTAGCCCTGCGAATAAAAGATCTAAAAAAAAGAAAACGATAAACGATACTGAACACGCATACGACAAGGCCTGGAAGAACACTCTTCCAGGCCTTGTCTGTTGTGATGAGACCGGGAGAACCGGACAACATTTCACTCGGATGTTGACATACAATTTCTTGCGGGATAATCGTGCTACGAAACTTGATTAAGTAAAACTTAAAGACCCTCAATCAAAGGAAAGTGCCACTGTGTCGTCCCACAATCACTGCTTGAAAATTCGCCTGATGGCAATCGCACTGGTTTCTGTCGTGCTGACTGTTGCCAGCCTTCATCCCGCCTTTGCCGACACCCGCACGATTGTCGATATGCGCGGCAAGAAAGTCACCATCCCGATGGCTCCCAAACGTGTCATCACGCTGGATGACGGATTCAGTGCAGGAGTCATGACATCCCTCGGTGTGCAGGATGCCATCATCGCTGTTGGCTCTCATTGCCCGATCAAGATATTCAAATATACCTACCCGGCAATGAACGGCGAGGAGTATACCTACCTGGACGGCATGAACCCCGTGGGCTTCCTCAATCCCCGCCTGCGCGACGTGCCCATGATGGCCACCTACGGTCAATCCACAAACTTCGAAGAACTGGCAAAACTCGAACCGGATCTCGTCTTCATGCGGGTCGGATCGTGCCACTCCAATGACGACAGCGAAATCCTCAAACGCAAGATGAAGATGATTGAAGCCATGGGCATTCCGCTCGTGATTCTCAACGGGCCTCCGACATTCTGCGACCCCACCGTCGAGCACATCAGCGAAGAAATCCGCATCGTGGGGGAGGCTTTCGGCAAGGAAAAGGAAGCGATGGAATTGGCGCGATACCTGGAAAGCATCATTACCATGATACGCACCAGGACCGCCGATATCACCGAGGACCAGCGTCCCAGCGTCCTGCTCTTCGGCCTGAGCCCCAAAGCCCGAGGTGAAGGCGGAGCCGGAACAGCGCAGGGCGAAGACACCATCGAATCCTACTTCATTGAAGACATCGTCAAGGGACGCAATGCATTCAAGGGCTCCGGCAGTTTTTCTGTCATCAATGCCGAGCATGTCTTTGCCATGGACCCGGATGTCATCATTCTACCAACAGCATGGGGATATCATCCGCCCAAGGAACTCTACACAGCTCCATACTACAGCAAGCTTTCGAGCCTGAGTGCCGTCAAGAACCACCGTGTCGTGGCCCTGCCCTGGACACCGTGCAACTGCGCCAAGCGCATTGAATATCCCATCGAAGTCATGGTCATGGCCAAGGCAGCCCACCCTGATCTCTTCAAGGATATCACCGTGAACGAATGGGTGCTGGACTTCTACAAGAAGGTCTACCACGTGGACGACACCACGGCGAAAGGTCTGCGGTCTACCCAGTGGCTTGACTGGACCGTCGAAGAACAGTGGTAACCATCCATGTCAGAAACTGTTGAGAGTTCCATAGAGCTGACACCTGCGCCAACCGGCGTGACATACCATGAAGGCCGAAAGGTTCTGAGCATCGGCCTTCTTTTCGCCCTCTTGGCGACGGTTATGGTCGCGGCTGTCATCATCGGTCCTTTCGGACTGACGTTCGACAACGTGTATCAGGTATTATGCGCCCATCTGCTGCCGGGAGGCAATCTTGAGTCGGTCAACAAGCTACATAACACCGTGGTCTGGGACATCCGTCTGCCACGAGTGCTGCTTGCTGCCGCCGTCGGCGCAGCGCTGGCTGTCTCTGGCGGCGTCTTTCAGGGGTGCTTCAAGAACCCGCTGGTAGAACCGTATATTCTCGGTGCCTCATCAGGTGCGGCTTTTGGTGCGGCTTTGGCGATTGTGCTCCAGACCTTCCTGCTGTCCCTCCAATTGTCCGCGTTCATCTTCTCCGTGATTACCGTTTTCGGCGCATATTCACTGGCAAGAGTGCGTGGCGAAACGCCCATCGTCACCCTTATTCTGGCGGGTGTCGTTATCGGGTCCATCTTTACCGCACTTGTCTCGATTCTGAAATATCTGGCAGCGGATGCGGCCCTGCGTGAGATCGTGTTCTGGCTCATGGGCGGCTTCTATTATGCGGTGTGGAAGGATGTGGCGCTGGTCCTGCCACCTGTCATCGGGCTGACCTGCATTCTCTGCATGCTGGGGTGGAAGCTGAACATCATCTCCATGGGCGATGAAGAAGCACGGACTCTCGGAATCAACCCGGAAAAATACAAAATCATATTCATACTACTGGCGACACTCATGACCGCCCTATCCGTATCCATAGTCGGAATCATCGCCTGGGTGGGCCTCATGATGCCCCACGCCGCCCGGATGCTGCTCGGACCGGACCATCGGTTCATGCTGCCGGGGGCAGCCATCATGGGCAGTATATATATCGTGATATGCGACACCCTGGCTCGCAACCTGACAAACACGGAAATACCAGTAGGAATCATCACGTCCATTCTGGGCGCGCCCTATCTGATTTACCTTTTGCGAAGCAAAGGCAGATCAGCCTTTGGAGGATAACCATGCTGCATGTGAACGACCTTTCCTTCAATTACGGAGACACACCCATCCTGGAAAACATCAGCTTCCAGGTTGAGCGGGGTCAATTGTGCGGTCTGTTCGGTCCCAACGGATGCGGAAAGACAACTCTTTTCAAATGTTGCCTCAAGTTCCTTGCCCAAAGCTCCGGTTCCATACGCATGGATGGCAAAAACGTGGAACAGACGTCCATAAGCAACATGGCCCGCATGGTGTCCTACGTGCCTCAGGAGCACAAACCACCCTTCCCGTACCTAGTCAAGGACGTGGTGCTCATGGGCCGCACTCCGCACCTTTCGGAATTGTTCGGTGTCTCGAAACACCACAAACAGAAAGTCTCCGAGGCCATGGAACTCATCGGCATTACAAACATGGCCGACACGCCCTACAACCAGCTCAGCGGCGGACAACGGCAAATGGTGCTCATCGCCCGGGCCGTTGCGCAGGAAACGCCATTGCTGTTTCTGGACGAACCAACTTCGGCACTCGATTTCAGCAACCAGATCAAGATAATGAACATTCTGCGGCAGATAGCCGATCAGGGAACGACAATTGTAGCATGCACCCACGACCCCAACCACGTTCTGTGGTTCTGCGACAGCGTGGTTGTTCTGGATAAACAGCGATTTGTCGCGCAGGGGAACCCGGCCGACATCATGTGTGACACCGTGCTCGATGAAATTTACGAAGACATGTGCCATGTTCGCCAATGGGAATCCACCCGAATGGTACTCCCGCGGCATGTGACAAACCGGGAAGCAAACGCATGACCGGCAAACCTGACAACAGCACCGACTGGAGCACAGAATGGACACGGGCCTACGCAAAGTCATCCATAATAATGCGAAGAGCGAACAGCCCGTCATACTGGGACAAGCGGGCAAACCGATTCAGTACGATGGACAACGGAGCCTCGGGCCGCATTCAGGCGGTACTGGACCATATCGGCCTCGACAGCGAAACCACACTGCTGGACATCGGCTGTGGCCCCGGCAATCTCGCGGTTCCTTTGGCCAAATCAGCCAGACAAGTCACCGCCCTTGATCCATCAGAAGGCATGCTGAAAAAGCTTGAGCAGCGTGCCGAAAAGGAAGGCGTGACAAACATACAGCCACTCAACAAAGGCTGGGAAGAAGCTGTTGTGGATGGAGACATCATTCCCCACGACGTCGTCCTTTCGTCCTATTCCCTTATCATGAAAGATGTCGGCAAGGCGCTGGCAGCCATGAACGCCGCAGCCAGCCGTACCGTCTGCCTGTTCTGGTTCGCCGGGAGGGAGTGTTTCGGCTACGACAGGTTCTGGCCTGCGCTGTTCGGAGAGGAATACGTTGCCGGACCGGACTACGCACTGCTGCTCAACCTGCTCCATTCAATGGACATTCGCCCGGAAGTATCCATTATCCCCCAACAGCACGTAACCACCTATGCCGACATGGACGACGCCGTGCAATGCTGGACAGAAAACCTATATGTATCCTCACAGGAAGAACAGGACATCATCCGCATAATCCTGAGCAACACACTCGACACGCACACAGGAAAGCCCGTACTCACGCGCAATGTCCAGACCGCAATGCTCTGGTGGCATAAACAATAGCAGATAGATTTAAAACTCCGGCAGAACGCCCTGCAAGACCCGACCCGCACAAGGGTTTTGACTTACTCATAACACTTATGTAGTAGGCATTATCAATCGCGAGCACATGATCTCTGAATGGTCCTCGACACGTCCTTCCACGACACATCCATTCAACGCCGTCATATGGCCTGCCACCGTGGCAGGCAAAGACGTAACCTCCCAGGGTACTGGTATGCAGAGCACACACAACAACTGCAATAATATGTCGAATTTTCTTGATAAATACGATTTCTCAAACTGTCTTGTCTGTGGAGCGTGCGCCAACGGCTGCCCGACAACAGGTGCGCCCGAGCTGGATGGATGGGATGCCAGAAAGGTCATGCGGATGCTTTCCAATGGCTTGGTCAATGAAGTCATCGACTCTAATTTTCCATGGCTGTGTACCGGATGCGGTCGATGCACAAGCACATGTCCCGGCGGCCTCGATATCACATCCATCATGGCGCATTTGAAGAGCCTCAGGCCGCGTGAAGCCGTTCCCGGCTCCCTGCACAAGGGCATGGTCAACAACCTTGAAACCGGCAACAACCTCGGCATTTCCAAAAAAGATTATCTGGAAGGCATGGCCGAGCTTGGCGAAGAGCTTGCCGAGGAACTCCCCGGCTTTTATGTCCCGGTGGACAAGCACGGGGCGGACATTCTCTTTTTCCCGAATTCCAAGGAAGTCTACGGAGATTTCGAGGACCAGTATTGGTGGTGGAAAATCTTCTACGCCGCCGGGGAGAACTGGACCGTTCCCTCGGAGAACTGGGAAGCTGTGGACTGGGCGCTTTTCACCGGAAACGATGCCGGGAACACGGAATTTGCCCGCCGCAAAATTGCCTACATGAAGGAATTCGGCATCACGTCCCTTATCATGCCCGACTGTGGCGGCGGCTCCTACGGCTTCCGCAAGGGCATGGCAAAACTCGTTGCACAGGACCCGGTCAACGAAGTCGGATTCATGTATCTTTACGATTACCTCATGGACCGGATCAAGACAGGCCGAATCAAACTCGACAAGTCGGTCCATGCAGGAAAGACATTCACCTTCCACGACTCCTGCAAGCATGGTCGTGAACTGGCGCGCAACTTCGGCAAAGGCTATTTCGAGGAGCCGCGCTGGATCGTCCAGCATTGTGTCGATGAATATGTCGAGCTGACCCCCAACCGCGAGAAGAATTACTGCTGCGGTGGCGGCGGCGGCATGTGGCCCATGCCCTTTGAGGACCAGTCCGCATGGCACGCCCGGTACAAGAACGAACAGATCAAGGAAAGCGGTGCCGATGTCGTCGTGGTCGGCTGTTCCAACTGCCGCGATCAGATAATGAAACGCATACCGAAATACTTTGACGGCTGTAAATTTGAAGTCAAATATCTCTGGCAACTGGTCGCCGAAGCACTGGTCATCGAGCCATGGCCTGACCATATGATCGAAAAAGCCAAAGCTGATGCCACAGCACAATGGGCTGCATTGGGCGTTGATCTCGATTCGCAAGAGTATTAGGGGAAACCGCCTTCGGTGAGGGTGTTTATATAAAAAAGAAACACCTTTCGCGAAACGACACAAGCGTTACGGAGAGTCCAGAGCCCCTTTGCAAAGGGTCCTCTGGTCCCGCAGAAAACGCCCTCTGGAAGGAACGCCGGAGGCCATGGTTGAAGGGGCGGAATCGAGATGGTATTCAATGCAGTGTGAATACTTCAAAACCGATTCCAAAGGACTGCCCCATGCAATTTGAATTCGCCACAGCTCCACGAATAGTCTTCGGCCCCGGCTGTTCAAAAGGCATCCCCGAACTAGCTGCACGGATGGGCACTGCGGTCTGCCTCGTTATCGGCGGCTCCTCCGGGCGCGTCCAATGGGCCATCGACGGTCTGACTGAAAAAGGATTCACTCCGCACATCGTTTCCATATCAGGGGAGCCTGATATCGGGACAATTTCGCTCAAGGCGGATGCAGCGCGCCAGGCTGGGTGCGATAGCGTTATCGCTATCGGCGGTGGCAGTGTACTTGATGCAGGCAAAGCTCTGGCAGCACTGCTGACCAATCACGGCGATATCCTCGATTATCTTGAAGTCATCGGAAAGGGGCTGCCGCTCACTCACGCCCCTGTCCCGCTCATCACCGTTCCCACCACATCGGGAACCGGGTCGGAAGTCACGTCAAACGCTGTTATCCTCTCCCCCTCGCATGGCGTCAAAGTCAGTATGCGCTCACCTGAAATGATTCCGAACATTGCCGTGGTCGACCCCGAGCTGACAAAGGACATGCCGCCACCCCTGACGGCTGCCACCGGCATGGATGCATTGACCCAGCTCATGGAGGCATTCGTTTCCAATAAAGCCAATCCCATGACCGATGCCTTGTGCCGCGAGGGATTGTTACGTGCCGCCCGCTCACTACATGTTGCTTACACAGACAGCTCGAACAGCACGGCCCGTGAAGACATGGCCCTTGCCAGCCTTTTTTCCGGCATAGCCTTATCCAATGCCAAACTCGGCGCAGTCCACGGGTTCGCCGCCCCCCTCGGCGGGGAATTCAAGACACCGCACGGTGCCGTATGCGCAGCCCTGCTCCCCTCGGTGATGGAGGTCAACATCAAGGCTCTCAGGGAAAGAAAAGCAGACTCTCCCTCCCTCGACGCATACGCGGAAACAGCGGTTATCCTGACAAGAGACATGCACGCGACACCGGAAGACGGCATCAAATGGGTACGGGAACTCTGTGCGAAAATGAGCATTCCGACGCTCGGCAGCATGGGAGTATCCCAGGCGCACTTCAGCGATCTGGCTGACAAGGCCGCTGCCGCAAGCAGCATGAAAGGGAATCCGGTTCTCCTGAGCAAGGACGAATTGCTGACGATCCTCACCCTGGCACTTTAAAACATTATCGTAAAAGTCTGGGAAGAAATGGTCCCTGCTGTCTGGGTTTGCCGACCAGTTGCGGCACGTATGTGTTGAGCAGCATCACAAACGGAATGCAGCACGCCAGACTGACAACGGTAAACACCATGCCGGCGCCGGTCACGGCCATCCAGTGACCCGGAAATGCCCCCACGAACCACGCGGCAAACGGGCCATTGAAGAAGTGATAAAAAACACCATTGAGACAAAAGAGAATCAGGGCGTTTTCACCCATAAACATCAGGAACCTGTTGGCACCGGAACTGCGCGCAAGCAGAAGGATCATGAAGCTGCCAGCCAGTGCCGTCAGCGGGAAAAGCAGAATGTTTCCATGCCCCGACAACACGATGACAACGGCATCAAACAACCTGAATGGGCCGGTATTCATGTCATAGGTAAACACCACGACAAGCAGACAGACTGCAGTGGCAATGAGCAGCCGCCAACGCGGCTGCATGCCGAGCATGACACCGTTTCGACGGAACAGCACCCCTACCAAATAAAAGGCATAGACAACCAATGCTTCGTGAACAAGCCAGAAGTTGGGGCCGGGAATGAACTGAACAGTCGCGGTTAAAGCATACCCGCCCACATAAAAAGCAACGGCAGCACTCAGAATTCTGAATGTGCTGTTGAGGAATCGACCGACAAAAAAATGCAGTATTTCTACGGAAATCAGGCAGGCAAGAAACCAGAGAGGGATATTGAACACAGGAAACCCCATAAGGGTCGCAATAAATCCCTTCAGATACCCTTGAGCCGTTGACAGATCGACGACCACAAAATGCCCCGCAAAAAGCACACTCAGAATCGCCAGCACTATCGTAAAAACACAATAGGGAACCAGACGGGAGGCCAACACATTTTTAAGGAATTTGCCAATGGGAAGCACTATCTTTTCCGGTGCGAGGGTGAATCCGGCCAGAAGAAAGAAAAATGGCATGTGAAAAGAATAAATAAACTTGTACTGGGCCGTGGCAACGGGATTTTCAAGGTACATGATCCGCTCAATAATGTGACCATAATAGACCAGCATCATGCCGAAGAATCGGGCGATATCCAGCATGGGAATCCGTTTGGACGGGGACGTATATCTCTGCATTTCGAGCCTCGCTAACGCTGAAAAAAGCAAGGCAGTCACACTCGACCGCCTTGCTCTGTCATATTTCAGATAATAAGCCTAATCAACCCAATCATACGTACGTTCGACAGCCTTTTTCCACCCTTTGTACCCTTCGGCCCGCTTCTTTTCATCCATGTCGGGCTGCCATGTCTTGTCTTCTTCCCAGTTGTTATACAATTCCTCACGCCCGGACCAGAAACCGACAGCAATACCAGCGGCATACGCCGCGCCGAGGCATGTGGTCTCAGCCACCTTGGGCCGAACAACCGGAACATTGAGAATATCCGACTGGAACTGCATGAGCAGTTCATTGAAAACCATACCGCCATCGGCCTTCAGAGTCTGCAACACTACACCGGAATCCTTGTTCATTGCTTCCACGATGTCCTTGGTCTGATAGGCGGTGGCTTCCAGTACAGCGCGGGCGATATGATTACGGTTGATGTATCGTGTCAGGCCGACCATGACGCCACGGGCATCCGGTCGCCAATACGGTGCATACAAGCCGGAAAAAGCCGGGACAATATACATGCCGCCCGTATCTTCCACCTTTTTAGCCAGAGCCTCGACCTCCGGCGCTGAATCGAACATCTGGAGATTGTCCCGCAGCCATTGGACCAGTGCACCGGCAATGGCAATGGAACCTTCAAGACAATAGGAGGGTTTGCGCCCGCTGAACTGATAGGCAAGTGTGGTAATCAAACCGTGCTTGGACTGGATAGGTTCATGCCCTGTGTGCATGAGCAGGAAACACCCTGTTCCATAGGTATTTTTTGCCTGTCCCGGCGCAAAGCAGGTCTGTCCGACCAGCGCCGCCTGCTGGTCGCCAACCGCGCCACAGACAGGAACCCGTGCGCGAAGAGGTCCGCTTTCCGATGTCGGTCCCCATGTCGCCTGATCCGATGAAGGCACTATACGGGCCAACCCTTCGGCCGGGATACCCATAATCTTCATGATGTCCTCATCCCACTCAAGGGTCTTGAGGTCCATGAGCATTGTCCGGCTGGCGTTGGTGACATCCGTAACATGGGCACCACCTCTCGGCCCACCTGTCAGCCACCAGATAATCCATGTTTCAATGGTGCCGAACATGGCGTCACCCTTTTCAGCTGCAGCACGGGCTTCAGGAATGTTATCCAGAATCCATTTGATCTTCGGACCGGAAAAATATGTTGCAATGGGCAGTCCGGTTTTCTCCCGAAAACGATCCTGACCGCCATCTGCCATGAGATCCTTGCAGATCTGGTGTGTACGGGTGCATTGCCAGACAATGGCGTTGTAGAACGGTTTGCCGGTGTATCGGTCCCAGACAATCGTGGTTTCACGCTGATTGGTGATGCCGATGGCAGCCAATTCCGACCCCTTGATGCCGGACTTGGTCAAGGCCCCTCTGATGACTTCCTGAGTGTTGTTCCAGATTTCCATGGGATCATGTTCGACCCAGCCCGGTTTCGGGTAGATCTGTTGATGTTCCTTCTGGTCAAGCCCGACAATACGACCACGTTCGTCAAAAATAATGAATCTGCTGCTTGTGGTCCCGGAATCAACGGCTCCGATATATTTCACCATAATTCTCTCCTTGTTGGATCTCGAACGTGGCATTCATGCTGATTCGACTGCGTCTGTATCATAAAGAGACATTTCTAAAAACCGCGCCCTCGCCAGGGGATGTGATGTTTATCCAATCCAAGCGCATGCGTATCCAGCCCCAAGGCAATGCCTATCAACTGGCTGACAAGCACGGCTGGCGGCGCCTTTCGGAGTGGATCACTGTATGAAAGCCCGTCACGTTCCCTGTCGAATTGAAGCTGACAATAGGTACAGGCCGTAGCCACGACATCCGCGCCGACCGAGGCTGCATTCTCAAGCTTCTTACGCATCAGGGCTTCGGAAATGGTATCGTCACGACCTCGCAGGGGATATCCGCAGCACTCAAGCCGCAGATCCCAGTCAACGGTTTCCGCGCCAACAGCCTGTACGACTCTTTCGAACACGGTCGGGGCCAAAGGGTCATCAAACCCGGTGACATTCCCCGGGCGAAGTGCATGACAACCGTAATGGCAAGCCACCTTCACTCCTTCAAGAGGTTGTATGGTCTGTCGATGGAGGTTATTGACCCCGACCTGTTCATCAAGGATGGTCAGCATGTGAAACACATTCATGGACGTGGGCAACGTCAGCCCGTCCCGTTCCAGAAGCGTCGCGACCAATGCGGCAAGCTTTTCGTCTTCCGCCAGTCTGGACCGGGCATACTTCAGATTGCCGAAACAGCACTTGCACGGTGTAAAAACAGGCAATCCTGCCTCTTCAGCCACGGCGAGATTACGCACAGCCGAATAGATGGACGCCAGTTCATTCTCGTGTCGTACAGGCCAGCCGCAACAATTGAACTCAAGCGACACCAATTCAATTTCAAGAGCTTTACATACGGCTTCAACGGATGCGCCATATTCCGGAAGATGGTGAGGGATCTTACACCCGGGGAAATAGGCATACTTCACAGGGATTCTCCATTTCCTTCACAACTGGCACCGCCGTCCCGCACGCGGGCGGCAACGGTATTTCGCAGTTCATACAGGACGTCGGCCACACGGATATTCTGCGGGCAGTGTTCCTGACATTTATAACAAGTCGTGCAGCTCCACACCATGCGTGCACCAAGCGTCTCTTCCTTGAGTCCCATGCGCAGCAGATTCATGATCTGCTGCGGCAAAAGATCAAGGTCTCTGGACGGGTCCTCGCTCACAGCCACCACCGGACAAACACTCGTGCAGGTGGTACACTGCACGCACGACCAATAGGACGTGGAGTTATCCGCAAGTCCGGTCACAGCAGGCAGAATGGACGAGGATTTGCACAGATCATCAAAGACCCGGGCTCGCTGCGCTCCTGTTTTTTTTCGCATAAGATCAGTTGGACTCGATGCCCGCACGGCTATCCGGGCCTTGGAAGTGTTCCACAAATCCTGAAGATTGATCCCCGACGGGCAAATATCCGTACACCGCAAGCATTCGGTACAGATACGGCTTCCTTCGGCAAAAGCGGTCAGGCTGGCTTTGGACATCACCCCGCCAATTTGAAACCGTTTGAGAGAAATAAGCTTTTCTGAAGGAAGGATATTCTGATTCCCCAGGACCGTAAAAACCGGACCGACACTGCAATGCAGACTGCATTCCCCACATCGGGTACACGCATCCATCCCAATGCCCCGGAGCACATCAGACGGTTTGAATTCGTCAAGATCGTCTCGCCGTCCCTGTCGGGCAACCAAATTGATCGGTGTGGACACCGGATGGAAAAATTTCCCGAACGGCAAAGCCGCCAGCGCGATAAAACAAAACAGAACATGAAAATACCAGAAGACCTGATCCGCTCTGCTCGTATTCAAGGCAAAGGACACCGGCCCAAGGGCTGTTGCCAGTGGTCGGGAAACAAACGCGGTGGCGGTGTTGGAGTGACAATCCACACAACTCTCTTCGTCAAGACTCGCCCCGAGTTCAAGAGTCGCTGCGTCCATAGGGTAATCCACGGTAAATACAACGCCGTATTCATGCGCCCAGTATGCTTTCAAAGCGGTCAGGTCGCCGACCTCTCCCGGAACAAAATACTCGTCGGTCATACGGTCGAAAACCGCGGGAGACATGATCTTTGATGCCTCAAGAAAGAAACCGGAAAGAACGATGCAGCCAACAATCAAGAGTGCCGCCCAGTCCTGAAAACTCGTCAACAAACGGAGCCTGGCTAACCGCGCCCTGCGGTAAACCATGAGCGCAAGTCCGATCAGCGTCATAGCGCCGAACAGGTTGCGCAGGAACTGCCAGGGATCAAGAGTAGATTCATAGGAGAAAAAGAAATTGGCGGTGATGGTCTCATCCATGGCATGAAACAAGAGGAGTCCCATGAAACCGAAAAACACGAAGCAATGTGCCAACCAACGAAGGACACTTTTCCTGCCGCTTCGCGCAAGGAGCAGGACATCAAGCGCCAACGCTCTGACTGTGCGAGCCATCCGCAGACGCAAGCCGAAAGAGGGAGAAGGAGATGACGCAC
Organism: uncultured Pseudodesulfovibrio sp.; assembly: GCF_963675635.1. NCBI lineage: Bacteria > Pseudomonadati > Thermodesulfobacteriota > Desulfovibrionia > Desulfovibrionales > Desulfovibrionaceae > Pseudodesulfovibrio > uncultured Pseudodesulfovibrio sp. Next base: position 47,111 of record NZ_OY776488.1, on the reverse strand, counting down.
GGGAAGTCCACTTTCCACTCCATTGAGCGACACGGTAAACCGTACCGATTACGCATATGGAGAGCGCCAGTGTCAGGCCGATATCATAAAAAAGCATACCCCTTCCTTCGTGCGCGTTATCGCATCAATTCCTTCACAGCCTTGTATGCCGTGGCAATGGCAAGCCCGGCACCGCACTTCATTCGCATCCAGTCATGATGGGCCAAAATGGCCCCTGCCGCATGAAGGTTGGCATATGCCGGACGGCCGGACGCATCAACGGGCCTCAGCCTTTCATCAACCTCGATACCGGCGCTGTTTACCGGATGTCCTTGAGGAGCAAAGAATTCCTGAGCATGCCACTGTCCACGCTCCTCAGGCTGTACCACCGAAAGGTCAAAGACCGGCTCAACAAGTTTCTTTCGGTCAGCGCGAAGCCCTTTGCCAAAGAATCGACCCGTGGCAAGTATGGCCTTTTTTGCAGTCACCGGGAGCATGGCGGCGCCCGTCCCCACCGAGAACTCAAACATGCCGTTGTCCAAAACCTTCACGCCCGTGACCATTTTTTGAGAATGTGTCCGAACGCCCAGAGAAGGCAATCCTCGATCAAAAACAGCTCGAAGCCGGGGGCCGGCAATGGATGGCGGAATCGTCGGAATCTCAAATATCTGTTTTTCTGAAAGCTTTTCCAAATGATTCACGATCTTCACGGGATCATTGAGACCGAGGACCGCAGGAAATCCGATATATTCAACATCTACCGCGTGCGGCATAATGGCAGCGATCATTTTTTCCTGAATACCCAGGTCTGCCAATGCCCATGCCATATGTTCCGGATACAGCTCACCTCGACCACCGGGGAACTGTATCCGAACCGTTTTCAATTCAGGCCAGTGATGTTTCTGCGTTTCGACAAGCTGTGCGCCGCTGAATCCCTTGAGCCCATGAAAATCCACGATGAGCGTGGGAGCCTTCTGCCCCAGCGCCACGGAACCGTTCCACGCTGTCTTGGGAACACGGTATGTTCGCTTAATCGTTCCGGCCGGGGTAAGAGAGCAGGTATTACGCTCCTGATATCCGACATATTCCAGCCCCTGTTCGGCGAGAAATCGAGTGAAAGTATCAATGGCCTCGGAAATTTCATCCGTGGAGAGCAGTCCATATGGGTGCTTCGGAAAATCTCGCACGACTGCCTCAATAGCTGACCACGGATTCCGCCACCGCTTCCCTTCGGCAACGGGATGCACCCCCATGAGATCAATAAACCCCGTACTGAAATCAATCCCCCCGGTGGAGCCGGTCTGCACAACCTTAAGGCCCTGCGCCGAAGCAAACAGCGCGGCGGCCATTCCGGCAAAACCCGCTCCAATGACCATGACATCATATGTGTCGTCATTCCTGGTCATTCATCATCCTCACAAGTGGCATCGTCCGTATTATGGTCGAGTTCCATATCAAGTGCTCCACAATACAAGGCTTCCTGCAAATCCGCCTGTACCATGGGAAGTCCCCACAGAACGGGGGAGAAACCACGCCAACGCCGACTGACAAAAGACTTGAGTTCCGTCAGCCCCTGCTCATCGGACACATGGCCCTGATCGTACAGGTGGCCGGTAATCCTGAGACCGCAAAAGCCACCCTGACACGGGCCTTTACCGACCCGACTGCGCAGACCGATGGCCTTGAGCATGGAGTTGCCACGCATACCCGGCATGTTTTCGATAATGGAATCAATGGTATTTCGTGATACCATTTCACATTCACACAAAATGAGGTCGTCCTGATCCCGGCTCCGCACCCATGACTTGGGGGCCAGCCCCGGTTCAGTCCACCGTCCCATGGTGGACGCGGGTAACGGCTCGGTTCGCGTCAGGCAGGGTGCTGTCACGCCAAGTTTCCTGCATACCATATCCGCTGTTTTTTCAGCCATGAGCCGGAATGTCGTTAGCTTGCCACCAGTGATCGTGATGAAATTATCCACATTGTCACGAGCGTGGTCGATAAGGGAAAAACCACGGCTGACGCTCCGGGCGTCATCACTTTCACCCGTAAGGACGAGAGGACGCACTCCGGCATATGCACGGATGTAACGGGTCGTTGCCAGCACCGGAATCATGGCCTGGGCGTCTTCGATGATCGCATCGGTTTCCGCCACGGTCGGACGGCAGTCATCAGGAGAATCGATTGTCACGGATGTGGTCCCCAGAACGGAGACGGTTCCGCCGGGAACAAGGATATCCGAATCAGACGCCTTGCGCAGCCGGTTGATGACACGTTTGGTCAACCGATCCTGCGTTACAAGCAGGCTCCCGGAAGAGTAAAGAATATGAATATCAGCTCCGGCTAAAGCGGCAACAAGCCCTGCCCATGCACCAGTCGCATTGACAATGATTTCAGCTTCGACCTCGAACGATTCGCCTGAAGTCTCATCCAAAAACAATGCCCGCTGGATTTGGCCATTTCCCTTGGAAAATCCGACTATCCGCGCATTTCGGAGCAGTTGCGCCCCGAGAACCAGCGCATGCGACATGTTGTCGAGCGACAGCATGAACGGATCAACGGCACCATCCTCGACCGCATAGGCGGAAATAAGTTTGTCTGACAGAAGCGGCTCAAGTTCACGGGCTTCGTCAAGATCAAGCTGCCGGGTCGGAATACAACTTTTCTGACACATGCCTTCAAAGTCCGCCACGTACTGCTCGTCATCACCCTGTACAGCGACAAAAAGCCCTCCGGTATTCTCTATACATTGAGGGGCCATGGCTTTGAGAATGGCACCTTCTTCCCGACATTCGACAGCGGCCTCCATATCAGAGGCAACATACCGCGCCCCGCTATGCAAAAGCCCGTGATTGCCGCCGGACGCACCGGCATTAAGGTCACGTCGTTCCGCCAAAAGGCATGGGACACCGCGCAAGGCCAGATCTCTGGCCAAACCAGTGCCGGTGGCTCCTCCACCCACGATGAGGACTGTAGTCTGAAGTGTTCTCACTCTAACGGCCCCCTGAAACCGATATGGCAAACAACGAAAATAATTCGTTCAAGTGAACAATTTTTATTTTCTCTTGTAGCAAAAAAATGAAAGTGCTATGAGAAAAAAAGAAAATTATTCATACCACAAAGCAAAAAGACAGAACAAATATACCTTAAAACAGGGTATGCGTCATTATTTTTTTCACTTTTGAACTAAAACACACCATATTTTATTTTCACAACCGAACACACTGTACATTCAAGGAACAGCCATGCCGGATAGAGATTCAGAAAAATCCATTGGCACAAAGGGCAAGCATGCCTCTGTCAAAACACGTCACAAGCAGATCGTCGACCTTGTTCGGGAACGGGGCTTTATCGCCATTGGCGTACTGGCCGAGAAATTCAAGGTCACCCCGCAAACCGTACGCAGAGATATCAACACCCTCTGCGATCTGGGACTCCTCCAAAGACACCACGGCGGGGCCGGCCCCGTGCTCAGCACGGAAAATGTCGATTACACGGATCGCAAGATTCTCTGCCTCCGGGAAAAACAGATTATAGCCAGACTGGTTGCCCAGAACATTCCAAACAAATCCTCACTGTTCATCAATATGGGGACGACGACTGAGGAAGTTGCCAAGGTTCTGGTCAAACACGACAAACTGCGCGTCATCACAAACAACCTCAACGTCGCAAAAACACTCAGCGTAAACAACAACATAGAGGTCATCATTTCCGGCGGCATAGTCCGACACAAAGATTGCGGCATCGTAGGAGAAGCGGCCATTGATTTCATACGCCAGTTCAAGGTCGACTACGGCATCATCGGCATAAGCGGCGTGGACAAGGACGGCACACTCCTGGACTTCGATTACCGGGAAGTCACAGCCGCACGCTCCATCATCGAGAATTCACGCAAGGTCTTTCTCGTCACGGATCATACGAAATTCGGCAGAAACGCCATGGTCAGACTGGGTAACATCCGTGAAGTGGACGCCATGTTCACCAACAAGATGCCGCCATCTGAACTTGTTGAAATAATGCAACACAACGACGTCGAACTCCATGTTGCCGAGTAGGCCGCATGAACAGTATTTTAAAAAAGTAAATAACTCAGGAGCCATGGGAAAATCGTTTTCGCTTGCGAACATTTTGTGAGGATGATATGTCATATTGTGATTATGTTGCGTAAATTTTGACCGGACGAGATTACCGGGAGTACCATTTATGAGTTTAAAGCTCAAAGGCATCAACAAACTGGTTGGACAGGAAGTCCATCTCAACGATATCAATCTTGAATTCGACTCTGGCTCCCGCTACGTGGTCCTGGGACGGACTCTGGCAGGAAAGACTTCGCTCCTCAGGATCATGGCAGGGCTCGACCGGCCCACCTCCGGCTCTCTCTACGCCGATGGACAGGATGTAACCGGCGTCACCGTTCGCAAACGGAGTATCGCCATGGTGTATCAGCAGTTCATCAACTATCCTTCCCAGACCATTTACGAAAATATTGCTTCCCCCTTGAAGATCCACGGCGTGAAAAAAGCCGAAATCGAAAGACGGGTGATGGAAGCAGCCTCCATGCTGCACATTGAGCACCTTCTCGACAGGCTTCCAGCAGAGCTTTCAGGCGGCCAGCAACAGCGCACCGCCATTGCTCGCGCACTGGTCAAAAACGTCGACCTCCTGCTTCTGGACGAACCGCTCGTCAACCTTGACTACAAGTTGAGAGAGGAGCTTCGGGACGAGTTGCAGAAAATCTTCATCGAGCGGGACTCGGTTGTCGTTTACACGACCACTGAACCCACCGAAGCCCTCATGCTCGGCGGCAACGTCATTGTCATGCATGAAGGCCGCGTCCTCCAGGTCGGACCAACTGCCGAAGTGTATCAACACCCTGCCACCACACAAGTGGCGGAAGTTTTCAGCGACCCACCGATCAACTTCATGAACGGTTCGATCAATAACGGCACAGTTCAGATGGAGAACGGCCTGACCTGCCCGAAGGCCACCACAATGAACGAACTGCAAGACGGCAACTACATTTTCGGCATCCGTTCCAACCAGCTCAGCATGGCCTGCAACAGTGACGAACACGCCCGTATTGCCGGCGAAGTCGCCTTATCTGAAATCAACGGTTCCGAAACCTTTGTCCACATCAGGCACGGCGACGATTCACTTGTCGTTCAGGATGACGGCGTCCACATTCATAAAGTTGGAAATCAGGTTTCGGTCTATGTCCACCCGAGTGCCTTTTATGTATTCAACGAGGCGGGAGATCTCATGATCTCGCCAGAGACTGACTAGCCGGGGAGAACTCATGGCGCGCATTGAACTCAACGAAATCAGACACAGCTATCGTCAGAACCCGGTGGATGAAGACGATTTCGCGCTGAAGCGAATCCACACGGTTTGGGAGGATGGCGGAGCATACGCCCTGCTCGGTCCATCCGGTTGCGGCAAGACAACAATGCTGAACATCATATCAGGGTTGCTGAAACCGTCACATGGCAGCATCCTCTATGATGGCAAAGATGTCTCCGCCATGCAGCCGGAACAGCGAAACATTGCCCAAGTATTCCAGTTCCCCGTTCTGTATGACACAATGACTGTATATCAGAATCTCGCCTTTCCCTTAAAGAACAGAGGAGTGCCCAAGGCAGACATCAACAAGCGCGTTGATGAAATCGCCGAGGCCCTCGACCTGAAACAGGATCTGCACAAACGCGCCGCCGGGCTTTCCGCTGACGCAAAACAGAAAATCTCCCTTGGCCGCGGACTCGTCAGAAGCGATGTCGCCGCCATCCTCTTTGATGAACCGCTCACCGTCATCGACCCGCACCTCAAATGGGATCTCCGCCGCAAACTCAAGGAAATTCACAAGGAATTCAAACTGACCATGATCTATGTCACTCACGATCAGGTGGAGGCCATGACCTTCGCGGATCAGATCGTGGTCATGTATGAGGGCGAAATCGTCCAGACCGGGACCCCCGAGGAGCTTTTTGAGAACCCGGATCACACCTTTGTCGGGTACTTCATCGGCAGTCCGGGCATGAATTTCCTTGAGTGTACTGTACAAGAGAGCATGGCACTCGTCGACGACGTCGCCATCCCCCTGACGCCCTCCTATGCCGAAAAAGCTGTTAAAATGGGCGGCAAGCTCAAGATAGGGATTCGACCCATGTACGTCGGAATTCATGATGCTGAAGTCGAAAACGGCGTTGCCGCGCAGGTGATAGGTATGGAAGATCAGGGCTTTTGCCGTATTATCACGGCTCAATTCGGCAACAAGACCATCAAAGCCAGAATCAAGGATAACCGGAGGATTCCGGATGGCACTTGCTGGCTGTCCTTCCCGTTGGAAAAAACAAAGCTCTACTGTGACGAAAGACTGGTCAAATAACGGGAGGCGACTATGAATAAATGGAACAACAATAAAGCATGGTTTTTCATTCTCCCGGTCTTCATCATCGTGGCTTTCAGCGCGATCATTCCGCTCATGACCGTTGTCAACTATTCGGTACAGGACATTTTCGGACCGGGACAACGATTCTTCGTCGGTGTCGAATGGTTCAAGGAAGTCCTGAGAGACGTCCGACTCCATGATGCCCTGTGGCGGCAGTTGGCTTTCTCGGGTCTTGTCCTGCTGATTGAAATGCCCCTTGGTATCGCCATAGCCCTGACCATGCCGAAAAAAGGCTGGGCGTCATCCGCGTGTCTTGTCATTCTGGCTCTGCCGCTGCTGATCCCATGGAATGTTATCGGCACGATCTGGATCATTTTCACCAGACCGGACATCGGTTTGTTCGGATATCTGGTCAACGGGGCTGGGATCTCGTTTGACCACACCGCTCACGCCTTGGACGCATGGGTAACGCTCATGCTCATGGAGGTCTGGCACTGGACGCCACTTGTCGTCCTGTTGGCCTATGCAGGACTTCGGGCCATTCCAGAGGCCTATTACCAGGCGGCCAAGATTGACGGCGCCTCAGCCTGGGCCATTTTCCGTTTCATCCAGCTCCCCAAGATGCGGGGTGTTCTGACCATTGCCCTGCTGCTGCGGTTCATGGACAGTTTCCTTATTTACGCAGAGCCCTTTGTCCTCACAGGCGGCGGGCCCGGCAACTCGACGACGTTCCTGTCCATCTATCTTGTCAAAATTGCTGTCGGTCAATTCGACCTTGGCCCGGCTGCAGCGTTCTCGTTGATCTACTTCCTCATCATCCTGTTGTTCTGCTGGTTGTTCTATCAGGCTCTCCAGGCTGTCGGAACAGGAGAAAAATCATGATAATCAAGAAAAGAACCATCGGACTTATTATCTACCTGGCACTGCTGTTTCTCCCGATTTACTGGATGCTCAACATGTCGCTTCGCACCAACGCGGACATCATGGGTGCCTTTGCCTGGTATCCGAGTGATCCGACCTTTGCCAACTACATGAAGATATTCACCGATCCGTCATGGTACTCCGGGTATATCAATTCAATCATCTACGTGACCATGAATACTGTCATTTCTGTACTGGTTGCCCTGCCAGCGGCGTACGCCTTCTCCCGGTATCACTTCATCGGCGACTCTCAGATCTTCTTCTGGTTGCTGACCAACCGCATGGCTCCGCCTGCAGTCTTCCTGCTGCCCTTCTTCCAATTATATTCAACATTCAACCTGATCGACACGCACATAGCAGTCGCACTGGCGCACTGCTTGTTCAATGTCCCATTGTCGGTCTGGATTCTTGAAGGATTCATGTCGGGTGTTCCCAAGGAAATCGATGAAACAGCCTTTATTGACGGCTACAGTTTCCCACGCTTCTTCCTTCGAGTCTTTATCCCGCTTATTCGTGCAGGTATCGGTGTTACCGCGTTCTTCTGCTTCATGTTCAGTTGGGTGGAGCTCCTCCTTGCCAGAACATTGACAACAACTGTGGCCAAGCCCATTGCCGCCACAATGACACGCACAGTCAGTGCCACCGGACTGGACTGGGGCCTGTTGGCCGCTGCAGGAATCCTGACCATTGTACCAGGCGCACTGGTCATCTGGTTTGTACGTAACCATCTCGCCAAGGGCTTTGCCCTCGGCCGGGTCTAAGAAAAGGATACGGATATGAATCTGGAATGGATGGCATGGACACCGATCACGGCTGGATTCTTCTGCGTCATCGTCTTGATGCTCATAGGCATGACAGTATGGGAAGTTGCTTCACCATGCGTAGCCCGACGCGGTTTGTTACCACTGACCACAACCCGTGGAGACCGACTTTTCATCGGGCTGCTGGGCAGTGCATACATACATTTGTTATGGATTGGACTGACTGATTTCAGAGTTTGGATTGCAACGGTCATATCCGTTTGTTTTCTCATTGCGGTCATGCGTTGGGGATAACCCGCCACATGAACCCCTGATTCAGGATTGATAAAACTTACGGCTGTAAAGAGGTACTAGAGGTAGAGGTGTTATTTTAATCAGCATACGGAGGTACGTATGAAGTTGCGGCGTTTATTGATGACAGGCGTGCTCACAGTAGCATGTCTCAGCCTCGCCAGTGTCGGTTTTGCCGACTCAAAGGCTGCGAAAAAATGGATCGACAACGAATTTCAGCCATCCACTTTGACAAAAGAGGAGCAAATGAAGGAAATGGAGTGGTTCATCAAAGCCGCTGCCCCCTTCAAAGGTATGGAAATCAAGGTTGTCTCTGAGACCATCCCCACCCACGAGTACGAATCCAAAGTACTTGCAAAAGCGTTCTATGAGATCACCGGCATCAAGGTCACACACGACCTGATTCAAGAAGGTGACGTCATCGAAAAACTCCAGGTCCAATTCCAGTCAGGCGAAAACGTCTTTGATGCCTACATCAACGACTCCGATCTGATCGGTACCCATTTCCGTTCTGGTCATGTGGTCAATCTGACCGACTGGATGGAAGGTGACGGCAAATCCGTCACACTGCCCACCCTTGATATCGACGATTTCATGGGCAAATCCTTCACCACCGGCCCTGACGGCAAGCTCTATCAGCTGCCTGACCAACAGTTCGCCAACCTGTACTGGTTCCGTTATGACTGGTTCCAGAAACCTGAATTGAAGAAAGCCTTCAAAGCCAAATACGGCTACGAACTCGGCGTTCCGGTCAACTGGTCTGCGTACGAAGATATCGCTGAATTCTTCAGTGAAGATGTCCGCGAAATCGACGGTAAGGCCATTTACGGCCACATGGACTACGGCAAGAAGGCTCCGGACCTCGGCTGGCGTTTCACTGACGCATGGCTGTCCATGGCCGGTGCCGGCGACAAGGGTATTCCCAACGGCAAGCCCGTCGACGAATGGGGTATCCGTGTTGAAGGCTGCCGCCCTGTCGGTTCTTCCGTTGCCCGTGGTGGCGCCACCAACGGCCCCGCCGCCAAGTACGCTCTGCGCAAGTACATGGATTGGCTGCGCAAATACGCCCCTCCAGGAGCTTTGGGCATGGACTTCTATCAGTCTCTCCCAAGCCTGGCCAAGGGTAACGTTGCCCAGCAGATCTTCTGGTACACCGCCTTTACCGCTTCCATGGTTCAGGAAGGCACTCCGGTCGTCAACGCTGACGGCACACCCAAATGGCGCATGGCTCCGTCCCCGCACGGCCCGTACTGGGAAGAAGGCCAGAAACTCGGGTATCAGGACTGCGGTTCCTGGACCCTGTTGAAATCCACCCCGATCAAACGTCGTCAGGCTGCATGGCTGTTCGCACAGTTCTGCGTTGCCAAGACCACGTCCCTGAAGAAGACCCATGTTGGTCTGACCCCAATTCGCAACTCTGACATTCACGACAAGTCCTTCACCGAACGCGCTCCCAAGCTGGGCGGTCTGGTGGAATTCTATCGCAGCCCGGCCCGCGTCGCATGGACGCCTACCGGCACCAATGTTCCCGACTACCCGAAGCTGTCCCAGCTCTGGTGGCAGAACATCGGTGAAGCTGTTGCCGGTGAAGTCACCGTCGACACCGCCATGGACAATCTCGCCAATGAACAGGACAAGATCCTCATGCGCCTCGAACGTGCAGGCATCCTGGGCGAGTGTGGTCCCAAGCTGAACGAACCCCGTGAAGAGTCCTACTGGCTGAACAAGCCGGGTTCTCCGAAGGCCAAGCTGGCCAACGAAAAGCCTAAGGGCGAAACCGTCGATTACGACAAGCTCCTTGAAGCATGGAAGGCCGGCAAGGTTAAGTAACCAACCCTTCACACAATAAACAGACAGGGGACGTTCTTCAGAACGTCCCCTTTTTTTATGGCGTCATACTCTTTCTATTGAGAAAAGACCGAATTACTTCGATATGGCATAACTACGATTAATATGAGTATATATAAACACTTCCAGAGCTATTATTTGATGATATTGACAACACATGAGAAAGTATGCAGGTTACCCGCCTACGGATAGCATGACCCTCTGTTATGTTGCCCAAAGTCCATACACCCCGCATGTTTCACCGACCTGCTGGTTTCGGCATTTTCAAATTCATACATTCTGCGAATTGGAAACAGCCTATTGTGTAACTGTCATTTTTATAAATATTTTTTGGAGGTTCTGATGAATTTCAACTTCTCAACAGCCAACTTCGCCAAGAGGCTTTTTTTTGCTCTCCTGGTCTGCGTGGTTGCTGCTCCCGCTGCCATGGCCCGCACCCCAAAACACCCCGACACTCTGGTCGTAGCCACCACCTACGACGCCAAAACCCTTGATCCGTACATGACCAACGACGTGGCTTCTTCCAACGCCATGCGCCAGATTTACGAAACCCTCGTCGCCATTGATGCAGAAGGCAAAGTGGTCCCCTTCCTTGCCGAAAAGATCGAACGCGTCGATGGTACAACCTATCGATTCACCCTGAAAAAAGGTGTGAAATTCCACAACGGCGAGACACTCACTGCTGACGATGCTCTCTACAGCCTCAAGCGTGCGTATGAGAAAGGTGCATCCGTGCATCACATCATGGGCGTCATCGACCCCGCAGGCTTCAAGAAAATTGACGAATATACCTTTGAAGTGAAAACCAAGGAAGCCATGAGCTCCTTCCTAGCTGCCCTCACCCACTTTGGTGGCGGTGTGATGATCAACCAGAAAGCCGTTGAAGCGGCCGGTGACGACTACGGCTTCACTCCCGTGGGAACAGGCCCTTACAAGCTTGCTTCCTGGAAGAAGGGCGACCGCATGGAGCTGGAGCGTTTCGAGGACTACCACGGAACCAAGCCCGAATTCTCCAAGATGGTTCTCCGGGTCATCCCCGAGGCCTCCAGCCGTACCATCGAACTTGAGAGCGGCGACGTGGACATCGCTTTTGAAATCTCCTCGCTGGATGTCTCCCGCATCGAAGCCAACAAGGATCTGCAACTCAAGACCCTGGTTGACAACTCCACCACCTACCTCGGTTTCAACTGTAGCAAGCCGCCGTTCAACAACGAAAAGCTGCGTCAGGCCATCTCCCTGGCAATCAACATTCCTGCGAGCGTCAAAGCCGTCTTCCGCGGCAATGCCTATCCCGCTACCAGTCCTATCGCCCCCAACGTCAAATACGCCAACACCGATCTGGAAGTCCCCAAGGCCGACCTTGAAAAAGCGAAACAGCTTCTGGCCGAAGCAGGGTACCCTGACGGCCTCAGCACGACCATCTGGACCAATTCCAAGAAAGTGCGTGTGGACATGGCAACCATCATTCAGGCTCAGCTGAAAAAGATCGGCGTGAACGTGAAAATTCAGGTGCTGGAATGGGGCGCATACCTTCAGGGACTCAAAGACTTCGAGCACGAGCTCTTCATCGTGGGTTGGACCTGCCAGACTCCCGACCCGGATATGGCCGTTTACCCCACCTTCCACTCCTCGCAGATCGGCGGCAACAATTTCGCTGCCTTCGGTGATCCCGAAGTGGACGCCCTGCTGGACAAGGCCCGCATCACCCCTGACGGCCCTGAGCGCAAGGCTATGTACTTCGAGATTCAGAAACTCCTGCGCGAGAAGTGTCCCTGGGTTTCCCTGGCAAACCAGAAGTTCGCTTTTGGCCTTCAGGATTACATCACAGGCTTCGAGCCCAGTCCCTTCGGCTTCCATCCCCTGTATGAGGTCAAACTGAAAAAGTAATGTGCATCGACACGAAGGCCGCCGCTCCGTGGCGGCCTTTGTGGATGCCTCTTCAGGTGATTCTCAACCACGACAGTAAGGAAGACTGAAACCATGACGAATTTCGCGTGTTTTCTCCATTGAAGGAGGACACGCGAACTTTCCATGATTCATGGATAGTATCCTTTTGCTCCCGAAATCAAGCGGTTCCGCATGGTTTCGAGACAACCTGCCGCGCCGTCACCAGAAGAGTAAAATGAGAAGAAGGTACTATGTACAAATATATCCTCAAACGTTGCGCCATGCTGATCCCGGTAATCCTCGGCGTCGCCTTCATCGTATTTCTGATGTTGTACGTCACGCCGGGTGACCCCGCCCGCATGGTGCTTGGCGAACAGGCTCCTCAGGCTGATGTGGACAATCTGCGTGAAGAGATGGGCCTGAACGATCCCTTTCTGATGCAGTTTGGCCGTTACGTATACAAAGCAGTGGTACAAGGTGACATCGGCCGCTCCTACATCACCAAACGGCCGGTATGGGACGAACTTCTGGCTGCCTTTCCGGTCACATTGAAACTTTCCGCCCTGGCCATGGGGATAGCATTACTCGTCGGCATCCCATGCGGCATTGTCACAGCGGTGAAACAATACTCGATCTTTGACAACATCGTGACGCTATTTGCCCTGATAGGCATATCAATGCCGGTCTTCTGGCTCGGCCTGTTGCTGATCCTTCTCTTTACGGTAAAACTCGCATGGCTTCCGCCCTCGGGTTTCGACTCCGTCCAGGCCATGATCATGCCTGCGGCAACCCTGGGGCTGCAAAGCGTCGCCATCATCACCCGCATGACACGCTCCTCCATGCTGGAAGTCGTTCGTCAGGACTACATCTGCACAGCCCGCGCCAAAGGACAGAAGGAAAGCGTGGTCATCAGAAAGCACGCACTTCCCAATGCCCTTGTGCCCGTAGTGACCATCGCCGGTATCCAGTTCGGCATTCTTCTGGGTGGTGCAGTTCTCACGGAGATCATTTTCTCCCTGCCGGGACTGGGCCGTCTCATGGTGAGCTCCATTGAAATGCGTGATTACCCCATGGTTCAGGGAGGCGTGCTGTTCATTGCCCTTGCCTTCTGCCTAGTGAATCTGGGAGTGGACCTGCTCTACGCATGGCTCGACCCCCGCATAAAATCCCAATATACATAAAGGATATCCCCATGCAGACAAAAAAATCATCCTTATGGGGACAGGTCTTTGTCCGACTCAAAAAGAACCGCATGGCCATCATCGGCCTCATTATTCTTATGGGTCTGCTTTTTACCGCCCTGTTTGCGAACATTATCGCGCCCTTTCCCTTTGACGAGCAGGACCTCTTTGCCACGTTGGAAGGTCCTTCCATGACGCACTGGTTCGGCACGGACGAGTTCGGACGAGACATATTCAGCCGCATTATTTACGGCAGCCGCATCTCCCTTCAAGTGGGTTTCGTGGCTGTCGGCTTTTCGGTCCTGATCGGCGGATTCATCGGCGCAGTTGCCGGATACTATGGCGGCAGGACGGATAACGTCCTCATGCGGCTCATGGACATTCTGCTTTCCATTCCGCAATTGCTGCTGGCGATTTCGGTAGCCGCATCCCTTGGACCGGGACTGATGAACCTCATGCTGGCTGTCGGCATTGCCGCCATCCCCCAGTATGCTCGCCTCGTCAGAGCGTCGGTTCTCTCCATCCGCGATCAGGAATATGTGGAAGCCGCCATCTCCGTCGGATCAAGCGACCTGCGCATCATCTTCAAACACATCCTGCCCAACTGCATGGCGCCTATCATCGTTCAGGCGACTCTGGGTGTGGCCTTTGCCATTCTCACCGCTGCGGGCCTGAGCTTCATAGGTCTGGGACTTGAGCCTCCCACACCCGAATGGGGTGCGATGCTCTCCGGCGGCAGGGAATTCATCAGGGATTATCCTTACATGACGCTCTTCCCCGGTCTGGCTATCATGATCACCATCCTTGGCCTCAACTTCCTGGGTGACGGCCTGCGAGACGCATTAGACCCGAAACTTCGGAACTGATGTGCTCAGGCGCTAGCACATGATCCACACACACCCAGAAACCATCAAAGCAAAGCCCCTGACGGGAGTCACCATAGATGTCTGATACCCCTTTATTATCCATCCGAGACCTCAATGTCCGGTACACCACTGACAATGGTGTCGTGCAGGCTGTCTCCGGTCTAAACCTGACCATCGACAAAGGCGAAACCCTTGGTCTGGTCGGAGAAACCGGAGCAGGAAAAACAACCATGGCCCTCTCGGTGATGCAGCTCATCGCCGAACCGCCCGGCAAAATCACCGGGGGTGAAATCCTCTTCAACGGAAAGGATCTTACCAAAGCCACAGATGCGCAACTCCGACAGGTCCGCGGCGGTGAAATCGCCATGATCTTTCAGGACCCCATGACATCGCTGAACCCCATCATGCCCGTTGACGAGCAGGTGGCGGAGATGATCGGACTGCACAACAAGATATCGACCGAAGAATCATTGAAACGCGCGCTGACAATGCTGGAAACTGTCGGCATCCAGCCCGAGCGTGCGAGTGAGTACCCTCACCAGTTCAGCGGCGGCATGAAACAGCGAGTGGTCATAGCCATGGCATTGGCCTGTAATCCGGCCCTGCTCATGGCTGATGAACCGACCACGGCCCTGGATGTCACTATTCAGGCCCAGGTGCTGGAACTCATGAAAGACCTGAAGAAAAAGTTCAACACATCCATGATCATGATTACCCACGATCTTGGAATCGTGGCCGAAACCTGCGACCGAGTTGCCATCATGTATGCTGGCCGCGTTGTTGAGGAAGGCACCACGGAACACCTGTATGCCAACCCGAAGCACCCTTATACCAAAGGGCTCTTTGCCTCCATTCCCAACGTGGAAGAGGAAAGGGAATCGCTCGCGGTGATTTCAGGCCTTCCGCCGGAGCCGACCAATCTGCCTTCCGGCTGCCCCTTTCATCCGCGATGCGACATGGCAATGGAACGCTGTAAAAGTGAAGCCCCGGAACCTGTGACCCTCTGCGAAGGCCATATGGTGGCCTGTTTTCTGGAAGGAGGTACCGCATGAGCGCACCATTTATCCAGGTCAAGAACCTGAAAAAATACTTTGAAACACGCAAGGGACCGCTCCACGCCGTTGACGATGTCTCCTTTGACATCAGGAAAGGCGAAACACTGGGTCTGGTGGGAGAATCCGGTTGCGGAAAATCCACAACAGGACGAGCGGTGATCCGCCTTCTGGAACCATCGAGCGGTCAGGTGCTCTTTGACGGAAAAGACATCCTTCTCCCCCCCAGACGGGAAATGAAGGCCATGCGCTCCAAGATGCAGATGGTCTTTCAGGACCCTTACTCAAGCCTGAACCCGCGACTCTGCGTGGCAGACCTCATTGCAGAACCGCTGGAAGTCAAGAAAGTCGGAACTCCGGCAGATCGGGCCAAACGAGTCAGGGAACTCGCGGACATCGTCGGTCTCAGCAAAAGTCTGGAAAGCGCCTATCCCCATGAACTTGATGGAGGCAGGCGTCAACGGGTGGGCATAGCCAGAGCCCTGGCGCTGAATCCCGAATTCATCGTACTGGATGAGCCGGTATCGGCACTCGATGTCTGCATTCAGGCGCAGGTGCTGAACCTTCTGGATACTCTCCAGAAAGAAATGGGCTTGACGTACCTCTTCATATCCCACGATCTCTCTGTGGTGCACCATGTGTCCGACCGCATTGCCGTCATGTATCTGGGGCGAATCGTGGAAATGGCCGACTACAAGACCATTTTCTCCAACCCGGTCCACGCCTATACAAAGGCGCTGCTCTCCGCCATCACCATCCCGAAGCCCAATCTGAACCGGAAGCGGCTTATTCTCGAAGGAGATGTGCCAAGCCCCATCAACCCGCCGGCAGGTTGCCGGTTTGCAGGACGCTGCTACTACAATAAAGTTGAAGCGTGTACCTGTCAGACTCCCGAACTGAAAGAGGTCGCACCAGGCCACTTTGTGGCCTGCCATCTGGCTGACACAGTGATGGCTGCCGACCTGTCGGGGAAATAGGCCTTTTTTGAGGTCGTGAAACAATCGATCACGGACCGTTCGCCAAGGACAGCCCGTTACAAGATAATCTGTCCTGAAACTATTTGTTTCAGAAGGAGTACTTCATGTCTGCATCAAGAATAGATATATTGGAAGAGCGTTTTGTGCGCTATTGCAAGGTGGACACACAAAGTGATCCGCATTCCACCGCCGTGCCCAGCACGGCCTGCCAACTGGATCTCTCCCGTCAGTTGGTGGAAGAACTGAAATCACTGGGCATTGATGATGCCGAACTCACCGACTACGGCGTCGTCTTCGGCACCTTGAAAGGAAATGTGACCGATCGGAAAGTTCCGACCATCGCCTTCGTGTCCCATGTGGACACGGCCCCGTCCTTTCATGCCGAAGGCGTGGTCCCCATCGTCCACAAGGAGTGGGACGGCAACGCCATTGTCCTGCCCGACGATCCTGCCGTGATCATCGATCCCGCAGTGCACCTCCACCTTCAGGGCAAAAAGGGTGAGACCATCATCACCGCCAGCGGCACCACCCTGCTGGGAGCCGATGACAAGGCGGGAATCGCCATCATCATGGGGCTCATTGGTTACCTGCAAGCCCATCCGGAAATTCCCAGAGGCGATGTCCGCATCTGCTTCACCCCGGATGAGGAAATCGGCAAGGGAGTCAGTGACGCTCTCATGAAAGACATCGGTGCCGACTTCGCCTATACCCTTGACGGCGAAAATCCCGGCGATATCGTGGCCGAGACTTTCTCCGCCGACAAGGTACTGATTAACATAAAGGGTGTCTCCATCCACACCTGTTGTGCCAAAAACCGTTTGGTGAATGCCCTGTACCTCGGATCCAAGATCATCAACATGCTTCCCAAGGACCACCAGAGCCCCGAGTCCTCCGAGGGCATGGAAGGCTTCATCTTCATGGAAAGCATTTCCGGGAATGCAGCCGAAGTCGACCTGAGGCTGAACCTGCGTCATTTCGAGATGGACGGACTGCATGCTCAGGCCGAACTGGTGAAAGAAATATGCACCGTCGTGGGCAAGACCGAACCCAGAGCCCGCATCACCTGCACCGTCAAGCCCGAGTATCGCAACATGCGCTACTGGCTGGAAGATGACATGCGGCCTGTCGAAATAGCCAAGAAGGCATATGTCGATGAAGGGCTGGTCCCCAATATGCTTGCTTTCCGGGGCGGTACCGATGGGTCCATCATGACCGAGAAAGGCATTCCCACACCCAACATATTCTGCGGAATGCAGGCTCCCCATGGTCCCATGGAATGGGTAAGCATTCAGGACATGGACAAAGCCCTGCTCATCTGTGCCCGCGTTGTAGGCTATTGGGCAGACGGCAATATCTAGACGAAACACAGAATCCACGGTTTCCACCAACAGAGCAACACAGAGTGACTTTCATGGTGACACAAGCTCATTCCAGCGAAAGGCACATAGAACGAATGATGTGACATCATCGTGCCCCATGGCAATCACATTGAAAACTCTCTGATCGAGTTATCTCACCACCTTAAAAGGCTTAGAAGGATATCCTTCTAAGCCTTTAATTTCTCATGGTGAAGCTGGAGGGAATCGAACCATAAGCTCTTGAGTGTCAGTTTTGAGACGTTCAATCAAACATCCAAATCGACCACGTAACAAAATGAGACTGTATCGCCGCCAAACACTTTTGTTGCTCCAAGCGAGAATGTGCTAAAAAAGCGGAATGTCGCTAACTTTGCATGATCTCGGAAGCTGCACCGACATATGGCAGACACGGAACGTAGTGACATGGTCAACCGATTGAAGCGCATTGAGCAGGTCACCTTTGAATACCGGTGACCTCCGACCTCTCCGTGGCGCCGAATTTGTGTGAAGGCCCCGGATTAATTCGACCAACAGCCACAAGGGCGATGAGCCCATACACACCAGTAAAACCAAGCAGTATCAACTCCCATACGGGTGGGTTCACTCTAAAACGAAAACGGTGGATGATTAGATAGGCACCAATACAAAGGAGAACCCCCATCGCATTCCACAACGGCCAGATGTAGAAATCTCTTAAATCTAATAATTTGAATTGAGTATAGGGACTGGATGTCTCCAACTTGAAAGGGAAAAGTAAGGCCCCGATTTTTTCTCGTATTATCTTGGGACCACGGTCCACTTTCAAAGTGTACTCATGCACCGATTCCCAATTGTCATTCATGGCTGTCCCCAAAACAACGTCTCCCTTGCGCTGTTGCAGGATGTGATTCAGGGGGGTGCTGAGCAGCATTAACATATCCTGATCCAGATCATAGTCAGTGAGCGGCATACGGATCAGTTTGTAATCATCGCAGGAGACAACGTAGGCATTGCCTTCGGTTATTACCATACCATAATATTCCTTGCGTAAGTGCTCATACACAATGATATCGCGTACTTTTTGCTCGAACTGTCTGCCCGTATTGATGCACCGTGGTTCACCCTGCACCATCATCAGGTGAAAAAGCGTATTGGTATCATCTATCAGGAAGTACCCCCAATCAAATGCTTTGAGAGAGTCGGGATTCCCCCCCACTTCGCGTGCAGGGAACCTGAACCCTGCATCGACCATGGCAGCAGTGAAACGCGCCGATTTTTCTTGATCGAGAGAATTGTCAGCGCATCGAAGAAACTCTATTCCATCGCCCAGCCGGAACATATCCTGTGCAAGTTCAAGATTCGCCCCCTCCGGGGAAGATTCCAGCAACATATGCAGTCCAAAGGATGGAATATTGATATCCCTTGGGGAAATGCGCATAAACTGCATCAGGCGAGCCGTCTCTTCGGCTGAGACGGGTACCCCCCCCACTTCCTTAGGAAACTCTTTCCATTTGGTCAGATCCGCATGATAGATGAATGGCAGGGAACGGCGATATTCCCGAAGTCCCATCTCCATCCCTTCCTCATCATAGTAAGTGCTCCCACCCTGCATGACAAAACGTTCTAAGATTGGACTAAAATAGAGGATTGGGACTCGGACCTTCACGCTTGTGGCCTTGGCAAAAAGTCCCGGTAAAACCATGGATAAAGAAAAAATTAAAACCAATACTGCTGAAATGCGTGCGGCGCTTACCATGCCATCCCCCTCTTGAAACGATAGGCGGCTAATTCAATAGGCAGTACCCAAAGCAAACAAGCCAGCACATAAAGAAACAGGGAGTATTCAAAAGCTCCCTGCATGGAGGTAGTTGTCAACTCAAGCACAAACAATACAGTTGCTCCGCCGTGCAGGAATTTATGGGGCAGAGCTGGTTCCATTATTACAAGGACAACACCCAGATAGACAGGGACACCTGCCAGGAACCAGGGGACCGCTGTAAGCAACACCATTTTAACCGCTTCCGCCGGCATGTAGTAGCCAACAATTCCTGCCAATCCAATGGCTGCCACCATGCAGACAAGTGCGGTACAAGCCAGTCCGATGCCCACCATGAAATACACAGCCTGACGCCGCGGAACCGGCAAGTGAAACAATAGTCGCAGTCGCTTGCCAGAGCATTCCGGGACAAACTGGAACAAGGCAAAACACAACGCCGCAAAAACGGATACATATCTGAGATCGTAATAGAAAACTTTCTCAACCAGAGCCACATCAACCCAAAGCATGGTGGCCCCGATCATCTCCTTAACATGACGGAATGAAACCAAAACAAGGCCCAAGGCCGTAAGTACCGCGAGAAACGGAACCCATAACACCAAGCGCAGTTTAAGCCATTCCTTATATACTAATGCTGTAAACATTTTCTACAAATCTTCCTCAATATCAATATGTTGTATAGCCATCGCAACTCTCATCGCAACAGCGCCCTAGTATTTGCCGGTTATACCGATAAAAGCGTCTTCAAAATCCATGGGGATCTCGGTCAGACCTTGCACGGGGATTCCAAGACCGGACAAATAGCCAGTCATCTCTTCCGCTCCGCAAAAACCAAAAATGCTCAAAGTGGACCGTTCTCGTTCCATGGAAACTACGGGCCCCCCTACGGCGACTTCGGTAAGGGCTTCGGAAGCAGGCAGTCGGTATTGATGAAAGGTATTCAGGAATTCATCCTTGCGCCCTTCCACCAACACCTTGCCCTCCTGAATAATGATCATTTTATCGATGAGTTTATCCAGATCCTGCACCACATGCGAAGTAAGCAGGACAGTGGTCCCACGCTCTCGGACATACTCCTGCAAGAAATCAAGGAAGAGCCGCCGATAGCCAACATCCAACCCCATGGAATAATCATCGAGTATCATCAACCTCGGATTCTGGGCCATGATCAGACCGAGCACGACCTGTGACCGCTGCCCGCAAGACATACGACAAATCCACCTGTCGTGCGGGACATCCAACCGACTCACGAGATCGTAAAAGACCGCGCTTTCCCACTTCGGATAAAATCGGGAGTAAAATCGTTCTATTTCACGGATACTCATGAAATCATACTGAATGAACTTTTCATGCAGTAACCCAATATCGCAGCGAACTGCGGGGGTGATGCCATGACTGGGTTGCCCCAACACTCGGCACTCACCGGACAAAGGCCGCAAAAAACCCATAAGTATATTGATCGTGGTGGTCTTTCCGGCTCCATTTTTTCCAAGCAAGCCGAAGATGCCACCTTGTTGCACATCAAAGTTCAGTCCATTCAGTACGACCTTACCGCCATACCCATGTCGCAAATCTCGGCACGAGATAATCGGTTCCATATCCACCTCCTAGAATGAGTAGGCGGCTCCGGCCCAGAACTGACGACCAGCGACCCTATTTCCGCTTTTATCTATGATTGCAGTTTCATCAAAGACGTTATCGACCACTAAATCCAACACCAAAGAATGGCTGTCGGCATTGAACACCTCGTACTCCACCTTCAAATCAGATATGATGGAACTGGAAAGACGAGCATCCTTGTATTCGTAGTACCGAACTCCATTGATCAGCTCGGTTCCGGCTCCAACGATGGTGTCGAATCCACCAAGATAGCGAGTGACACTCGTGAGGTTGAGCTTGTCCCAAAAGCTTCCGCGATAGGTGAATGTCCCAACCCATGGACGGTTGAAATTACTCGCAGGCATTGCGTTTCGGTCAATCAACTGTCCATTGTAGTAAACTTTGTCATAGTTGTAGCCGGCCATGCCTCCGTCAGATGAAAAGTCGTTGAAATTACTGAAGTTTGTTTCTTGTTCGGAACGAGTTGCTCCCACGCTAAAGAAATGGTTGTCGATGGTTTTTGAGAGTTCAAAAGTCAATCCCCAATAATCAGTCTCACCACCATTCGTAAGCTCGTAGCTTGAAGTGGTGCCAGTCTTTCTGTAGGCAGCGGAAAACTGGTCATGGGTCTTTCTGGCAACATAGTCGAGAGAGGCATCAACTCCAAAGAACCCAGTGCGTACACCTGCCGTATACTCATCGGAATACGGCGTCTTCAAACCATCAAGAGAATAATCTTTCTTGGTCTCCCGGCTGAGATTCCAGTCACTCAGATTTCCGCCGCCATCAATGGTACGGGTGTAATACATCAATGGATTTCTATCGCGCAAAGCGTATGTGAGCAGGTTGGCACCGTAGTATCTGTTGGCTCCTGTCACAAACACCAGATTCTGGTCACCCAACACATCGAGTTCGGCCATGAAGCGCGGGGCATAATTCGTATTTTCCAACAAATCATCATATTCGATGCGCATGCCCGGGCGCAATGTCAGCCTTAAAAAAACCAACTCATCCTGCAGATAATAGCCCAGAGAATTATAGGATGCAGACTGAGAACTCGCATCCTGCTGACTCATATTGCGTGCGTACTGATCTCCTGCAATCACTCCACCCTGACCATTGTCAATAACCACAGCGGAAGCGATAGATCTGTAAAACGTGGTATAGTCGTCCTCCTGGTCATACATCCCGCTGACATTCTCATAGAGCAACCCCGAGCTGAACACGTTGCTCGTGCCACCAATTTCAACTGGCACAGACTCATAATCCAGCTTCATGTTGAAATCTCGTTGACGTGAATACGTCGTGCCAAAACCGCCCTCCCGAGCCTGAGTGGTCAAACTGCCCCACTGAGTAGAGGTGCCGCCAACCTTGGTCCAGGAAGTCATGACGTCACTATTGGAGTCGCGTCGTGTTTCGGTCTGAGAAAAGCCGGCTGCAAGGGAATACTTGCCCAAGCCTATTTCCCGTTCATAATCGACAACGAATTTATACGACGGAGTGCTGACATCAAACTCGGACTCCTTGGTGTTGTTGACAAAATTGCTGGCCTCGTACTTGGAAAGAAGGACGGTAAAATTCAATTCACTTATTTTATCAATATCAGCAGAGAACTTGGCGTATGCATTGTGCCTGTTACGGTACTGATTTTTCAGGTCATCCATATAGTAAAGCGGCACTGTGGCATGTTTGAGGCTATAGGAAAAAACCGACTTCACGTTCTCTGTCAGGGGAACATCGACGTAAGCAGACATATTATGCTTGGTGAACTTGGGATTTCCCTGGGAATTATTCGTAGATGTCTCAAATTCTTCCTGATCATCAGGGCGAAAAGTTGCCCATGTATCCCGAGTATGTTGATACGTAATCTTACCACCAAATTCATCAGCGGGTTTCCGTGTCTTGGCATCAACCACACCACCAACGAACTGACCGTATTTCGCCGGAACATTGCTACTGTACACGGTAACGGATTCGATCAACTCCGGGTCAACAAACGAATTTTCAG
Organism: uncultured Pseudodesulfovibrio sp.; assembly: GCF_963675635.1. Lineage (NCBI taxonomy): Bacteria > Pseudomonadati > Thermodesulfobacteriota > Desulfovibrionia > Desulfovibrionales > Desulfovibrionaceae > Pseudodesulfovibrio > uncultured Pseudodesulfovibrio sp. Next base: position 24,242 of record NZ_OY776488.1, on the reverse strand, counting down.
CTTCACCAGCGACGTTGCCGTTTGCCCCAACACCATCCAACCCTGATGGGTCAATGCGGTTATTATTTGAAATACCATCAATGGAGAAGTTGTTTTCATAATACTTACCTCCAGAGATGGAGACCTTGGGCGGCAGGATGCTTCCACCTGTCAAGGTAGAGCGTGAAGCATCGTCAAACTGAACATCCGGCATGACCTTGAGTGCCTCTGTAATGCTGCCTGTAGAATTCGGCATGCGTTCCAAAGCCTGTCGATCCAAAACAGCTTTGCCACTCTCCTCAGTCTCAGAGGCAACATCCAATCCTTCCAAATGAACGACCCCGGCAGCTGAGGTTTTGTCCTTTTCAGATATGTCCTTACCGTTCTCCTCAGCCATGGATGGAGAGACGAGCAACGTAAAAACGAAGAACAATGCCAACAGAAACACTTTGTTTTGTAGAACAGCTACTTTCAACATTTTACCCCCGGCATCCCTTTTTCTTAAAGAAAATGAATGTCATTATCATTCTCAATTGACACAGATAATGAGAGGGGAGATATCTTCTCCCCTCTGTCACAGCACAATAATTATTTATTTGATTTCGAAGGAAGCACCGTGAATACGGCCATCTTTTCGGGAACGAAGTACCTGGCAGCCAAGATGCTCAGCTCTTGAGCTTTTGCCGAACGCATAAACTCCAATGCTGCTGCGGAACGAGCGAATTCATCAGCACGCACACGCGCCACGGAGTCCAGCTGATACCCCCAGTAAACAAGACGACTCTGAACTTTTTTACGAGAGCTCAAAGCCTGTTTTTTTGCTCTGCCAAACTCTTCTTCGGTCACCCCACCTGCAGCGAGATCGGCAAAGATAGATCGGACTTCCCGCTCTACGAGGTCACTTTTCCCAGCTTCTGTCTCAACTTGAGCGGCCATATAGCCAAATCCTGGAAAGAAAAGGGATTCCACCATATAGGCACTGGGAGAATAGGCTACACCAAGCTTTTCACGTAAAGTGACACGCAACCGGTCAAATACGACGCTCCGCAGGAGGTACAGCTGAATTTGCTCTTTATGAGAAACGCGTAGCACGTTATTTTCACTCTTCCCTTTTTGACCAGGGAGAGGCAGGGCCACTATAACACCGGCCTGAGGCAGGTCTCGATTAATATGCTCCACGGCCCGTTGGCCCACAGGGAACTTCAAATGAACTGTTTTTGCATCAAAATGAGATCGAGCTGGCAACGTCCCAAAGAAACGTCCCACCATTCCTTCCATATCCTGAGTTGTAAAATCGCCTGCGGCACTCATTGATACTGGTCCCAGTGTGAATGCTTTGGAGACGAAATCCTGAACCTCTTTCAAGGTAAACCCATTGACTTCTGCATACCCCAGTTTGGAAAAATACCCGGCACCGCCTGCAAGGAACCTCTTACCTGCGGATACAAACACACCCGAACAAGTGCCGGCCTGACGAGAGTCCTCGTTCTGCAACATGGACAAAGCCGAACGAAATTCATTTTCACGCAGGACGGGATCGACCAATGCAGTGCGCATCAGATGCATGACTATTTCCAAATCGCTACGCAGACAAGTCACCGACAGGAAAATGCCTGATGCTCGAATTTGCCAGGAGATATCAACTTTCCTGCCAGCGAGAACCTGAGCCTGCTGCAGGCGAGTCAATTTACCAATGCCACCATGCCCGAGTACATTGATAGAGAAGCGGGCCAAAGCCTGTTCCCGCTCATTCATTGACCCCGTTCCAGGACCGAAAGCAAGCTTCAACTGTACTCTATCTTTCTCCACTTCCGTGGGTTTCATGAATAAGGACACACCATTGTCAAAATCTGTACGATGATAGGTATATGGCGCGGGCTGGGTTGTGTCATGAAAGCGCTTAAGCACCTGAACCGATTTTGATGGGACAGCGAGGTAGGGGAAGTCCACCTCAGGTTCGTCTTTCCATGCGACAACTTCTGCCTTCGCGGCTTCGTTCCAAGCTCCAAGGATCAACTCCTGTGGTCGTTGTTTCCCTGCCAGTTCGATTCCGGTCAAGCTCAGGATGCGATTCCCGGAATCCCACGCAGATTGAAAGGCTCTATTCACTTCAGCCACTGAAATTTCAGCCAACATCGGCGAGAACAGTTCCAAAGTTTGAGCCGGAGATTGATACACCCGATCTTGATTCAGGCATGCAACAATCTCGTTGGCAATCTCCGAGTTGTTCCGAGCCGACTCCCGCTTATGTCCCTGTGCAAAAGTATTCTTGAAAAACCGCTTGGATTGCTTGAGTTCCGTTTCGGTAAAGCCAAATGACACTGCCCGGCGCAGTTCATTCTCAACAACACGCAACGAGGCTTCCCATTGACCGTTTCTTGGTATCGCCATGATACGAGCATTGGGCATGAGTCCAAATACTTCGGTAATATGGGCAAAGCTTTTAAGCATAGGGGCATCATCTCGACTGGTCAGGGTCAAAAGTCGGCCTTGCATCATGCGGGCAGCGAGCTGTTCGGCAATCATCCGGCGCTGTACCGCCAAAGAATCACGTTCATGATGACGAGGCTTGATCGCTTCCACCAAAATCAAACCAGACATCCCGGGACGACGATCATAATAGGCTTGCACGCCCTCAAGCTTCACATCTCCCCACGACGGGATATTGGAACGCTCTGCCCTTGCTTGAGCAGATGAAAACACTTTGTGTATCAACGTCTCCATCTCTTGCGCTTCAAAATCACCGACCGCGATAAGTACAGCCAACTCGGGACGATACCATGCATTGTAGAAATGACGTATATGTGCTGCGTCGGCCCCCTTAATGACGTCCTCTGTGCCGATAGTAGGATTGAGAAAACGCGTATCAGGGAAGAGGAAATGCAATCGACGCTGAGAAGAACGGAAGGCTTCGGAATCGCGAGCAGTTTTTTCCTTCAGAATAACACCCCGTTCGCTGTTGACCTCTTCCTCAGTGATGAGTGCCCCGTTCAGGAAGTCATTGAGAACAACCATGCCCCGTTCTACGGATTGGACATCCGTGGTCGGAATGTTGAGCTTGTAAACGGTTTCCTGCCTGGCAGTATGGGCATTGGCATCTGCGCCGAAACTCATACCGATTGACTGAAAATACTTAATAAGCTCACCGGGAGGAAAATTGCGAGAGCCATTGAAAACCATGTGTTCCATGTAATGAGCAATCCCAGCCTGTGCATCTGTCTCCATGAGAGACCCCGCCTGGATGTTCAAAAACAAGGCAGCACGATCTTTCGGAGACTCATGATGCAACAACACATACCGCAACCCATTCTCCAAACGCCCGAAAACAGCATCAGGATGCGGTTTTAAAAAGGTATGTTCATGCGGCCATGAGCCATCAAGCCACCAGCCTTCTTCTAAAGCTACATCCTTTGCTGCGACCATACCGGGAACCATCAGACCACCAATCAAAGAGCACAGAACCAAAACAGCAATTCGAGGATAGACGCTTAACTGAACAAAGCGCCTCATAATAGCAAATCTCATTATCGATCCCTTCATATGTTGAAAGCAAGATTAGTCGTAAAGAAGATAACCACACCACTGCGAGCGAAAAAGGAGCACATGTATCGAGAGTTGCTATCAGGCTAAATCTTCGTAGTCAATATTGATTTTCATTTTCATTCTCATAAAATATGTAGGATATATAAAGTAGTTACCGAATATACATATACTCAAATACTGCTACAATTTGCTTGACTTTGATTCTCAACATCGAATAGTAACCGCTGAATGGTTCAGATCAACTGCAGCCACCACCTACACAACACACTGGAAATATAATGTTTTTTAAAAGCGTACATATTGTAGCCCTGCTGCTGTTACTTCTTCACTCTCCTGCACTTGCTCATAAGGCATCAATACTGACACTCAACTCAACACCTCAATCATCTGAAAAAATTACTCATTTTGCATATTGCGATCCATCTGCCCCCAAGGGGGGAACCATTCGACTCTCTGCAACAGGGAGCTTCGACAGTTTCAATGGATACATCCCTCGCGGTATTTCTGCAGCTGGGAATGGACTCACCATGGCGACCCTGACAACGGCTTCACGGGACGAACCTTTTGTGCAGTATCCATATGTCGCAGAGAGCTTTGAAGTGGCTCCGGATTTCGGATGGATCATATTTCATCTCAACCCCCAAGCCCGCTTCCATGACGACCATCCGGTAGACGCCGATGACCTTGTATTCACATTCCAAGCACTCATGAGCAAAGGGAACCCCAAATACAAACAATATTACAAGCTTGTGAAAAGTGTGGAAAAAGTCGGCACACATGCAGTCAAGTTCGTCTTCTCGGAAAAGAACAATCGCGAACTCCCAGTCATAGTCAGCCAACTCCCAGTCCTGCCTGAACATTGGTGGGGAACCCGTGATTTTTCCAAACCGGGACTGGAGTCACCTCTCGGGTGTGGCCCATACAGGATGAAGAGTTTCCGCGCCGGGTACAGCGTAACGTATGAGCGCGTGAACGACTGGTGGGGCGCGGATCTTCCTGTCAATAAAGGCCGCTATAATTTCGACGTCATTCACTATGATTACTACCGTGATCGCACCGTCGCAGGCGAAGCTTTTCGCTCTGGCGAGTTCGACTATATGGTGGAAAACACCGCGAAGAACTGGGTTAAAAACTACAACGGTCCGCAATTTGACAATGGACTTATCAAGAAACTGGAACTGCGCCACTCTCGCAATGCAGGCATGTCCGGCTTCTTTTTCAACACCCGTCGACCATGCTTCCAAGACCGCAGGGTGAGAGAAGCCATCGCCTACGCGTTTGATTTTGAATGGACCAATACTGCCCTTTTCCATAGCCAATATGAACGCTGCACCAGTTACTTTTCCAACTCGGCAATGGCAGCCACAGGAATGCCAGGCCCAGAAGAATTGGCCTTGCTTTCCCCATGGAAAGAGGAACTCCCCCCAGAACTCTTCACGATGACCTTTGCCCCTCCGCAAAATGACGGATCAGGACACATCCGCTCTCACCTGCGCACAGCCATGAAACTGTTAAATCAGGCTGGTTGGACCCTCAAGGATGGAGTCCTGCGCAACGAAGCAGGACAGAAGTTCACCTTTGAACTCCTACTGCGTTCGGGCAGTCTGGAACGAGTGGCTCTCCCTTTTCAACGCAATCTCAAACGTTTGGGCATAGATATGCAGATATCACTGGCCGACACGTCCCGTTTCATAAGACGGACCCGAGACCATGATTACGACATGATCTATGGCACTGTGCGTCAATCTGACCATCCCGGTAACGAACAGCGCAACTACTGGACTTCGGAGGCAGCCAAAACACCAGGCTCTCGCAACTGGGCAGGCGTTTCCAACCCGGCCATCAACGCATTGGTGGACAACCTTATTTCGTCGGAAGACGAAAAGGCACTCACTCTCAACACACAAGTTCTGGATCGCGCCTTACTCTGGGGGCACTATATCGTTCCTGGCTGGTTCTCCCCCGTGGACCGACTGACATATTGGGACAAGTTCGGCAGGCCTGAAAATCAGCCAAAAAACGGAGTCGATCTGTTCAGCTGGTGGGTGGATGAAGACAAGGAAGCTCGCATTCTCAAAAGCGGATTTCATAACGGGAGTAAGGCGCAATGACATCCTACCTGCTCCGACGACTTGGCCTCATGATTCCCACCCTACTGGGCATCCTGGCCCTTAATTTCTTCATCATTCAGACGGCCCCAGGCGGACCGGTGGACCAATTTATCGCCCAGCTCTCAGGAGAGGGTGACATGGTGATGGAGCGAATTACCGGCGAGAGTTCAGAAGTGGGGACTCCCACAATGGACGAAGAACCCAATCTTTCCTTCACCCGCGGAGTATCCCCGGAATTGGTGCTGGAAATCAAAAAAATGTACGGCTTCGACAAACCAGTGTTGCAGCGATTTGGTTCCATGCTGGTCGATTACGCAACTTTCAACTTTGGTGACAGCTTCTTCAAGGGTCGTTCCGTGATCGACCTTGTTTTGGACTGCCTGCCTGTGTCCATGTCACTCGGCATTTGGAGCACGCTCATCATCTACGTTGTGTCCATCCCGCTTGGCATCCGCAAAGCCGTAAAAAACGGGTCAAAGTTCGATGCGGCAACCGGTGTGGCTGTTGTTGTCGCCAACGCCATTCCCGTATTTCTCTTCGCCATTTTGCTCATAGTGCTCTTTGCGGGCGGGAGTTATCTCAATTGGTTCCCGCTGCGCGGCCTGGTTTCCCCCGGCTTCGAGGATCTTTCCATCGCAGGCAAAATAGCTGACTATTGCATGCACTTGGCCTTGCCAATCACAGCCATGGTTATTGGCGGATTCGCCACACTGACCATGCTCACCAAAAATTCATTTCTGGACGAAATCGGCAAGCTATACGTTGTTGCGGCTAAAGCAAAAGGGTTAACGGAAGGGAAAGTCCTCTACGGCCATATATTCCGCAATGCCATGCTCATTATCATCTCGGGCTTTCCCTCAGCGTTCATCGGCATGTTCTTCACCGGCTCACTCTTAGTGGAAGTCATCTTTTCGCTCAACGGCATGGGCTTACTTGGGTTCGAGGCAGCCATGCAACGGGACTACCCGGTCATGTTCGCCACCCTGTATATCTTTACGCTCATAGGACTGTTCACCAAGATCCTGAGTGATTTGACATACTCTCTCGTTGACCCTCGCATCGACTTTGAACGTAAGGAGGCCAGACATGGTTAAGCTCTCCCATCTTACCAAACGTCGCCTGCAATCCTTTCGCAACAGCCGTCGGGGCTGGTGGTCACTCATTCTGTTCTCCACGCTCTTTCTGCTCTCCATAGGCGCGGAATTCATAGCCAACGACACCCCACTGCTCGTTCGCTATCAAAATACGTATTACACCCCGATATTCATGGACTACCCGGAAACAACATTTGGTGGAGACTTTGATGCACCAGCAGATTACCGGGACCCATACATTGCAGACAAAATCAATGAGAATGGCTGGATGATCTGGCCCATCATCCGTTTCGCAGATCAGACCATCGACTACGACCTCCCGGTTCCGGCACCAGCCCCCCCTTCTCTGAATCACCCACTGGGAACAGACGATCAGGGACGCGATCTGGTGGCGCGTCTCCTATATGGATTTCGTATCTCTGTCTGTTTCGGCATGCTGCTCACCTTTATCAGCACCATTGCAGGTGTGGCTGCCGGTGCCGTACAGGGATATTACGGGGGCCGAATCGACATGTTCAGTCAACGGTTCATGGAAGTCTGGTCAGGGCTACCAGTCCTTTATCTCCTCATTATCCTGTCCGATATGTTTAAGCCCGGTTTCTGGTGGCTGCTGGGCATCATGCTCCTCTTTAGCTGGATGGCACTGGTCAATGTCGTGCGTGCCGAATTCCTGCGAGGACGCAATCTGGACTACGTACGGGCTGCTCAGGCCATGGGGGTACGCGACCGCAATATCATGTTCAGGCATATCCTGCCTAACGCCATGGTGGCGGCATTGACCTTTCTTCCGTTTGTACTCAACGGAGCCATCACCACTCTGACTTCACTGGATTTTCTTGGCTTCGGCATGCCTCCCGGGTCCCCCTCGCTGGGCGAATTACTGGCACAGGGTAAGTCCAATCTTCACGCACCATGGATAGGGCTGTCCGCCTTTGCCATGCTCTCCATCACCCTCACCGTACTCGTGTTCATTGGTGAAGCCGCCCGTGACGCGTTGGACCCCAACAGGAATGTCTTATGACCATGCCTCTTCTGAATGTTGACAACCTGACCATTGCCTTTGGTCAACAACATGTCGTGCAAAACGTGTCTTTCACTGTCCACGCCGGGGAGACTCTCGCGATAGTCGGAGAATCCGGGTCAGGCAAATCCATGACTGCACGAGCGGCAATGGCCGTGCTCCCCCCTGAGGCACAAATCAAATCCGGAACGATTCAACTGAAAAACACCGACATGTTGACCGCATCAGATTCGACCCTATGCACTCTGCGGGGCAGCCGGGCCGCGATGATCTTTCAAGAACCCCGTCCCAGCCTCAACCCCCTGCACTCGGTGGAGAAACAAATAGGTGAAACTCTTTTGTTGCATAAAGGGCTCACTGGCAGTTCTGCCCGCCACCGGACACTCGAATTACTGCACATGGTGGGTATTGATACGCCTGAAAAGCGTCTCAGCGCATATCCACATGAACTCTCTGGCGGTCAATGCCAGCGCATCATGATTGCTTCCGCTCTGGCAGGAGAACCAGACCTTCTCATTGCAGACGAACCGACGACGGCTCTGGATGTCACGGTTCAACGACAAATTCTCGACCTCATCGCAACACTGTCTCAAAAACTGAACATGGCAACCCTGCTCATCAGTCATGACCTTGGGCTGGTACGCCACTATTCTCACCGCGTATGTGTCATGCAACACGGTCAGATTGTGGAACAAGGAGAAACGGAACAAATCTTCGCCGCCCCCGCTAACGAAAGCACCCAGCTCCTGATACAGGGCAATCATGGATTAACGCCCTCAAAGCTGCCTCCCAAAAAGGAACGCCTGCTGGACATACAGAATCTCCGGGTATGGTTTCCCATCAAAAAGGGATTACTCAAACGGACCCAAGACCACGTCAAAGCCGTAGACGACGTTTCTCTCTACATAAACAAGGGCGAATGTCTTGGCATTGTAGGGGAATCAGGATCAGGGAAAACAACTCTCGGACTCGCAGCACTTCGTATGCTTCGGAGCACGGGACAAATCAACTTTGCGGGCCAGCCCCTTGAAGGGCTTAAAGGTGAATCGCTTCGTTCGTTGCGCAAACGCATGCAGATGGTTTTCCAAGACCCATTCAGCTCTCTCAGTCCACGAATGAGCATCGAACAAATCGTTTCGGAAGGACTGTCCGCCCACCATAATTTTTCTCAACAGGAGAAAGATCGACGTGTAGATGAAGTACTCAAAGAAGTCGGCCTGTCCACCGACATACGCAACCGGTATCCCCATGAATTTTCTGGAGGCCAGCGACAGCGCATTGCCATAGCTCGCGCTCTTGTGCTTCGCCCTGAGTTCATTGTTTTGGATGAACCCACCTCGTCACTGGACCGCAGCGTACAATTCAAAATTATCGAATTACTCCGCTCTCTTCAGGAAAAGCGAGGGCTGTCCTATCTCTTTATCACCCATGACCTGCACCTCACTCGATCCTTTTGCCATCACGTGCTGGTCATGCGAGCTGGGGAAATTGTAGAGGCAGGTCCCACTCAATCCGTTTTCAACTCACCAAAGAATAAATACACCCGGACACTTTTGGACGCCGCGGACTTCTCCGGTCCAACCGTCTCCATGATCGCAAAGGAATACTCAGCATGACTTTGAAACAGATACTCAACTCCGGTAAAGTGGCAGGACCGTTACTTGCTGTCTGCTTACTTCTGGGGTCAGTCTCGGCCTCTTCGGCTTCACAAGATATAGCCCAAAAAATGGTTGAAGATGCCATTGACGTCGAATCAGCAAGCCAGAAAGTTCAGACTCAATGGACGTCTGAACGAAGCGCAATGGTCAATGAAATTCGCCAACTCAAGAATGAGAATCTATGGCTTTCATTTCAGGAAAAGAAATACTCACGCTACGTACTGTCCCTCGATGAAAAAATAACCGAATTGGAACGCATCAAAACGGAAATGGAGCGCATGGAGCAAGAGCTTGAGCCACTACTCTACGATTTGGTGGCCCGCATAGGAAATGAGGTGCAAACAGACCTGCCATTCCTCACAACGGAACGCACTCGTCGTCTCAACTTTCTCCACAGGACATTGGACGACCACACCATTCCAAATGGTGAAAAGCTCCGTCGAATTCTCGAAGCACTTGAAGTGGAAACAGCCTATGGACAGAGCGCTGACAGCACTGAACAGACCATTATTCTGGACGGCAAGCCAACTCAAGTGACTATTCTGAGGGCCGGAAGACTCGGACTATACTGCTTAACACCAGACCAAGAAACCGCCGGGCAATACCAGCCCAAAGCAGGCGGCTACACTACCCTGCCCTCCAAATTCACGCGTCCGCTCGTACAATTGGAAACAATGATTGAACGCAAGAGATTCACCGACTTCGTATTTCTGCCCATGAAGGAGGTTCGCTAATGCGCTTCATAATCGCATTTTTCACGTTACTCTGCTTGGCTTTGCCAGTCCATGCACAGACGGAAACGACTCCGAGATCGCAAGAGGCAGTTGCTCAACCACAAGCCAAAAAGTGGAAGCAGACCGTCAACGAAGTCAGTGCCCTACGAGATAGAACCAAAGCGAATGCAGACCAAACCATGCGGGACATTGCCGACGAAAAACACACGCTGCAACAAGAACTGGAAGCCCTGCGTTCTGAAAACGATCGCCGCAACGCCAATTACCAATCATGGTTGCAACAATTCGAGCGGAAGGCAGACCAAAAACAGATGCTGGAAACAGCGCTGGACAGCCAGAAAGATTCCATGCGCCTCATCGAAGGCACCGTCCGAACTTCAGCAAAACAAATGCGCAAGCGCGCACTGAACAGTCCGGTAACAGCTGAACGCCCCGCCCGTTTACAGGAACTCGAAGCACTACTGGACACGAATCATTTTCCGGGCCTTGAGTCCATACAGGCCCTTACCGAAATGTGGTTCCGGGAATTCACAGCATCGGGTGAAGTGCGATCAACCCGCACCATTTGCATAGCTCCCGACGGCAGTGAGAGACAAGGTATCGTAACCCGTTTGGGAACCCTCGGGGCATTCTTCCTGGACGATGACGGCATGACAGCATTCCTGCAACCCAGCGTCAGCGGAAAACTGGAAATGGTACCCGGTGATTTTAATGATGCGGTGGACGGAGCAAAAGAATTTGTTGCAAACCAACGCATAGATGCGCCTCTGGATTTTTCAGGCGGTGAAGTATTCAAACGTTTTGGCGACACATCCGGGTTTCTCACCTCCATTCTCAATGGCGGCCTGCTGGTTTGGCCTATCCTCCTGGTCGGGTTCATCGGCTTTGTACTGGCGGGAGAACGCCTCTTTTCTCTAAGTCGTATCCGAACCTGCCCGGACTGCCAAATGGGAAAAGCCATGGAATGGGCCGTGAAGGGAGACCTTAAACGTTGTGCATCCTGCCTTGGCACCAAGGGGAACACGCCTACCTGTCGAGTACTCAAACATGTTGTCCTCCACTCGGGAGGAACACTCGTCAGTATGGAAAAAGGGCTTCAGGAGTCCATTTTACATGAGCTGCCAAAATTGGAACGCTTCCTGCCCACCATTAACATTCTTGCCGCTGTCGCCCCATTGCTCGGTCTTTTGGGGACAGTAACAGGCATGATCGGCACCTTTCAGGTCATCACCATCTTCGGCACCGGGGATGCCCGCATGATGTCGGGCGGCATTTCCGAAGCACTTGTCACCACTCAACTGGGACTGGCTGTGGCAGTACCTCTCACGCTCATGCATCATTTTCTGGAGCGAAAAGTCGATTGCATGGTGGCAGATATGGAAGAAAAGGGAACCACTCTTGTTTCCCGAATCGTGGCTACGGGAAAAGGGGATTAAAACATGTTTATAGAGCTTTTTAATCACCTGCGTGAGGGGGGCATTATCATGCTGCCCATAGGAGTTCTGGCACTGACCCTCTGGTGGTTGGTCTTCCTCAAGGCGCGCGAACTGCTCACCCTGATCCGCCAGGAACGAACGCTTCAAGAAGTCCTGACCTACAGTGGGGACGATTGGCAAAGCGCCATTGCCAAAGACTATCTCGCCTCTCGATCGGGCAACGAAGAACTGGACGTGGAAGTAGCGAGGGTACTTGTGGACCGACATGCTGGACACACGAAAAAAGGAATATCCACCATTCTCATACTGGCGGCCACAGCGCCTTTGCTCGGACTTTTGGGCACGGTAACAGGCATGGTGAACACCTTTGAGGTCATCGCCCAGTTTGGCACGGGCAATGCCAAAGGGTTGGCTGCAGGAATATCTCAAGCTCTCATAACCACGCAAAGCGGTCTTATTGTAGCGGTCCCCGGGATGGTGGCAGGCAGTCTGCTCTATCGCCGAGCCGCAAAACTCAAAGATCGCATGGTGCTTTTTCTCAGCGACGTTGAACGCGTGGCAGTCGGTAAGGAGGTACTCGCATGAGTGCGTATTCTCCCTATCGCAAAAGACGCGATTCCAGTTCTGGCATCAACATGACCCCCCTCATCGACATGGTGTTCATCCTGCTCATTTTCTTTATTGTCACGACCAGCTTCGTAAAGGAATCCGGAGTGGACGTGGAACGCCCGGTAGCCAACTCGGCAGAACGCAAAGAAAATGTCAGTGTGGTGGTGGGTATTGATCCTTCAGGAAACATCTGGGTGGACCACAAGAGTATCGACATTCGTTCACTACGTTCATGGATGGAGCGTTTCATGGCCGAAACACCTGAAGGTGTCGTGGTGGTTGCCGCCGACACAAAAACGGAAAGCGGTATCCTCATCAAGGTATTGGACGCCTGTCGTGAGGCTGAGGTCAAAAACATCAGTGTGGCAGCAAGGAAGCCACAATGAGTCCGCAAGCAATAAGACGACACGCGATATCGGGTACCGCAGCACTCCTGATGACCCTGGGCTTGTTCCTGCTCCCCCAGATCATGTCCGGATTGCAAGGCACTCCACCACCGCCGTCTGAATATGGAGCGGTCAGTCTTTCAATGTCCCCGTCTCCATCACCAAATCAGAAGACAGAAAAAGACACGCAGGACGCACCGGATCAAACTGAACCAGAGCAGGTACAGGAATTCGCTCCGCCGATGCAGGACATAAGCTTTACTCCGCAACAACCGACAGCCCAGATAGACTTGCCGGACGTACAATTTACCATCAATCCGAGGCTTGCCACAGGCATGTCTCTTCCGGCTCCGGCTTCATTCTCGGCTCCGGCTGCTTCGGCTCCCACTCTGACGGGAGGTTCACTCAGCATAGGAGAACTGGACAACACTGTATCCCCGATATTCAGCCCGCCACCGAACTATCCCCGGGAAGCTAAACGTCTCAGAATTGAAAGCACCATCCAGGCAAAGATGTATGTGGACGAAAATGGCAACGTGACAAAGGTGGAGATCATTGACGGAAACCATGCGGACTTGTTTGCCTCGGAACTGGAAAGGGTCTTGCGCAAATGGCGTTTCAAGCCCGGCACCAAGGATGGCAAGAAAGTCAAATGGCATGCAGTCATCCCCATCAACTTCAATTTGGACTAATTATGCGTTTAACCATTTTGCTTATCTCACTGGTCCTCCTGCCAACACTTGCTCTGGCCAACATGTCCCGTCCCATGACCGAACAAACCCAGCGGCAACTGTCAAAAGCCCATGCCTGTATCAAAAAAGGGAAACCTGACTGCGCTCGAAAAATTCTCAGTCAGTATATGAAACACGCTACACACCCCCATCCATATGGGATAGTGCTCTATGGGAGCCTGCTCCTTGAGCAAAACGAACTTTCCCAGGCCACACAAATATTTGAAAAAGGGTATAAGGATTACCCGCAGTGCCGCGAGATAGTTCACAACCTTGCCGTAGTCCGTTATGAACAAGAGCGATTCAAAGAGGCGGGAAATCTCTTCCTCGAAAGTTGCAACCTCTCGGGAAAGCCAATTCCAACCATCCGGTATCAAGCAAGCGCATGCTACTATCAGGCCACGGCATACGAACTAGCCTATGATGCAGTCCGACCACTGTTAGAACTGGAAAAGGTAGAGCCAAACTGGGTCAAACTCGCCGCACATTCGCTCATTCAACGTAAACAGTGGACTCAGGCCGAAAAGGTACTGGTACGCTTCCTGAGACTCTCTCCCACTGAACATACGTACTGGAAACTACTGGCGAATGTCCGTATTGAGCACAAAAAATACAAACGGGCCGCAGCAGCCTTGGAGATAGCCTATAGAATCCAGCCACCGACCGAAGAAGAGCGGCGCAACCTGTCCCAACTCTATCTGTATATCGAGGCTCCACTGCTATCAGCCCATGCCCTTGAAGACAGCTTCACGAGCACTCCTTCTGCGATAGTGTGCGACCAATTAGCCCGCGCCTATCTCTCGGCAGGACGAACCGAACAAGCTCTGAGTATGCTCAATCTCGCTATCCATCAGGACTCTACCTCCGCCCGATGGCTGACCAAAGGAATAATTCTCTACGGGAAACGACGCTATCCCGAAGCAGTGACAGCGTTACAACAATCCGCCGACCTCAATGAAAAGACAGGACTCGCCCACTTCTTAATCGGCATGAGCCTGTGGGAAATACAACAATGGAAAGCCGCTAAAAACTCATTTGAAATTGCAACCCGATATGAGCGTTATGCAAAAAAAGCAAAAAAAGCCATCAAGTCCATCGACAGCATGGTCGACAATGAACGCCAGAGCCGCTTGGCCCAACTGAATGATTTGCTGTAAGATCGGGCCAGACAACCACCCACATGTTTCTTACCCCACTGTTTCAGCACTTCAAACTGACTTCATGGATTGAGAGGAGGCTTCGGTTCTTCGGAACACTGAGCAGCGGACTTTGGAGACAGTACAGCTGTAAGCTGCCACCTAAAAATCCATTATGACACACAACCGTTTTCCAGCCCAAAACCAAGAAAAAAGGACCTCGGATAATAATCCGAAGTCCTTAACTTTCTTGTGGTGGAGGTGGAGGGAATCGAACCCACGACTTCTTGAATGCCATTCTTGAAGGCGCACGACAGCATGCCGTCAACAACCTTTTATTAAACTGGACTTATTCTCCACCAGGTTTCTTCGTCAACTAAGCTGCATAGTGTGCAAAAAATGCGGAATGTAGCCATTTGTACATGGTGTCGTGGTAAAAACGGACATATGGCGGACACAGCTTTGGTTATGGCCTGGATAGCCAAGAGTTGAGAACAAGCTCCTCCTGCACAATGGAAAAGAACTTGGCGCACTACTGAAATCGGAAGGATTCGAAAAGTTCGATCTATCCTTGATTCCATACCAATACGGCCTCAATGCGTTTCTCAACCAGACCAACTGCGCCGCTTGCTGCTAGACAACATGTGAAACGGAAACCGGCCTCTCCAGCGCCTGCGTTCTTCACCCTTTCGGTGTACGCCGAATATGGTACTATAGAGCACGGGCACGACCACCAGCGTCAGGAATGTCGCGAACGTCAGACCGCCCATGATAACCACGGCCATGGGAGCAAAAAAGGCATCCCATAGCAATGGAATCATGCCCAAAACTGTTGTAAATGCAGCCATGCTCACAGGCCGAACGCGACTGGCCGCCGCATCGATAACCGCATCCAACGGTTTCTTGCCCCCATTCCTTTCCAGGTTGATTTGATCAAGGAGTACTATTTCGTTCTTGATGAGCATGCCTGAAAGGCTCAAAAAGCCCAGCATAGCCATGAAGCCGAACGGTTTGCCTGTCAGGAGCATCCCCACGACCACACCAATATTCGCAAGCGGTAGCCCAAGAAAGATTATCAAGGGATGGCGAAGTGTATTGAACAAAATTACCGAGATGAGAAACATCGCAGTGAAGGCTATGGGCACGTTCCCCATAAGTTTGGCATTGGCCTCCACTTGTTCTTCATGTTCACCGCCCCATTCCAGGGTATACCCCTCAGGCATTTTGATATTCTCAATGGGGGCTTTCAACTGCCGGAAAAGGCCATCCGTGGTGCCCTCCTTCTGTTTGCACAGCACGCGAAGCACACGCATGCGATTAAACCTGTGGATGACCGGGGTTTCCCATTTGACTTCTGTGCCATCAACGACCTGTCCAATGGGAATCCAGTGTTTCTGTGTCCCGCTCCAGACATGGACGTTTTCCACGTTTTCCACACCCGAACGTTGATGATCGGGTGGACGCATCACGATAGGCAGCAGATCGCTGCCGTGCCGGTAGACACCAGTCGTTTCCCCTGCAAAATTCATGTTCAGGGATTGAGCCACATCGGCCCTGGTGACGCCGAGTTCCCTGGAGCGTTCTTCGGCCATCTGCACGGAGACTGTCTTTACGGGCTGTCCCCAATCGGTTCGAATGCTGCGCGTGTTGTCGTGATCCCACATGACAGCCTCGACTTTGTCCGCCATTTCCCGCAGTACGTCTGCATCCGGACCGCTCAATCTGGCCACAACAGCCCCTCCGCCTGGACCGAGTTTAAAAACATCCACACTGGTGATCAGGCCGGGATGCCGTTCCATCAGATACTCGGTGAGGTTTGCACGAATATCTGGAATATCCCTGAAGTCTTCCACGCTGATAACAAGCTGCCCATAGGAGCTGTTGGGCATCTGCGGCTCGAAGGTCAACAAAAACCGCAACGGCCCTTGACCCACAAAAGTGGCCACATCCTTAACTCCTTCCACGCCAAGCACATGAGCCTCAATTTCGGCAATTTTATCAGCAGTTCGATTGAGGAGTGCCCCCTCAGGCATCCAGACATCCAATGTAATTTGGGGGCGATTCGTGTCAGGCATAAAATCCTGCTTGACGAAACGGAATCCCCACATGGCGCCCACCAACATGATCAACACGACGCCCAACGTCAGCCAGCGGCGATCAATGCACACTCCGACAAACCGCCGGTACACGGTGATGAACCGACTCTGCTTGTGACTTTCCTCGGTCCCTTTAACCTTCAGGAGCTGGACACACAGATACGGAGTCACGGTAACAGCGAAGATCCAACTCAAACCCAGAGAAAGGCAAATGACTTGAAACAAACTCTTCAGCCACTCTCCGGTCATATCCTTTGACAGCGTAATGGCTGCAAAAGCCAGAATGGCGATTCCGGTCGCCCCAATCAGCGGCCATTGCGACTCGTTCACTGTTTCCTCAGCAGCTGAAAGAGCATTCACACCAGATCGGATTTTAACGGCAAAGCCCTCAGCGACAACAATGGCGTTGTCTACCAACATGCCCAAGGCAATGACCAAGGCCCCCAAGGAGATCCGCTGCAAAGAGATCTCCATGGCATACATGCAAATAAATGTGCCCAGAATCGTCAAGAACAGAACCGCACCAATTATGCATCCTTCTCGTATCCCCATAAAAATCATGAGAAGCACAATGACAATGACCACGGCAGAAAGGAGATTAAGTTCAAAACCACTCACCGCCTCTTTAACGGTCTCCGATTGATGGGAGATGGTGTGCAGCTCCACTCCATACGGCGTACGCGCTCTCAACTGCTCCAGCTTACGGTTGATCGAATCCCCCATGGCAATGACATCCCCACCGGACACAGTAGAAATACCAATGCCCACGGCAGGTTGTCCGTTCCAGCGCATGACCGTTGTGGGTGGATCAATGTAACCGCGTTCGATTTTCGCAACATCTCGCAACCGCAACATGGAGTTATCCGGCCCGCCCTGGATAAGCTGATCGGACAATTCGCTTATCCCAGTATAATCACCGGTTACGCGCAGTCGAACATCCTCGGAGCCGGCGGCAATCTTGCCTGCCTTTTTTATCTCATTGCGCTGGCTGATGGCTTTGAAGATTGCCTCGGGGGGAAAGCCCAACTGCACAAGCTTTGATCGGTCAATTTCCACATACACAGCCTCGCTCGGCATGCCCCAAAAATCGATACGGCCAACATCCGTGCAGGTCAGCAGTTCCCTGCGCAAATCGTCCGCAACCTCCTTGAGTTCGTGCTGTGAGTACCCGTCACCGGTCAATGCGAAGAGCAAACCGTAGACATCGCCAAAATCGTCATTTACATATGGCGGCTGGCAACCGGGCGGCAAAGCCCCTGAGGCCTGTCCGACCTTGCGCCGCAACTCATCCCAAACCTGCGGTAACGTATTTTTATCATAGGTTTCTTCTATTTCCGCGAAAATGATTGACTGCTCTGGGCGGGATATAGACCGTACCTCCTTGAGCTGCTTGAGTTGCTGAATAGCTGTCTCAAGACGTTCCGTCACCTCGGTTTCCACTTGTTCGGCTGTCGCACCGGGGTATTGGGTAAAAATCACGGCGGTCTTGATAGTAAATTCAGGGTCCTCCAGCCGTCCTAGCTTGCTGTAGGAAAACAGCCCCCCGAGGACAACGAGAACAATCAGGACAATCATGACGGCTTTATGCCGAACTGCGTATCCGGCGAGATTCATCCGTCCAATCCCTCCTGTCCATTCGCCTGAGGACGAACCAAAGCGCTTTCCTTCAAAGCATGAACTCCTGCAATGGCCACATGCGTCCCCGCCTTGAGATCGCTTTTGATCTCGGCGCAATCCCCCCGAAGCGCCATCACTTCGACACGCCTCCTCGCCGGGTGCCCGCCTTGGAGCGAAACAACCCACACATAGGAGCCACCGTCCACGCCTCTCCACACGGCCTCCACTGGCACCCGCATGGTTGCGGACGTCTCACGCCCCTCGTCCTTTATGTTTTTTCCCACAATGGCACTCACTGAAGCCGTCATACCGGGATAGAGATTCAGAGCAACAGGCGAAGTCAATGCGACCACAACATCGTAGGTCCGGGTCCCCTTATCGGACTCAACGCTGTATTCACGCACTACAGCATCGTACCAACGCTCTTTGTCAGGGTCCGCATCAAACAAAACTCGCAAACGGCGTAAGCCGTCTGTTCCATCTCGCGCAATCAGTCGCTCAGGTACCTGGATGATCACTTCTATACCGGAGATATCCTGAAGCGAAAGAACCGCCTCCTCTTTCTTGACATGGCCGTAATTCTCAACACGCCTGTCCACGACGACCCCGTCAAAAGGAGAGCGCAACGTTGTATCAGCCAACGCCTTCTCCCGAATGTTGAGGTCTGCCAAGGCAATGTCATAAGCGGTCTTGATGTCCTCGAACTGAGTTTCTGCCACCACTCTTTGTTCGCGTAACATGCTGAACTTATCCAAGTTGCGCTTCGCCTGTTGGAATCTGGCCTTGGCAGCTTCCTCTGCATGAATAAAATCCCGCTGGTCAAGCCGCGCCAAAACCTGACCTTTTTGCACCCGGGTCCCCTCCTGAGCGTTGAGCTTAACCAGCCTGCCACTTACGGCAAAAGCCAATTCAGCACGGCGATTGGCGCGAACCTTGCCAGGAAATATCCGAATTTGCCCATCGCTTACCACCTGCATGACAGCTGTGGGAACGGGGCGCACGCAGCGCTCCAGCTCTGGTTCTTCTACTTGACAAGATGCCCGCTCTTTCAGTTCCGTGGCTTCTTTTGATTCAACTTCACGTGAAAAAAATACAGAACATGTACCCAGGCCGACGATCAACAGAGCAACTACAGACATGGGAATCGGACGCATAATCATAACGTATTCTCCTCTAAACAGAGCAGTATGGTTAAGAAGGTTAACCATAAAAACAAAAAAATAACTTTAAAAAACTACTCGTCCAATGCGATCTCATGATGAGGAACATTGTGGCTAACGACATCGCTGCCAAGACGACCAGACACTACCAGTAACATCATACAGGACCTCCAACCACCTGAAAAAAATCGGTTTCCATATTCAATGGAGAGACCTCAGAACCGACGGGGTCGCAAACAGCTCCCATTCAAATACACATTCATTTCGCCATTCCTTCGCCCATAAAGGCACACCCTTTATTAAGGATTTCCTACATGGTGCGAAGAAAAAGTAAATAAGCTTAACTATCGTGTCAAGCACATATTCATTATTTGAATATATTTCTCAAAAGAACACAAAAAAAGGAACAAAAAGATTCCGCCTATGAACTCATAAAAGAATGCCATGTCAACAACTTACCTAGCACTATAACCATAATCAGTCGGTAATCCAAAGCAGGAAAACCTGGCTCGCCAAACAGTTTAGTTGTTTAACCAAACACCCATTAACAACACCAACTTCATCCAAGCACTCACAGGTATGTTGATGCGCGTCATCAACAAGCAGAGGCTGGTCTAAGGACCGGACCACGGAGCGACGAATTTTAGATGAACACATAGCGGATATACTTCAGAAAACGGCCATCTGACACGAGAAAAGGATTCCAAGTATTTACTTGAAACCCTTAACGTTCTTGTAGTGGAGATAGAGGGATTCGAACCCACGACATCTTGAATGCCATTTTTGAGGGCAGTCAGCCGAGAAAATCGCATAATACAACAATTTAACGAAACATATCCATCGAAAAGCTGATTCGAAACACGCTCTAGCGCGATGAGCGGATGGCGCGTGATGCCACCAACTTCGTATGGTGTCGTTAAAAAAGCGGACACATAGGGGACACGAAACCAATCTACAGGTATTCCTTAATAATCAATTCTGAATCCCCCACATATATAATCAGCCCTTGGGAGACGGCCCTCCCTCCCCCGTTTTAGTGCCATTAAAAGACGCCCTCTTCGGTCCTGACGTCCATGCTTCTATCCACGCCCCCGTGTGTGTGTGTGGGGGGGGGGGGGGGGGGGCGACGTTTATCGCTGCAGGAATTGGTGACAAGAAAACTGAGTCCATCCTTACGAGAATCAAGAACCAATGCATATTGGGCTCTGAGTTATTCATAGAAAAACTTGCACCTCAATTTGCCAAAGAAGCCGACCTTGATGGCATACCTAAAAAACAACGCACGGAGCTCGTCCCAAGCTCGAAGAGATTTTAACGGAAAACCTCTGTAAATCAGACAGAAATGAGGCTATGAGCCAGGCATTTACAGTACATAAGTATACACAGCAGGAAATCGCAAATCACACAGGCCTTCATTATAGTTGGGTCAGTAGGCTTATCGCCAAAACAACAAAAAGCATAACCTGACCCCGTTCTTCTCCTCAGAAGGAGGAGAGACCCAGTTGGTCGTGCATATCATGTTAGCTACCCTCGCTTGCTCACTTTGGTGGATCGTTGGAACAAAGTTCTTCGCAATTCGCTTCCTATCTCCAATTCTCGCAAGTAAACACATTCATATTTCACAAGGCGTAAAACGTGTTATGGAGACAACACACTTGTTTGCCATAGCTGCACTGAAAGATGAAAATGATGAGTTCAAAGCAACAAGACGTTTGCTCGGTGGTTAGGTGGGATGCCGTTTATCCGGGGACCCAGAGACCTATCTAGCCAGAATAAAACCGAAATATGCGGAAGAGGAGAGGATAAGTTTATAGATGTCCACTAATTGTAGAGCATTAATTCATAAAATGTCTCCAGTTTTCTGGTAAGGTAGCCACATATCTCATGAAAAAGATACTCACTGATTTTGTAAAAAGGCATCCTGTGTTTTCTATTTCATTGCCCATCTGGGTATTGATTTGGATGTTTTTCATCGCCCCCCTTCCTACGGCGGCTTTCTACGTCGTACTTCCAATGGGTGCCATCATCATGTTTTTTTCATTATTCTTTTTTGGCTCAAACACACTCAGGCCCGTTGCCGTCTTCGTCTGGACTGGCCCAGTGGCTTTATTGCTCATTGGCACTGTTGCAAGTGTACTAGGTGTGACCTTTGCCGCTACGGACACCTACTACATAGGAGTGGATGTAAACACTCCCTCTGGCCTTAAAAGTTATAAAAGTATGATACAACTTGATGACACAAGCTTCAATATCTGGCCGCTCAACCCATACGTTCGGCAACCAAAAGTTAAAGGAGAAGCTGTATTCTGCGACCTCGGTGAAAGGAAAAACCTAGTCCTTCTCCTAAGTTTTCAAGGGGACCATTACGGATTAGACACACTCAAATCTCTTCCATGGAGTGCAGCTGGTCACATGGTAAACTATCAAGAAAAATCGCAACCATTTATTTCTGGACGTTACCCACTTACAGGCGACCTCACCCCAATTTTAGTAACTTTTCCCGACACCGCCAATCGAGATTCAATGAAGGCAGTCTCTCCCGATTCAATAATTACAACCTATGGTGAAGGCTACTCAATTCACCGAATATGGGTTGAAATGACAGTTGCTCCTTATGAGAGCGGTCAAATCGAGCATCACCTTCCTTGGCTGAAAGACAGAAGAGTAAAACGCCAATTTATCAGGGATTAAGTACTCTGCATTGCCATAAATACAAAACTCTGGAGTTATCATGGCATACAATATTGATGTTTTAAAAGCGCTATTGGCAATGGATGTATACAATAGAGGGGAATCCCCCAAAGTCGTAGTCGGATCCACAACGATTGGCGAAGCGCAGGTCGCAGAATCTTCAGACGAAATTCTTGATATCCCAGAAAGTGACTCCTACGGTTTTTTTGCTCAAACTTATACATCGAAAGAATGGGGTCAGGTCTTCCATGAGCGAATAAAGAAAAGGACAAAGCAGACCACTCTTCTCGCCGTCGACTGCAGCAGAAAACGGCAAGCAAAGCCATCGGGGCAAGGGAACCCGGACAACACGACATATCGAACGCCTTCCTGAGCTGTTACCTGCCGCTTAAGCAGAGTCGTGTGAAGCGGGAAATGTCGGAATATCGGGCATGGAAATCGAACGTCGGCAAAGTGATCGGCAAGGACGACACGCCATCACCTCAGCGTCCTGCCTGTTTGATCATTGCCTCGAAACCAGAGACAATATCCAGCAGTTCTCCGGTGATGGAGTCCTGCCTGATCTGATGAAATGTCATCTGCAGATGGGCACGCATGTCTTCGATATTGTTCTCCGCGGCCTGCATGGCAGCCAGGCGCGCCGCGTTTTCAGCGGCCATGGATCGGACCAGCGCGCCGTAAAGTGAGGCAAAGAGATGTTGTTCGAATAATCCGGCGAACAGAGCCTCTGTCGGCAGATAGGTCTGCGGCAGGCAGCGACTCGGCCACGGGGCGGCGGTAACCTTCTCTTCCCAGTCTTTGTCCAGGGGAAGGACATTGTGAACCAATGGAGCGTATCCCTCACGTTCGCCCTCTGCATTGTGGACCACATGAAAACGGCCCTGCCCGCTTCGATACCATTCGGCCAGATGAGGGACCAGACCCTCCACCATCAGGTTCACGCCCCCGAGGGTGCCGGGGATCGAAAAGTGTTTGACCACTACCCTGCCTGCGTCTTCCAACCCGATTCGGATGCGGTCCCCGGCAGACCAGTATGCCACATCAAGTCCTTTTCCGACAATTCTGTCGCCTTCTTGCAGCGCGGCCCGAGTTGCCAGCTCGTTGAACTGGCCGCACATGCCCTGATCCGATCCCACGACCAGAATCAGGGCGCGAGTCTCCCTTCCTGCGGGCAACGTCAACTCGCCCGACCGGAAGAGCACGGCCCACCCCTGCTCGACCACCTCGGCATACTCGGTCAGTGACCGGGCGGCCCGTTCAAAATGCCGGATATTCACAGCGGCCAGGCTCTTCATGGTCTTAACCACACCAAGCAGGTCACCGGTGGTCTGAATACGTTTTTGCAGGGCGTCGAGTGTCTGCATTCTACTGCATCCCCTCAACGATCTCCCGGATTTCTCGGGCGAGCCTGTCCCAGACAGCGTCGTCCGGCATGGCACGGGCCAGGGAATCAAGTCCGCCCCGACTCTCCTCCAGCCGGACCAGCAATTCCTTTTCGGCTTCGGAAACCCGCTCGGCGGGCAGCGAGTCGAACATGCCAAGAGTGACGGCCATGAGCACTGCCGCCTGCTGTCCGGCGGTGAGAGGAGAGAAACGGTCCTGTTTAAATATTTCACGGACACGGCGTCCGTGTTCCAATTTGGCCCGGGTTTCTTCGTCCAGACGGGTACCGAAGCGGGCGAATGCCTGCAATTCCTGAAACTGGGAATACGTCAGGCGCAGGTCCCCTGCCACCCTGCGATAGGCGGGCATCTGGGCACGGGCTCCGACGCGGGATACGGAGATACCTACGTCCACAGCCGGAAGTATGCCCTTCTGAAACAACTCCGGATTGAGATATATCTGCCCGTCGGTGATGGAAATAAGATTGGTCGGAATATACGCGGAGATGTTCTGCGCTTCGGTCTCAATGACCGGCAGAGCGGTCAGTGTTCCGCCACCGTACTCCGGCTTGAGGCGGGTGGACCGTTCCAACAGGCGTGAATGGATGTAGAAAATATCGCCGGGGAACGCCTCGCGCCCGGGGGGTCTGCGCAGAAGCAGCGAGAGCTGGCGATAGGCCTGGGCATGCCGGGTCAGGTCATCGTACACCACCAGCACGTCCTTGCCCTGAAGCATGAAATATTCCCCCATAGCCGTAGCCGCATACGGAGCGATGAACTGCAGCCCCGGCGGCTCGCCACCCTCAACCACCACGGCCAGGGAATAGTCCATGGCCCCGCGCCGGTTCAGCTCATCCA